>NZ_FNPG01000034.1:6656-24449 GCF_900107245.1 Lachnobacterium bovis DSM 14045
ATTTGAGATAATCGGATTTGATCGATATGCTTATTCTAATCATGATCCGGAAAATCATGATATGAGAATAGAAATGGGAAGAAAACTATAAATCGGAGTTTGTGGAGGTAATGATGCATAAGATTTTGGGCACAAAAGAAGATAAAGAATATAAAGATAGAATAGGCGCTTATATTATTCCGGTTAAAGGAAATGAAGTTGGTGTCGTAGAAACGCCAAAAGGTTATTTTTTATTAGGCGGAGGTTTGGATGCCGATGAAACAGATTTTCAATGCATTAAACGTGAATGCTTAGAAGAGTCTGGATATGAGGTTGAAATTGGTGGAAAAGTTGGTTCTGCAGAAACCTACATGCTACATCCGACGATAGGATATTTTCATCCTATTCAGACATATTATGTTGGAAAACTATTGGATAAGGTAAAAGAACCAGTTGAACCTGACCATATTTTTAAATTTGTTAAAGTTGAAGATATTGAAAATAAGATGTATTTAGAGATGCAAAGATGGGCTATAGAACAAGCAATGGCTCGTTAAATTCGAATTTGTCGAATTAAAATTTTGATTAATGAAAGGGATAAAATAGATGAAAACATTGATAATATATGAGTCAAAGCATCACGGTAATACTTTCAAATTGGTTGATGCCATAGAAGAAGAGTGGGGCTGTGACCTGTGTAATATTGCTGATAAAAATGTTGATAAAGAGCATATTAATTTTGAAGAATATGACTTAATAGGTATTGCTTCAGGTGTTGCATTTGGTAGATTATATAGGAATATAGAAAGGTTTGTTGCAAGTGAAAAGTTTCCATCTAATAAAAGTGTATTTCTTCTTTATACTTGTGGAAATAGAAATTTAAGAAGTACTCATTATTGTGATCATATTAAGGAAGTACTGAAGAACAAGAATTGTAAAGTCGAAGGAAGCTATGGATGCGCTGGGTATGATACGTTTGGTCCATTGAAACTAATAGGTGGAATATCAAAAGGGCATCCAAATTAGGATGAAATTAAGGCTGCCAAGATAGTTTATGAAGTTATAAAAAAGGATATGAATGGAGTAAAAAAGAATGTTTTATAAAGAAACGGAAACAATAGATGGGAAACATTTATCATATATCAGATTTAACGAGTGGAAAGAAGAGGTCCTTCTTTTTTTTCATGGATTCACCGGATCGAAAGAGTATTTCCCGTCTATAGAAAATGATAAAGTATGCATTGTCTCGTTTGACCGACCTGGTGTAGGTGATTCAGATATTGTTCCATATTATTCAATGGAGAGTTTTCTGCAAGCCGTATATCATACTTTGAAAAAGCATGGCGTTACCTCCGTTAAATTGATAGGACACAGTGCCGGTGGATATTATGCACAAGTTTTTGCCGGGATGTTTCCTGATATGGTAAAAGCTGTATCGCTGATAGGAAGCATGATCCCACTTAATTGTCCAGATACAAATGGTATCGTAAAAGGACAGTGTAAGTTTATTACAATACTTTCTCTTAGATTTAAAGGATTCTCCAGATTCTATTTTAAACAGATGGCAAAAAGCATTACTGGGAACTATGAGAAACAATTGGCAGCAAATATGAAAACGCTTCCGGAGATTGAAAAGAAGTTCATGGAAGAAAATCCTGAAATGATTAAAAATACGATTCTGAATGCTGTTGCCAATGATGGCCTTGGTGTGTGTTATGATGCGTATGCATTATGTCAGAAACGAGATAAGATCACAATTTCCAAAGATATTCCCGTGTATGTCTGGCATGGAAAAGAAGACACGACTATACCAATGTCGTTTGTAGACTATCTTAAATCGGCTTATATGGTGAAGAGTATTCATGTGATAAACGATGTCGGACATATGTTATATCTTAGTTATTGGGATGATATTATCCGAGAATTGCTAGAATGACAAAGTTTGTCGATTGTAGATTTGGCAGCACTCTTCCTAATTGAATGTTGAACGTTAGATAAAATAGTTATTTCGAAAGAGATAGCTGACTTTTTTTGTTATTGTTTTGAATTGTATATTCCTTACTGGATGTGAATTCTGTATAATTGAAGATAGTGAAATTAACAAATAGGGATTTATTTAGGTGAATACATGAGATATATAGAAACAATAGAAACGCTTAAATCTATACCTGGTTGGGAATTTGTAACGTCTTTTTCCGTTGGGGGATTTGAGTGGTTAGCTTTTTCAGAAAAATGTCCTACGAAGCTACTAATAATATCTAGCCAAAAAGCAACGATTGTAGATGTGGATACAGGTACAATCAATGACTGTAATGTTGAATATGATGAGGATGAATTAATCGCATATTGTGACACACTACCAGATGAAGAATTGCAGATTGTAGGACAGTATGGCGGGAAATTGAATGATTTCTCAGGCTTATCAGGAAAAATAGCTGTTGAAACTCTGGATAACAATATGACAAGTGTTAGATTTATTTCGAATAATAATTCGGTGTTAGTCTATCAGAATTATGGATTATATACTTGTGGATTCAATTATGACGGCAATGTGTTTGTGCTCGTAACTGATGGCGGAATAATAATTCTTAGACGGATGTAATTTGGTGGAGGACAGTATGACAAGCAAACTATTATTACAGGCAATTGGAAAATATGTGTTGGGATTACTACTGTTTGGAGTGCTTCTTTTTGTCCCGGCAGGGACAGCATTCTATCCAAACGGATGGCTGCTGATGGCTGTTTTGTTTATTCCAATGCTTATTGCAGGAATCATTTTGATATTCAAGAATCCGAGTCTTTTAAAAAAGCGCCTGAATGCCAAAGAAGAGGAAAAAGAGCAGAAGTCTGTTGTGGTTTGTAGTGGGGTGATGTTTTTGGCGGCGTTTATTGTTGCTGGGCTTAACTTCCGGTTTCAGTGGTTTTTGCTCCCGAACGTAGCGGTTATTGTCGGGACGGTGTTTTTTCTATTGGCATATGCCATGTATGCGGAGGTCCTAAAGGAGAATACATACCTTTCCCGAACGGTCGAAGTACAGGAAAATCAAAAAGTAATTGATACCGGATTATACGGCATTGTTCGTCACCCAATGTATTCAGCAACGCTTGTTTTGTTCCTCTCAATGGGAATTATCCTTGATTCGCTGTTTTCATTTGGAATTCTACTGTTCTATATTCCGATTATTGCAAAGCGAATGAAGAATGAGGAAGCAGTTCTTGAGGAAGGCCTTGAGGGATACAAAGAATATAAATCTAAAGTGAAGTATAAAGTGATTCCATATATTTGGTAGTTGTCCAAAATAAAGGAAAGATTTAGTTGTTGTTTTTATCACAATTGTTCGTGTCACCAAGATAAACCGGAACAATGGGTGAGCAAATGAAGGAGGAATAACATGGCATTAATTCAAGTAAACTATTTATCAAAGGCATTATTTCGTACGGTTCCACTGAACGTGATTCTACCGGTGGACCGATTTGATGCAGACACGGATCGCTACCTAAATGGTCCAAAGCGCAAGTATAAAACCTTATATTTGTTGCACGGTCTTTTGGGTAATTATACGGATTGGGTGAGTCAGACCCGTATTCAGAAGTGGGCGGAGGAGAAAAACCTGGCGGTGGTCATGCCATCGGGAGACAATGCATTCTATTTTAACTCCAGAACACCATGGAACGATTACGGAACTTTCATCGGACAAGAGTTGGTGGAGATTACAAGGCGCATGTTTCCACTTTCCGATAAGCGGGAGGATACCTATATCGCTGGGTTGTCCATGGGAGGATTTGGAGCCCTTCGCAACGGAATCGTATACTCCGATACGTTTGGCTATGTAGCCGGACTTTCTGCTGCGGTGCATATTTTTGAAGATACTTCGGAAGAGGCCAACATCGGACTATTCGACAATATTGAAGAGGCATCCAAAACAGATAAGAATCCATGGGTAGCAGTGGAAGACATGCTGGCAGCAGGCCGCAGCGTACCGCACATATATATGGCCTGTGGAACACAGGATGATTTGATGCCTGCAAACATCGCATTCCGTGATTATTTAGAGTCGAAGGGAATCAAGGTTACTTGGGACGAGGATGACTATGGACATGACTGGGATTTCTGGGATAGCCAGATTAAGAAAGTGTTGGATTGGCTTCCACTAGAGTAGTGGACCATTTTAAGGGAGGAAGGAAAAATGATTACTAGAGAGGGAATACATGAATTCTAGAGAATACTTGGAAATATTACATGTCGCGGAGCGGCTGAAGGATACGACAAGACATTGTACAACATCAAATTAAATGAGGAGGAATGGAAATGGAAGCGGTTATTCGAAAAGTACAGCAAGGAGATGCTAGTATGCTTGCTTATATTCAAACTGAAAGCTGGAAAGCAGCTTTTACGAGCATCCTTGATGCTGAGACATTAACAAAATGTACTAATATTGAACGAGCGACCTCTATGTATCAGAGGCTATTAGATGAGAATAAGGGAAATGGATATCTTCTCACTGTGGACGGAAAACCTCATTGCATTGCATATTGGGATGCAGCAAGAGACTCCGAACTTGTCGGGAAAGCAGAACTTATTTGTATTCACAGTTTATCTGACAATTGGCACAAGGGCTATGGTAGTCAGATGATGGATAGAGTTTTGATGGATATCAAGAATTCTGGATATTCAGAAGTGGTACTATGGGTATTTCGGGATAATCTCCCTGCTAGGGCTTTCTATGAAAGAAAAGGATTTGCGATGACGGGGATTTCAAAGCTGGCGTTTGATACAGAAGAAGTCTTTTATTCTAAAAGATTATAATAAGGTGAAGGATAAGCTTGGTTTAATACATTCAAAGACCGATAGACACTTATAAAAGACCGATAGACACTTATATCGGAAGTTAATTGCACAAATTCAAATTTATGGGGGTAAAGAAGAATAAAAATGTGGTTTTATATTATGATGTTTATCTGTAACTTATTAATGCCGACTATTATGCTGATAGGTGGATTCTTTATGTACAAATATCCACCGAAAGAAATTAATGGGATTATAGGATACAGAACAACTATGTCCAGAAAAAATATGGATACATGGAAGTTTGCACAGGATTATTGCGGTAAGTTGTGGCTTAAACTCGGATTGCTGTTATTAATTCCGACAATTATTATTCAGATACCTTTTTCACATTCGAGTGAAAAAGCAATTGGATATATGACACTTATTGTTGAAGGAATACAGCTTGTGGCTATGTTGGGTTCAATTGTGTTTGTGGAAAGAGTTCTTAAGAAAACTTTTGATGAAAATGGTGTTAGAAGATAAATTCAAATTTGTAGAGCGATTAAAGTTCAGTATAATTGATGAGGTGTATCTGTATTATTGAAAGGAGCGGCCATGGAATATGTTAATGTAACAAAAGATAACATCGAAGAGGAGCATATTTGCTGCGCGATATCAAATAATAAGGATGTTCAGGTTTCTTCTAAGAAGGCATGGCTTTCGGAGAGGTTTGATGAAGGACTTGTTTTCCTAAAGAGCGTAGAGCGCGGAAAGTGCTTTATCGAATATATCCCGGCGGAAAACGCATGGATTCCGATAGAGGCAGATGGATATATGTACATTGACTGTCTCTGGGTGTCCGGGGCTTTCAAGGGACATGGATATTCTACTGATCTACTTACTGCGTGCATCGAGGATAGCAAGGAAAAAGGGAAAAAAGGGCTTTGTATTCTTTGTGCTTCAAAGAAGAAACCGTTTCTGGCTGATCCGAAGTTTCTGAAGTACAAGGGATTTGTCGTGAGCGATGAAGCTGATAATGGTATTCAGCTTTGGTATATGCCGTTCGATAAAAATGCAAAAGCTCCAGTGTTTAAGGAATGTGCAAAACATCCGCATATAGATGAGCAGGGATATGTTCTGTACTATACGAATCAGTGCCCGTTCAATGCAAAATATGTCCCGGTTTTGGAGCAGACGGCAAAAGAAAATGGTATTGCATTCAAGGCAATACATCTTGAAAGCAAAGAAGAAGCACAGAATGCACCGACACCGATCACGAATTATGCGTTATTCCATGATGGGGAGTATGTTACAAACGAGCAAATGAACGATAAGAAATTCTTAAAACTTGCAGGAAAGTGATAGTCGTTTATATCGGAAGTTATATCGGAAGTATTGATGAAGCCAAACAATTTGAATATCAGATTGTTGATGCTACATTAGTTCTTAGAAATTGGTACATAGGAAAACGTATCGACGAAGAAGTCCTCGAAGGTAAAGATAGAGCAAAATATGGAGCAGAGGTCATTGATAAATTATCAAAAGAACTGACTGGTATTTATGGAAAAGGGTATTCAAAACGAATACTGTATCAGTGCTTAAAAATGTACCGTATGTTTCCAAGGATTGTGAACGAGGCTCGTTCACAATTGGGAGTGCTTTCATGGACACATTATAGAATATTAACACAGGTAGAAGACACAGCAGCTAGAAAATGGTACGAAAAAGAAGATTATGAGCAAGTATGGAGTACAATAACCTTGCAAAGAAATAAAAAATCCTGTTATTGCAGAATTCCTAGGAATGCAGCAAGATACTTCTTATCTTGAATCAGACTTAGAGCAAAGTATTATTGATAATTTACAGAAATTTCTAATGGAGTTGGGAAAGGGTTATGCATTTGTTGCAAGACAACAGCACATCCATACAGAAAAGGAAGATTATTAAATGTCTGATATGTACCCAGAATCCTGGACACATATTTATGAACTAGGCGGAACATATGAAAAAGGAACAGATAAGATTTTTGGAAAATGTAGCAGCTGACGGTTTTGTGGGTTTGGAACAGATAATTTATGACGGATGGGAGCTCAGATTTACGCAGGGGTATACGGGGAGAGCTAATTCGGTACAGATCAGGGGAGAATCGACGATTGAATTATCTGAAAAAGTGTATTTCTGCGAGAAGGTATATGAGGAGCATGGCCTGCCGTGTATGTTTAAGTTGACAGATGCAGATGTGGAGTTGATTACTTTCCTGGAGAACAGAGGATATCAGAAATATAAGCCAACGGATGTTATGTTGCTTGAACTGAACAGTGCAGATACAGATTATGAAATGCCGGATGATGTTTATTTCAGTGCCACACCCGATGACTGGTTTAAATCATATTTTGAATTTGAAGATATTACAGATGAAACAAAACGGGATTTGACCAGGAAAATTCATGCCAAAGTTTCGGTTAAGCAGATATATATCAGTGTAATGTATAAGAAAACAGTGGCGGCGGTTGCTTCTCTGGCAATTGAGAACGGATACAGCTTATTGCATAATGTGGTAGTTTTCCCTGAACTTAGAGGAATCGGGCTCGGCAGAAAACTGTGTCAGGCTGCAATAATGAAATCAGGGGAATGCGGAGCCTCACATATATATCTTCAAGTGATGCAGAATAATCCAGTGGCTTTAAATCTCTATAAGAAGCTTGGCTTTGAAAAACAATATACATATTATTACCTTACAATCTGAGAGTTATGGTTGTAAAAGGTAAAGCAAAAGTTTTCAAGACAGTTATTTGATTAAAAGAGATGAGTTTTATTTTGTAAGTAAGGAGAAATTATGAACGTTACATTAGAACCATTAAAACCAGAGAATAGAGAACAGTTTATAAAGGATAACCAGGAAGCCTTTAATTACGGCGCAATGGTAGAATTTGGTATGAGGGATAATCACTTTGAAGAGGATAATCAGATTATTTCAAGAGAGATCATTGAGATGTCCATTGATGGTGGCGAGGCATATCGTATCATGGTGGATGGAAATCCGGAGGGAGGATTGATTCTGCGAGTTGAAGGTGACAAAGGCGATTTGGATATTCTATTTACATCACCAAGGATTCATAGTAAAGGTGTTGGTTATGCTGCTTGGTGTGAGGTGGAGAAACTTCATCCAGATCCAAATGAACCAAAAGAAGAGGCAAGAGACCTAGATGATCAATTTCCTGAAGGAATGTTCAGATTTGAGAAGAAAATAAAGTGATTTCATTAGCCAATTAATATGTAGATAATATTAAGTGAAAAATGAATTGAAGATTATTTTAAATTAGAACCGATTTTAGATCAGGCATATAAGGATTATTTGAGGATGCACTAACATATATGTTTCAGAAATAAATAACTAGAGGAATGTGTAGATTTTTTAAAAAATAGGAGTGGGGAAAAATGGAATTTAGAATAGAACATGATACTATGGGTGAAGTGAAGGTGCCTAAGAAGCACTTTTGGGGCGCACAAACTCAGAGGTCTTTAGAAAATTTTTGTATAGGAACAGAAACTATACCTAGGGAAGTTATTAACGCGTTTGCTGTACTTAAGGCAGCAGCTGCAAGGGCTAATCAGAGGCTTGGAAAAATGGATAGCTTAAAATCAGAAGCTATTGTAGAAGCATGTGATGATATTTTAAGGGGAAAATATTCTGATGAGTTTCCACTTAAAGTGTGGCAGACTGGGTCGGGAACACAATCTAATATGAATTTAAATGAGGTCATTGTACACATTGTAAAAGTAAATCACTCAAATTTAAAAATCCATCCAAATGATGATGTTAATATGTCTCAGTCATCAAATGATACATTTCCGACAGCAATGAATATGGCTGCAGTAATAATGATTCATGAGAAATTAGTTCCAGCTATGGATAATCTGATTTCTACAATGAAAAGATTAGAAGATGAGAATTACAATGTTATAAAAATTGGTCGTACTCACTTGCAAGATGCGGTTCCTATTAGATTTAGCCAGGAAATATCTGGTTGGAGAGGAATGTTAGAGGAATCAAAGGAGCAGATAATAGAGGCTTCTGATAAGCTTCGCAAAATTGCAATAGGGGGTACTGCTGTTGGAACAGGTTTAAATTGTCCCAAGGGCTTTGACAAACTCTGTTGTGAAGAAATAACTAGGATAGCAGGAGAAAAGTTCGTGCCAAATTCAAATAAATTTCATGCATTAACTTCGAAGGATGGATACGTATATGTTAGTGGAGCTTTGAAGGGACTTGCAGCTAACCTTATGAAGATTGCAAATGATATAAGATGGCTTGCCAATGGCCCTCGCTGCGGTCTAGGTGAAATAACTATTCCGGAAAACGAGCCGGGAAGTTCAATTATGCCAGGAAAAGTCAATCCCACACAGTGTGAAGCTATTACAATGATTGCTATTCAGGTTATGGGAAATGACACAACTATAGGAATTGGAGCTTCTCAAGGAAATTTTGAGCTTAATGTTTTCATGCCAGTGTTGGCTTATAATATGATTCAATCAATCAGATTGCTCAGCGATGGAATAATATCTTTTGATAAAAATTGTGTATCGGGTATCAAAGCTAAAAAAGATAAAATGGCAAGTAATCTAAATAATTCACTTATGCTTGTTACATGTTTAAGTCCAGTTATAGGATACGAAAAAGCGGCACTTTGTGTACATAAGGCATACGAGGAAGATAAAACTTTAAAAAAAGTTGTGCTTGAACTTGGATTTTTGACAGAAGAAGAGTATGATAGTGCTGTATGTCCAGAAAAGATGGTTTAAAAAATTAAATATTAAAAAAAATAATTCAAGAGTTATATTTGAGTTAAAACGTTAATTAATTCAATAGCCGTAAACAGGCATATACATATAATAAATTTACACATATAGGAGAACAGGAAAAATGTCAGATATATCAAAGAAATCTTTAGAATTTCATTACGATTTAAGAGGTAAAATAGAGATTAAGTCTAGAGTAAAAGTTGATAGTTCGGAAGCTTTAGCTCTAGCTTACACACCTGGCGTTGCAGAAGCATGTAAAGAAATTCAAAAAAATCCCCAAAAATGTTGGGAGCTTACACGTCGATGGAACACAGTAGCTGTTGTAACAGATGGATCTGCAATTTTAGGACTTGGTGATATAGGGCCAGAAGCTGGAATGCCAGTTATGGAAGGCAAATGCGTACTTTTTAAAGAATTTGGTGATGTCGATGCCATTCCTTTATGCATACGTTCTAAGGATGTTGATACAATTGTAAATACGATTTCTCTTATGGCTGGTTCATTTGGAGGAATAAATCTTGAAGATATAGCAGCCCCACGTTGCTTTGAAATAGAAAAAAAACTTAAAGAAAAATGTGACATTTTAGTATTTCACGATGATCAGCATGGCACAGCTGTTGTTGTTGCAGCGGCTCTCCTCAATGCTATTAAGGTGACAGGAAAAAAGATGGGAGAGGTAAAGATTGTAATTAACGGTGCCGGAGCAGCGGGTTGTGCAATTGGACAACTTCTTGTCGATATGGGCTTTGGAAATGTGGTCCTTTGCGATATAAACGGTATAATTTGCGAAGGTGATGAGAAATTAAATCCTGGTCAAGAGGAAATGTCACATATCACCAATATTAATCATGAAAAGGGAACACTTGCTGATGCCATGAAAAACGCAGACGTTTTCATTGGAGTATCTCGTGCAGGTCTCGTATCAAAAGATATGGTAGCTAGCATGAATAATGGTATCGTATTTGCAATGGCAAATCCAGTTCCTGAGATTATGCCAGAGGATAGCAAGGCAGCAGGAGCAGCAGTTGTTGGCTCAGGAAGATCAGATTTTCCTAACCAAATCAATAATGTATTAGTTTTTCCGGGTATCTTCAGAGGAGCGCTTGATGTTAGAGCAACAGATATTAATTTTGCTATGAAAGAAGCAGCAGCATATGCAATAGCTGGTTTGGTTTCAGAGGAAGAGCTAAGTCCAGAGTACGTTATTCCAAAGGCTTTCGATCCTAGAGTAAAGGATGCCGTAGCTAAGGCAACCGCAGAAGCGGCCAAACGCACAGGTGTTGCAAGAATCTGAAAATAATTTCTATATCTTGTTTGCGTAAAGTAGGGTGCTTCAAAGAAATTAATACTTTTTGGAGGTGCTCGTTGCATTGGTGCAGCAGGAAAACAGCTTTTAAGAGAGCATAAAATAGATAAAAAGTTATTTTTGACATATGTCAATAAAAGCGTTATATTATATATACATAACATATGTCAGGAAAAGTGGAGGTTTAATTTTGCCTAGATTGCCAAAATGTAGAAAAATAAGAGTTTTTCCGGATTATTATAGTTTTATTCCAGAAAATGCAGATGAGAAGGAGTTTGAAACGGTTACGCTTACACTTGATGAGTATGAGGCAGTGAAACTTTTAGATGCAGAAGGTATGAATCAGGAAGAATGTGCGAAAAGCATGGGAGTTGCGAGAACTACCATTACGGCAATGTACGAGAGCGCAAGAAAAAAGATTGCCATTGCACTTGTAGAAGGTAAACGAATTCGTATATCAGGAGGTAATGTAGAAATAGATAGAAGAAACCAAGCTTTTTTTGATAATAATTTAAATTCAAAAGGAGTAAATACGATGAGAGTTGCAGTAACTTATGATAATGGAAATGTGTTTGGTCATTTCGGACGTACACAGCAGTTCAAAGTTTATGATATCGAGGATGGTAAAGTTGTAAAGTCTGAAGTTGTTGGGACTAACGGTGAAGGTTGCGGAGCCCTTGCAGGTGTTCTTAATCTTGCAGATGTTGATGTTTTAATCTGCGGAGGCATTGGAGGTGGCGCAGTAATGGCTCTTCAAGAAGCAGGCATTAGGCTATACGCAGGAGCAAGCGGAAATACGGATAAAGTTGTTGAGGCATTCCTCGCAGGAACACTTTCAGCATCAGGCGAAGCAAATTGTGAACATCATGATGAAGAGCATGGCGCAGGACATACTTGCCACGGTCATGGCCATGGAAGTTGTCATCACTAATTAAAGAATAAGATAGAAAGACACATAATATTGAGTCATAAGGCAAGCAAGTCATAAGGCAAGCAAGTCATAAGACAATGAAGTTACAAAACGAGGGACTAGTGTGTTTTAAGCGATAAGTATAATATAAAAGTGCTTATCGCTTTTTTATGATATGGACATTAGTCTGTGTAAGATTATGTAGGTTCCCGTTGAACCACAAAATGGACAGCTCTGAAAAAGTAATATGTTAAGAAATGATTTTAATATATTTGAAAAATAATAAAATTATATAATTTGTAGTAAGAAGTAATTTATAATACAAGATTGTTAAACATTTTTTGGATGAAAGTTAAGGAGGAAACAATCAAAATTATGACATCAATGGAAGTAAAGAAAGCATTAGGAGAGATAAAAGATTGGAAAATCATTGCTGATTTTGCCGTGGGTGGATTAGAATGGATTGGCTTTTCTCACAAAAAACCTGAATTACTTTTTGTAATCTCATCACAAAAAAATACAGTAATGAATTGTAAAACAGGCAGAATAATAGAATGCGATTTAGAATATGATGAAGAAGAAATGATTGCTTACACAGATCAGGTAGAGGATGAAGTAATTCCGTTAGCAGTCAATATGGTGGAAAACTAAAGATAAAAACGAATCAAGGAGAACAAATAAAGATAGAGAAAACAAATACTAAGAATGTGTTTAGACTTACATTTTTTACAAAAAAATGAAAAAATTAAAATCTTTGAGAATTATGGACTTTATACGTATGGATTTAGCAATGACGACAATTACTTTGTCATAAGTTCAGATAGTGGTATAACAGTTATGAAAAGGAATTCTTGAAGAGTTTGTAGCCACTATCCTGGTTCAACAAAAACAAGTATACTTATCGCGTATGGAAAAAGTAATGCATAATGCAGAATAAACGAGATTTTTTTAATCCTTTATTATATATAAAAATATATATATAAATTCCGAAACATTTATAGATATAGATTTTATTTAAAAGAATGTGGAAATATAGTAGTCATCAGTTGTTTGTAATTGTTTTTTTAGTATATTGGTTAATGGAGGGAAAGATATGTTTATTGATAGAATCGTTGAAAGAGAAAACGCTTGCGTTAAAGCATTAAAAATGGCGAAGAAGAGCGGTTATCTAACATATATTTATGGTGCAGGAGAATGTTCGGTTAATGTAGAAAAACGTTTTAAAGATTTTAAATTTGATGGTAAAGTTGTTAATAGGAAGTATTATAAAGAATTTTCAGAATCTGATTGTTTAGAAGATATATTAGAACAAACAACAACGAAGATTAATTTACTTGTTGCGTTTAAAGGTTTTGAAAAAAAGCAGTTAGTCTCCTTTCGAGATAAGATTAATATGATTTTGGATTATGATTGTTTTTGTCAAAATACTAATGTTGATTCTAGTTTGTTAGATTATGAATTTGTGAATGATAATCGAGATAAGTTAGAAAATGTTAGTAATAAGCTTAGTGATGAGTATTCGAGAGAAGTAATGGCTGCATATATAAATCAAAAGATTAGTATGAAATATGATTACTTGAAAAATTATGCAAGAAATAAGCAATATTTTGATGAATTTGTTCCTTTTTCAGAAAATGAAGTTTTCGTAGATTGTGGTGCCTATATTGGGGATAGTGCAATTGCATTTATAGAAGAATTAAAGAAACGTGGTATTAACTCATATGAAAAGATTCTATCATTTGAACCAGATCCATATAACTATAAAACTATGTTAAAAAGAAAAATAAAAAATCAGTTATGTTTTAATAAAGGAACGTCGGATCATGTTGGAAAATCAAAATTTTCTATTAATGATACTTCATCTACTTTTTCCTCTTCTGGGGAGATTTCAGTTGATGTAGATACGTTGGACAATATGATTGATGAACGAATAACATACATTAAAAATGGACATTGAAGGAGCAGAGTTAGAGTCTTTGCATGGTGCAGAGCGACTCATTAAAGAAAATGAGCCAAAACTTGCTATTTGTATTTATCATCGGAAAGAAGATTTATGGACAATTATTGACTATATTGATAGTCTTGGTATTGATTATGATTATTATATTAGAGCATATGAAAAAACAGCGACGGAATTAGTTTTATATGCTATACCTAAAAAGTATTAAATTTAGCAATACCTACAGTTGCTTGTGAAGCGATGATGATGCATAAAACAGTTGTTATTTCAAATGTGTGTGGTGTGGCAGATGATATAATTGACGATTGGAATGGTTTTGTGTTTAAAGCAGAAGATGTGGATGATTTGTGTCGTGCTATTGTAAAGAAATAATGAATTCCCTTCAAAAACTCGAACTTTTTTTAGATTCACCGATTACGGCAGTGCTGGCCTTTAATAATACGGGAATGAATATGGAACTTGTTGAAGGAAAAAATATTTGGGAACAATTACAGACACCTTTTATTAATTTCCTTATGGATCATCCATTTGCTCATAAGAGAGCTATGGACATGACTCCTTTAACTGGAATTGTACTTTGTCCGGATAAAAATCATATGAAATATGTGCAAAGATTTTATCCGCAGATAGAGGTCACAGGTTTTATGGCACGTGCTGCAAAAAAATTAAATATGTTAGTTCCTAAAATATGTGATAGAGGAACAATTATTGTCGCGAGGGCTTAAGGTTACAGACGAAGAGATTAATTGGATTATTGAAAAGCTACATTATATTGATTTACTTGCTGTTTCTTTTTATAGGGAAAAAACTGTTCGAGTTCTTGCCGAAGCAGGTATATCAATAGACTTGTATGGAACAGGATGGGAAACATGTGATTTTATTGAGTTACCAAATGTTCACTTTTATGGTCGAATTTCAGCTGATCAATTAGTCGAAAAAATGCATAACGCTAAAATAGTGCTTAGTACTATGACGTGGTTTAAAGATGGCACACATGATAGAGTATTTAATGGAATGATATCTGGTGCTGTTGCACTTACAGATACATCAATTTATATGAAAGAAAAATTTAATGCTATACGATTTACAAATGGTAAATTAGAAGGAGTTACAGCTGGTAAGGGTACTATTTCAGACAAACCTGAGCTAGTTATGTTTGAACTTGAGAAGAAAGAAGATGAATATTCGTATCCGTTATTAGAAGAGATTCCTAATATTGTGAAGTATCTTTTGAAAAGAAACGATTATATGCAACAAATAGCAGATAATGGTCGTAATCATGCACTAAAAACAGAAACATGGGGTGCACGAGCAAGAGAAATGGAGAGAGATTTGTTGGAGTTTCTATAAATAGAATTAATAATAATCAAGTATATTAAAAATGCAAATCAACTGCAAATGTTGACAGCCTGAATAATTAATGTTAAAATATGCAAATGATATGCAAATTATGCAAGTGGAAAGAGGGATAATAAATGTCAAAAAGAGAAGTTCCTGTTGTATTAGTAACAGGATATTTGGGTTCAGGAAAAACAACATTAATGCAGTATTTATTGCAGCAAGAAGAAAGAAAAGTTGCACTTATCGTAAACGATATAGGAAGTATAAATATAGATGCATCAATTTTGGGTAAAACAAAAAATCAGATTTCAATGATAGAAATGGTTGAAATGCAAAACGGTTGTATTTGTTGTACATTAAAAGATGAATTTATGGATGAAATTGAAAGATTAGCAAAAGATCCAACAATTGAAGCAATATTTGTCGAAGCATCTGGTGTCAGTGAGCCTTCATCGATAGCAGGAGCCTTTGTTAATTACGAAGAATCAACAGATACAAGGGTTTATTTGAAAACTGTTGTTTCCGTAGTAGATGTAGATAGAATATATAAAGAGTTTTTAAATGAATTGTCTGAAGAAGATGATAACGAAGAAGGGGATATAATAAATCTAATAATAGATCAAATCGAATTCTGTAATGTGATTTTATTGAATAAAACGGATTTATTGAATAAAAATCAGTTAACAGAAGTGCGCAAAGGACTTAGAGATATTCAGCAAGAAGCTGAAATGATTCCTTGTATAAATGCAGAGGTTGATTTAGATGTTTTACTTAATAGAGAAGATTTTGATTATGAAGATGTTTTAGCATCAAGCAGTGTACAAAGAGCTTTAAACGAGTGTGAACCAGATGATGAAAAAGCCTGTGTAGATGAATACGGTATTTCGTCCTTCGTTTTTGAAGAAAGAGCTCCATTTAATAGAGAAGCATTTAATAATTTTCTAGAAAATTATCCAGAAACTTTAATTCGTTCGAAGGGATATATTTGGTTTTCAGATGACGATGAACATGTTCAATTATTTGAGCAGGCAGGAAGGAATGCATCTGTTACGGAGTTAACTCCATGGATATGTGCATGGCCAAAAAAAGAATTAGATGATTTAATTAGGGATTTTCCAGATATTTGTGATGATTGGGACGAAAAATATGGAGATAGACTTAACCAAGTTGTATTTATCGGAAAAGGATATAATAAATCTGATATTATCAAATTAATTGAAAATTGTATAGAAAAAAAAGTGGTAGTATAAGTATTGCTAATTGATGCTATGTGTTTGATGCATATAGCATCTTTTTTTGACATATTTCTAATTATTTCTAAACCCATAAAATTCCAACAAAAATTCCAATAAAAACCTAAAACATAAAAACCCATAAAATTCCCAAATAAAAATAAAATATGAAAAACTTTAATAGTTTAATCAATAAAAGAATAAATTAAATGTAGCGAATTATTATATTATAGTTTATACTAATAATAGTTGAGTGCAATTCGCATTCCAATAGAGGAGGAGATAGATGTATAAAATAATATTAGATTTGGAGTTTTGCAAACTGCCAAAAATTTATAAAGATATGATAACTAACTGCCAAAATGAGGTTATTCAAATAGGAGCTGTTAAATTGGATGATAATGATGAAATAATAGATGAATTTAATGAATATGTTAAACCCATCTATTCATTTGTAGATAAAAAAATAGAAAATTTAACACATATTACAAATGATATGCTCTCAGACAAGGACGTGTTTACAGTTGTTATGGATAATTTTTTGGACTGGATTAATGATGAAGAAGCAGTTGTATATTCATGGGGAAAAGAGGATAAAATCGTTATTGAAAGAGAAAGTAAAATGAAACAATATCAAGATGATAGACTTGATAAAATGTTTGATAATTGGAAGGATTTACAAGAGATAGTTGATAGTATATTATGTGTGAGTCAAAATCTTTCACTTAGTAATGTACTAAATGGAATAAATGTTAAGTTTTCTGGCCAGCAGCATTCAGCTGTTGATGATGCAAAAAATACAGCATGTATATATCAGACAATACAAGACAGAACTCTTTTTGAAAAAAAGATGAAACCATTAGTAGATTTAATGCAACCGACAGAATCATTAACATTTTCAATGGGAAATTTGTTGCAGGAATTTAGTTTTTAATGTAATCTAATACTCCTGAAAAACGAATTTCGCCTAGAACAAAATCAATGAATCAGGATAAATATAATAAAAAAGGTTGTAGTACAGTAAATCTTTTGTGCCCTATATTAAAATAATATAGGGAGAAAATTTGTTAGAACATATTATAAAAGAATCATAGCAAAATATATCATATGTTCGAATGATACATAATGTAGAATTGAATATTATGTAAAAATAAAATAAAAAATTATAAAAAAGTGTTGACACATAGAAAGAAAGATGCTATTATAACCTAACTGACAGCGAAGAGCTCACAAGCAAAAAGAAACTTAAACATAAACGCTAAAGTAGATGTACATAAGTATGACTGTTAAAGCGGTTTGCAGAGGCTGATGCACTAAAGTGAATGTGCAGAGGTGATGCCTAGAGGTGAATACAAGGATGTGAATCTTTAAATTTGTGAGAAGAACTTCGATAGTCATTTTTCGTCAATTGTTTATATAAACATTAATAAGCGATTGATAATCATTTGTTTTTGGCTTTAAATATTCGATCATTAGCACCTTGATTGGTAGCTA
>NZ_FNPG01000014.1 GCF_900107245.1 Lachnobacterium bovis DSM 14045
GCATCACCTCTGCACATTCACTTTAGTGCATCAGCCTCTGCAAACCGCTTTAACAGTCATACTTATGTACATCTACTTTAGCGTTTATGTTTAAGTTTCTTTTTGCTTGTGAGCTCTTCGCTGTCAGCTCAATTATACTAACATTTTTTTAAACTCTAGTCAATAGTTTTTTTCTACTTTATCAAAGTCTGTCATTTTTCTTTTTCTTACATTTTTTTCAGTCTGCATTCTGAATTTTCCAACTTTTAAAACATCTCATAAAATGCGCGTATAGATAATTTATGTATTTTATATAATTATGCCATAAGATATATTGATTGAGTGTGTTGTAGGTTATATTGGCTGTATGGTGTGTGAACTGAAAGTCATGTGGGGGTATATGGGCTGTATGGCGTATGAGCTGAAGGTTGTGTGGGGGGTATGGTGTTTTTTATGACAATTCTTATTTCCGTGATGATAATAATTGAAGTACATCTTGTAAATTCTTTACACCAATAATATTTATATCTTTTGATTCAATTAGCTTTCTTTTAGACACTTCTGGCACAATGCATGTTTTAAAACCTAATTTTTTTGCTTCATTTATTCTCTGTTCAACACTGTTTACGCTCCTTATTTCACCGCTAAGCCCCACTTCGCCAAAGCAAACTATTCCGTCATCTACCGCTATATCTAAATGACTAGATAAAACCGCTATAACAATTCCAAGGTCTACTCCTGGTTCATTTAGTTTTGCGCCACCAGCTATGTTTACATACGCATCACAATCTGACAGACGAACACCTAATCTTTTTTCAATTACAGCCATGAGCAAATTGACACGATTGTAATCTAAACCAGTCGCAGTTCTTCTAGGATTGTTAAAAAAGCTATGACATACTAGTGCCTGAATTTCTAATAGAATTGGGCGTGTTCCTTCTATAGAGCATGTCACAACCGACCCTGATGCATCTTTTGGCTTTCCACTTAGCATAAATTCCGATGGATTTTCAACCTCTACAAGTCCCATCTGCCTCATCTCAAAGACACCAATTTCATTTGTCGAACCGAATCTATTTTTTACACCTCTTAATATTCTGTATGATTCATGTCTATCCCCCTCAAAATACAATACAGTATCTACCATATGTTCTAGAACCCTTGGCCCTGCAACAACACCTTCTTTTGTAACATGTCCAACAATAAACATACTTATATTCATTCCTTTTGCTATTTGCATAAGAACCGCAGTCGCCTCTCTAACTTGTGAAACACTTCCTGGTGTTGATGTAACATTTTCATCATACATTGTTTGAATTGAATCTATTATTACAACACTTGGTTTTTCTTTTTCTATAGTCGCACGTATTGTAGATAGATTTGTTTCACAAAAGAGTTTTAATTCGTTTGTAAATTTACCAATTCTATCTGCTCTTATTTTAATTTGTTGAGGAGACTCTTCTCCTGATACATACAAAACATTTTCCCCTTGCGATGACAAATTACGACAAACCTGTAACAATAATGTCGATTTTCCTATGCCAGGATCTCCTCCAATTAATGTAAGAGAGCCTTTTACAATCCCTCCCCCAAGAACTCTATCGAGTTCTTTCATTCCTGTCATCATTCTATCTTGTTCATCTATCTTTATCTCATTTAACACATATGTTTGAGTTTCTCTTTTTACACTTGTATTTATTTTACCCGATGAACTTATACTTTTTTTATCAACCACTTCTTCTACAAAAGTATTCCATTCCTTGCAGGCGGGACACTGCCCCAACCACTTTGTAGACTCATAACCACATTGTTGGCAATAAAATATCGTTTTTTTTGATTTTTGTTTCATCTTTTACCTCTACATAGTAAAAGATTCTAGAAATTCTTCTAGAATCTGATACTTCTGCTATATTTCTATCATAAATCTTGTACTCAGTTACCTCTAATAAATATTAGACTTCAAAAATTTCAACTTTCACAGAATCTTGATTTTCTAATTCAACACTAATACTAAGTTTGCCACCTAATCCTGTTTTAATGTTACCAACATCTTTATTATCAATCTTTACATTATATGTTTTATCCTCATCTAAACCAAGTGTTATTTGAGCATCTTCCGCACCTTCAACATTAAATGAAGCACTCTCATTTGTTTTAACGAAATTAGTTACGGTTGTTCCTGGAACCGATTCATATGCAAACATTCCATTTTTTTCAAGTTTTGTGATTTCATTGAATGTTTTTACTTTATAAAGATCCCCTTGACAATCAAAATTATCAAGTTTTGCTTTTGTTCTTAATGTATAGTCTCCAAAACTTAATGCACCATTTTCTTCTTTACGTATTAATTCACTTACTACAGCCATTTTTAACCTCCTGTACCTACACAACTCTTTATATGAATCTGATAAACTTATAACATCAAAGTTCACATTCGTCACACTTGAAGTTATATCCACATATTCAACCTATCCATCATGCACGTACCTCCTAAATATTATACATCTTTTACTATACATTCATTTAAAAAATTTATAAGAATCAACTTCTCTAACCAATTCTATTGATTAATTACTAATTGTTTTATATGCCATTTTATTAATCAATAACAGTAATGATTCCTTATTTTAAACAAATATACACAATACACTTTAAATACACCTGTATTATATAACAATTCATGCTCAATTACCATATAAACGTACTATTTAAGAAAAATTTAATCTTTTTCAAAATAGTCGTCTATACTGTATGTTTTTTTGCACATTTTCTTATTCGTATGTATATGTAGCTTGGCTGTTTATGGCATTGCTGTGATTGTTGTTATGTTACTAATATAAATGTTTATCTCTTTTATATATTCATATTTTATGCCTGTCGTTTTATTTGTGCTTAGTTGTTTCTTTTTTCTACGTTTTTACTATTTTAGTATGTTTAAAGCTAATAAATTAGCCTTTTTCAATATGAATCTTTTTATTTAAAGTAGTCACTATTACTTTATCGCCATTTTTTATGTTACCGTTAACTATTTCTTCTGCTAAGCGGTCTTCTATTTCATCTTGAATTTTACGTTTTAATGGACGAGCACCATATTTTTTATCATAACCATTTTCAACGATGAAGTTTTTTGCACCATCTCTAATAACTAATTCTATATCAAGTTGTTCTTTTGCTCTTTCTATTAATTCTTTAGAAAGCAAACTAACTATCTTCTTCATATCATCCTTAGTCAATGTTCTAAATACAATTGTTTCATCTATTCTATTTAAAAATTCTGGTTTGAAAATTCTTTGAGCTTCTTCCATTACATTTGATTTCATTTTATCATAATTTGCTTCTTCATCATCAACTGCTGTAAAACCAAGTTTCTTTGGTTCAATAACTGATTGAGCGCCTGCATTGGATGTCATTATTATGATAGAATTTTTGAAATCCACCTTTCTTCCTTGCGAATCTGTTATATGACCATCATCTAACACTTGCAATAAAATATTGGAAACATCAGGATGAGCTTTTTCTATTTCATCAAACAATATAACTGAAAATGGATTTCTTCTAACTTTTTCACTAAGCTGACCACCTTCATCATGTCCTACGTATCCTGGAGGTGAACCAATTAATTTTGACACACTATGTTTTTCCATATATTCGGACATATCAACTCTAATCATTGCATCTTCTTTTCCAAATACTGCCTCTGCTAAAGCTTTTGATATTTCAGTTTTACCAACACCTGTTGGTCCTAAAAACAAAAATGAACCTACAGGACGTTTAGGGTCTTTCAATCCTACACGACCACGACGTACAGCTCTTGCAACTGCTTCAACTGCTTTATCCTGCCCTATAACTCTTTTATGCAAAATTGACTCTAATTTCTTTAATCTTGAAGCTTCTTTTTCCGTTAAGCGAGTCACTGGTATTTTAGTCCATTCAGCAACTACATCTGCAACTTCTTTTTCGCCGACAATAATTTTTTTCCTTCTAATTTTTTGTTTTTGATTTTTTGTAATTTTATCTAATTGTTTATTCAAATCTGCTTTTTCTTGTTTAAATTGTTTTGCAGACTCAATATCTCCTTCAGATAAAGCGTTTTCTAAACTTTCTTCTTTTCGGATAATCTCGGCTTTAATTTCTGCAACTTTTTCATAGTTATCCGAAAATCCCAATCGGCATTTCGCTGAAGCCTCATCTATGATATCTATTGCTTTATCTGGCAAAAATCTATCATTAATATATCTTTCTGACAATTGAACTGCTGCCACCAAAGCTTCATCAAGTATTTCAACATTATGATGTATCTCATAATTTTTTCTAATGCCTTTTAATATTTCAACAGTTTCTTCTTCCGAAGGTTCGTCAACCATAACAGGTTGAAATCTTCTTTCTAATGCAGCATCTTTTTCAATATACTTTCTGTATTCTTCTATTGTTGTTGCACCAATGACTTGAACCTCTCCACGAGCCAAAGCCGGTTTTAAAATATTTGAAGCATCTAACGCACCTTCTGCCCCACCTGCTCCAATGATTGTATGCAACTCGTCAATGAATAATAAGACATTCCCAGCTTCCGAGACTTCTTTTATAACTCTTTTTATTCTTTCTTCGAATTCTCCTCTATATTTGGATTTAGCAACAAGTCCAGACATATCAAGAGCAACTAATCGTTTACCAGCAATTGTATCAGGGACCATTCCACTGACTATTCTCTCAGCAATTCCTTCAATAATAGCTGTTTTACCAACTCCAGGTTCTCCAATAAGACATGGATTGTTCTTTCCACGTCTACTCAAAATCTGAATCACTCTATTATTTTCCTGCATTCTTCCAATTACAGGATCTAAAGAATTCTCTCTAGCTAGTTCTGTTAAATCTCTTGAATACTGGTCTAAAGTTGGAGTTGTACTTCCCTCAACCTGACTTGTTTTATTTTTTTGAAATTCATCTCTATATTCAGATGGATTCTCCCCAATTGCTGTTAAAATATCTACAAACAATTTTTGATTATTTATACCTAAACTGTTAAATAATCTTGTTGCGGCACAATCTCCTTCTTTAATAAGTGCTATCAAAAGATGTTCTGTTCCAATATTATCTGAATTAAATCTTTCAGCTTCAGCCTCTGCGTTCTTTAAAACACTCTGTGTTCTTGGAGAATAGCCATCCTTATCTTCTACTAAAAGATCCTCTCCTGGTGATATGAAATCTTCAATCATATTCACTACTTTACCATACTCAACGTTATTTAACTTTAAAACTTGAGCTGCCACTCCGGTTGCTTCTTTTAATAATCCTGCTAGTAAATGCTCTGTTCCAACATAATTATGATGTAAATTCTTTGAAATTTGTCTAGCATTCTCTAATGATTTTTTGGCTTTTTGTGTATAATCTTTCAAGTATTTTAGCCTCCTTATACAAGTTTTTTAGTACTATTTTCCATCAATAAATTCTAAATCCGAATTTTTTATTAAGCTTCGGCTTTCTCTTTCGAATTCATCTTTGTCTTTGACACTCTGTAAATCTTTTTTACTGTATTCATAATTGTGAAATACATCATCTACAGATTGTTCTTCTATCGAAAAATAGTTCATGCACATAATTTGCTTTTTCAGCCTGTTATTTTTTTTGATTTTAACTAAAATATTAAACAAAAAAAGTAAACATGCACCTATCATAAAGTAATGATAGTTATTTAATTTCGCTTTGGTTACATTTTTACCAACTATGTTAATTACTTCTTTTCCAACTTTTGAATCAAAAAAGCGTTCAGCACTTAAACTTTTAACATATTTCATAAATTTCCCCTCGCTCACATTATATTTATACCATCCTCTACTTCCATTACCATTATAACAGTAAACAAGACAAAATTCATCATAATTAGATGCTAAAACTTTTATTTTTTGATTCTTTATCACTATTTCTCTTTCAAAATATTTTTTTGGTATATCAGCTTTCTCTATAAATGTTGGAATTATACTCTCATCTTCTGTATAAATTTCCAAAAATGGGAATATCTCTTTTCTGTCTTCATCATATATAAATAATGCAGGGTCGTTTTTTACTTTTTTTAAATTATTTAAACCAAAAATCTGCTTTTTCAAATATAATAGTTTTATTCCTAATTTATAGTTTTCTAAAGCTGCATATTCTTTATTATCTATTCTGATAGTTGTCTGTATAAAATCTTTTGGAATAATTTTTGAGGGAATTATTGATTCAATTTCATAACTATTATTTCCATAAAAAAGAATTTTTTTTTCATCGTATTCTAAGTTGTTTTCATCATTATTTTCATCGTTTTCTTCATATAGCGTTTTAGCGTTTTCAACATATACTGTTTTAGCCGCTGCATTTATGGCTTTATCTTTTCCACTTTTATCTTTTGAAGAAAAAGCACATGCTTTAACAGTAGTTACTCCACTTCTCTTTGCCACAAAATCTAATAACATCTCTGTGGAACCTTTTTTTCTTTCATTTTCAACATCAAGCACTACTTTCCCAACGCCTTTTTCTTTAGTTACGCGATTTTTACTTTCTAATTTGATAATTTCTTCATCAAAATCCAATTCAACATATGAAGATGCTCCATCAAACATTGTCAAGGAAATTGTGAATCTATCGCCTTTATTTATTTTTTCTTTTGGCACATCAATACTTAATGCACTTGCATCAACTATACCTTCTGGAACATTAATTATAGATAAAAACATTGCTAGAATAAACAATTTTTTTTTGATATTTTTCATAGAATTCCCCCATAAACAAACTATCTCTCAATATATTAATCGATATTATTTTAGACTAACTAAAGCCATTTTTTTCTTTATCTCGTAAATATTTTGCTTGTCTAATAAATAATTCTTTATACATATCGTGGAAAACTTTTTTTGAATACGCAAAATTCATAACATAAAAAGTATCTTCTTCATTTAATAAAATATTTTCATTTTTGTCTGCATATATATATTCTAAACTAAGGTCGTCTAATATAAAAATATAATCGCACATAACAATATCCGGTTTGCCTAAACCATCCACTCTAACAATTATATTTTTTCCCATTTCTAATGCAATTCGTTCTAATTTAAGCTTTAATCTTTGTGCATCTTCTACTAAATTGTTTGATTTTATATTAATTATCTTATATCTTTTTATAATTTTCTTTTCTCTCTTATATAGATTTTTGATTTTGCCTATAATTCCATCCCTAGCTTTGCCATAAACTCCATAAATAGCATCATTAAACGCTGCCATAATTGTTGAAATTCTATATGTTTCTTCGTTATATTCACTATCATATAATGCAACAAAAAGATTTCTTAAAAACACTTCGCTCATTCTTTCTAACTCTTCATCTTTAGTGAACTCAATATAGAATTTAATCCAATTTCTCCACGCGTAGTAAGTTGGAAATGTGTTTTCAACTTCCTTTTTTGCACCCATTGCGTGCAATGCCTTTGCATCACCTACACATGCTATTTTATATCCTGCAGTTGTGCACCGTCTACACCAGGTTGTATCATCCCAATATAAGAAATTTTCTTCTGGCATGACGCCAATTTCATTTATTACTTCTTTTCTAAGCATAAGTGCGCATGCAGGAACAGCATCACAATATACATAATCTGGCATCGTTCCATCTTCTATTCGCCCTGCATATGGACTTTTTACGCAAAAATCATTAAAATCAACCTTTATTCCATATTGTTGAACAATATTTGGATTAGAGGTATTATATACTTTTGCGCATGCCATTCCGCACTCCTCATGCTCATCTAAGAATTCTTTCAATTTTTCTATAGCATTTTCATCAATCATTGCATCATTGTCTATACACATTAAATATTTAAAGTTTTCTTTCATAACGGCTCTTAGGCCTGTATTAAAGCCTCCAGAACCGCCTAAATTTTGTGTATTTTCTATAATGTACACTTTTTCTTCGTATT
The DNA here is from genome assembly GCF_900107245.1 of Lachnobacterium bovis DSM 14045. Lineage (GTDB taxonomy): Bacteria > Bacillota > Clostridia > Lachnospirales > Lachnospiraceae > Roseburia > Roseburia bovis. The sequence goes on from NZ_FNPG01000014.1 coordinate 7,926, forward strand.
TGTTATGCAACAATTCTAACGAATTATCTTTTGAAGCATTATCGACAACATATATTTCTATATCTTTACAAGTCGACTCCAAAATCGATGTAATACAATTATCTAAATCTTTTGATTTATTATAATTACATACAACAACTCCAATTTTATCCATAGTTCCCCCTTTAATCACATCGATTAAAGTTTTAACTAAAAAGACCTACTATAAAATCCCAAAGGCTCTTGAAAAATTCAACAATTTTGTCCCAAAATGATGAAGCATCATCCATGCTGATACCTAATTTGTTTGCCCAATTTTGAGCTTGGTTTTTTACAGCACTCCAATCGATGTCTAATTTTTTTAATTTTGATAATAAGTTTAGTAATTTATCGATATCTTTTTCTGATAACTTAACATCGTATTTCTTTGCTGCATCATCAATAGCTTTTCTTATGTCATCGTCTGTTTTTAACTGATTGTTTGCAACCTGTTGTTTCAAATCTGCAATCATTGCTTCTATATTTTCTTTTTTACCATCAGCGCTTTGTTCTAGCTGACCTGTTGTTACAATTTCTTCTAATGAAGCATCTACGGCTTTCTGATCCAAATCTTTGCCTGTCATATTTTTATATGCTTTAAATGTTCCAACTAAAGCAGCTGTTCCTGAAATTTTAAATGGAGCAGCAACAATAATATTTGCATCCTGAATTCCTGCAGTTGCTAATGCATTTTTATACATACCTACTGTACAATAGCCAATATTATATGTTGAAATCTTAATTCCTGATCCTTTAGATGCTTTTGTTACTACAACTGAAGAAAGTGATCTTGAACCAATTTGACTCGAAGAAATTTTTGAATCAAGATACTGATGCTCTTCTGTATTATTTACATAATTAACATCATAATCACCTAATTTATTTGGATCAATTCCCATTAAACGTAACACTGTGTTTTTCTGATCAGGAGATAAATCACTACCTAATGACAAGTATGGCTTATCTCCTTCTTTAACTTTTACATCATCACCTTTTTCTTTGACCTCAGCTTGTGGCTTTGTAGTGTTATCTGATGTAGTATTTTGATTATTGTCTGATGTTGTATCGCTATTTGTTGATTGTTTATTATTATCTGATGTTGTTTTCTCATCCTGATCAGTTTTATAATCCTGACCATTATCATTTTTTGATTCACTTGATGTTTCTTGCTTTGCAACGCTACCTGATGCTAATATAGCTGATGTTTCATTCATAAAAATAACGGAACTAACCATTAGAATGCTCATTAGCTTTAACATTCTTTTTTTCATTTGTCACATCCTCCTCTAGATATAATCAAAAATCAATATATAACAAAGATTTGTACATATTGTGTCTAAAAAACAAACACTTCAACTACAGTATATCACTTTTGTGAGAAATTTTGTTAATTATATAAGTATTCTATGCTAATATTATTGCCTTTTGCAATAATTCTAGCGTTAGCACCTGAAATCAATGGCATCATTGGCGATAAATGTCCAATATCTAAATCCATAATTATAGGAACTTTAAATTCTTTTAAAGCTGCTATTACAGCCTGATATTGATCAATTCCAAAATCTGGTTCATTAAAATGCATAGGTCTACCAATTAAAAATCCCTTTGTATTTTCAAACCATCTGTTTTCCCTCAATTGCCACAATACGCGTCTTATACTCATTACATTTAAATCACACGCCTCTAGGAACCACACTACCCCGTCTTCTTTATATTTTTCATTAAACTCTTTTACTTTATCAAATCTTGTACCTGCGAGCATACTTAGACAGTCCATACATCCGCCTAATAATCTTCCGCTAAAGCTTACTCCATTTTCTTTTAAGTCTGTTGGATAATATACATAGTTTTCCTTTTCCGTTATGTTATATGGTTCAAGAGGATTTTCTTCAGTTTTGAATGACTCAATTTCCCAACCATCATATCCTTCTACTTTATTTATTTTTCCAGATAATATATCCAAACTGTCTTTTATTGATTTATGCCAAGGATTCATTCCAAATGATGCTGCACATGGTCCATAAATTGCCGCAGTATCAAGTATAGTTGTGCTTAAAAATGTAAAATTGGTATTATCCGAATAACCCATAAACCATTTAGGTTGTGCTTTTTTTAATTTTTCAAAATCAATGTATGGCAAAATTTCACACATTAATTCACCGCCTCCACATGATATCAAAACATTATTTTTAGCGGACAGATACATTTCCTGAAGCTCTTTTGCACATTCTTGTGGAGTATTACATATTCCAATTCCTTTGTTTATATAACAGTTATAACCCAAATCAAGTCCATAACCCATTTCTACAAAATTTTTTTGTGCATTTTTAAAGGCTGTTTTGTATGGTTCTATCGCACAACTAAAAGATGGCGAAACAAAACCTATTGTATTTTTTTCTTTTAAACTTTGAGGATATCTCATTTTTTCTCTCCTAAAAATATAAATTATTTATTTTTTTATTATTTTACACAATAAAGTACATTATTTTGGCATATTCTTCTCATTTATTGACACTTGCGCACTTACCTATTTAATACTACAATATTATGGATAGTGTATTAAATATAAAGGAGATTACTATGACTCAAAATAATGTTTTAGTTGCTCAATCAGGTGGACCAACTGTAGCAATTAACTCTAGCCTTGCTGGTGTAATTGCAGCAACTGTAGAATCAAAAAAATATGATATTTGTTACGGTGCGTTAAATGGCGTAACAGGAATTTTAGATGAAAGATATCTAAATCTTAGTCAGATAGTTGAACAGGATTCAACTATTATTGATCAGATTAAATCGACTCCTGCTATGTATTTAGGTTCATGCCGTCACAAATTACCTAATTTTGATGATGATTCCCATCCATATGAACAGATTTTTTCTCAATTTGAGAAATTACAAATTAGCGCTTTTTTCTACATAGGCGGTAATGATTCAATGGATACAGTACTAAAGTTATCTGATTATGCAAAAAAAATCAATAGTAATATTAGAATTATAGGTATTCCAAAAACCATAGACAATGATTTATGTATGACAGATCATACTCCAGGCTTTGGATCTGCTGCAAAATATGTAGCAACATCTATTCTTGAAATTTCACACGACACATATATCTACAAAGTAAAAAGTGTCACAATTGTTGAAATAATGGGTAGAGATGCAGGATGGTTAACCGCTTCTTCTGCGCTTGCCAGAAATAAATATAGCATGGCACCTCACCTTATCTATCTTCCAGAAGTAGCTTTCGATAAAGAACAATTTATTGAAGATGTTAAGAAACAATTAAAGACTACTAACAATGTAATTGTTGCTGTTTCTGAAGGAATTCGAGATAAAGATGGAAATTATATTTCTGCCGGCGAAACAGCTGAAGATACATTTGGTCATGCTCAATTAAGTGGTGCAGGTAAAACTTTAGAATACCTTGTAAAAGAACAAATAGGAGTCAAAGTTAGATCAGTTGAAATAAACGTTTTACAACGTTGTGCTTCTCACATTGCATCCAAAACAGATCTTGATGAAGCTTTTGTGCAAGGAAAAAAAGCCGTCGAATTTGCTAGTAATGGTGTAACCGCTGCAATGGTTGTAATCAAGCGTTTATCTAATGATCCGTATACTGTCGAATATGATTATGCTGTAATAAAAAATATTGCAAATGAGGCAAAATCTGTTCCAGTCGAATGGATAAATAAAGAGGGAAATAACATAACAAAAGAATTATTTAATTATTTACTACCACTTATCCAAGGAGAGGTTTCCATTAAATATTCTAATGGATTACCTACGTATATGGATGTGTCTCATTTACACAAAAGGAGTGAAAAATAAACTAATCATCATGCTAAAAGAAGAAAAACTAAATACTAAGGCTGGATCAGCGCATTCAGCCAAACAACAAACTAAAACCTCAATTAGAAAATATTTATTGTGGGGAATATTAGGAATTACACTTATAGCTTATATTGGTGTAAGTATCTACTTTATGAAACATTTTTATCCTAATTCTAAAATTGGAGATTTAGACATCAGTTTTAAAACTGCAGACTATGTCATTTCAAAAAAAACTGACTCTTCTAAATCTTATACAATTACAATAAAAGATAAAAATAAAGTTTCATATTCCATTAACGGAAGTGATATTGACTATTCTTACAAATCAAATGGTGAAGAAGAAAAATTTTTAAAAGAACAGAATTCTTTTCTTTGGCCATTAAATATTTTTAAGAAATCAAATTACACTTTAAAATCATCTGCATCATATAATGAAACTAAATTAGAAAATTGTGTGAAAAAATTAGCTATTTTCGATCAAAGTAAAATTGAAGAACCTGTTGATGCACATTTTGAACAAACCAAATCAGGTTTTACCATTATAAAAGCATCTGATGGAAATTATCCTATTTACAATAAAATTGAAAAAGAAATCAAGACTGCTCTTGATTCTCAAAATTCAACTGTTGTTTTAGGAAAGAATTGTTACAAACATCCTAAAATAACTAATGATGATCCATCTGTAAAAGATGTCATCAAAAAAGTTGATAAGTATTGTTCTTTAAAACTAACATACAAATTTGGTTCTGAAAATTATACTTTATCTGATTCAGATATAATCAGTATGCTTGACATCACGAAAAGTGGTGAAGTTTCATTAAACCGTAATAAAGTTGCTTCATTTACTTATGTTTTAGCTTCAAAATATAACACATTCGGTCGTGTTCGCGATTTTAAAACAACCGCTGGTGATGTAGTTAAAATCGGTGGTGGCGACTACGGATGGGTTATCAATAAGAATAAGGAAACTGAACAGCTTTATGATGCTTTAAAAAACGAAAAAGGATTCAATCGTGAACCTGAATATGAACAAACTGGATTATATCGTGATAAAGATGATATAGGAAAAACTTATATCGAGATTGATTATACTAATCAAAAATTATATTACTACAAAGATGGGGCTTTACAGTTACAAACTGATATTGTTTCTGGAAACATAAGCAAAAACAATGGTTCACCTGATGGTGTATTCAAAATTGTTTATAAACAGAGTCCTGCAACTTTAGTTGGTGAGAATTATCAATCGAATGTAACCTATTTTATGCCTTTTGCATATAACGTAGGAATTCATGATGCTACATGGCGTTCAAGTTTTGGCGGTAATATTTACAAAACAAATGGATCTCATGGTTGTGTCAACGTTCCACCAAGTGTTGCAGAAAAGCTTTATAAAATAGTTGAGAAGAAAACACCTGTTGTTGCATATTACAGAGAACCTGTTGTATTAACAGCAGAAAATGCTAAGATTTCAAATGCATTTTCATATGCTGCTCCAGGTCAAACATCAATGGCTCAAAAAGTAGCAGCTAAAAAAGCTAATTAATTAGGTTAATTAGGGCATAATAAAAACCATTATTTGACGACTTAACATTCAATATACTGTAAATGTTTTTTAAATGTTAAAGTGTATCGTCATTTAATGGTTTTTTTGATTTTTATTTTTTATTTTTTTCTCTTTTCAATTCTCTTTCAATAAGTTTTAATTGTTGAGCTGCTCTATGAGTTTTACTTGTATTAGTAAATTTTTTTACACTATGTAATACGTGCTTTTGTGATTTATTCAGGAATTTAGCAACGTTCTTCATTGCAATATTTGTATATTCTTCTCTCTTTGAGTTTTCTTCTTTCTTCATTTCTTCAAGATAATTTTCATCAGATGTATTTCTATGTAATTTTTCTGCAAAGCTTGCATACATATTTCCTGAAAAATCTTTCATTGTACTTGGTAATTCTTTAACTGTATGTGGCAACACTTTCATTGTACTTGAGATGACATCAGTTGTTTGAACGACTTTATTTTTAGTTCCTTTTATCGAACCCTTTATTGATCCCTCTATAGTAGCATATAACGCTTCCATTTGTAGATTGACATTTTCTTCTATGGTCTGTACATTTTGTGTCAATCCCGTTATCGCACTAATTGTAACAGCTGTATCAGCGCTAATAACACCAGCACCTATAATCGCCATTGCAGTCATCGATATTTCACCTATATTACTTGTAATTCTATCAACAAACGGAAAAATATAATGAATTACCAACAATCCACCGAATCCAAATCCAAATGTAGCCGGCAAACAAATTCTTCCATTAATATTTAATGGTATCTCACTATAATCCCACCACACTGCATGAAAAACTTTTTCTAACACCCATGAAGTAGTATATTCTAATATTGCACTACCTATACATGAATAAATAAAAATTTCAAGATTTGTCATATTTTTTAAATAAATACCTGAGAACAACAGACTACAAACTATTCCACCTATTCCATATATTGGACAAACTGGTCCAAAAAGAAAACCTCTGTTCTCCCATTTATGACTCTTTACGGTACAATATATACTTTCATATATCCATCCCATAAAACTAAAAATCAAAAACCAGACAAAAAATCTTGCTACTATCATAAGAATAATCTCCTACATTTTTTTTATAGAAACAATTATAGGTATTTTAAAATCAAGTGTCAACTCATTGCCAACGGATGCTTTCTTTATTTGTAATAAAAAAACACGGGGTATGACTTTTTGAATCATTCCCCGTGCATTTCCTTAAAAACATTTTGAACATTTCGAAATTTGACCATTAAATGTGCTTTTAACGATCAATAGTAGTGAAAGTATTTACAATAAATAGTTTACTGCTTACATTGTTAGTATATTCTAATATTTATTATATGTCAATAACTTTTTTTTAGTAGCTAAACATTTATTATTATGTTATAATATAACAAGAATAATTAATTATTATAAATAATACTATTCTTTGCTTGATATTTTTTATAAACATTTGGCAAACCATAGAATTAATAGATTATTTAGGAGGAAAAGTATGACTCATACAACACACAATGAATCATCTGAGGATTATCTAGAAACTATATTAATTTTAAGTCACAAATTACCTGTAGTACGTGCTGTAGACATTGCAAAGTATATGGGATTCAAAAAACCTAGTGTTAGCATCGCAATGAAAAACCTTCGACAAAAGAATTTAATTACTGTAAATGATTCCAGATTCATTTACTTAACTGACGAAGGCAAAAAAATTGCTAATATGATTCTTGAAAGACACACTTTAATAACTAAATCACTTATTGCTCTAGGCGTTTCTGTTGACACTGCAACTGAAGATGCATGTCGAATCGAACATGATTTAAGCGAAGAGACATTCTCTAAACTTAAAGAGTATATAAAAACAACACCTTTAGCAGATAAAATACTTTCTGATAATACAGTAGTTAATGGTGAAGATTTTCTTAATGCAAAAAAAATTGTATTAAATGGATCTTTGTTAGATAAAGAAGAACTTGAAGAAAAGCAATAATATTTTTAAAAAAGACTATAAAAGAAATTAATCTTTTATAGTCTTTTATATTCAAGCTAATTATTATTGTGCAATGCTCTCTAAATGGTCAGCTATGACAGTTTGCATTTCTTGCTTATCTCTTCCTAACGCAAAAGCCAACTCTGTATATAAATTGTTTTCTGCTTTTTTGAAATAACGCTCATCAATAGCTGTTATCTTCTTACCCTGAGCACTTCTCTTTTTGTTTCTCTCAGAAACATTTTTAATCATTGCAATCAATTTTTCTGGATTACAACTTTGAATAGCTTCTTTGTATTTCTGTTCTCTTTGCTTGTCACTTGTAATCTCAAGTTTTTCAACATCAGGTATCTTTTCAATAACCTTCCATGCCTGATCCTTGTCCATTACTTCACGAATCTTGTGATTTTCGTTATCTACTGGAATGTAAACTTTAGCTGTTTTTTCTTCAACCGGAATCAAGAGATAATACTTCTTATGAGGTGATGTCATATCCAAATTAACTACATCTTCTACTCTACAGATTCCATTATTAGCGCTTACTACAAATTCTCCAATTTCAAACATATTCTTCTTCCTTTCAAAATAATCTCCCCATCCTACAAATATAGAAAATCTACGAATGTTTGGACAAATCTGTGTTAATTGATACAACAAAAAACGTCCGACAGTTTATTACGAGATTATCTTCTTATATTATATCACATTTTATAATATTTGATAAGATTATTTACAAAACATTTTGAAATTGTACAAATTGTATGTCTTTTACATCAATTCCTGCGCCATGCCTTTGGCATAAATAATAATAGCATTGGATATATTTCTAATCTTCCTGCCAACATGTCAAGCATTAGTACAATTTTTGACAATACAGAAAATTGTGCAAAATTGCCTGTTGGTCCAACAACATTAAGTCCTGGTCCTATATTATTAAATGTTGCTGCTACAGACGTAAAATTGGTAACAGCGTCAAAATTGTCTAAACTAATTATTAAAAGCGAAACTATAAATATCAAAACATAGGTAACAAAAAAAGCATGTACATCCCTTACTTGGTCTTTTTCAACAACTTTTTTATCCATTTTTATAGTTTTTACACAGCGTGGATGCATAAAATAATTCAATTCCGTTTTGGCTGATTTAATGAGGATCAATATTCTAGAAACCTTCATTCCTCCACCTGTACTTCCCGCGCAAGCACCTATAAACATTATCAAAACAAGAATTGCACGTGATAATTGAGGCCACGTATTAAAATCTTTTGTTGCAAATCCAGTTGTAGTTATAATTGACCCGACCTGAAATGCTGTATGTCTAATGGTATATGTAATATTTTTTACATTATTGCAAACATTTATTGTTATTAACGCTATTGCCAAAAAAATAATTAAAAAATAAACTTTAACCTCTTCTATCTTAAATGCCAATTTTTTTTCTTTTGTTTTTAGCAGAATATAGTACACATTAAAATTTACTCCAAATAATATCATAAATATCGTTACAATTACTTGAATTGCTGCATTATAACTAGCCATACTATCCGCTTTTATACCAAATCCACCTGTTCCTGCTGTTCCTACAGCCGTACAAATCGAATCATAAACTGGCATACCTGCAATTATCAAACAAAAAAATTGTAAAACTGTCATAGTAAAATATATTTTGTATAATATTTTGGCAGTATCTTTAACTTTTGGAACTATTTTACTGACCGAAGGTCCTGGACTTTCTGCTCTCATTATGTGCATATTGTAACCACTATTTAAAGGAGTTATTGCAAGTATAAAAACCAACACGCCCATTCCACCTATCCAGTGTGTAAAACATCTCCAAAAATTAGTTGAATTCGAAAACAATTCAACATTTTCAGAAATACTTGCACCTGTCGTAGTAAAACCTGATACCGTTTCAAACAATGCGTCTATATATTTTTCTATATCTCCACACAAAAACATTGGCAATGCTCCAAAAATACTTAAAACAACCCAACTAAGAGCAACTATTACAAAGCCTTCTTTTGAATAAAACTCTTTATGTTTTGGTTTCTTTATAATTGATATTGTTCCCAAAATCAAACACACCACTGCTACAAGAAAAAAAGAATAGCCTTCTTTCTCATGATATATTAATGCAACCAGACATGGAAACAATAACAAGATGCCTTCTAAATCTACAACCATACCTAAGACATACCTTATAATTCCAAAATTCATTTTTTCCTCCAACTGCTCTTTATTGTTTTTTTATTTACAGTCTATTTTATAACAAAATATCCTTTATATCATTTAGATTCTTTTGCGTTGTAACAACAACTACTGTGTCGCCAACATTAATTAGTGTTTGACCATTTGGTGTAATAATTTTTCCTTTATGATTAACACTTGCAATTATAAGATTATCTTTTAAACGAAGCTTTTCAAGCGGAATACCAATTACCGGTGCGCCCTCACAAATATGAAATTCCAAGGCTTCTGCCTTATTTTCGATTATTCTATATAGTGTTTCAACATTACTTCCTATCGTATTTTGTTTGGCTCTTACATATCTCAAAATGTACTCAGCTGTTAAAAGTTTTGGCGAAATAACGCTTCCCAAATTAAAATCATTTACAATATCGTTATCTTCAACTCTATTTATTTTTGTTACTACTTTCGCTTTAGATTTCTTTTTGGCATAAAGAGATAAAAAGATATTTGCTTCATCAATTCCAGTTAGCGCGACAAAACTTTCTGCACTTCCTTCTAAGCCCTCTTCTCTCAATACTTCTTTATCCGTTGCATCAGCATTAATTATTACTGCTTCGGGTAAAAGCTCACTCAATTCTTCACACCTTTCACGATTCCTTTCAAAAATTTTTACTTTTATCCCCATAGAGAGTAGATTTTTTGAAAGATAGTATGCAATTTTACCCCCTCCAACTAAAAATGCATTTTTTACAGAATGTGTTTTGATTCCCAGTTTTTTAAAGAAATTCTTTGCATCCTTAGGTGAACCGACGATTGTAACAATATCATTTTCCATAAATACAAATTGTCCATTTGGTATAAATACATCTTCACCTCGCTCAATTGCACAGATTAATACATTTGATGATAATTTACTTGCAAACTCTTCAAGTGAGTTTCCAAGCATAATAGATTTTGAATCAACTGTAAATTTCAATAATTCTACTTTCCCTTTTGCAAAAGTTTCTATCTTATTGGCAGATGGAAAACGTAAAATTCTAGCAATTTCAGTTGCAGCTGCCTCTTCCGGATTTATTGTCATTGTTAATCCTAATTCTTCCTTTATATAACTAATATCATTGTTATACATTGGATTACGCACACGCGCAATAGTGCTACAATTACCGGCTTTTTTAGCTATAAGGCAACACAACAGGTTGAGTTCATCTGATTGAGTAACTGCAATTAACAAATCCGTATTTTCTATATTTGCCTCTTTCAATACTAAATGATTTGTTCCATTACCTACGACTCCCATAGCATCGAAACTACTAGTCACATCAGATACAACCTGTTTTTTTAAATCAATAACCGTAACATCATTATTTTCATCGCAGAGTTCCTCTACTATTTTTCTACCAACTTTGCCGCAGCCAATTACAATAATTTTCATCCGTTCCTCCATTATTCATTGTACAAATAATTATTCTACGAAAATTCAAATTTATATTAATTCAAATTTATATTAATTCAAAATTTTTTAATGCGTTATATACTCCGTTATGCTCAACATCATCTGTTACATAGTCTGAAACACTTTTTGCTTCTTCTACTGCATTACCCATTGCAATTCCACAATTAACAAATTCAAGCATTTCGATATCATTTGGCCCGTCTCCAAACGCCAACGTATCTTCTTTTTTCATTCCAAGATATTGAATAATTTTTTCTATTCCTTTGCCTTTATTTTCTTTTATCAAAGTAATTTCACCTGAAAAATTATCTGGTTTTTTAAAACTACTAGGTGTAACTTTTAATTCCATTCCTTCAAAAGCTTTTCTTGTATCATCGACAGAGAAGCACGAATCACAATATATCATACTTTCTGTATCTGGATATTTTATATAATATTTATCGACCTCATTATCAATCTTTATTCCACCTACTACCTCTTCGATGCAATTAAAATTATCCTCTTCTTTTTTTATTATTCCTAAATCATTTTTTAAACGTCTTGCAAATACCCTTTTAAAATCATATCCACTTTTTTCAGATAAAAAACAGCCTCCTTTTGTTTGAATAATAAAAGATATATTGTTTTGTGTCATAAAATTAATTAAAAATTTAGTTTTATCTTCACCAAATACGCTATGATATACTTCTTTTCCATCAAACTCAACATATGCTCCTGCTGCTGCAACAATACCATCAAAACCAATATCTAAAATTTGTTTATTAATCTGAGCTCTACTCCTTCCCGTGCAGATAAACGCCAAATGCCCATTTTCTCTAAGTTTTTTTATACCATCTTTGGTACTTTGTAGAATATTACCTGTAAAATCAGACAATGTCCCATCAATATCAAAAAAAATTATTTTTTTACTCTTAACCATAAATATTTCCTCTCATCTCTTTTATATGAATCTTCATATACAAAAAATATTTGCATGCCAAAGAACACTTTATCGCTATAAACCAAAATTATACACTGATTATTTTTTAAAATCAACTTTATATCAAATTCTATTTAACGCAATAAAAGGCTAAGGATGTCACACAATCCCCAGCCCTTTAAAATTTATAATTTTATAGTATTTTTTCAAGTATAGAATACTTCCTACTATAGGATACTACCGTTTGATTCAATTACTTTTTTATACCACTCAAATGAATCTTTTTTTCGTCTAGATAAATCGCCTGTTCCATCATCATATTTATCGACATAAATGAATCCATATCTTTTAGCCATTTCTCCTGTTGATGCACTTATTAAATCAATACATCCCCATGGAGTATAGCCCATTAAATCCACTCCATCTTTTACAGCTTCAATCATTTGCTCTATGTGACTTCTTAAATAATCAATTCTATATGCATCATGAATTGAACCATCCTCTTCTAATTTATCTTTTGCACCAAGTCCATTTTCTACAATCATCACTGGAATCTGATACCTGTCATATATTTCATTTAACGTGTATCTTAATCCCTTCGGATCAATTTGCCAGCCCCATTCAGATTCTTTTAAATATGGATTCTTATAACCTAACCCAATATTTCCACCTGTTTTTTTTACATCGTTCACCTCTCCTATACAATTACTCATGTAATAACTGAATGTGTAAAAATCAACTGTTCCCTCTTTTAAAATTTTATCATCATCTGCTTCTTTTTTTATAATGATATTATTTTCTTCAAAGTATCTGTCTGCATATGCTGGATAATATCCTCTAACCTGAACGTCTGAACAAAAATAGTTTTTCATTTGCATCTCTTTTTGAGCCATCAAAATATCAGTTGGATTACAAGTATATGGATACATTGTTATAAAGCAAATCATATTACCTATTTTAACTTCTGGAAAATGTTCATGTGCATATTTTACAGTTTTTGCAGAGGCAACAAATTGATGATGTAATGCTTGAAAACGAATTTGAGGATTATCTTTTATTTCAGAAATTGGACCTGAATACCCTTTTATTGTTCCCAGTGACAATACATTTCCCATAGGCATTGTTCCTGCATTAATTTCATTAAATGTAAGAAAATATTTTACTTTTCCTGCTAATCTATCAAGCACAGCTTTTGAAAATCTTTCGAAGCATTCTATACATTCTCTTCCATACCATCCATTATATTTTTCAACTAATGCATATGGCATTTCATAATGAGAAATTGTAATTAATGGTTCAATATTATATTTTTTACATTCATCTACTACATTTTCATAAAATTTTAGACCTGCATCATTTGGTTTTTCTTCCATTCCTGTTGGAAAAATTCTTGTCCATGCAATTGAAAATCTAAACACTTTAAATCCCATTTCTGCAAACAATTTAATATCCTCTTTATAATGGTGATAAAAATCTATTGCATCATGACTTGGATAAAAAGTATCCTTTTCGATTTTAGTTGTTATTTTTTTTGAAATTTTGTTAGTTCCATTTGTACACATATCAGATACTGATGGACCTTTTCCATCAACATCCCATGCTCCTTCAAACTGGTTGGCTGCTGTTGCGCCACCCCATAAAAAATTTTCTCTTAATGCTCTCATTTCTTTCTCCCTTCTAGTCCTTATTCTGTTATGCTAGCTATACTGCATGCGACTTAAACTAAGGTAACTTTCCATAAGCTGTCACATGCAGCAATTGAATATAAAACAATATTATTTATTACATATAATTATACTAAGTATAGAATATCATCATTCATAGCTATATTATCAGCATCAGTATAGACAACATCACTGTAATCGAACGAATTTGTCACAATAATTGGTGTTGTGGCCTCTAAGCCTGCTGCCCTTATTTTATTAATGTCAAACTCTAAAAGTAATTGTCCTTTTGTTACTTTTTGCCCCTGTTTTACAAAAGGTTTAAATCCTTCACCATTTAACTTAACAGTATCCATTCCCACATGAATCAATATTTCTGCTCCATTATCTGTTTTTAAGCCTAACGCATGCCCTGTTGGAAAAAAAGCTGTTATTTCTCCATCACAAGGTGCGACTAATTTGCCTTCTTCTGGTTCAATTGCTACTCCTTTTCCTAATGCTTCTGTTGCAAATGCCTGATCTTTTAATTCAGATAATAGTTTTCTGTGTCCTGTAACTGGTGCTACAATTGTTTCTTGTGCTGGAGCTGTTTCATGTGTTGCAAAAGTTTGTGCTGTTAAAACTGGATTAGATTTTGCTCCTTCATTTTCCGATTTTGTAATCTTTCTCTTTTTTTCACCATCCGAATATGTTAAAAATGTCATTACAAAACCTAATACAGATGCTACTAATGTTGCAACTAATACCCAAACTAAGCTTGATACATCTCCTGTTTTAGGATTAATATAACTTGGTAATCCAAATAAGCCAAGGCCTCCCATTGTATAAGATTTAACACCCATAAAACCAATAATTCCACCACCAATTCCACCTGCAATACATGATACTACAAATGGTTTTTTCTTTGGTAAGGTTACACCATAAATACATGGCTCTGTTACGCCAAATAAACCTGACACAAATGCTGGAATCGAGATATTTTTTAGTTTTTTATCTTTTGTTTTTAAGATAATTGCTAATACTACAAATGTCTGCGCAAATGATACGCAAAAATAAGGTGACAATACGTAATCATATCCTAAGGTACCATAATTAATCATTCCAAGTGGAACTAATCCCCAATGAACACCAAACATAACAAATACTTGCCATAAAGTACCAATTAAAACGCCTGCAATCAAACCACCTACAACTGGTAATCCGTAGAGTGTTTTAAAGATTATTGTTAATGCATTACAAATTACTGTTGAAACAGGTCCTACAACTAGGAATGTGAAAGGAACCATTATTCCTAAAACAATTAATGGTACAAAAAATGTTTTAACAACGTCTGGTATAATTTTTTTAAGTTTTCTTTCTAAAGGAGCAGCCAATGCTACTGCCAAAATTATTGGGATAACTGTAGATGTATATCCACTTGATGGCATAATAATTGGAATTCCGAAGAAACTTTCTGAGAATCCCATTTCAAAAGGCGATCCTTTAAATACGTGTCCTAATGCTTTGGCATCTTTCATTGCAACAATCGATGGATACGTTAATGCAATACCTAGTGACATACCTATAAATTCGTTTAATTTGAATTTTTTAGCAGCTGTATAACCTAGTACTATTGGTAAAAAATAAAAGAATCCATCACCAATTGAATACCATAATTTATAAGTTCCACATGTGCTAACATCCATTCCTGCAATCTGTAATGCTAAAAACTGCCAAAGTCAAATAAATATTTTTTGATAATTTCTTGCCAAGCACACTTCCTGCCTCTGCAACAACTTCATCTGTCAAAACCAAATATTCATATGGTATATTTGACACTAATTCGGCAAGTTTATCCTGCAACTCATTAGATAAATGAAAAACTTTTTCAATTTTGCTTTTTTCAATTTTATCTTTTGCTTTTTTTTGAAAACCAACACCTTTTTCCATGACGATGACTTCAATTCCTTTTTCATCATGAGAACTTACTACGTTATTATTAATCACTTTTGTTATTATCATATAGGGCCCCTCAATCATATTGATAAAACAAATTATAACAAAAACTTTTCGAGTACTACCTTTCCGGTTATAGAAACCAAAAAAGACCATATTGCCTCAATAATCAATCTAATCTATTGCTATAGATTACTATTGATTATTAAATCTGCAATACAGTCTTGCCGGTTGTTATGCAAGTGGTTCGTTAATAAAAGTAAAATTTTTACATTTTTTTACCCAAAATGTATTTTCTAAATCTTTGGTAAAATACATTTTAAATTTCGTTTAGATGTTCTTTTATTTATCCAACATATTCATTTTCATTTCATAATATGATTTTGTCATATCTAAATAATGTTTATGTGGATTTTCAAAACGTTGTTCTTCTTCCCAGATTTCAGTTTCAAGCTGTTTTTTTACAAAAGCGGCGATGTCTGTTACCTTTTCAGGTTCTATAACACGTTTACCCTCTTTAATAACAAGTCTCTGAAGTTTCTTTGCTGTACAGTTTACAAATTCTCTCTTCTTCCATGGTTTCTCTGGATCGATAAATCTATAAACATTTTCCATGTTAACTTCTTCATCCTTATGTGCCAATAAATCAGCAATTGCCTGACCATCCTCATTATATATACGATAGACTTCTTTTAAGCCAGGGTTTGTTATTTTTTCTATAGCTTCAGAAATCTTAATTCTAGGTTCCATTTTTCCTTCATTTTCTACTGCACATAGTTTATAAACTGCACCAAATACTGGTTCCGATTTTGATGTAATCATTCTTTCGCCTACACCAAATGAATCAACCTGACCACCTTGGCTCAAAATAGAAGTAATTGTATATTCATCTAAACTATTTGAAATAACAATTTTAGCATCTTTGTAACCTGCTTTATCTAACATTTTTCTTGCTACTTTTGTAAGATATGCAAGGTCACCGCTATCTATACGAATTCCAAAATTCTTTGACTGAATGTTATTGGCTTTCATTTCGTCAAAAATTTTAATTGCATTTGGAATACCTGATTTTACTACATCATATGTATCAACTAAAAGAATACAGTTATCTGGATATATTTCTGCAAATTTTCTAAAGGCTGTAAGCTCATCTTCATAATACATTACCCAGCTATGTGCCATCGTTCCACCAATTGGAATATCAAAATACTGACCGGCAGACACTGTAGCTGTTCCATTTGCACCTCCAATAAATGCAGCTCTTGCACCATATATTGCTGCATCATTATTATGTGCACGTCTTGCACCAAAATCTGAAACCGGACGACCATTTGCAGCTTTTACGATTCTTCTTGCCTTTGTTGCAATCAAGCTTTGATGATTAATCTGCGCTAGTATTTCTGTTTCAACTATTTGAGCCTGTATTAAATCTGCAACAACAGTGATAATTGGCTCATTAGGATACATAATTGTTCCTTCTCTAAAAGCATATACATCTCCTGTAAACTTAAAGTTTCTTAGATATTCCAAGAAATCTTCTGTAAAAAGATGTAAACTTCTTAAATATTCTATATCATCATCACTAAAATGAAGTCCTTCTATATACTCTACGATTTGCTCTAATCCAGCAAAAACTGAAAATCCACCTTGATCAGGATTTCTTCTAAAAAACACATCAAATGCAACTTTCTTTTGTGCATTTTCTTGTTTAAAATATCCATTAGCCATAGTTAGCTCGTATAAATCCATCATCATTCCAATATTTCTTTTACAATATATGTTATTCTTCTTGATATCCATTTTTTCTCCTTAAGCATTTTGCTAATAATTTTTTATTTTAATTTGACAACTTGACATTGTCTCTATTGCAGCTTTGTGTTTTTCTACTGTTACACCTGCACAACATGATGCATCAACTGATATTAATGTTTCTGGTAAATTTGCCTTTATAATTAAAGCATTTGATACAACACATATATCTGTACACAATCCAACGAGTTCTATTTCTTCTGGATTCTTAGCCAAAAGGATTTCTCCTAATTCTACCGATCCAAATGTTGGTTTCTTTATGTATGTTATTTTGTTAGTTTTTTCTTTTTGTTCTAAAGCATCTTTAACTTTAGGATTTAGCTCCCACCCTTTTGTACCTTCTATACAGTGCTTAACAGGTAAGTTTTTGCCTTCTGCGGTTTCTAAATAATTAACCTGATGTGTATCATAAGTCGCTATTATCTCACCATCAAAACGATTAATTTTATCAACTACATTTTCTACTATTTGGCATGCCTCATTCGTTCCTAACGAACCATCAATGAAATCATTTTGCATATCTACAACAACTAACACTTTACTCATCAAAAATCAAACTCCTTTCTCTAGCCCAATTATATGTTGTGGCTGGTCTACCTCTTTCAATTCTTTTTGAATTATTTTGAACAATAAATCCTTTTTGTTCGTATTCTCTTTTGATAAATCTTCTAAAATTGCCTATATCTGCTTTCTGCGAATTTATCGCATCATAGATATATCTAAGTTCAGTCAATGTAAAATCATCCAAATCATTCAAAAATGAAAATGCTATGTTTGAATATTTGATTTTCCCACGCATTCTCTTGATTGCCATTTTTATAATCTCATAATGATCAAATGCCAAATCTTTTTCCCGCAAAACAAAATCCTCTTCTTTTTCATCTAATTCTTTTTGAAAATCTGTTGTACATTTTGCATTTATCTTATCTTTTTTCTTTAAGACTAGTTCAAATTCATTATTAGCTTGTGCCTTGACTAAGAATAATCTTGCATTCTTCGCATCATCACCTGATTTAAACTGCAACTTTTCAAAAGGAACCATCACAATATATGCAATAGAAATAACTCTCATTCTAGGATCTCTATCCACCTTTGAAAATGTATATAGTTGCTCTAAACACACATCTTTTACGCTTGTCTCTTCATATAACTCACGTATTGCTGCTTCTTTAGCAGTTTCGTCCATTGATACAAATCCTCCCGGAATTGCCCAACAATCCTTGTACGGATGTGACTTTCTCTGAATCATAAGCAAATATAATTCATCTTTAATCGTTGTAAAAACAAGAATATCTGCTGTAACAGATGGTCTCTCATACTTATTAGGATTATATGCTTTTAAAAACTCTTTTTCTGTTTGTTGTTTACTCATAATATCTACCTTCTTTTTATTAGTCACTTTGACTGTAATTATAATACTATGGATATGTTTCAAAGTCAACCCCCTTTTTAGTTTTTTTGACTATAAAAAAGACATCATACAAATACAAGGCTTATTGCCTGAATTCGCACAATGTCTTTTTAAAAAAATATTTGTATTTATTTGAATTATATTCCCCTATGTTTAAATTATATAATGCAAAACCATTTTTATTAATAAAAGTTTATTTAATAAATGAAACACCATTTTATAAGTTATATTTCATTTATGCCCACACTTCGTCTGCAATTTCTTTTACCAGCTTTAATTTAGCCCATTGCTCTTCCTCATTTAACTTATTACCTATCTCACATGATGCAAAACCACATTGTGGACTCAAAGATAGTCTATCCAAATCTATATATTCTGCTGCTTTATAAATTCTCTCTTTAATGAATTCCTTATCCTCTAACTCCGGTTTTTTTGTTGTTATTAATCCTAAAACAACATTTTTATCTTCTGAAACTTTTGCTAATGGCTCGAACCCACCTGATCTTTCATCATCATATTCTAGATATAATCCATCTACATTTTCTTTTGCAAAAACATAATCTGCTACTGATTCATATCCGCCACTTGTAAAGAAAGTTGAATGATAATTACCTCGACAAATATGAGTATTAATTATCATATCTTCTGGTCTGTTTTCTAAAGCAAGATTATTTACCTTAAGTAACTGTTCTTTTACTTCTTCGATATCTATTCCTAATGACTGATATCTTTGTTTTGCAGCATCACCAACGATTGCTCCCCATGTACAGTCATCTAATTGCAATATTTTGCATCCTGCATCATAAAACTGTCTGATTACATCCTGATATGCTATAGCAATATCATTTATTAATTCTTCATTGTCTCTATAGTATTTTTTTGTAATCTCATAATACTGTGGAACTATCATTTGCTGATACATTTGTGCTGGCGCCGGAATTGTGTATTTTGCAATTGTATTTTCATCTTCATATTTTTTTAAAAATTTATAATATTCAACAAATGGATGTGCTTTTGCTCTGATTTTTCCATTTAAAAATGTGTCATCTAAAGCTGCAACCTCACCATTAAACTGTACACCTTTTCCACCTTTTCGATGCTCTACTCCTTCAAATCCCCACATAAAATCTAAATGCCAATAGCTACGTCTAAATTCACCATCTGTAATGATATTAAATCCTAATTCCTTTTGTTTTTTCACTAATTTGATTATTTCATACTCTACAATACGATCATAATCTTCCCTTGTTATTCTTCCCTCATTTAATTCTTTTTTCGCATCCTTTAATGCCTGTGGTCTTAAAAAACTTCCCACAAAATCATACTTCACTTTTGTTAAAACACTATTCATAAAATCCTCCTAAAATTTAATAATTATTTTATGAATCATATTCTAACACATAAATTATTTTTATTATAATATATTTTTTTTACATTTATCATAGTTTTAAACTATCGTCAAGTATCTCATTCAATCTCAACAAATAATAAGTTGCAAAACGGCTCAAAATAGAATTTGGACGTTTTATTATCCCTATTCTCATAACACAATCCATGGATAATTTCTTAGAAATTATTCTTGATGAATTAAGATTTGAATCAATTATTCCAGAACTTGCCGTGAAACCATCTAAGCCTATTACTAGATTAAACAAAGTTGCTCTATCTCTCACTTGTATAGTTTTTGGCATACTTAAAACGCTTAAAAATTCTTCTGCAAAATAAAATGAATTTTTATCACCCTGTTCAAAAACCAAATATGGATATTTTTTTAACTGTTCTATTTTTATTTCTTTCTCTTTTGCCAAAGGATGTGTATCAGAAATAAATACATGTGGGCTTGCTACAAATAATTCCTCAAAAATCAAATCCTTTTTTTTGATCAATTTACTTAAAACGTCTTCATTATATTGTGACAAATAAAGTATTCCTAGTTCACTTTTTCCCCTTGCCACATCATCTATTATTTCTGCTGTTTGGGTTTCTCTTAGAATAAAACTGTAACTATCTGCATCATACCTTTTTACTGTATCCACAAATGCATTTACCGCAAAAGAATAATGTTGGCACGAAACACTAAATTTTGGTAAACTTTTTTCTTGTTTTTTAAAGTGATCCTGCATAATTTCAGCTTGTTCTAGCAACATTCGCGCAAATGATAGTAATTCTTCTCCATCTCTTGTAACCACTACACCTTTAGAACTTCTTTCAAAAGCAACTAAACCCATTTCTTTTTCAAGATTATGTATTGCCACACTTAAACTTGGTTGGCTAACAAACAACTTTTCAGCTGCTTCTGTAATATTTCCACATTCAGCCACTGTAACTAAATATCTTAACTGTTGTAATGTCATGTATTTTCCTACCTCTGTTTTTAAAAAGGACCTCGAAATTATATATGCTTTCTCAAAAGAATCTATATAAAATGAGGTCCTCTCTTTGATTATATTTTTTTTAATCAGTTATTATCATTTATTAACTATAATAACTAATTTACTTTTTCAAAAATAAACTGCTGATTTGTATTACCTGATGTACTCCACTGGCATACATTTGTACCATCGTTTTTACCGAAGTTATATACATCAACACTCTTTGATCCATTACTTACTTTTGTCGCAATAGTAACTACGTTGTTTCCATTTGCTTTTTGTAAATAGAATTTCTGAGCATCATGTCCCATTGCATTGTAAATCTGAAGGTTTGTACCATTTTCATTTTTACCATAAGCAAGATCTAACATGAAGTTACCTAAACCACTCTTTAAAGTAATATAACCATCTGATGTGTTCTGTAAGTACCATTTTTGTCCTTGTACACCTGTTCCGTGTCCAATTTCTACGTTAGTACCAGCTGCACCTCTATTACCAGCTACCTGTAAATATTTCTGTGAATTTACATTTTTGATGTAATACCAACCATCTGAAAGTCTGACATTTCCTTTAGAATTGCCTGGCTGTGGGTTGCTTGGTTGTGGGTTGCTTGGTTGTGGGTTACTTGGCTGTGGGTTGCTTGGTTCTGGATTGCTTGGCTGATTGTTTGATGTAGAGAACTGCCACTTATCAACAACAACATCTCCTGAAGCGACAAAATAAATATCTTTTGTGCCACTTACATTCACACTTGCAGTAACATTTCTGTATGAATATGCATTATTAGTTGCTGGGATTGTAACGTATCCAATTGTACGTCCATTGAGTGAACCTTCAACAACCTTAATAACCGCACCATTTTTAGAACCTGCTGTAATTGTTATATTTTTTGCACCATTACCAAATGCAACTTTTGAAACTTTAGTCCATGATCCTCTGTTATATGATACTGCTGTATCACCTAAACCATAGACATTTATTCCACCTTGATCTAACATATTTTCTGCCTGATTTACTGTATATGGGTTTACATTTGAAATTTGGTTTACACCTTTTAAAGTACCTCTGGCTGGTGAAATACGACCATTTTGCATAGATATTTCGTCTACATGTGCTGTTCTATAACCCATTTGTGAACCATATATTTTTTTATTTAACCATTCTGAATGATAGATAATATATGATTTACCTTTAAACTGAACGATAGAATGGTGATTATTACCTGCTGTTCCAAAGAATGAACCTGGATTATCTAAGCAAACGCCCTGATATCTGAATGGTCCCATTGGGCTGTTACTTGTCATATATGCAATCTTTGCATTTCCTAAAGGTCCACCTGCCCAGTTTGTACAGTATGAATAGTAATATGTATTACCTACTTTATTGATTCCAGAATCTTCTAAAATCCATGGTGCATCTATTTCTTGTGGAACCCCTGCTAAACTTGTCATATCACTTCCTAATTTTACAACTCTTGCTGTCTTAGGATTAGCATTTCTTCCTGAAGGAACTCCTCCACCAAAATATAAATATCCTGTTCCATCTGAATCTACAAGTACAGCTGGATCAAATAACCATGTTACATTTCCACAATTTGGAGTTGATTTAGTAATTAGTGGACGATTAATTGGATCTTTCCATGGTCCTGTTGGCGAATCACTTGTTAAAACTCCAATTCCACCTGCGTTATTTGCAAAATATAAAAAGAATTTTTCTTTTCCGTTAATCTTTTTATGTGCTGCACATGGAGCCCATGAGTTAGTTGCCCATTTTGCTGCACCATTCCTACCAGCTACATTAATTGTGCCATTATCTGTCCAGTTAACCATATCTTCTGAAGACATGACATTAATCTGATTAACTTGTTCATATGTATTCTTTTTTACATATCCACCATTTGGATTGACTGTTCCATCATTTGTTGAATATACATAGACTTTTCCGTTATATTCCATTGCACATGGATCTGCACTATATTTTTGTGTTATACAAGGATTGTTTCCTTCTTTTAAACCTTTTGCCAAACGGATTCCGTTAAAAGCAGAGCTTGCATCTGCTGCTTTAACTTCTTCTGTAACAGTAAGTTTTTCAGGCAATACTGATGCCCCCATAATACTTGTAACTAAGGAAAGCGTCAAAAGTGACATACCTAATGTTTTTATTTTCATAGTTTCCTCCTATAAAAAAGACTGCCAAAATATATCTGACAGTCTTAAAATTTTTCTTGCCAATCAGTGCTATATATTTATAAATACTATATAATCATAAATATATAAAATTATCTAACAGGCTCGAAGATAAATTGTTGATTTACATTACCAGATGTACTCCACTGGCATACATTTGTACCATCGTTTTTACCGAAGTTATATACATCAACACTCTTTGATCCATTACTTACTTTTGTTGCAATAGTAACTACGTTGTTTCCATTTGCTTTTTGTAAATAGAATTTCTGAGCATCGTGTCCCATTGCATTGTAAATCTGAAGGTTTGTACCATTTTCATTTTTACCATAAGCAAGATCTAACATGAAGTTACCTAAACCACTCTTTAAAGTAATGTAACCATCTGATGTGTTCTGTAAGTACCATTTTTGTCCTTGTACACCTGTTCCGTGTCCAATCTCAACGTTAGTACCAGCTGCACCTCTGTTACCAGCTACCTGTAAATATTTCTGTGAATTTACATTTTTGATGTAATACCAGCCATCTGAAAGTCTGACATTTCCTTTAGAATTGCCTGGCTGTGGGTTACTTGGTTGTGGGTTACTTGGCTGATTATTTCCTCCCATTTTATATCCAGAATCAAAGAATGCCTGTAAAACAGCATTGTATGAAGGTTTTTTAACACCATCTCTTGAATATAATAATGGTTTTTCATTTCTTCTCCATGATGTATCATCAGCTAATCCCCACCATACTACTGCAGAAATGTTTCCACCTGCTTTTTTACAATCAAGGATTGCCTTCATGATATTGTAGAAATAATTAGCCTGGTCTGTATCATTTTTACCACCAGCATCTAATTCTGTAATTTGAACTTCATATCCTTTTCTACAGAATGCCTGTAAAGCCTGTTTATAGTAAGCAGGTGAAGGATAATTTGAGCTTAAGTGTGATTGCATACCAACACCAGCACAAACTTTTTTACCACTATTTACATAATCAACTAAGTTAATTACATCATTAACTTCCATGTATGTATTATAGTCATTGTAGAAAAGATGAACTTTGTTTGTAAGTTTGAAGTATTCAAGGCTTTCGTAAGCATACTGGAATGCTTTTTTTACGAAAGGTGCTCTAGAACCGAGGTTGCTACCGTAAATTTTCTGCCATCCTGAAGGTGCTGAATTAGCATGTAAATACTCATTAACAACGTCCCATGCATAAATGATGCTACCATATTTACTTTGGCAAACGTGGTTCATGTAAGTTTTGATATAAAACTCCATTCTAGCGTCCATTTCAGCCTGACTTACATAATTACCGTATTTTGTGAAACCTCTTCTAAAGAACCAGTCTGGTGTCTGGCTATGCCATACAAATGTATGACCTCTCATTTTTAACCCTTTGTCATAGCAAGCTTTTAACATTTTATCAACTGTTGAGAAATCAAGTCTTGGAATTGTCTGCTCTCTATAGTTGCTTGGAATATAATAGCCCATCTGTTTAGCCTGTTGAACTGACATAGTATTTGCCTGCCATCCTAAGATGTAATCAGGTTTCATTTCATTTCCTACTGTAATACTGTTATACTCTTTTGAAGCATAATTTAATTTATTAGGATTTAGAATTTCATGTGCTTCGATTGCTGTACCAACATGGTCAAAAACTGAACCATATGTATTTAGCAAGTTAGCATTGTTAGGGATTGATGCTGCTTTAACTGGATTAGAACCGCATAAAACAGCTGTAACTACCATGCAAAAGCATAATAGTGAATTTAAAATTCTCTTCATAAACCTTCCTCCAAACACATTTCGAAAAAACATTTATTTGCTTTGTTTTTTATCGAATTTGCATTTTTTTAATTGTTTTTGCTTTAATTACAAACGTTTGAATTAATTTTTCTTAATGATTAATCACTCAATTAGTCTAACATTTATTGTTAAAAGTTGCAATACTCTGTATTTTTTATATATTTTCATTATCTTTGAATTAATTTAATTTTAATTTAACTTTTACGTTGTTTCATAAGCCATTTTAATTTTACATAAAAATAATCATGGTGATTTTGTACATTTCACCATGATTATTTACATTTTTATATATTAATTTATACAAAATATTTTTACATTTTTCACCTTAAAAATCAAATTTCGATACAAATCCTTGTAATCCTTGTGCACTTTCTGCTAATTTTTCTGATGCACTAGCTACTTCATGAGTAGATGCTGCTTGCTCTTCTGATGCAGCTGATACATTATGTGTCTCATCCGAAATATGCTTACTCATTTCTTCAATTCTTTCAATATTGTTTTCTATTGAATCCGTACTTTGACTAATATCTCCAACAATTTCGCTCATCTTATCTGATTGCTCAGAGATTGAAAGTACCATGTCATGAATATGATTAAACGTTGAACCAGCCTCATCAACAACTTCACTACCTTCCATAACATTTTTCGCACCATTCTTCATTGATTCTACGGCTTCTTCTGATTGTTTTGTAATATCATTAATTAACTCAGTAATATTGCTTGCTGCCTGATTTGATTGTTCAGCAAGTTGGCTAATCTCACTTGCTACAACCGCAAATCCTTTACCCATTTCACCCGCTCTTGCGGCCTCAATACTTGCATTTAACGAAAGTAAATTTGTCTGTGTTGCAATACCTGCAATAGTATCTACAAACGTATCAATATTCTTTAATTTTTCACCTAAGCTTTCAACAACACCTGATGTATACTCAACAGATTCTTTAATTGTTTTCATCATCTCTGTTGCGTTATTCATATCCAATGCACCTTTTGCAGCCGAATCATTCGTTTCTTTTACTAAATTTCCGGTATTAACTATAGCTTCTTCAAAATTATGCATATTAGAAACTAGTTGTTGTGTTTGATTACTTGTATCTGAAACTGATGATATCTGCATAGTACATGAATCTGCTACACTAGTACATGATTCTGCCACCATTTCACTTGCTTCTGCTGATTGAATTGCACTTGCTGATAATTCATCTGCTGCAGATGCCACATATTCCGTTGTATCCGATATTTTAATCATAAGATTTCTGATATTTTCATGCATTACATCAAGCGCTTCTGCGATTTGTCCAACCTCATTATTATGGCGTTTTATCTTTCTAACTTTAGCTAACTCGTCATTTTCTGTAAAATCACTATTAGACATTAACATCATCTGATGTGTAATCATAATTATTGGATTTATCAAACGTCTTCCAAAGAATATTGCGAAAATAGTACCACAGACTATCAAAACTACCAAAATCACAAATGTCTGAATCAAATTATTTCTCAATGCAACATTGGCCTCTTTAACATATTCAGACTCTAATTGATCGATATAATCAATCCATACACCTGTACCAATAACCCAGTTATATGGTTTAAACTGAACCGAATAACTTAATTTAGGTAATGGTGTTCCTCCATCTTCTTTTGCAAAACTATACTCAGCATATCCACCGCCTTCTTTTTTGCCTGCATCTAGGATGGCCTGAACGTACTTTACACCATTTGGATCAACTAAATCACTACGATCTTTACCTTCAATGTCTCTTCCCTGTAAAACAACATTCACTCCTTCTGATGTATCAATCCAAAAATATCCCTCTCCGTCAGAATACTTCATATTTCTAACAAAATCAGCACATTGGTTTTTTGCTTCCTTTTCTGAAATCTTACCTTTCTGTTGTTTTTCATAGACATGTTCAATATAACTTACTACAACCTGAACCTCATTTTTTAAAGCGATTTTTTGATCTTCTAAAAGTCTTTCCCTATAAGATGCGGTCTGAGACTTATTTGTTGCTATAATTTTATTTATTGAGAAAATATCTATAACTGTAGCTGTTATAACAACACTTAGTACAATGACCATAATTATCGTCAGTTTCAACGAACCTCTTTTTTTCATATTACATCCTCCTGCCGTAGTTTATATTTCGCATAATTAAGTTATTATTATAAAATTTTTATTGATTTTCATGTAAATGAATTCTTTATAAAAATATAATTAAAAAATACAAATTAATAACATAAAAATTAAGACAACCGCTCCATGAGTTATTTCGTATTTTTCTCTTTAACTCTTTATCTTTTAATTATAAAGAGTTTATTATTTATGTTTTGTGAAATATGTCAATCGACTTAGTTTCAGCGAATATGATATAATATTAAGTTATAGATTATTTGTTTTTCAAATAGAATACTGCAAGTTGTGTCCTGTCTCTTAATTCTAGTTTTTCAAGAATCACACTTAGATAATTACGAACTGTTCCTTCTGAAAGGCACAAAATATCCGATATTTCCTTATTATTTTTGCCGTCTGCGACTTGTTTAATTATATCCATTTCTTTATCATTTATTCCCTTTTCCTCAAAAATCAAACTATTATCGCCTTTATCTTTTCCCATTAATTGAGGAATTCTACTCATAACCTTTCCTCCAAAAACAGTTTGACCTGCTGCAACCGCAATAACTGCTGGTTCAATTGATTCAAAATCTTGTTTTAAAATATATCCTTTTGCACCTATATTTAATGCTTTTACTATATATTCATCATCCTGAAATGTTGTTAACAATAATATTTTAGCACTATTATTTTCATGCAAAATTTCTTCTGCTGCCGATAAACCACTTTTGTTTTTCATTTGAATATCCATCAAAACCACATCTGGTTTATATTTTTTATACAATTCAATTGCATCGTCTCCGTCCATTCCAGTTGCTACCACTTCAATCTCACCATTATTCTCTAAAATTGTTTTTAAGGAAATTGTAACTAATTTATCATCATCAATTAAAATTACTTTTTTCTTCATTATGTCCTCCTATTTAAAAATTGTGATAGTAATCCTAAATCCATTGTCTGTTGAAATCCTTAATACTCCATTCAATGTTTCAACTCTTTCTTGAATGCTAGAAATTCCCATTCCTCCAACAAAATTTTCTTGAATCTCTGTTCCATTATCTGTAACGACAAGTTTATAAAAACCTGGATTTTCTACTATTTCGATTCTCACTTTATTTCCATTGCTATGCTTTAAGGTATTAGTCAAAGCCTCTTTTATAATTGCGAGAAAACCATATTTAATATTTTTATCAATTTGATTTTCAACTTCGTATTCAAAGTCAATATCTAACTTTGGAAAAGCCATTATCAATTCCTTTACTGCTTTTTCTAAATTAATTGAATCATCATGCAAATCATGCACACTGTTTCTAATATTATTCATAGCAACATTTAATGTCTGTTGTAAGTCATTTAACTGCTCTTTTAACTTTTCTTCTTTTTCAAGTACTTTTAATGCACCTGTTTGCAAAATTGCTCTTGTTAGCATATGACCAACATTGTCATGTATTTCTCGCGCAATTCTATTTCTCTCTTTTAAAGTAGCCATACGTATCTCAACATTCTGCTGTTCTAACAAAATCTTATTTCTTTCTTTTAAAAAGTTTTCATTTTCTTGATTATCATCTCGCATTTTTTTTATTTTTTCAGTTAATATTCCACGTTTTTGAGAAACAAAAGATAATCTAAGACTAATAAGTAATAGTAATATAGTATAGATAAATATTTCTTTTTGCTTATCAATAGACTCTACATCTGAATATAAATTCTGTGCTATAAGAAGATAATACATTAAAATAGCAAAAATGCCCCCGATAACAATATATCTTTTTTTCTTAAAAAAATCGTAGGCAATCAATGGGTAAAACGGAAAGCATACCAACCATTTTATTCCTGCTAAAATGTATAATATCCCAAAAAACTCTACTAAATATGTTATGTCACATTTTTCAACACCAAATTTTATATTTGGCAATAATGTAATAATAATTGCTAATAAACTCGCAATTACTATGGCTTCATCTGCAGCTATAATATATAAAGACAAAAAGCCACACGCAAAAACTATCCCCTTATCTAATAATTCTTGTCTCATTTTTCCTCCATTTTCATGACATTTGTCACTTACAATTACTGACATTCTTCACTTATACAATAATTATACTTTTTATATAATTAAATCATAAAAAATATACCATGTAAATTATATTATTAGAATATTAAATAAATTGGAGGAAAACTTATGTCTAATGTAATTGAAATTAATAACCTTGTAAAAAGATACAAAGAACTTGTTGCACTTGATCATTTTAATTTAACAGTTGACGAGGGTGAAATTCTTGGATTACTTGGCCCAAACGGTTCTGGAAAAACTACAACTATCAACTGCATTTTAGCTCTTTTAACATATGATAAGGGTTCAATTAAAGTCTTCGGAAAAGAAATGAAGGCTACCTCTTATGATATAAAAAAAGATATTGGCGTAGTTATGCAAGATGTTGCTGTTTTTGACGATCTTACTGTCTATGAAAATGTTGATTATTTTTGTGGTCTATATATAAAAGACAAAAAAATTCGTAAGCAATATGTTGAAGAAGCCTTAAACTTTGTAGAACTTACAGATTTTTATAAATTTAAACCTAAAAAACTATCCGGCGGTCTCCTTCGAAGATTGAACATTGCCTGTGGAATTGCTCACAAACCAAAACTTATTTTTTTCGATGAACCAACTGTTGCTGTAGATCCACAAAGTCGAAATAAAATTCTTGATGGAATAAAAGAATTAAATCGCAAAGGTGCAACAATTATTTATACTTCACACTACATGGAAGAAATTGAGCAACTCTGTTCAAGAATTGTAATTATGGACAAAGGCAAAAGCATTGCGATGGGAACAAAAGACGAACTCAAAGCAATGATTCATAAAACTGAAAAGATAACGATTGAAGTAGCTGATTTAGCATCAGATTTTTCTTCAGAATTTGCTAAGCTTCCTAACTTTTCTAGTTATTCCTATAATGATAATGTTTTAAATCTTACTTTTAAAGGTGGTCG
The DNA here is from genome assembly GCF_900107245.1 of Lachnobacterium bovis DSM 14045. Lineage (GTDB taxonomy): Bacteria > Bacillota > Clostridia > Lachnospirales > Lachnospiraceae > Roseburia > Roseburia bovis. The sequence goes on from NZ_FNPG01000014.1 coordinate 38,177, forward strand.
CAACAATTTAGCTCATGTTATGAATATTTTAAGCAAACATCCTGGTAATTTAGGAAGGATATCTTCTGAAACCCCTACTTTAAATGATGTATTCCTTGAAATTACAGGAACTGAGTTAAGAGATAATGTATAACATCTCAAAAAATGTCAAGACTATACTTAAAGATAATTAGGAGGTTTATCATGTTTATTCATTATTTTAAATATTGTTTTATTACTTTTCTTAGGAAAAAAGATATATTATTTTGGACATTATTGTTTCCTATCGCATTATCTAGCTTCATGTACGCAGCCTTTGGAAACATTACAGAAACAACAGAATTAGCTAAACCTATACCTGTTGTTGTTATACATCACCATAACGATCCAATTTTTGATCAGGTATTAGATGTAATGTCAGATGGCGACAATGCTATTTTAAAACTTAAAGATATGAACGAAAAAAAAGCTCTACAGGCACTTGATGATGAAAAAATTGTAGGTATTTTCTATGTTGATGATAAAATATCTCTCTCCGTAAAAGGAAATAATCTAAAAGAATCTGTACTTAGCACTTTTTTAGATGAGTACCTGCAAAAACGTGAAACCATGAATTTTACAAATGTTTACGCTTGTCGTGACAAATTAAAAACTCATGGCACTCAAGACAATTTAGTTTCTAGTTTTTACGCTGTACTTGCAATGTCTAGCCTTTTTGCAGTATTTAGTGGAATCGATCAAATTTACTGTTTTCAAGGGAATTTATCGTCACTAGGTGCACGAAGAAGCATCGCACCAACGCCACGCTCAATAATTATATTAGCTGAATTTTTGGCTGGCTTATTTTTCCAGTTTTTAGTTTCTTCACTTGCATTCTTTTATATGAAGTATATTTTAAGAATAAATTTTGGTGATAGAATTTTAGAAATTTTTCCTGTTTTATTACTCGGAAATGCCTGTGGTCTTTCACTTGGAATCCTTATAGGTTCCCTTTCGTTTCCTAAAACACTTGGTGGTAAGTTGGGTTTGGCCACTTCTTTTAGTATGATACTTTCAGTTGCCGATGATCTTTGTGCTCCTTCTGTCCGAATTATGATTGAGCATAATTACCCAATTTTAAATCGCCTAAACCCTGCAACTGTAATGTCAGATGCACTTTATTCTTTAAATGTATATGACTCTTTAAATCGTTATTATACAAACCTTTTTTACCTAGGCGCAATTGCATTTATTCTTTGCCTTGTAAGTTACTTTTTTATTAGGAGGAACCGTTATGCCAATATATAATCTATTTTTGAAAATATTAAGATCAAAAATCGGGCAACTAATTACATATATTGTTATATTTTTATGTATTACTATGATTTTTCTTGCTAAAGTTGCATCGCCATCTGAAAGTGAATATAAAAATATAAAATTAACTGTTGCACTTTGCGATAAGGATTGCACTACCGAAAGTAAGCTTTTAAGCAAATACATTAAAGAAAACACAGAAAGCTATAATATTAATTCCTTTAAAAAAGAAACAATTCAGGATGATTTATTTTTCAGAAGTGTTGACGCTGTAGTAATCATTCCTAAGGGTTTTTCAGAGGATTTTATTAAAAAGAATGGCAACAACTGCATAGATACCTACTCAATTTCAAATACTATGACATCAAACATGATGAAAGATTTAATTAATAGATATTTATCCACAGCTCTTGCCTATTCAAACCAGGGACATAGCCTTAGCGAAAGTCTCTCTTATGCTGAAAAAATATCTAAAATACACGCAGAAGTAAATCTTGTTAGTAAAAAGTCTTCAACTTTTACAATGCGCTATTATTTCTTTTCATATTTAGGTTACATTTTTATTTGTACGGCATTTATTTGTGGAATATCAATTTTAAAAGTACTAAACACCAGAAAATTAGCAGCTCGAATTCAGTGTTCTTCGTATCATTTCTCTAAGAAAAATTTTGAAATTTTTCTAGGAATTGCAACACTTGGATTAATTATATATTCTGTATTTGCTATACTTTCATTTATAATTATTGGGCAAAGCATTTTCACAATAAACGGTGCTCTATTTTTCCTAAATGCATTTGGCTATATGGTTATGACACTTTCACTTGCATATTTCTTTGGCCAAATTATAAAAAAAGATGTTTATATTTCTGCTGTTACAAATATAGTTGCTCTATTCTTTAGTTTTTTAGGTGGTATTTTTATTCCTATCAATTACCTTGGTGAAAACGTATTAAAAATATCTCATTTTCTACCATCTTTTTGGTATATCAAAGGATGCGAATTTGCAGAAAACTACAGTAATGGTAGCATTATACAAACATTTCATTACATTGGAATCGAACTTATTTATGCATTTGTTTTCTACTTGGCAGCAGTTACAGTTATTAGAATGAGATATAAAGATGAGCTTTAATTATTAAAAAATATATGTATTAGATAGCTTTTAATACTTGATGAAATATAATAAGAGACGAACTTTAATAAAAAAAGAAAATCTAAGCACGTTATTTTCTTACTTAGATTTTCTTTTTAAATTTATAATGTTATTATTTATGCTTTATTTTTATTTAAATTTGTAAAAAAACACTCTTTTTACTACAATTGTCTTAATACACACATAACGCCATCTTCGTCATTACTTTTTGTAATATAATTTGCAACTTCTTTAACTTTATCATGTGCATTTAACATCGCATAACTTTGCGCACAGCTTGCTAACATTTCATAGTCATTTAAATAATCTCCAAAAGCCATACTTTCTTCTTTGGTTATAGAAAACGTATCCTGAATAGCCTTAATTGCAACACCTTTATTTACATTTTTACATGCTATATCAATCCAGCTGATACCTGAAAGAACAGCATTTAATGATTTGGGAACAGCTTTAAATTTTTCATAAAATTTCTCTGCCTCCTTGTTTTCAAAAAACACAGCAATTTTGACAATATCATCTTCTTGTGCTGCTTTCAAAAGATCACTGACATACTCTAACTTTTCATAGTACATTGTTGCATTTTTTATAACATCAGCTGAAGTACTATCATGCATATATGCACTTTTTGCCCCACAAATTATCATATGTGCTGTAGGAAATTGTTCAATAAATTTTACACACCTTGCAATATCATCTTTAGGAATTTCATTTTTATAGATTATTTTACCCTTTTCGAAAACAAGTCCACCATTTTCTGCAATAAAAATAAGATTATCTTTTATATCCATAAAATCTTTTTCTAAAGTGTAATACTGTCTTCCGCTTGCAATAACTGTTTTAATATCCGAATGTGAAAGTACCCACTTTTTGAAATCTTTTGGCATATTTTTAGAACTATCTAACAAAGTACCATCCATATCTGTCGCAACTAATTTAACCATAATATCTCCTTAAAACTATATTTCTTTTCCAAGGAATTGGCTTTGATAAAGCTCATAATAAAAACCTTTTTTATTCATTAATGACTTATGGTTTCCTTTTTCTATAATTGAACCATCTTTCATTACCAAAATAATATCAGCACTTCTTATGGTGGCTAGTCGATGTGCTACGATAAAAGTCGTTTTGCCTTCCATTAATTTTTCAAAAGCTTCTTGTATCTTTATTTCTGTTCTAGTATCTATTGAAGATGTAGCTTCATCTAAAATCAACATAGATGGCTTACTCATCATTACTCTTGCTATACAAAGCAACTGTTTTTGTCCTTGTGAAAAATCGCCGCCATTTTCCGAAACTATTGTATCATATTTTTTAGGTAAACGCTTTATAAAAGAATGAATATGACATGTTTTTGCAACATTTATCATTTCTTCTTCTGTTATAGATGGGTTCCCCATTGTAATATTGTCACGAATTGTTCCACTTTTTAACCAAGTATCCTGCAATACCATTCCGTAACTATTTCTTAATGAGCCTCTAGTTACATTTTTGATATTATTTCCATCTACAGTGATTTTCCCGGCTGTTATATCATAAAATCTCATTAATAAGTTAATTAGAGTTGTTTTCCCACAACCTGTTGGGCCTACAATTGCTACCTTTTGACCTGGTTTTACAGATAAATTAAAATTCTCTATCAAATGCTGATTAGGCACATATGAAAAACTCATATTATCAATTCCAATAATTCCTTCAACATCATTTAGGACTATAGCCTCATCAGCTTCTTTAATCTCTTCTTTTTCTTCAATTAATTCAAATAATCTTGCTGCACACGCAATTGCATTTTGTAATTCTGTAACAACTCCTGATATTTCATTAAACGGTTTAGTATATTGATTTGAATAGCTTAAAAAAGCACTAAGTTGACCTACTGTGACCCGTCCATTGATTGCTGAAACTGCTCCCGCAATACCAACACCAGTATAAACCAAGCTATTAATAAATCTTGTACTTGGATTTGTTAGTGATGAAAAAAATGTAGCCTTTAAAGAACACTCATTTAATTTATCATTTATTTCATCAAATTTCTCCAATGTGATTTGCTGTCTGTTAAATGCTTTTACAACTTTTTGTCCTTCTATCATTTCATTTATAAAAGCGGTCTGTTTGCCTCTTATTTCTGACTGTTTTTTAAACATTTGAAATGTATGCTTTGAAATAAAACCGGCAACAAAAAATGATAAAGGTGTCACCAAAATAACAACAAAAGTAATTATTATGTTAATACTAAACATAAACAATAATGTACCTAAAATAGTAATCACACCTGTAAACAATTGAGTAAATCCCATTAACAAACCATCTGCGAACTGATCCGCATCTGCAATAACTCTACTTTCAATTTCACCATATGAATGTGAATCAATATACTTTAAAGGTAATTTTTCTATTTTCTTAAAAGCATCATTTCTAATATCCCTTACTACACAAAAAGTCATTTTATTATTGCATAAATTCATAAACCATTGTGCCAAGCCTGTTATAATTACAAACGTAATTATTGTAACAATTTTTGTAATTACGCCCTTAAAATCAACATTGTTTTTGCCAATCATATAATCGACAGCTTGTCCTGTGATTTTTGGAATATATAAAGTTAAAACAACCGTTATAAAAGCCAAAATCATAGAAGTTATCAAATACTTTCTGTATTGTTTAATATACTTTAAAACTTTTTTAAGTGTTTCTTTTTGTCCTTGATTTATCTTATTCATTTTAGCCATCAACTTCCTCCTTTGGGAACTGAGAATAATAAATTTCTTGATATATTTCATTAGTTTTTATCAATTCATCATGTGTTCCCTGACCAACAATTTTGCCATCATCAAGAACTAAAATTAAATCTGCATACTGTACTGATGCTGCTCTTTGTGAAACAATAAATGTTGTCAAATTATTTTTTAAAGTTTTGATTGCCATTCTAAGTTTAGCATCTGTCGCAAAATCAAGCGCTGAAGCACTATCATCTAAAATAAGTATCTCTGGATTTTTCATAAGAGCTCTTGCAATTGTCAAACGTTGTTTTTGACCGCCTGAAAGATTTCTTCCATTTTGTTCTACAAAGTATTTTATATTATCCTTTTTGGCCTGAACATACTCTTTTGCCTGTGAAATATCAAGTGCTCTTTCGATATCATCCTTTGTTGCGTTTTGATTACCCCATCGAAGGTTTTCTTCAATCGTTCCTGCAAACAATTCAGCTTTTTGAAGTACCATTCCTATTTTTTCTCTTAAAATAGAACTCTTATATTCTTTTACATCATTTCCAAAAACATTAACCGAACCCTCATTTACGTCATAAAACCTAGGAATCAAATTAACGAGAGAAGATTTTCCACTTCCTGTACCACCAATAATACCGATTGTTTGTCCTTTTTTTGCTGAAAATGAAATATCTTCAAGCGCTAATCCAGCTTCTTCATCATAACGTAACGATACATGTTTAAATTCTACTGCAATTTCTTCATTATCCGAATCAATCTGCTCTACAGAACCTTCTTTCATGTTTGGTTCTTCTTTTAAAATATCTTCTATCCTGTTACCACATGCTACAGCTTTTGTAAGTTGGATAATTAAATTTGCTAATTTAATAAGTTCAATTAAGATTTGAGACATATAATTTAAAAGTGCAATAAGCTGACCACTTGTCAAAACACCTTTGTCTATTCTTATTGCTCCTTTATATAGCAAATAAACCGTTGCCAGATTAACAATCACATAAGTAAGTGGATTCATTAAACCTGAAATTCTTCCAACAAACTGCTGTGATGAATTTAGTTTTTCATTATTAGCTTCAAATTTTTGTTTTTCTTTTTTCTCTATATTGAATGCTCTAATTACACGAACTCCACATAAGTTTTCTCTTGTACTTGTCATGATTTTATCGAGATTAGACTGTACTTTTGCATAAAGTGGAATTGTAGTAAGCATAATTCCAAAAACTACAACAGCCAATACCGGAATCGTTACTACAAAAATCATTGCTGATTTTGAATCAACTGTAAATGCCATAATCATAGCCCCAAATACTATAAATGGCGAACGTAAAAATAAACGTAACGCCAAATTTACACCTGACTGTAACTGATTAATGTCACTTGTCATTCTTGTAACTAATGTATCTGTTCCAAATTTATCAAGCTGTGAATATGTAAATTCTTGAATTTTCGAAAAAAGAACATGACGCACTTTAGTTGCAAATCCTGTTGCCGCTTTAGCAGCAAAATACTGTGCTGTAATGGATGAAGCTAATCCGCATATTCCAAAAGCAACAAGCACTAAGCACATCTTTATAATGTAAGGCACATCAGAATTTCTAATACCTACATCAATTACTCTAGCCATTACAAGTGGAACAATTAATTCAAAAGTTGCTTCTAACATCTTAAATAAAGGTGCTAAATAAGATTCTTTTTTATACTCTTTTAAATAAACTAATAAAGATTTCATTATCAATCCTTTCTTCAAAATATTGATTTGTTATACTTTTTTATTGTATCATCTAACCAATTATATTAAAATAATAAAAAACAAATACATACTATATATTTTTTGTATATCTTTTGTATTATAATTAGATTTAATACACTTTTTCATCAAAAAGGAGAACATATGGATACAAAACAAATGCTTTATTTTACAACCATAATAGATGAAGGAACAATTAATGCTGCTGCAAAAAAACTTCACATGACACAACCTCCTCTTAGTATGCAAATTAAACTTCTTGAGGAAGAGCTTAATACTAAACTAATTATTCGTGGTTCTAGAAAAGTCACACTTACTGATGCCGGACAAATTTTTTACAATCGTGCTAAAAATATTCTTGAATTAACGGAGGATTTAAAAAAAGAAATAGTCGACACCAAAAGTGGTACTCGTGGAACAATTAGAATCGGTATAGTTTCATCAATAAACAATTATGTTTTACAAAAAATTATCATGCCTTTTGCAAAAAAATATCCCGATATAAATTTTATATTAACTGAAGAAAACACCTATACTCTTGTCGATATGGTTAATTCAAAACATTTAGATATTGCCATAGTTCGAACTCCTTTTACAGAATCAAAGGATTTTCAGGTTTTAGAATTAGAGAATAATAATCTTTATGCCGTAGGCAATGAACGTTTTTTTGCTGAAACTACTCAAAGCAGTACATACACTAAGGAAACGTCAACCTGTTCTGCGAATGGAATGTTAGCTGATTATGAAAATATAGATAAAATTCTAGCAAGCCAGCCTCTTATTATTTATAAACGTTGGAAAAAAATCCTAGATGTATATTTTTCTGAGCAAAACATTATTCCGAATTATTATTGCATTACCGACGATGCACGAACCTGTTTTTTGTGGGCTCAAAACAATATGGGAATAGCTATTGTTCCACAATCTATTATTTCTGATCAGGTAGATTACTCTGATGAAATGATTTGTAAAAAAATAAATAAACCATTTATTTCATCAACAATATGCGCAATTGTAAATAAAAAAAAATATTCGTCTAGCTCCGTTTCTCTTTTATTAAAAGATCTTGAAAAAATAAAAAACAAAACAAATAATACCAAAATCAACTAGATAAAATAAAATGGATGCTATATTTCAACACTTCTCTATTGTTCTAAAATTTTCTGAACAAATAAATGTTGAAGATACAAGCATCCATTTTAGGGGATTGAGGGGTGGGTATAAATATTTTTCTATTTTTTTTAATTTTTTACATTTTTAAGTATTATAGTTTACATATTTTATGGGGGTATTGGGGGTATAATATATTATGCAAACTAATAACACTTAAAACTTAATGCTTACGCATTCTTTCTTCTTTTTCTTTCTGCTTTCTTGCTTTTTCCTCCTGTTCTTTCTTAGTTCTTTCTTCTTTTTCTTTCTGTTTCCTTGCTTTTTCCTCCTGTTCCTTTTTAGTTCTTTCCTCTTTTTCTCTCTGCTTCCTTGCTTTTTCCTCCTGTTCTTTCTTAGTTCTTTCTTCTTTTTCTTTCTGCTTCCTTGCTTTTTCTTCCTGTGAGGTATCTTTCTTTTCTGCTGCTTTAGCATCGTATGCTGGTTTTAATGCATTTTTGTCTACTTTAACTTTTCTTTCTTTTGTAGCCAAAATCACACCATTTAATCCATTTACCTTGACAGTAATCTTGTTGTCTTTTACTTTAATGTTCTTCTTATTGATTACATCATACAATTTTTTGACGTCTTTAATACCTAAAGCCTTTAAATCAATCGTTACTTCTTGTTCAATTTCACTATTATTAGCAAGTACTATCATATCATCATCTTCATCACTTCTTACAAATGATAATAAATTGTCGTTTGTTGTAAATGGTTTAATATCACCTGTTCTTAACGTCTTATAAGCTTTTCTGATTCCTGACAATTTAGCATACCAATTGACAAGTTCCTTGTTACCTTTGCCCCATTCAAATGCACGTCTATCATCAGGATCATCTGCTCCAACCATTCCAATTTCATCTCCGTAATAAATTGTAGGAGCACCTGGATAAGTAAACTGAATCAAAGAAACAAGATGTTGTCTTTGTTTTGCAACATCCGAAGTTGTCTCGTATGATGGGAATGCCTTATCTTCTTCTTTTTGCTTTCTATCATCTTCGACACCATCTAAAACAGATAAAACTCTAGCTGTATCATGTGAACCAACTAAGTTCATCATTGCATAAAATGCTTCTTTAGGATAACGCTCTCTTAATTTTTCCATGTCCTTTGTTGTTAATGAGGCGCTATTTCCTTTTGCAAAACCAATTACTGAATCTCTAAAGCAATAATTCATTACTGAATCGTACATATCTCCTAAAAGATATTTTGAAGAATCTGTCCATATTTCACCAATTATAACATTATCTTCATCTAATGCTTTTACAGATTTTCTAAAATGTTTCCATGTTTCATCAGATATTTCATTAGCAACATCAAGTCTCCAACCACTTGTTCCTTTCTTTAACCAATACTGAGAAACTGCATCGCCTTTCTTATTTCCAATAATTTCTTTGCCCCAATCTCCAGTTTGATATTCAGAACCATTAGTAGACTTAATAACTGGCATACTATCGTAGCCCCACCAGCCTTCGTAAGCGTAAACTGGTTTACCTTTTCTTTCACCAATACTATCAGTTACAGCATTTCCCTTATCATCTTCTAGCACGTTGTCACCATCGATTGCAAACCATTGTGCATAAGAGAAATCTTTAATATTATATTTTTTCTTAAAGAATTTTTCAGTTTCTTTAATAGCTGTTTCCTTATCCATTTTTTGTTCATTCATCAAATCATAAACATGTGCCCAATATGGATATGCACCTACCTTTTTAGCACCTTTTTTTAGATATTTATAATATCTATCAAAATAAACAGAATCATCTGAAACGTGGTTAAATACACCATCTAAAACAATATGCATGTTATTTTTCTTTGCCACTCTAACTAGCTCATCAAAATCACCCTGTGTACCTAAAATTGGGTCTATCTTCTTGTAATCACTTGTGTCATATCTATGGCTTGAAATTGATGAAAATACAGGATTAATATAAATAACACTAACTCCTAATCCTTTTAAATAATCAATTTTTTTAGTAATGCCTTTTAAATCTCCTCCATAAATTTCATTATTCCAAATTCCATCGCCCCAGAGTGCATGATGTTTTTCATATTGTTCTTTTGGCAAAAGATTTTTTTGTTCTGGATTTTCTGGAAGCAATGTCCAATCTTTTACCATCTCGTAACCAGATGCTCCTCTTGCTGACTTTTGAGCTTCATCATTTGATTTATCACCATTGTAGAATCTATCTGGGAAAATCTGATAAATTGTTCCATTTTTCATCCAATCCGGTGTTTTAAAGCCTTTCTTATAAACAATCAAGTCATATGGCTTAATTTGAGAAATATCTGATACCATTCCTGTTCCATAGTATCCATCATCATCTCCATAAACCTTTACTGAAGATCCGTTTGAAACCACAAAATAATATTGATATTCTCCAATCTTATCAAATTTAGTGGTAACACTCCATCTTGACGTCTCTTTAGAATCTTTCTTTAAAGAAATTGTTTTATTATCAACTCCTTTTACAACAAGTTTAACCTCTTTTGCATCTTTTCCTGTATCAATAGAGAATTTAACTTTTTGTTTAGTTGCAACTGCTCCATAGACACTCTTATATTTGGAATCTTTTGAATCATAATAAATATCTTCTACATTTAATTTTTCATCTGAAGCATCATTATAATAAATCTGTGTTGAAGGATCGAAATAGAATGTTACTTCTTTTTCCTGTGGAAGTTCAAACTCAGGATAAACAAAACTCTTACCTTCAAATGTTGCTGTTATATCTTTGTATTTTCCTGCTGGCAATTTAACTTTTGCAGAATAAATGCCTGTCAATGCATCATCTTTTAATTTAGTTCCATCTGGAATATTCGTGCCTGATAATGAAATATCTGCAAAAACATAATCAACATTTGTTACCATTTTATGACTAAAATCATTATAATATACTTCAACATCCTGTGTTTTGGAAACCTGAACCGAAACATTTGATCCATCTTTATTTCCATCAGCACCATAGTTTTCATTCCAACTTCCATCTACAGCTATCTTATATTGATAGTTAGCTGGTGGTACATTTTTAAATACAATTTCGTATAAACCATTTCCTTTATATGTCATACGGTTTGATGTTGGATCCCAGCTTTTTCCTGGAAATGTTCCAGGTACAGAAACATTTCTTCCCATAAACTGTGGCTTATCAATTTTTGCATATTCTTCATCATTGATATTGATTTTTTCTGCATCTGATGGAACAACTTTATCTCCATCAACTTTGTAATAATATACAACCTCTGATTTTTCATCTCCTAAGAAAATATCACTTGAGGTGTACTTATTTCCGCCTTTGTAATTTAAAATCTCTTCCTTAAAATCTACCTTACCTTGTGTATCCTTTTTACCATAAAAAAGACTAATCTTTTTAGATTCTTTTTCAGGATAAACAAAAGTATATGTTCCATTTGCATTAGCAACTACTTTTGCATCAACTTTTGATGTTTCTACCTTTAGAGTATCTGCTACAACCTTTTCGTCATTAATTGAATCATACAATAAACCTGTTTTGTTATTGTATATTATAACTACATTTTCTTGCTTGTCCTTAACATCAAAGCTTCTATTATCTCCTACCTCATACCAGTTTTGTTTGTCAAAAACAGCTTTGTACTCATAATGTCCTTTTTTTAGCACCTTGTTATAAACATAGATGTTATCTGAAATCTGTTTAAATTCATAGCCATCTTTTGAAATATCCCAATCATCTGTTTTTGAATCTCTAACTGTTCCAATAATCGAAACGCTTGTTTCTAATGAATTTTTCTTAATATTTCCACTATTTTGCACTAAATCAAATTCACCGCTTCGAATTGAATCATATACTTTTCCATTTATTGTATCAACGAATACTGTAAACTGCTCACTTCCCTTTGGTATAGTTACCTCTACATTATTACCATTATCTCCATAAGAAACATCCCATTTATTATCCTGTGCAACTTTATAACCTCCATCAGCTATTGTTACATCTTTATCTAATTTTTTAAAATAAAATGTTCTCTTATAGATTCCACCGCCGACATATTCTAATTCAGCATTGTCAGCTGCTGGATTCCATGCATCGATGTCATATCTTGTGTTATTGTTTCCTTTTTCCTTTAAAAATTCAATTCCATTAAAATTTCCTACGATGCTTTCTTTATGAATTATTTCATCTTTGTTTGACAATTTTAATTCACCATTTTCCAAACGGAAAAATACTTTTTCGACATCCTTGTCAACTGAAACTTCTACTCCATTTTTTACTTCATTTCCATTTACATATAAATTAGCTATATGTTTTCCTTTTTTCAATTCAATAGAAGTTTCGAACAAATTATTTTGAAATAGTTCAAGATTATAATATTGGCCATCAACTTCAACCTGTACCATTGATTTAATATTCGTCGCAATCTGCAGATTTGTATCATTTGTAGATACAACATCGCTAGTAAGCACAGTTTTTCCATTCGTAGCTTCTAGATTAGTCTGTTTAATCTGATTAACCAACTCGCTATCTGTTTTTGCATAAACCGGTGACATCAATGTCACAAACATTGTTACGGTTATCGCACCTGTCAATAATTCCTTTAAAACCTTTCTTTTTTTCAAACTATTTCCCCCTTTGTATCGCTCATTCCTTTTTCGAAATATTTCGTAACATTATTGTACTTCACTTTTAAGTCTGCTTTCAATGCAAAAAATTCACAAAATAATATTTATTTTTTGTGAATTTTCAATATTGTTATTTTTTTGTAATAATTGGATATATTTTTGAATGTTAAAATTTTCATTCTGGAAATGTTAAAAAAAGAAAAATCGTTTCGCTTTAGCAATATGTGCCCAAATATAAAAAAAGAAACTAGATTATCTTGCTGCATTAAATAACCTAGTTTCTTTGCTCTATATACAATACTCTCCCCTTAATTGTACATCAACTAAAATCTTTAGTATAACTTACCAAATTATAATATAACTTTTGTGTTACTTTTGCAAGCCGTTTACCATTCTTGTCAATGTCAAAAATGGTAATTTTCAACTGTTAAAATATTGCATTATATTAGATATTCCTCTATACTATATCTGTATGTATTTTATTTTTTCAGAACACTTAATATTTATCAACGGCAATATTGTCAAAATTTTGTTACATTTTACATATTGTCAACTGAATTGTCTATTTTTTATGCATCGACTCTCTTTTGTGTATTATTTTAGGCATATTACATACAATAATAAATAAAAGGGGCAACAAATGGAATTTAAAGATCAATTAAAATCATATATACAACAATTAAATTGCACTGCTAAGGAGCTTTCAATTGCTACTAACCTTTCAGCTGCAGTTATTAGTCGCTACAAAAATGGTTTGAGAGTGCCAAATTTGAATAGTGACACAATAAATAAATTGGCAACCGGTATCAAAGAAATTGCCAGCGATAAAAATATACAAATAGGATCAATAGAAGACATCGAAAATTCATTTATAGATACATTTAGCAATAATAACGTCGACTATGATATTTTTTCTGAAAAATTTAGTTTAATTCTATCGACTATGAATATTAATGTTTCGTCCATAGCTAAATATTTGAATTTTGATCCTTCTTATATTTCTAGAATACGTACAGCTCAACGTCATCCAGCAGATGTTAAGCTTTTTTCAGAAAACGTAGGACACTATCTTTTCAACACCTACAGACGTGATTCTGACAAACTTCAACTTTCAAATATTATACAAAAATCTGTAATTGATATCACAAAAGAGGAAGATTTTGTAAAAATCATCAGCAAATGGATGTGTTCTAATCAAGTTAATCATTCTCAAAGAATTGATTATAATGATATAATTAGTGAATTTGTAACGTTAATTGACGAATTTAATCTTAATGAATTTACTGACGCTTATAGATTAATGGCTGAACACATACAATCGGAACCAACTAAATTGCCTATGTGCAAAACTTACATTTCTAGTTCGGCAGTCAAGCAATTTACAGCTGATTTATTTAAGTATATGCTATCAAACACCAGCCAGGGACCTGTTTATTTTTTTGCAGATTCTTCACTCTCATCTTACTTTCAAGACAGAGAATATTTGCAACTATTTATAAGCTGTTTTGCGCTACTTTTAATCAGAAATGTTCAAATTAATATTATTCACAATATTAATCTACCTATTGAAAACATTCTTGAGGGTATGCGTACATGGATTCCTTTTTATCTTACCGGACAAATTAAATCATACTATATAGATAATATTAGTCCTGGTATTTTTAATCATTTTGAATTCTATTCGCCACATCTTTCATTCTTTGGTGAAAATTTAAGATCAACTGGTAATTTATCATATTTTTATATTTCACGTATAAAAAATGAGTTAAATTTTTACAAAAAAAGAATGAACGCGATATTTGATGAAGCTTTACCTTTAATGGAAATATATAAGGCTGATAGATATAAAGACTTTTTTGATTTTCTTTCTGAAAATGCAAAAGAAAAAGGAACAAGACACGAGATTTTGCCAACATTACCACTACATACTATTTCAGACAGCTTATTAGAAAGAATTTTAGATCACAATAGCATTAGCTTAGATGACAGAGAAAAAATCATAAGTACAACCCAAAAATGTAGAAAGATTGTTGCACAATCATGCAAACACTCTTACTTAATTGATGAATTTCCTATTTTATCTAAAGAAGAATTTGAGGAAAACAAACCATCGCTCTCTCTTTCTAAGGCTTTTTACGAAAAGACAATTTCATATAGCTACATCGAGTATTTAGAACACTTAGAATTAACACGACGTTATGCTGACAAAGTACCAAATTATATTATTAAGTCTAATGAAAATACTAATCAGCAAAACATCCTAATTTCAAGTCAAGGTGGTAAATGGGTACTTGTATCTAAGAGCAAAGCTCCTGCAATACATTTTCTTTTCACCCATCCACATCTTCGAAATGCATTTGAACAATATATGGCAGATTTAAACAACAATTTAATTTGTAAAAACAAACAAATATAATCTGCAATGTAATAAATAAACTTAATAAGCAAACATAAAATAAACATCTGAAATGTTAAATAAAAAATAAAACCTTGTGACAGTCTTTCATCATAAAACACTGATTTAAAACTACTCCAAGGTTTTCTTTTTCTCTATATTATATCCTATTGATTATTCTTGCAACATTCTTCACATAATCCATAAAACACAAGACTATGACCCTGAATTTTGCCCTGAAAAATATTATCCATTTTTTCATCTAAATTATTTAACTCTTCACAATATGGCAAATCACACACACATCCACACTTACTACAAATTAGATGACTATGCTGTTTTACATTAGCATCAAAATGATCTGAACCATCCCCAATCTGTAATCTTTGAATCTGCCCTAATTCTGTCAATAGCATTAGATTTCTATAAACTGTTCCAAGACTCAACTTTGGAAACTCCTGTTTAACATTTAAATACACAACTTCTGCAGTGGGATGATCTACTCTTGTTTTTAAAAAATTATAAATTGCATCTCTTTGTTTACTTTTTTTTACAATCATTTATCTCTCCAAAATAGTAATTATTCTCGATTTTATTAATAATTATATCATTCATACTATTGCTTTTCAATAATGCAAAATTTACAAAAATGTGATATACTCTTTAAGGTTTTATCAAACTTTATATATATACTAATTTAGGAGATGTTTATGTTACCTAACCTTTTTTTAGAACGAATTAAAAAAATGCTTTCTAGCGATGAATACGATAAATTCCTTGCTAGCTATGAAATAGAAAGAAAACATGGTCTACGTTTTAACTCGCTTAAAGCAGACTACGATAATTTTAAAGATAAAAATATTGACAATATTCAATTAACAGAAGTACCTTGGGCTAAAAACGGATATTTTTATGAAAATGAAGATCGTCCTGGCAAAAGTCCATATCATGAAGCTGGTGTTTACTACATTCAAGAACCAAGTGCAATGGCTCCTGCTGCATATTTAGATGCCAAACCAGGTGACTATGTTCTTGATTTATGTTCTGCTCCTGGTGGAAAAAGCACACAAATTGCTTCCACCATGAACAACACTGGTCTTTTAATTTCAAATGAAATTAATACAAAACGTTGTAAAATCCTATCTGAAAATATTGAAAGAATGGGCATTGCTAATGCAATCGTCACCAACGAGTCCCCTGAAAAGCTTACAAAAGTTTTTCCTGTTTTTTTTGACAAAATAATGGTAGATGCACCTTGTTCTGGCGAAGGTATGTTCAAAAAAAACTTAAATGCAACAGATGAATGGTCTCTTGAAAACGTACAAATTTGCAGTGAAAGACAAGATATGATTTTGGACTGTGCTGCACAGATGTTAGCAC
The DNA here is from genome assembly GCF_900107245.1 of Lachnobacterium bovis DSM 14045. Lineage (GTDB taxonomy): Bacteria > Bacillota > Clostridia > Lachnospirales > Lachnospiraceae > Roseburia > Roseburia bovis. The sequence goes on from NZ_FNPG01000014.1 coordinate 54,599, forward strand.
CAGGCGGACGAATCGTTTTTTCAACTTGTACATTTGCTCCTGAAGAAAACGAAGGATCTATTTATCGTTTTCTCAAAAGACACAACGATTTTAGAATTGTAGATATTGATAAATACAATGGAATGTCACATGGTAACCTTGATTACTATAAAACACTAATAACTAACAGCAGTATTATTTCAGAAGATGATTATGATTTTTATAAAACTGAAATCCAAAAAACAATACGTCTTTGGCCTCACCTATTAAAAGGCGAGGGACATTTTGTGGCTGTCCTTGAACAAACAAATGAAAAACTCCAAAGCAAACCAAACTACCAAAGAAACAACAAAAACTTTGGCAATAAAAATAATAATTTGGAAAGCTATTACAACTTTTTCAATGATACAATTTGTAAATTACCTCTTGATGGCAAATTAGAGCTCTTTAAAGATCAACTCTATTTAGTACCTAATGGAGTTCCTTCGCTTAGTGGTATTAAATTATTGCGTCGTGGTTTACATCTTGGAACTTTCTTAAAAAATAGATTTGAACCTTCGCATGCCCTTGCACTATTTTTATCGAGCAACCTTGTAAAAAATTCTTATGACATTGATTATGATTTAGCCAAAAAATTTATCGCAGGCGAAACTTTCCCTTGCGACTTAAAAAAAGGCTGGTATTTAATAACTGTTAACGGTTACTCTCTTGGATGGGGCAAAGTTGCTGGAAAAACCATGAAAAATCACTATCCAAAAGGCTTAAGAAAAAATATTTAAAAACATTCATTTATAGTTACACAAAAAGACCTACCACTTTATATTAATCTTGACATATTCCAACTAAGAAAGGTCAACACTTAATCTAAAGTGATAGGTTCTATATTTTTTATGCCTACGTTACTTTATATCAGATGCTTTTTTTATTCTATTAATCAGCGGCTCTGCCTGTACCATAATATTTGATATATCTTCATACAAGAAGCCTTTCTTTGTAAGCATACTCTTTAGTTCTTCAAGATTATCTAAAACATAACTATATTGAACTTCATATGATGACATGTCATCTTGAATATTTCTAACTAAACTATCACAGCTATCCACTACTGCTTTAATATCATTTCCAACGCCTTCTACTCTTGCAACTGAACTTGTAATATCATTAAAAACTTTTTCTGTACTATCTGTTTGTTTTTTTGAATCCTCAAGTGCAATTTTTGCAGCATCAATAGAATTTGCCAATAAATCAGAACTATGTTGTAATCCATCCATACTCTTATTGATATTTCCAACTAATTCTTTTATATCAATCGAAAGCTTTGTAACCTCATCTGCTACAACAGCAAATCCTTTTCCATGCTCACCTGCTCTTGCAGCCTCAATTGATGCATTAAGTGCTAATAAATTGGTCTGATTTGCAACACCAATAATACTTTGAGTAGCTTCTTGAATCTCTTCAAAACCTGTTTGGAATTCTTCATAAATCTTAGCAATTTCTTTAAATTGTTCTTCCATTTTTTCTGAACTAGTAATTAAATTATGGACATCACTAATAGCTCCTGACGAAATATTAATTACTTCTTTCATAACTGTATTAAACTCATCTGAAGAATCTCCAACTTTCAAAAACTCTTGCCCGATATTATCAATTGAACTGCTTATTTTATCATTATTCTCAATTGCCTGTGTATAAGATTTTTTTACTTTGTCTAATTCCTTAATAGTATTTGCTTCTTCATCTGCCAAATTATCTTTTTTTTCAATTACAGTTTTACTAATAAAAGAAAAAGCTGTAAGACTATCTTCTATTGTTTTTTTATTGTCATTGGAAATTGCTTTATCTTCTATCTCTTTTTCAACATTATTTTTGCCCCATCCAAACATTGCCCATTTCCTCCTTCTTTTATTCAAACACTGCACAAACCAAAGTCTGATTACAGTGCTGATTAACATACTGCTCTCCTCCACTAACAATTCCTACATGTGGACCTAACGCTGCCATATTTTTTGCATAAGTACCTATATAATTTTCATTTTTATATAACAAATACCTATATATACAATCAACAGAAAAAACAAAAGAAATTTTTCTAAAATCATTCTTTATTTCTTCTCTCTGTTTATGTTCTATCTCATCATAATCACCAAGTTTCAAAAAATAAATACAATCATTCTTATTAATTTGTTTGTAATTTACTAAACCGCCATTCCCTTTTAATTCATACATTGAAGATATATATACTCTGTCCTCAACCACACGTCCTATTGGGTTTTTTAAAACATTATCTATAATTTTATTTTTTGGTACATCTAAAGCCTCGCTATAAACATCAGCTGCTGGTCTTCCATCTAATTCATATAATGTTCTTGTTATTGGATCAACTTTTGTCGCAAAATGAGAAATTCTATCATTTTTTTCATAAATATTAACTTTATATGTTTTAACTTTTCCAGTTGTATTCTTAATTATTGCATAAACACACGAATCACCATAAACATTACCTTCATACGCAACTAAATTTTCTTTTCCATCTGGGACTCCAAACGTAGTTCCTCCAAGCAATGGAAGATTTTTCTTTACAAGATATGTATATAATGTCGAAACAAGTTTCTCCTCATTATTAGTACAAAACTCAATAAAAACAGAATCTTCAACACCCGGAGAAACAGCTGTAACATTATCTTGAACACTCTTTATATATGCAAGTGGACAGGTTTTCAATTCATGAATCACTCCACATCTAACTACAACATCCTCAAAAAATCCAACAACTACTGTAGCATTATCTGATACAGCACCATTTTCGAGACTTGTACCACAAGTTCCGATTGACTGAGTTTTAGGATATTTTTCCTTAATAATTCTAGCTGTTTCAGCCATCTGTTCGTAAGGTGCAACAAACATTATCATCTTAGGGTTTTGTAATCCCGATGTAGCTTCTTGAAGTGCTTTACTGACTGGACCACTTCCACTACCAACAAATGTCTTCATGTATAATCCTCCTTGACCATCCATCGTTATATATATGTCCATAAAAAAATTAAACTATCATCTTTTCTTTTTAGAATAATTCAATTCATTTTCACACACATGTACTCTAATTTGAATATCGAAAAAATTTTATGCTATATTTATACTTATTATAAATTTAATACTTTCTTAATTTTTTGCTACATTACCTTCAGAAATTAAAGTTTTTATTTCATCTATACTAGTCGGTCTTGACAAATAATATCCTTGTGCAAAATCACAATCATATTCTTTTAATCTCTCAAATTCTCTTTCATTTTCAATCCCCTCAACTACAACTGCCAAATCAAGTGAATGAACAATCTTTATAATATTTTTTAAAAAGATGTTTTTTTCACTAGAATTCTCATTAACAATACATTTGTCTATCTTAACTTTTTTAATTGGTACAACTGACAAATAGTTAATTGAATTATATCCTACGCCAAATTCATCTAAAACAATATTAATACCATATTTTTCTATTTGTTCAAAAAAACTAGTTACTTTACTACTATTTTTATCAAAAAAGCTCTCTGTTATCTCTATCTCAATTAATTTAATTGGAACATCATACTCCTTCAAAAGAGCAATCATATATTCGAAATAACCTTCATCTTCTAATTGTTTAATTGAAAAATTAATTGAAACTGGAAGCATTTCAATTTTTTCTTTAAGGCAATTTGAAATATCAGTAATAACGTGTTTTAAAATTTTTCTACCCAAAGGAATAATTATATCTGTTTCTTCAATAATCGGAATAAACTCTGATGCTCTATATTTATTTGATTTAAGTCTTGCCAATGCTTCAAATGAACTAAGAGCTTGTCCTTTTAATAAATACTGTGGCTGATACTCTACATATAAGTCATCTTTTTCACAAGCTTCTTTTACATCTTGTTTAACTTTTTGTTTTCTTGTTTCATTTTCTTTTAAATGTTCTGAATATAAAACAAGATTGTTTTTTCCATAATGCTTAGCCTGATACATTGCTAAATCAGCTTTAATAATAACATTCATAACTGTATCCTGACTTCCATTATGATATGCCATACCCATACTAAAAGAAACGTAAATTTCTTTATTTTTAAAATGTATCTTTTCACTTTTTACATTCATAATTTCATCTATAATAATTGTATTCTGCTGGACAAACTTATCCTTAATTATAATTAAAAATTCGTCCCCTCCAATTCTATATGTATGAAAATTATAACGTTTTCCAACTTTTATAAACCTAGCACCAATCTCGCTAAGAACCTTATCTCCACATGCGTGACCATATGTATCATTTATAAATTTAAAATCATCAACATCTATATGTATAATTGTAAAATTACACTTTTGGGAAATTATTTCATTTAAATCATTTTCCATTGCTCGCCGGTTAAACAATCCTGTTAGCTCATCATGCTCCGCCATATATCTAATCTGTTTTTCTTTTGTAAACAATTCTTCATATGATTTTTCTAGCTCACTGATTAATATATTTTTCTTTTTATTATCAATAGCTATAATCAAAAAAACTACAAATATAATATACAAAACAAGTTCAACTATAAGAATCACGTTCTTATTTGTTTCAAAATACGAACTATAATAGTTATATACAACTTTATTATCAGGTAACTTATTATAATTAATTTTAAATTTTTCTAATTGATATGCATCAAACCAAAACTTCTCTCCAACATTGTATTTGACTTCCATATCTTTAATCTTTTTCCCTTTAAAAATATCAATTATTTTTTTTGCAGCCTCTTGACCAGCAATATAAAAATCTACACTTTTTCCCCCTATAATACCTGTATTTATTCCAATTACAGACGAAGAATAAACTGGTACTTTATCGCAATTTTTAGCCACAAACTTCATTGCCTCGTCTAATGAAAAAACATCCCCCTCTTTATCCTCTTGCATATTTAAAAAAATAACCAAATCATCCTTTGTAAAATCATTAAACATTTTTTCTAATTCTTCTTTTGTACAATTAGAGGTATTAACATCTATAAATTCTTTATTTGGATATTTTTTTGAAACTATGTAGAATTCTTTCAATTCTCCCCTTCCTGTACTTGTATTATCACTAACTGCTATTATTCGTTTTCTTTTTGAATGTAATGAAAGAGCACACTCTACTGTATCTTTAATATATGTGTTTTCAATATTCCCCGAAATATTCTTATTATTTGATGCATTAATTCCTTTTTCCTTATCATTTATTCCCATAAAAATAATTGGAACATTTTTAAAGAATTCATTTTGATATTTTAGTGCAAAATCAAGAGCAGGATCGTCTATAGCCAAGACAACATCATACCCTTTACTCACTTTCATTCTGTCTTTAAAACCTAAATAAAAATCATCAATTGTTTCTTTCCCTGGAAATTTTTTTGTATTCATAAACTCATAATCAACTCTAACCTGATATTTACTCAATATGTTATTCACGCCCTTAACCTGCGAAGGAACTGTAACATATGAATAATCATAAGAAGATAAAAATAGTACTTTTTTTGAAGAATAATCACCTAAAATTTCACCATCATCATCATCAACAACTATGATTTTACAAAACACAAATAAGGATAATAACATAACAACCATAACTATAATAGCGGCAATCATAGGAACTCTTTCATTATACCTTTTGCCTCTATCATAGCTATATTTGGTGTTACTTTGACTATCGTTAACATTCTCTTTATCTGTAGTATTTTTTTTATTTTTAAAAAGTTTTTGCTTAATAACAGTTTCTTTCTTAGAATTAGTTGTCGTTTTATTGTTAATTGTCATAGTTTCATCCTCGCATTTTTTAACCTAACCCTCTAATAATCTGTTAACAATTCCAATAGTTCTGCTTTACTTAATGAACCTATCGTTCCATTCTCACCTGATAATATTGAATCTGATAAATCTTTTTTCTTTTCTTGAAGTTTTAGAATTTTTTCTTCTATTGTGCCTTTTACAATTAATTTATACACAGTAACAACTTTTTTTTGTCCAATTCTATATGCTCTATCTGTTGCCTGATTCTGCACAGCCAAATTCCACCATGGGTCATAATGAATCACCACATCTGCTCCCGTCAAATTAAGTCCTGTTCCACCAGCTGTAAGTGAAATCAAAAAGACTGGCACATCATTCGAATTAAACTCCTTAACGTATTCAATCCTTTTGTCTTTTTGTGTTTTACCTGTTATTTTATAATAAGGTATTTTTTGTTTATTTAATTCATCTTCTAATAAGGCCAACATTGAAGTAAACTGTGAAAAAATTAAACATCTATGTCCACCCTCTATCGCATTATTAACTAATTCCATACATGCAATTTTCTTAGCAGAATCACCTTTATAATCTTCAAAAACTAATTTCGGATCACAACAAATTTCCCTCATTATTGTTAATTCAGCCAAAAGGGCTATTCTATTTTTATTATACTCATTATTATCTACACCATCTAACATATTTCTAATTTTTACTAGCTGACCATCATAAACCTGGCGCTGATGTTTTTCAAATGTAGTATAACTTACTTCTTCTATTTTTTCCGGAAGATCTTTTAATACCTGTTTTTTTAATCTTCTCAAAATAAACGGACTAACCATTCTTCTTAAACGTTCTGAAGAATCTTCATCTTTTTCCTTGATGATATTATATTCAATATCATTTCTGAATTTTTCATAATCATACAAAAAACCAGGCATCAAATAATCAAAAATACTCCACAACTCGCTTAGTCTATTCTCAATTGGCGTTCCTGTGAGCGCAAATTTGGTTTTCGCAGTGATAGCTTTAACCGCTTTAGCCGTTTCAGTTGTGTGATTTTTTATATACTGTGCTTCATCAATAAATTGATATTTAAATACTTTATCTTGGTAAAAAACAATATCTCTTTTCAAAATGTCATAAGAAGTGATTATAATGTCACATTCTTTATACGCTTTTTCTAATAAATCTTTTCTTTGAGACTTACTACCTGTAATTATTTCAACACTAAGACTCGATGCAAAATGATTTATCTCTTCCTTCCAATTGTAAATAAGAGAAGATGGTGCCACAACAAGCGAGCAAACAGGTAAGTTCTCTTCTTTAACCGCTAATAAAACAGAAATAGCCTGTAAAGTTTTTCCTAAGCCCATATCATCAGCCAAAATCCCTCCAAATCCATAATACTCAATAGTTCTAAGCCATTTATAACCGACTTTCTGGTAATTTCTCATTACTTTATTCAATGAATTTGGTAACTCAAAATCTGATTCTTTTATTGCCTTAAACTCTTTTATTAGCTTCTTATATCTTTGATCACGTTTTGTATATATTCCTTCATTTGCCTCAAGCACCCTATCTAAATATAATGCTCGATACATTGGAACATTTATTGCCTTTTCTTTTAGCTGTTCATCTGTAATTGAAAGCGTATCTACCAACTCATCTAAAGCTTTAATATTGTCATCTCTAAGATCTATATAATTACCATTTTTTAGACGATAATACCTTTTCTTTTTTCTATAACTTCTTAGAATATCTAACAACTCGTCATATCTTACATCGTCAGAAATTAATTCAATATTAAGCAAATCTGCCTTGACCGATACTCCCATCATCAAGGAAATTCTTCTCTTTAACTTAATTGCTCTTAAGTTATCCGTCACATGAACTTCACCTAATGTGAGTAAATAATCCATTCCTTCTTCCATAAAGAAATATATTTTATCTTCATCGTTAAAACAATCATATTGCTTCGTCTCTTCATTTATACCGACAAACCATTTTAATACTTCATTGTTAATATATTGTTCCTTTTTTGCTTCTCGAATTATCTCGTAGTTATAATTACTATCATTAGCATCAGCTAAATTAAACACTTTATCGCCATAACAAACTTTCGCATCACAAACAATATTTCCATCTACTGAATCAATATAAAACTTAAACAATGCCTCAGGTGGCATATATTCATTCAGTAAATCATTCACTTCATCCGATATTTCATATTTCACACCCATTGCAGGCAAAATAGTTCTGAAAAATTCAGATATGTTTCTTCTTCCCACCTTAAAAGCAACCTCTTTGTTTCCTCTTGAGATATTTACTAGTGGCTCAATTTTCCTTGCATTTTCTATTGTTATTCGTCTCAAATATCCATCTTGAATATAATATTCAAAATCAATACCATGCAACAATTTAGGTACTCTTGCTCTTATCTGAACTCCTTCAAAAACCTCATCTTCATCATAATTTCCTTTTTCTGTAGCAAAAACAGGCTCAATTAATAATTGAGCCTCTATTTCATAATCTTCAAGAAATAATGAATTATACTCTATCTTTACGCCAATATCGTCTAAATTGTCATATCCATACGATTTTTCTTTAAATTCTATTTTTTCGTCTTTAAATATTTCAAAAAAATCATCTAAATATGAACCTCTTAATTCAATCTTACCTAAACTTACATTTGATTGAATGTAACCTTCGACATTAAAAACGTCATTCTCTTTAACATACTTCTTTATCATTTTAATTACATTCAACGCTTTTTGTGTATAACATACGTATTTAAAATCAACTACAACATTTTTTCCAAATACGTATGTTCCATTTTTTTCTATTTCCTTATATAAAGCAAAAAGATTTTTAATAATATATTTCTTTTTATGTCCTATCCAAATTTTAAAAGACACCTCAGGAAATTTATTTGTATTAGATTCTATTTCTATTTTAGGAATAAAATCTATGTAAGTGCCACCTATTGACGGCTTATCACTATCTGATTTTTCTGGAATCAATCGAGTTGTTTTACGAACACTCTCCATTAATTTACTTGCAGTCATATCAGTTGCATCGCCAGGATTATTATCTTTTATATACTCATCTATTAGAATAAGCGCAGCAATTTCTTCTTTTTTCATGTCTTTACTACCATATTTATTAGAAGAATCATATGATCTACTTTTAGCTATACCCTTATAAAAAATTGTTAAAATTTTTTCATTATCGAAATCAACCTTAACCTCACCTGTATAAGGCTCTTTAAAAATGCTGACAGTCGCCCTACCTACCAACTTCTTTTCCCAAATAGAATAATAATCAAAGCTGATTTTTTTTATTGTGACGAATCCTTCTTTTATTAGGGTTTTAGCCTCACTATATTCTTTCTCATATATATTTACATTGCTAGATATCTTATTCATATCAAAATATGTATAGTTTTCTAATCCAAAAATATCTCCACTGTTTTTTTTATTATTTTTAAATGGATATATTCTATCTCCTCTGGCACTTTTCATTTTATTTTATTCTTCTTCCTCTTTTTCTTCTGCTTTTTCTGCAATAATGTTTCCATTCCACAAAACTTGCCAAGCAACAACCTTTTTATCATCAGTCACGAAATTACCATCACCTGGATATGAAATACTAAACTGTCTCTTATAAAAATCATACTCTCCAATCTGCCACTGGAAATTACCTTCTTTAGTAACCCAGATATAAACACATTTTTTTCCATGTGTTGGATATCCATCTTCACTTACTAAATTAAAGTCTTTAACCTCTAAAGAGAATTTCATATCTTTTACTGAATCAATAGCCTCTAACACTTCTCTTGTATAATCTTTGCTAAAATCATCTACATTATTTGTATATGATTGTCCATTATAATCATTTCTTCTATCCCAATTGTTATTATCACGTTTTCTATCATATGTATTATTATATGTATTATTATATCTATTATCGTAAGAACTTCTTCCTACATATCTGTTTGAATCTGGCATTCCATAACCATTATCATATTTCTTTCTATAATCTTTTCCAACAAAATCATTTGTATTATATGTTCTTTTTTCTTGGGAATATCTATTTGTATTGTTGTAACCATAGTTTGGATTATATGAACTAGTTGTTCTGTAATAATTATTGCTATAGCCCTTATTGTAGCCTGAATTATTATAGCTAGAATTGCTATAATTCTTATTATAACCTGAGTTATTGTAGCCTGAATTACTATATCCATTATTATTTCTTGACTGATATCTATTGTTTTGATATCCACCATTATTTTGACTATATTTATTAGAATAACCATAATTATTGTTATTATTACGATAATTGTTTCTTTTTCTAGGGACATAATAACCATACATATCCCCATGATCCGGTCTATCATCTTTAACAAATCCATAGTCAGGAATTTTTCTAGTCTCATTAGATTTTGCATCATCATCATTTGTTTCAAAATCAGCATTTAAAAATTCGTTCTCCGAAATCTCTTCATTAATGTTTTTCTTATCATCATTCCACATATTCATGTTAAAAAAATTCTCCTTTTTTCTAAATCTAATCGTTCTTATTGGCCTATATTCCAAAAAGCTTGCTCTCGTTTTACTAACGTGCTTTACCCAAGAATAGTTTTCAATGACACTTAATGCAAACTGTATGTTCGTTTCTTTACAATACTCACTTTGTATGTGAAATCCCGCACAAAATACTCGTCTGCCATTTTCTACTCTATAATTATTATGAAGTAATCTGACATTTCCCTGATTATTTAATAAAATAACACGCCAAACATCATTTTTATAATATATTTGTATTGCATTGTCGTCTTCTATAAGTGTAGTCTTCATTCCACAGTCTATATACATATGTCTAATTAGAGAGTCCGTTATATTAATTTTTTTAAAAAATGACATATATACATTAAATTTTTCAATATCGCTTGCTCCATTTCTTAGGTATGCTTTATTGGCGCATCTCGCACATTGAGGCAAATGACATGGATATTCTTTAACATAGCGTAACTCCGACCTTTGAAATTTTAACACTTCCGGACATGTCTTATCATGTATAAAATTTTCATTCATACTAAAAATATAATTTACATCTCTGTCTCTAAGTATTCTTTTTATACCTTTAAGTCCTTCTTGTCTCATTACATTTTCTTTACTAGAAGATTTATAAGATTTGTAATATTTTTTATTGCTCACATAATTTATACTTTTTTGTTCTCGTCCATTATATTCTCTAGGCAAATACTCTTTGGGGTGCGGCCTGAAATTTCTTCCTTCTCGTGAAAAATTATAGGGCATCCACTACTCCTTCCTTTTCATAATTAACCATTTTTTGTCACGACATAATTTGCTTGCACCTATATTATCATACTTTTTTCAGCCCACAATTGTCAACTCTATTGTCGAAATTATTTACTGTTTTTATCGGCGAAAAAAAAGCAGTATTTTATTCCTGACGCGAAATCTTATCTTATTCATTCTTTTATAAGATTTCAACTTTTCAAAATAAATACTGCTAAAAAATTATCTTTTAAATTTTTTTTCTTCTTCTTTTTGTTGAATTTTTTCTAAATCTTCTTTCGACATATGTTTTCTAAATATTTTTTCCATAAGACTATCCGCAAACAATGTATTTATTGCTGGTAAAATCAGTATTGTAATTCTTGCGTAATAAAGTAACAATACTGCTGCTAAAAATACAACAATAATCATAAAAGAATATGGTAAATATCCTATTGCCAAAAGAGCTGAATTCTTTAAAATTACTTTTGTTGATTGTTTGAATCGATTGTTATACGCACATGCATAAATTGCCCAAACAATAACATAAAGAATAAAAAAATAATTTACATAATATAAAAAAGCAAACACAATGCTATTTTTTGCAAGATGTGAAAGTACAAACGCATCGTATGATAGAACTAAAAGCAAAGCGCCTTGAATCATCCACATTATCAATGATCCCTTTATATTATCTATAAATCCATCCCAAAACTTTTTGAAGATATAACCATCTTCTCCATTTAGTCCAACCCTCGTAACATGAAACAATGCCTTTGTAGATGCTCCAATCGTAATCAGAGGAATTGAACATATAACCCATAGAAGACTTGAACATATAATATCCACTATCTTCATTAAAACCTGTGAAAATTTACTTTCATATGAAAAAAAACTATTCATTTCCCTTTTCTCCTTTATAAAAACATATTAAAATTTTAACATTAAAACAACAGTCGTTTCAAGTGTTTTTTACCCAATAATTTGGATTAACAAAGTGTAAAATTGCAAAAAACTTATAGAATTACATAATTACAAAAGCAAATTTATAAAACTACAAACTTACAAAACGCACCACATAATAACATTAACTAGATGCTATTACATGATGCGATCTTTTCATTACACAGAATAATATTTTATACAATAACTACTACTTATCTAACTCTAATTTCAACTACACTACATGCTGGTATTGTAACTTTCAAACCATTTTTCACAGTTTTATAGTTTTTAAAAGTAATCTCTTTTACAACTTCAGGAGAATCAAAAGTATTATGAGCATGCATATCACTACTCGTTACAATGTTTGCTTCAACTACTTCATATTCTTTTCCCGTCACAAAAGAAATATCTAAATCTTTTTTATCTGTTGCAGACAAATTATTTAATGTAATTGTAACTATATCATCTTTTTTAGAAACAGATTCCGTGATTTCTGGAACAATCCACTCGCATTCACCAATTTCATTTATGCCAGACAAGCTACTCTCGAGAAGTTTAGCTCCCTGATGATGTCTATACATATGAAAAACATAATATGTTGGTGTTTTTATCATTTTTTCACCTTCTGTTAAGATAACAGCCTGAAGGACATTAACCATCTGAGCAATACATGCCATTTTTACTCTATCGCAATGTTTATTAAAAATATTTAAAGTTATACCTGCAACTAATGCATCCCTCATAGTGTTTTGCTGATATAAAAATCCTGGATTGGTTCCCGGTTCACAAGTAAACCATGTACCCCATTCATCAACACTTAATCCAACTTTTTTATCTGGGTCATACTGATCTATTATTGAACTATGTCTATTAATCAGAGTATCCATATATAACGCCTTTTTTAAGGTTTTATACCAACACTCTTCTGAAAAATCTGTTGCGCTTCCTTTGATATCCCATCCTTCTGGATGTACATAATAATGTAGCGATATATGATCCATAAATCCGTGTAACTGTTCTGGGGTATGATCATAGCATGTATTTAATACATGTTTTGTCCAATGATAATCATCAACATTTGCGCCACAACATACTTTTTGAATAGGTTTTTCAGGGTCATAATTTCTTACATATGTTTGATATCTTCTATACATATTGGCATAAAAATCAGGAGTCATATTTCCACCACATCCCCAATTTTCATTTCCCACGCCAAAATAATCAACTTTCCATGGTTCTTCATGACCATTTTTCTTCCTTAATTCTGCCATTGGAGAAACACCTTTAAATGTCATATATTCAACCCATTCTGACATTTCTTGCACAGTCCCACTGCCAAGATTACCGTTTATATAAGTTTTACATCCTAATTGCTTACATAATTCAAAATATTCATGCGTTCCAAAACTATTATCTTCAACAACTCCCCCCCAGTGAGTGTTAATTATTTTTTTTCTTTTTGACTTATCACCAATACCATCTTTCCAATGATATTCATCTGCAAAACATCCTCCTGGCCATCTAAGGACTGGAACATCAATCTCCTTTAAGGCTTCAACAACATCCTTTCTCATGCCATTTACATTTGGAATATCTGATTTTTCACCTACATAAAGTCCTTCATAGATACATCTTCCTAAATGCTCTGAAAAATGACCATAAATTTCAGGAGCGATTCTATTTTTTTCCTCAATATCATTAATTACTAATTTTGCCATGTTTTTTCCTCCAAAAATACCCTTTATTCTTAAGAATCAGATTATATATACAATTCATAATCCATTTTATGATGGTCTGGCTTCTAACTAACTTACTAGCACTATTAATACACATCAATCAAATGAAAAAACTGGACTACAATCCTTGCTCCAATTGATTTTCATCAACTGCGTATGTCTATTAGGATTATATAACGGATCACCTATAATCTTACTTTCAGTTCTAGCATGATAAACCATAATATCATTTCCATCTTCATCTACGGTAAATGAATTGTGCCCCGGTCCATATATATTTTTTTCTTTGCAAGTTTTCACTACTGGATATCTGCTTTTCGTCCAACTCTGTGGATCTAACAAATCCGCATCTTTCGTCGTTGTTAACATTCCAACACAATACGATGGTCCAGTATCACTCGCCGAAAAAGTTAAAAATATTTTATCTTTCTTTTTTATAACAGCAGGTCCTTCATTAACCCAAAAAGCACCTCTTTCCCATTCATAATCTGGGGTTGTCAACAAAACCTGCACTGTTTTCAATTTATCTGGTCTTTGCATTTCTGCAATATATAAATTTGAAATTTGTTTTCCTACTCCAACTTTTTCTGCCCACACATAATACCATTTCCCCAAATTTTCAAAAACTGTTGCATCTAATGAAAAAGCCTCAAAAGAAAACTCATCCCTATCCGCTCTTTTCATTTTTCCAAGTTCCTTCCACTCATCCTCTAATGGATTTTGTCCTTGGCATTCCAAAACATATGGTCTAATTTTCCATATGTCATCTTTATCACCACCCGAAAAATATATATACCATTTTCCATTTATATAATGCATTTCAGGGGCCCATATATGGATACTCATTGGGCCTGACTCATGTTTATGCCATATTTCAACTTCATCAGCTGTTTTTAAACCAGCCAACGAAGATGCTTTTCTAAGACATATTCCATCGTACGCTGGCACAGAAGCGGTAAAATAATATGTACCGTCAGTGTGCCTTACCACAAATGGATCAGCTCTTTGGAGAATCCATGGCTCATTATATTTTAATTTATTGTCCATAATAACTCTTCTCCTATAATTCTCTATTTTTATATTTATTGCTTTTACTTTCTACGTAACTTAACTTAACATCATTGTATTCGTTTTTTTAACCGTATACATGAATAATGTAATTATTCTCGACTTCTTAACCTTTAACTGCTCCAGCCGTCATACCTTCTACAAAGTATTTTTGGAAAAGAATAAATACTATAAACACTGGAATTAATGAAAACATTGAACCAGCAATCAATACATCATAATTATTTCCATATGGTGTAAGCAATGTATTTAATCCAATTGGTAATGTAAATTTCTGTGCATCTTTATAAATAAGCATTGGCCATAATAAATTATTCCATGCACCCATCGATGTTAAAATTGCCATTGCAGCAAATGCAGGTTTTGTTATTGGTAACATTATTCTCAGACAAATTCCATACTCTGTTGCTCCATCAATTCTTCCAGCATCTAACAGCTCTTTTGGCAAAGAACTCATATACTGCTTAAAAAAGAATATCGTTGAAGCTCCACACAATCCTGGTAACACAACACCTAGTGTTGTATCGATCAAACCAAATTTAATAATTTCTTGGTATAAAGGTAACATTAAAATTTCAAATGGCACCATCATTGTAGCTATTACTATAAAAAATAATACATTTTTTAATTTAAAATTATACATTGATAGTCCATATGCTATAAAATAACATAAAACCAAAGTTCCAATTACTGATATTAATGTTAAAACAAAGCTGTTTTTGAACCAGTTAAAAAATTTACAAGAATCTTCATTTCCACTTAAAAGGTATAAATAATTATCTAACATCCACTCCTTAAAATTTAAGTTTAAATGTAAACCTTGTGCCATCATTTCTGAGCCTGGTCTCATAGAAGCTGTAAAACCAATTACTAAAGGCATTGCGACTAAACAAGACAATAGTGCAAAAAAACCTGTTGAAAGTACAGTTAAGACGCTACGAGTTCTTCCACCAACTTTATTTTTTTTATTTGGTTTAATTTTAGAAATTGTATTATCCATCTTAACTTTCCTCCTTTTTAAATGTTCCACTTAAAACAAGTTGTATCATGTTAATAACTAATGCAATTATTAAAAGAACAAGTCCAACTGCTGAAGCATAACCCATTTGATTCTTTTCAATTCCTCTTCTATATAAATACCCAACGATTGTAGTACCGATGTTGTATGGTGAACTATTTCCCCATAACATAAAACTTTCAAGGAACATAGCTAAACCAGCATAAATTGAAATTGTTAAAACATAAATTAATGTTGGTCTCAACATTGGAATAGTCACATACATAAACTTTTGCCATCCAGTTGCGCCATCAATCTCAGCAGATTCATAAAGACCAGTATCAATACTCTTTAATCCTGATAAAAAATAAAGCATATTTACACCTGTCCATCTCCAACAAGCAATTAATAGTAATGCAAAATATGCTGTTGGATACATCTTCAACCATTGAATTTTGCCATGTCCAAAGAAATTCAAAATCAAGTTAAACTGACTTCCATCACGTTCTGAAAACATCATTCTAAACAATGTACCAGAAATAACAACTGAAGTTAATGATGGTATATATAAAAGTGCTTTCCATACCCCTTTTGCCTTTACTAATCGACTGTCTAATAAAGATGCAAATAATAAAGGAAATGGTATCAATAAAACCAATGTCAATAGCATATACATCACGCTATTTCCTACTGCCTGTAAAAACACCTTATCAGCCAATAACTTTCGATAATTTCCTAATCCAATCCATTTTGTTCCCATTGGTTGAATATCTTGAAAACTCATCACAATTGTTGAACTAAACGGATAAATCCAAAATATACAAAAACTTAATAAAAATGGCAAAACAAAAACGTATGGAGCTGTTTTTTGTGAATATAAAAATTTCTTTAACAAATTGTTTTTTTTCATTTTATTCTCCTTATTCTTTGAATAAGAAGATGTATGTTCTACCATACTTCCACCTCCCGAAAAATCCTTCCTATTACAAAACCTTGAATTGCTCATATCTTTTATTTGCAAATATCTTTATATCTTTATTTGCAAATATCTTTTATTCGCTCATCTTTTTATTTGCAAATATCCTTTATTCGCTCATCTTATCCTACAAATCTTTAATTTGTTAATATCTCATACAAGCTTCATTTAGTAGAATAGCCTAAGAACTCTCATTCCTAGGCTATTCATTTATTTTTATAATGTTTAATTACTTTTCCTAGATATATCTTCTAATTTTATATAGTATATTTCTTTTTGAATATTTATTCTGCCTCTGATTCGATTGTTGACTGTGCCTCATCTAAAGCCTCTCCAACATTTTTTCCTTTTTCTAAAACATCATTCAAAGTTGTTGTATTAATCTGATCATTAATAGCAGGTGTATTTTTTGTTATTGAAACCTTTCCTATATCATCCTTAATTTGATTAAGTACTTCATAAGGTTTGTTACGGAAAAATTTGTTATAAAAATTATCCTGATCAGAATTGCATGCATCCCAAAGGGCAGTATTACATACATCAAATCCCAAATCGTTCCATATCATCTTTTCACCATCTTCTGACATCTTAGCAAAACATAAGAAATCGGCTGCTAATTTCTTTTCTTTTGATTGTTGTGTTACAACAGTACCTGTACCACCTATACCAACAGAGCACTTCTGTCCTTCTTCGAATACAGGACACTTTCCAATATACCATTTTCCTGTCTGGTCTTTGCCTGAATCAGCTCCCAATTTATCTTTAAAACGACTCATGAACCATAAAGCTTTAGGGAAAGATACTATTGTATTATTACCAATATCAGCTATACCACCATCTGTATCAACCTGTCCATCTGTTGAAACCTGTGCAACTTTTTCTTTTAATAATTTTTGTTGTAATTCCAACATTTTCTTGACAGATTTTAGTTTTACATTTGGTTTTGCATTTTTTTTGTTTCCACCTGTCCAATCTTCTCCATATTCAGACATAGCAATTGTTAACCAGTCTGTTCCGCCTGTATCAACTGATGTAAAGAATTTTCCTTTTTCTCCACGAGCCTGAACATATCTCTTTCCAAGTTTTTCATAATCATCCCATGTCTTTACTGCATCTACATCAGCTTGTGTAATTCCATATTTTTCAAGCTGCTCCATATTGTAGTACATTACAGTTGCACCAATATGGAATGGTGCTCCATAATGTTTACCATTTTCTCCAGCATAAATATCAAGTCTCGATTTAACCATTGTATCTTTGTAAGGTTTCATAGCATCATCTAATGAATAAAGCCATTCATCCTGTCCTTTAACAACATTTGGATACTGTCCAACTTCAACATCACAAATATCCGGCGCACCTTTCTTTGACTGTAAAGTCATAGTTAATTTAGTATGCATATCTGCAAATGGATACGTTGTAGCTTTCAAAGAAATCTTGCGGTCTGGATTTTTTTCATTCCATTTATCAACCATTTTTCCATAAAAATCAGCATGCTGTCCTACAAATGTCCAAAGATCCAATTTCGTTCCATTCTTATCTCCGAAATTTGTTACTACTGGTTTTTCCTTCTTTTCATCAGCACTTGCTTTTTTTGATGCGCTAGATGTTCCACATCCTACTAACGATCCAGTAACCATTGTTGCACATAATAATGCACTTACAAACTTTTTATTCATTGTAATTTCCCTCCTATAATTACAGTATATTTACGGAACTTTCCTTTCCTGATATTATGGTATTCCATTTGGATGTAATAGTCAATATTTATTTTAATATTTTTTGAATTATTTTATATATTTGTGAATATTAATTAAAAATAAAATTGATAATTGTGCATTTTTAATCTAGAAAAACTATTTTTTATTTTTCTGATATGACAATCATTAATAATCAAGCACTTTATAGGTTCCTAGTATCTAAAAATTATTTTAGAAAAATCTAAAGTAATAATATTTTATGGATTGACTAAACGCTAATTAACCTATATACTTATTTATGATGTTTTTATATTTTAGTTTTTTTTAAAAAATACAATTTTATTTTAGTTTGTTTTTAATTACAGCACAATATCGAGCGTAACTTTATCGTGCTTGTTCTATCTTTTTACGCAAATATATCAATAAACGGAGGAATAATAAATGCTTCACATTGAATCCCTTGATGATGGATTAGAATTGTTTAAAGCATTAGGTTCAGAAGTTCGTGTTGAAATTATTAAGCAATTGCTCACCAATAAAGGCATGAACATGAATGAACTTGCATCAAAACTTAACATTACAAATGGTGCCCTCACTAATCATATGAAAAAATTAGAAGCATGCGGACTAGTTACAATTTCTAATGAATCCCTTGGACATGGTAATCAAAAGATTTGTTCCGTTCATGTTGACAAAATTCTTATTGATATTGATAGTGAAAAGGAAAATGTAAATGTTTACAATACTGAACTTAAAGTAGGACATTACTCAGATTATAAGGTATTCCCAACTTGCGGTTTGGCGTCTGCGAAAGCTATCATTGGCGAAGTAGACGATACACGATATTTTTCTCATCCATCACGATATGAGGCTGACATACTTTGGTTTACAAAGGGTTATGTAGAATATGACATTCCAAATTTCATACCAGCCGGCCAAAAAATAACTCAATTAATGATATCAGCTGAACTAAGTTCTGAAGCACCTGGTGTAAACAATAATTGGCCATCAGATATTAGTTTTTCTCTTAACGAAAAACATATAGGAACCTGGACTTCACCAGGAGATTTTGGTGATGTGCAAGGTATTTTTACCCCTGATTGGTGGTTTCCAAATTGGAACCAATATGGTCTTCTAAAATTGATAGTTATTAATCAATTTGGAACTTATATCGATGGATTAAAAATCTCTGATATAACCATCAACGATTTTAATCTAGATAACTCTAGCGATATGAAATTTAAGTTTTCGGTTGACGATGATGCTGAAAATATAGGTGGATTAACAATCTTTGGTAAAAACTTCGGTAATTACGCACAGGATATCAAAATCAGTATTAGCTACGCACCACTTTAATTAAAAAGATAAAGAGCTGTAACTATAATAAAACTTTAATTATAGTAATTCACAGCTCTTTTTTCTTTACTTTCTTTTTTTCTTTATTTTCTTTTTTCTTTACTTTCTTTTTTTCTTTATTTTCTTTATTTTCCTTACTTAATCAAATATTTATAAAGATTACCCACTTGTTATATTCCTTGAATATTTCTTAATAGTTAGGTTCTACATTTATTGAATAATATATAACTATATTTTATTATTGTTAACTATATACTCTACGTATTATGTATTATATAGCTGCTTTATTCTTGTTAACTATATCCTCTACTTATTATGTATTATATAGCTGTTTTATTCTTGTTAATATTTCTTATATATTATATATATTAATTATTTTTAGAAACAACTTTCTTAATTTCAGAAAGCAATTCTTCATATGTTTCTAATGCTTTAATCTCTGGATTAGATTTTTTAATTTCATCTGTACTTCTAAATAAAAATCCAGCTTTACTTGCCTTTATCATTGATAAATCATTATAACTATCACCACTTGCGACTGTTTCAAAACCAGCAGTCTGTAATGCTCTAACTGTTGTTAATTTTGTATTTTCAACTCTCATCTGATAATCATCAATTTGTCCATTTTCGCCAACAATAAGATTATTACAAAAAATAGTTGGATATCCCAATTTTTTCATTAGCGGTTGTGCAAACTGATAGAAAGTATCACTTACAATAATAACTTGTGCAAAGCTTCTCAATTCATCTAAAAACTCTTTTGCACCATCCATTGGATCTATTTTACTAATTGTTTCTTGAATCTCTTTCAAGCCTAAAGAGTTTTTTTTCAAAATATCCAAACGATATTTCATTAATTTATCATAATCCGGTTCATCTCTTGTTGTCTTCTTTAATTCCTCAATTCCTGTTTCCTTAGCAAATTCAATCCATATTTCAGGTACTAATACTCCTTCTAAATCTAAGCAAACAATAAACATTTCATTCTTTTTCATTATTAACCTCCAAAAATAATTTATAATATAAGAACTTTTAAAATTCTTTATATAGCTTCATAAATAATCATTCTTAATATTATCATTTCTAATATTATCTTTCTCAATAATTATTAAAAATTATCTAATCCAATAATTATCAAAAAGTTTACCTCTCTCACATATAACATTCGTCTATCATGTCCTTAATTGGATCCATTTTTTTAATTGATTCCAATGACTGATTAACGTGATTCAATCTTCTATAAAATTCCTCATAAAAATCATTCTCATTGTAAACATTATAAGGCATTCTATAAAAAACTTTCAGTAAATACAAATCCAAATCAGTATTAGATCCACTATTCAGTACATAATTATATATGATAGCAATCTCTTTAATAAAATAATGCCAATCAGAAACAAACTTCTCATATTGTGTAATATTCTCTATTCCTAACCACTGTGATATTTTCACTTTACTTTTATATCCCTTAGTGCAAGCCCCATCAACTATAAAATAGCTAAATGTTCCTCTTTCATAATTACGTCCTAAAGGAAATAATCTACAAATACCTGGTCTATATTTATGAATTGAACATCTTCTATTCATATCCATGAAAACACATTTATCCTTTTCACTTTGCATTACATGTGGTAAAATCAAGCCATTGTCTTCTCTATGAACTTGTATCTTTTTATCAAATAATTCATCAAAGCTCTTTCTTAAAAATGATGATATTATAAAAAAATCGTATGGATCAATTTTAACTGTATCTCCCATATTTTCACAACATTGACCACATCCTGCACACTCCTTGCATGATAAACGAACCATATCATTGCATGAGTAAAATCTATTTCTATTTATATCATTTTTATTATTCGAATTCATTCAATACTTTCCTTCCAATATTTGTAACCATTAAACGTACTATTAAATAGTATATTATATTTTTATCTAAATAACAAGTAAAAAAAAGAGGCCCGAAGGCCTCATAAATACGTGCGTGAGAAGATTCGAACTCCCGACACCTTGGTCCGTAGCCAAGTGCTCTATCCAGCTGAGCTACACACACACATCATATTATATTTAACTTTACAAAAAGTTAATGCCGGCGACCGGAATCGAACCGGTACTGTGTCGCCACAACAGGATTTTAAGTCCTGCGCGTCTGCCAGTTCCGCCACGCCGGCATTTATTAGCCTTTCGACTAAATGGGACCTACAGGGCTCGAACCTGTGACCCCCTGCTTGTAAGGCAGATGCTCTCCCAGCTGAGCTAAGATCCCATACGACCCAAGAGGGACTTGAACCCTCGACCTCCGCCGTGACAGGGCGGCGCTCTAACCAACTGAGCCATTGGGCC
>NZ_FNPG01000011.1 GCF_900107245.1 Lachnobacterium bovis DSM 14045
GCTGCTATAACAAACACAAGCATTAATACTGTGTATATAGCAAACGTCTTCTTCTTCACTTTATCCTCCTCTTCTACGCTTTCCTTTACGTTAGTCTAGTTTTTGTCTTATTTAACTAGTTTTTTAGGTTAAATAGTCATTTCTAGTCTTACACAAAATCGTTCTTCGGTATTTAGTTACTTCATATATATAGCAATATAAAAAACTACATTGATTCATGCATAATATATTTGATTCATACATACTATGTTTGGTTTACATATACTTGTACGTTATCTTTTTAGTTTCGTATATATATATATATATATATGAAGGCGTTTTAGAAACTATATTTATAATACAACTGTGTTTTATTGTTGTCAATAATGATTGTTTTATTTTTTTTAGTATTTTATTTTTAAAAACAAGGATTTACTGATATAATAAATACACATTTGTTAAAATGACACTTAAATAAACACAAGATAAAAATTCACCTAAAAAAAGTGGTCTAACTATGATTAAATATCATTCTGATTAAAACCAGAAATATCCTTAACTCTCATAGCCATACCACTTTTTAATATTATGTTTTTATATTTTGTTTTACATTTTGTTTTTATATTTTATTTTTATATTCGTATGCAAGCTTTATTATGAATTGACCTCTGCAATAAATCTAAGGAAAGCTCTAAGTCCATCTTCGTCACATTTATAGACCCCTGCATCTTCTAAAACCTGTTCAAAAACTTTTCCTATTTCTTCTTGCAAAATACTATCAATATTTGCTTCATTTATTTCTTTATAGTTTCCTTTGAATTCGTCAACCCAATCTGCATGTTTCTGAAGTACTTTGTCATTTCTATAATCTTTATTATTTAAAATAGCATCCTTTAATGCATTCATTTCATTTTTTAATCTTGCAGGTAAAACAGCAAGTCCCATAACCTCTATTAAACCTATGTTTTCTTTTTTTATGTGATGTAATTTTTCATGCGGATGATACACGCCTAATGGATGTTCCTTAGTTGTAATATTGTTTCTCAAAACCAAATCCAACTCATATTTATCACCACGGCGTCTAGCAATTGGAGTAATAGTGTTGTGCATTTCTCCGTCCGTATTGGCAAAAACAAATGCCTCCTCATCTGTATATGCTCGCCATTTTGATAGTATTTTATCAGCCAATTCTATCAGTCTTTCTTTATTGTCAGCTGTTAATCTGATAACAGACATTGGCCATTTTACGATACCAGCTTCAATATCATCAAAGCCCTTAAAATTGATTTCTTTTAAGATTCCAGCTCTTTCCATTGCAAATTCATAATGTCCTCCCTGAAAATGATCATGGCTCAAAATAGAACCACCCACAATAGGTAAATCAGCATTTGAGCCTACAAAATAATGTGGAAAAGCTGACACAAAATCAAGTAGTTTTGCAAACGTTGCCTTTTCAATTTTCATAGGTGTATGTTCTGAATTAAACACAATACAATGCTCATTATAATAAACGTATGGAGAATATTGGAAAAACCAATCACTATCATTTATTTTTAACGGTATTATTCTATGATTTTCCCTTGCAGGATGATTTAAACGTCCAGCATAACCTTCATTTTCTTTACAAAGCTGGCATTTAGGATACATGCTTTGTTTTGCATTTTTAGCTGCTGCAATCGCCTTTGGATCTTTCTCTGGTTTTGATAAATTAATGGTTATATCTAATTTGCCATATTTTGTATCAGCCGTCCACTTAAGGTCTTTTTTTATTCTATCTCGCCTAATGTAATTACTATCACAGCTTAATTTGTAAAAATAATCAGTTGCCGCCAATGGTGATTCATTCTCATATAATTCCTTAAATTTTGCTCTAACTTCGGATGGTCTTGGCATCAATCTTCCCATAATTTTCGTATCAAACAAGTCTCTATACGTAACTGTATTTTCTTTTATAAGACCCTTTTCAAAAGCAAAGTCTGTAATATCTTTTAAAATACCTGCCAAATAATCGTCTGAGTCCTCAGATTTGCAATTATTATCATATACATTATCGTTTTGTTTTTGGTTCAATTCCGATATTTTGCTTTGCAAATCGACTGATACGTCCTCTGGAAATTCATCCAAACCTAGCAATTCCAATAAAGAATTTATAGTAAAAATCCTATCATCCTCAGTCAATAAATTATTTTTTGTACCATAATCAACTAACTGTAATATTTTCTCATAAATCATTTTCCCAAAAAGCCTCCATATTTGCTTCGTATTTAATACGATTTTCAACCATAATTTCTGTTTATATTATAATAATCACAAAAAATTATAATTTACATGGACCATCGCCAATTTCTACAACATAAAAGTCTGCTGCATAACCAATTTTTGCCTCATAAGCCTTTCCAACTTTTTCAATGAATTCATCTACAGCATCATCTTTTACAATACTAACCGTGCATCCACCAAATCCAGCACCTGTCATTCTTGAACCGATTACACCATCGATTTTAAGTGCTTCCTCAACTAATGTATCCAACTCAATTCCTGTAACTTCATAATCATCTCTTAATGAATCATGAGAGGCAATCATCAATCTACCAAACTCTTCAACATCATTATTCTTTAACGCCTCAACCGCTTTTATAGTTCTCTGATTTTCATAAACTGCATGTTTAGCACGTTTTTGTCTATCTTCATCCTTAATCGAAGTTTTGTACATTTCAAACTGTTCTTCTGTTAAATCACCCAGAGTCTCAATTCCAATATACTGCTGAATTTCTGACAATGCCTGCTCACATTCACTTCTTCTTTCATTGTATTTAGAATCGCCAAGACCACGTTTTTTATTACTACATGAAATAACGATTTTAGCATTTTCAAGTTTAATAGGTGCATATTCAAACTTAAGTGTAGCTGTATCAAGGAAAATTGCGTTATCTTTTTTGCCCATTGCAATTGCAAACTGATCCATGATGCCACAATTTACACCATTGAATTTGTTCTCAGAGAATTGCCCTATTAAAGCTAAATCCTGATTAGTTACATCAAAACCAAATAAATCTCTTAATATAAATCCTGTTAAAACTTCAACCGAAGCAGATGATGATAATCCTGAGCCATTAGGTATATTTCCATATAAAAGGATATCTAAACCTTTGTCGATTTTCATTCCTTTTTCTGCAAAAGCCCACATAACTCCCTTAGGATAATTAGTCCAATCAGCTTCTTTGTATGGTTTTAAATCATCTAATGATGATTCAATTACTCCTAAATCTTCAAAATTCATAGAGAAAAATCTCAATTTATTATCTTCTCTTTTTCTTGCAACCGCATATGTTCCGATTGTTAAAGCACATGGAAAAACATGACCTCCATTATAATCTGTATGTTCGCCTATTAAATTAACACGTCCTGGTGCAAAATAAACTCTATCGTCATCACCCTTGCCGAATAGTTCATTAAATTTTTGTAATAATTTTTCCTTCATACCTTTTTTCTCCTTACCTTCTCAATAAATTGTAATTTAGGCATTTGTGAAACGCCACAAGCCGTATAAATACGACATTTTTTTGTTTTTATATTCCTCTAAAGCAGAATCTAAATTCTAGCTTTTCTTGGCTCTTTGTATCAATCAAATACTCTTCATGAACTTTAGCTCCCCAACTATCATCACCTGCTATACCCATTTGTTGTTTAGCAACCCTTACAACTGTATAATGAACTTGTGGTAACTCGTACTCATGTTGAGCATTTTCAATTTCATGTGGTGTGTATGGTAACGCTGAAAATGATAATTCATCACCAAAAAATATAATTCCATGACCGGCTTTATCTGTTACTTTTGCATAGCGAACCCTACATTTATTTCCACACTCTTGTGGTACTAAATATTTTGCCATATTATCTGAAACTCTATTCTTATAAATTCCCATTTTGGCTCCATTTTGTCTATCCACGTATGTTTCTACTTCTCCTAAGCCATACCATTCTACATTATCATAATCTGCATCAAGCTTAAAAAGCATACCAAATTCTGGCATATCCGATAATTCTTTTACAATGTCATAGCTTAAAGTAGTCTCTATCGTACCATCTCCAAAGACTTCATATGTAACAAAAACTTTTGACGCAGGCACAGTTGGCATATAATATGTATACTTAATCTGGACGCTGTTTTTTAATTTTTTTACATCCGGAGCAAGATTTTCAAATCCATCTTCTTGTTTTCCAGAAATGTATAAACTTGCAATTTTCCACTGTGCATATCTTTGCTGCATTCGACAACCGCAATCGTTGTCAACTGGCGCTCTCCAGAAATTTGGCATAGGTATTTTTTCAATCATCTCACGCCCTGCATAAACATAAGATGTCAAACCACAATTTAATAACGAAAACAATGCCTTAAAATTCTTTCCTTTGACACCAATATTAAATTTTCCATTTATGACTTCTATCTCATCTTCGCACTCATATGGCTTTACTTCCACTTTATAAATTTTTTGTCCAAAAGCAACTTCATGACCAACCTTAGCCCATAGAGTTTCTTCTTTTAATCTAAAAGAAATAATTATTGTAAACTCTAATTCTTCCTTTCTCAATGAAGTTGCTGCTGCTTTTTGATCTTGCATAGTTTCAAGCACATTCTTTGGAATATCAAATTCGATTCTACTTAAAGGCTCTACGCTGATATCAAGTTTGAAAGTTTTTACTTTTTTACCATTAGCAAGTAATTCTAAAACAGCATCATACTTATTTGTATTTGTAAAAAGATTCTTATTCACAACAGTAAATTTATCTTCTTTTTCAAAAATAACGGATATATTCTGGTAATTAAACTTAACTTCTGGCATTTTAGGAGAAGGATTACGCTCTCCACCATAAACAATTCCATTTCCTGAGAAATTATAATCAGTTGGTCTCTCTTTAAAATCTCCACCATAAGCCAAAAACCACTTACCATATCTATCTTTTTTATAAATTGACTGATCAATATAATCCCAAATAAATCCTCCCTGGTACAACGGATTAGTATCTGTTAAATCTGTATATTTTTTCATTGCGCCACAGGAATTTCCCATTGCGTGCGTATATTCGCAACAAATGAAAGGTCTCTCTTTATGCTCGATTAAATACTCCTTTATACTTTCTACAGAAGGATACATTTGACTTTCAATATCAGTTGTGTCATTGTATGTTCTATCCCTTGTCACGCCTTCATAATGCACTAAGCGATGTTTATCAAGCTTCTTAAAAAGACGAGACATTTCATAAATATCCTTGCCACCATACGCCTCATTGCCACATGACCAGATTAATATGGCTGGATGATTCTTATCCCTTTGATAACATGAATTAACCCTATCAAGGAGCATTGCCTGCCACTCTTCTTTGTTATATGGTAAAAGATAATCCTCTGTTGCCTTTTCTCTTAAAAAAGCATCCCAAGTACCATGAGTCTCAAGGTTATTTTCTGCAATCATGTATAATCCATATATATCACATAATTCATAAATAAATGAATCATCTGGATAATGGCATGTTCTTATTGCATTAATATTATTAGCTTTCATTGTAATAATATCTTTAATTGCGTCTTCCTTGTTTGGTTTTCTTCCTGTAATTGAACTAAATTCATGTCTGTTAACGCCTTTAAAAACAATTCTTTTTCCATTCAAAAGCATTATTGAGTTTTTTAATTCAAACCTTCTAAATCCAACTAACTGTGATGTAATCTCAATAAGCTGTTTTTCTTCATCATAAACTCTCACATATAGAGTATAAAGATTTGGAGCTTCTGCACTCCATAATTTCATATCATTTACTTCAAAACACGCAGTTGTTGTCGTAGCATTCTCTTGTTCCATTTTCTTTGCACGAATTATATCGTTATCTTGCTCTGTTTTGCCAAAAGAAATCTGCTCTTTATTCTTTCCACTTAACAGTAAAGTCTCTCCATCTTTTGTGTTTTCTATATCGATGATATTTTGTATTCTTTCTTTCAATTCTATTTCAATAGTTCCTTTGCCCATTGTCTTAAAAGCCAATTCAATTTTAGCACTTCTTAAATCTTCTGATAAAACCGGAACAACTGAGATATCCTGTAAATGACATTTTGGAACATCATATAAAAATACACTTCTAAAGATTCCTGAAAATCTATAAAAATCCTGATCCTCACACCATGTTGATGAAGTAATTTTAAAAACAATAACTGATAATTTATTTTCACCATCAACTATATAATCAGTTAAATCAAAATCAGCCGGATCAAATGAATTTTCACTATATCCTACATAATTGCCATTTAAAAATAATGCAAATCCACTCTCGACTCCCTGAAAAGAAATGTAAATGCGCGAATTTTTTTCCCAATCAGTTGGAACTGTAAAAGTTTTTACATAACAAGCAGTTGGATTATCTAAAGTAGGAATCTCACCTGGAAGAATATCCTCTGAACCATCCCATGGATACTGTGTATTTAAGTACTGTGGCACTCCGTATCCCTGCATCTGAATATGTCCTGGCACGGTTATATCATCCCATGCCCTACAATCATATTCTTTTTTTACGAAATCAAGATCAACACTTTGAAAATTTTTATGAAACTCAAATTTCCATAAACCATCTAAGCTTTTTCTTAAACTTGTTTCTTTTATTCTTAATTGTTGCTCATTCGCATAACAAACATGATCCGAATGAGCTTCTAATCTATTTTCCTGAAAAAATTCAGGATTTTTTACCTGTGTATAGTCAAATTGCATCATCGTTTTTATTCCTCCATAATTTCCTAAATATATAAAATTCTTTTATGTCTCTTTCTATAATCATATTTTACACATAATTTAAGAAATTTATGGTTTCTTAGTAAACTAAAAAAGTGCAAATTCATCCATTTTGCACTTTCTTAATTTTTTTGTGACACTTCTTTAAATTGGTTATTTTATTTCTTTTGAAATTTCTCTTACCAACCTTTTAAAGCTGAAATTTTGAAATTTTTTAATTTACTTGTGTAATTGTTTGGATTGATTTTCCATTGATATGGCGAAGTATCAAGATACTTTTTAAAATTTCTATTAAATGTCGATGTTGTTTGATAGCCACACTCTGCTGCAATCACATCCATAGAATAATCCGTCTTTGTCATAAGTTCACAAGCCTTTTGAATTCTAACCAAATTAACATATTCCATTGGTGGCATATTAATATTTTCTTCAAAAACTCGTCTAAAATGTGTTTCGCTCATACCACATATAAAAGCTAATTCTTTAACCTTTATATTGCGTGCATAATTAGCATCAACATAATCAATCGCTGGTACAACTTGTGTAAGACTACATAAATCTATATTATTATCTAAATCTTCTTTATACTCACTATGTATTCTAATTATATCAATTAATAAAACCTTAATCAAAAGTTCTACTTGATTTTCGTAACACATTTTTTTATTACGCAACTCCTCCATAATGTTTTTAACATTCATAGTTATTGAAGGATACTCACTTTCACGGAGCAAATCTGCATTTCTTGTAACTATATCAAGCATTTCTCTTTGTTTTTTTAAATTTACAGGATACATCTGTTTAATAAAATACTCTGGATCAAAAAAAAGATATTCCCAATAATCCTCTTTCTTAGCACTAACCGTTGTATGAGGATAATTCGCTGGAATTATACTTAACATAGAATTCTCATATCTACAACGTTTTTGGTCAAGAATCAACGTACCATTTCCAAATCTGCAATATCCTATCTCCATAAGATTATGAAAATGCAAAGAGGAAACATCTTGCCCATAAACTCTGATCCACTTTTCCCCTAGTAGAGCAAGCACATGACAATCTTCTGGCACATCATAAAATCTAAATTCAACTGTTTCCTTTCTTCTTCTACCCATCTATTAATCTCTCCCCTTATATCATATTTCTTTAGCTTATTATATCATAATTTAATATTTTCTTATATAGGGTATCGATATTTTTCTCAGAAATTAAAAATGGATGATTTTTCATTCTCTGTTCATTAACACTTAACACCAACTCTTCTATTTCTTTATCACTTGCGCAGGGCACTTCTAATTCAAGCTTATCAACAAACATATCCAACCTATCACAAGCTTCTATTAAATTTTCTGTCCCAAATATATATGCAATTTCCTTTAAAACGTCCTCTACATATTTTCTCCCTCGCGAATCTATACAATCAAGTTGTTCTATATTTTCTATCATCCACCGGAAAATGATTTTGTTACATAAAATTGCTGCATGTCCGTGTGCTAATCCATACATTGATGTAATCTTATAACACATGGCATGACCTGCCGTTGTTTTAGCAATATTAATAGCTTTTCCAGCAAAAAAAGATGCTTCAAAAATTTTTTTATATACTTCAGCCTCATTATTCAACTTTAAATACTCATCAACATTTTCAAGAATATTCTCAAGCACTCCTTTACTATAACAACGACTCTCCCTTGTACTATTTACCGACCAAAAAGATTCTAATCCATGACAAAATGCATCCATTAAGGTTACTTTTTTCTGATAAAGTGGAAGTGTCTCTAAAAAATGATAATCGAACATAACCGCATCCGGTAAACAATGCTCATCTTCTATCGAAATCTTTACTCCCTCCTTATACATTACTGCAAACTTTGTTGCTTCTGAACCTGTGCCCGCCGTAGTCGGAATTACAAGCAAAGGAACAAAGTCATTTTTAAGATTATAGAATTTAATACATTTTGCAACATCAATAGCGGACCCTCCACCTATTGCAATAATTGCATCGCATTTTTTTTCTTTAAAAATTCGATATCCTTCCATAACTTCTTCAAAGGTTGGATTAGGAGTAAAATTAGTAAAATGCACACTTGAAGTTTCCTTAATTAAATTCAAAATCAATGGATATCTTTTAATCGACCTTATTGTCACAAAAAATACGTTCGATAAAGAATTCCTTATAATCCATTGTTTAATTGTATTGCATAATTTGTTAAAATCATACGTTTCATTATTATTTGAAGGTTTACTTTTAATTTTTATTATCTTTTGTCCCATCTTTTTCCCTCTATCTATGCTCTTAAGCTTTATTCTTTTGAACAGCTCCACACAACCTACGATACCGATGTTTTAACGGAATATGTAAGACAAAACTTAAAGAAAGCTATCCTTACTCACCAGGAATCAAATTAATAATGTCTTTAATGCTCATACATTTATCATCACACTCTTTTGCCCTGCTATTTTTTAAAATAGTTTCAGCAGCATCTTTCATTGCAGGGAAACCAGTTCTTGTTAACTGATTTGCATAAATTATAATATTTGCTCCCTTTTTCTTAAATTCATCTTCATAGACTGTGTTAAACGACGTTGGTACTAAAACAATTGGCGTAATTTGATTTTTATCTCTGAATGCTTTTAAAAAATCAAATATCTCTGTTGGATCTTTTTTTCTGCTATGTATCATTATTGCATCCGCTCCTGCCTCAACAAAAGCAAACGCTCTCTCTAGTGCATCTTCCATTCCTCTTTCTAAAATTAAAGACTCAATTCTTGCACAAATCATAAAATCGCTTGTCTTTTGCGCATCCTTGCCGGCTCTTATCTTTTCACAGAATTCCTCAATTGTTGCCTGTGTCTGTTTAACTTCAGTTCCAAAAAGACTATTCTTTTTCAAGCCTGTCTTATCCTCAATTATAACCATAGATACTCCCATTCGTTCGAGGCTTCTTACTGTATACACAAAGTGTTCTGTAAGTCCACCTGTATCCCCATCAAAAATAATCGGTTTGGTTGTGACTTCCATAATATCATCAATTGTTCTATATCTTGAAGTCATATCCACTAATTCGATATCCGGTTTTCCCTTTGCCGTACTATCACAAAGCGAAGAAACCCACATTGCATCAAATTGCTTAACTCCACCGTTGCTAAAAACTTTCGTCTGCTCAACAATCAAGCCAGTGATTCCACTATGAGCCTCTAACGCTGTTATAAATCCCTTTATTTCTAATAACTTTTTTAATCTTGCTCGTCTAAAATCAGGAAGTGACAATTCTCTCCGCACACGCTCTTCAATAACTTTATATCTCTCCCTATTCGAATATGGATATTCTACTAATCTACCACCATATGTAGCCAATATTGCCACGACCTCGTCTCTAATTGGCTTTTGAAAACCTTCCCTCCAATCATCTCCATGCACAACTATATCTGGCTTGTATTTTAATAAATTATCTTTATACGAAAGAGTAACCTGATCTACAACTTTATATACTCCAGAAATACTTTCAAAAATTGCTCGCCTTTCCTCTATTGGAACCAATGGGAATCTTTTATATGTTGCTACAACCTTATCAGACAAAACTCCAATAATGACTCGACCTAGCCTTTTTGCTCTTTTAATTAAATCAATATGACCTTCATGCAATATGTCAGCTGAAAAAACTAAATACACTGTTCTTAGTGATAATTGTCGTACTTTTAATGTTGCCACTAACAAATCATCCGGGTTATCCACTTCTTCACACAATGATTTTCCGATATCTAAAGGGTAAATATTACATTCGCCATTTAACTCGTTTAAAGCATTCTCCGCATAAACGTTAGTTATACCTTTTTCACAAAATTCAATGATTTTATCTAACCATTTTCTCCAATCTTCTTTTTTTAATTTATATAAAGGCTGAGCTGCAATAGATTTATTAAACAAATCAACTCCAATTTGTGTGATCTTTTTTTCTTTTATAACTGCTTTAAAATCTTTTTCTGGAAGAGGTAAAGAACTCGACACAACCATGCATGAAGTTTCTGAATTAACGACATTATCAAGGACTTCGTTCTCAAAAACAAGATCACCATGCATCAAAATAATATCATCATCTAATTCTTCCCTTGCACAATAAATACTATATATATAATTTGTCTCTTTAAATCTTGTGTTTTTTACGTATGAAATATCAATTGGCAAATCAAGGCTTTCGCAATAATCCATCAGGACACTGTCAAAAGCTCCTGTTGTCATAACGACTTCCTTTATTCCTGCATCTACTAACTGTTTCAATTGTCTTGAAATTATTGTAACCGATGGCGAAATCTCAGTCATACATTTGGGCTGATTCTTCGTGTATACTCCCATTCTTTTTCCCATACCGGAATTTAATATTAAAGCCTTCATGTTATTCCTCCCCTAAAAAATATATAAATACTAATCTGAATCACATAAATATTTAGTCTGAATCATATAAGTATATCGAGTTTTTTATAAAAGTTAATAATATTTTTATAAAAACAACATAAATAAAATGAAATTTAAAAACGTAACTTAAATTGAAATTAAATCGAAACAGACGAATCAAATTATAATAAAATACACAAAAAGGACACCTCTGTGATGACTTCCATGTCACATTCACAGCGGTATCCTTTTACTCACAAAAAATATTTACTTTATAATACTTTTTACAATACTTTTAATACCAAAAATGTACTTTACTATGATCTTCTAATTTTAAGCATCTCATCGATGTTTGCATTTACATACTTATCTGGAATACGTGTCTTTTTGATTTCTGGCATAAGCTCTTCACTCATTACATTAAGGATTTTTTCCATAACTTCTAATTCTTCTGGAGTAAATCTCTTATATACTCTTTCCATTACAGTTGTAACATATGAATAATTCATTTCATAATATTTTTCATATTTCTTTGTTACCTGTAAGTGGTAT
The DNA here is from genome assembly GCF_900107245.1 of Lachnobacterium bovis DSM 14045. Lineage (GTDB taxonomy): Bacteria > Bacillota > Clostridia > Lachnospirales > Lachnospiraceae > Roseburia > Roseburia bovis. The sequence continues at coordinate 11,701 of NZ_FNPG01000011.1, forward strand.
TCTCTACGATCGTGTGTTGATCTCTTTTTCTTAATATAACCTTTTTTAACTAAGTTATTAATCTTATAAGCCGCATTTGGTGATGAAATATTTGCCATTGTAGCAAATTCATTTACTGTAGGCTCTCCTAAATAGTGAATGATTTCCATACAAAAAGTTTCTACAGTTGTAAGTGAAGCTTCTCTGTCTTTCCATTTTTCAAAAAGATTCTGATAAAAATGCAATTTAAACTTAGAATATACATCATTAAATTCTTCTTGCAACATATTAATTCTTCCTTTTCTACTATATTTTATATCTTCAACTAAAAAGTATAGCATCTACAAACAATATTTGCAAATGCTATCTTCAATTCTTTATAGATTTTTTGTAAATTTTATGTGAAAATTTTGTAAATTTAGTTAATAGGTACTTTTTTTAACTATTTTTATTCAATCGCAAATGTTAATTCAGCTGTTACAGCAAGTTCTCCATCTACGAAAGCTTTACATTCACCTACGCCAATAGGGCCTCGTCTTTTAATTATTTTACAGTTTAATTCTAGAACGTCTCCTGGAATTACCTGTCTCTTAAAACGTGCATTTTTAATTCCTGCAAATAAAGCTAACTTACCTTTATTTTCTTCCTGTGATAAAATTGCAACTGCTCCTGTCTGTGCTAAAGCTTCAATGATTAATACGCCAGGCATAATCTGTTTCTGTGGAAAATGACCGCAAAAGTGCATTTCATTTGCTGTTACGCATTTTCTTCCTGTGGCCTCTTCCCCTGGAATGCAATCCGTAATTCTGTCCACTAATAAAAATGGATAACGATGTGGAAGAATCTCTTTAATTTCATCGGATGTTAATGTCATAATTTTTACCCTTTTCCTTTATTTTTTTATTGAAATTTTTTTAATACTATACAAGCATTGTGTCCACCAAAACCTAATGAATTAGACATAGCATAATCAACTTTTACGTTTCTGCCTTCATTTGGCACGATATCTAAGTCACAATCTTCATCAAAATTCTGGTAGTTAATTGTTGCAGGTACATAATCTTCTTTTACTGATAAAGCTGTAATAATAGCCTCAACTGCACCACTTGCTCCAAGTAAATGTCCTGTCATAGATTTTGTTGAACTTACCATTAAATCTTCTGCTTTTTCACCAAAAACTTTTTTAATAGCCATTGTTTCACACATGTCATTAAGATGTGTAGATGTTCCGTGAGCATTGATATAATCGATTGCATCTTTTTCGATTTTTGCATCTTCTAATGCTAATTCGAAACATTTTGCTGCCTGGCTACCATCACTTAATGGTGCTGTAACATGGTATGCGTCACAGTTGCTTCCGTATCCTACTACTTCGCAATAGATTTTTGCTCCACGAGCAACAGCATGTTCATACTCTTCTAGTACTAACATTCCTGCACCTTCGCCCATTACAAAACCACTTCTGTCTTTATCGAACGGAATTGATGCTCTGTTTGGATCTGTTGACTGATTTAAAGCTTTCATAGCTGTAAATCCGCCCATTCCAAGCTCTGTGATACTTGCTTCTGCACCACCACAAACCATCATATCAGCATATCCATCTCTAATCTGTCTGAAGCTGTCTCCAATTGCATTAGTTCCACCTGCACATGCTGTAACAACACAACTACACATTCCGTGTAAACCATACTGAATTGCAATCTGACCAGCTGCCATATTTGAAATAACCATTGGAATAAAATGTGGAGAGACTCTGTCGTATCCTTTTTGAACACCTCTTGCATCTTCATGCTGAATTGTATATAGTCCACCAATTCCTGAAGAAACAATTACTCCAACTCTCTGTGTATCTATAGTTTCTTTAACTTTGCCTTCTTCTAAAATGTCGGCATCCTCGATAGCCTCTTTTGCTGCAACTAATGCAAACTGAGTAAATCTATCGCTTTTTCTTGCTGTATTCTTATCTAATTTTTCATTAGGATCAAAATCCTTTACTTCTGCTGCTAATTTTACTTTTCTGTTTTCTGTATCATAAGCTGTGATTGGTGCAATACCACATTTTTGTGCTTTAACGCCTTCCCACATGCTCTTTGTATCGTTTCCTATCGGTGTAATTGCACCTATACCTGTTATTACAACTCTTCTCATTTTGCACTTCCTTATCAATTTCGATTTTTATGCGTTCATATTGTTTTTTTTACGAATTCTATACCATTCCACCATCAACTAATAAAACTTGTCCTGTTATGTATCTGCTATCTTCTGATGCAAAGAATGCAACAGCATTTGCGATATCCTCTGGTTGACCCATTTCACCAAAAGGAATAGAATCAATTATGCTTTTCTTTGCTGCATCACTAAGTTTTGCAGTCATATCAGTTGCAATCATTCCAGGTGCAATCGCATTAACTCTAATTTTACGTTTTGCTAATTCTTTAGCTAACGATTTAGTCATACCAATTACACCAGCTTTAGATGCAGCGTAGTTAACCTGACCAGCATTTCCGGCAACACCCACAACAGAGCTCATATTAATTATGCTACCTTTTCTTTGTTTAAGCATAACTCTTGAGACTTCACGCATCATGTAAAAAGTACCTTTTAAGTTTACATCAATTACTTTAGAAATATCTTCATCACTGATTCTCATAATTAAAGAATCTCTTGTGATTCCTGCATTATTCACTAATACATCTATTTCATTAAAGGCTTCTAATGTATCTGAAATAAGCTTTGCACAATCTTCTGAACTACTTACATCATATTTGTAAGCTACTGCTTTAACACCTTTTTCTTCACATAATGCAATAGTTTCTTTTGCCTGCTCTTCATTTGAGTTATAACTAAATGCAATATTGAATCCTCTTTCTGCAAGCTTAACACAAACTGCTCTTCCTATTCCTCGACTTCCACCAGTCACTAATGCTGTTGACATATCTTTCCTCCTTTGTTGTTTATGCAACAATAGCTTCTAAATCTTCAATTTTAGAAATACTTGTAACTTTAACATCTACATTCATTTCTTTTGCTTTTTTTCTAACAAATCCGCTTAAAACTTTACCTGGTCCGATTTCAATAAAATTGTCAGCACCTTGCTTTATTAACTCTTCAACATCTTTTTCAAAACGAACTGAAGATTGAACCTGATTTGTTAAAAGTTCTTTGATTTCTTCGCCAGATGCACTATTATCAATAATTTTTCCAGTATAATTTACTGCAACTGGAAAAGTAGGTGCTTTAAAAGTAACCTTTTTAAATAATTCTTCCAGCGCCACTTTTGCTTCATGCATGTATTTTGTATGAAATGGTCCACTTACGTTAAGTCTTACTATACGTCTTGCTCCCATTTCTTTTAAAAGTTTTTCTGTTTCTTCTACAGCATCCAAATCTCCACAAATTACATACTGTTTAGGACAATTGTAATTTGCTATTGTGATATATCCTATATCTTTTTTACTTATCTCTTCTACAGCCTTCTCTACATCAGAAACATCCATTCCTATAATCGCGCTCATAGCACATTCTTGTTTTGATGCAGCTTCAGCCATCTTGTTTCCTCTGTATTCGATTACTTTTAAGTAATCTTCCTCACTAATTACACCAGCTGCGTATAAAGCACCATATTCACCTAAACTTAAACCAACAGCCATATCTGGTTTGATGTTGTTTTCTTCTAAAAGTTTAGTTACACCAATTGCAAACATTGCCATAGCAGGCTGTGTGTTCTCTGTAAGAGAAAGATCTTCTAAAGGTCCTTCATGCATTAATTTTTTATAATCTTTAGATAATTTAACGCTATCTATAAATTTTTTATATGATTCATATTTATTATAAAAATCCATTCCCATAGATACAAACTGACTTCCCTGGCCAGCATACATAAATACAGTTTTCATCTTTTTAACCTCGTATTATTTCATATTATTATCTCAAATTATTTTTGCAATCCTCTAGGATTTCGTTTACTAATTCCTTTACAGTAACTATTTTAGAAACCCTTGATGCATTTTCACCACAGAAAAATAAACCTTCTTCTCTATTGCCTTTTACAGCCTCGATTAAAGCTCGACTAATGCAATATGGAATTTTGTTTCCTTTTGGGCAAGCTTTTAAACAGTTATTACATTTTTCTGCGAAAAATGTTTTACCTTTCTCCAAATTTTGAAGAAGTGGCGTAAATACTGCACGAGCTGGCATTCCAACAGGGCTTTTAATGATTTTAATATCACTTTCTTTAGCATTTACAATAACATCTTTAAAAGTATCACTGGCATCACATTCTTTAGTTGCAATAAAACGTGTTCCGATCTGTACACCACTTGCTCCATTTTGTAAAGCCGTTGCCATATCCTTTCCTGTAAAAATACCTCCACCTAAGAAAATATTAATTTTTCTCCTAAATTTTTCCTCGTACGGTCTAATTGTTTCTAAAACCTCTCCTAAAATTGTTAGGTTATCCTGACATGTTTTTTCTTCTAGATCCTGATTTGAAAAACCAAGATGTCCTCCTGCTTTATAGCCTTCAATTACCATAAAATCAGGTACTGAATTATATTTTTTTGAAAAACGTTTACACAAAAGTTCTGCTGCCTTTTTACTTGATACAATAGGTGCATACAAAGCCTTTGAATCTTTTACGTACTCAGGTAAGTTAAGTGGTAATCCTGCACCTGATATGATTGCATCTGCACCTGCTTCTATAGCACATTTAACTGTTTCTGCATAATGGCTAACTGCAACCATGATATTTACTGCGATTAACCCGTTTCCTTGAGAAATTTCTTTAGCTCTTTGGATATGATATTTTAAAGCTCTCATATTTGCTTCAAATGGATTCTTTAAAAAATCATTCTCTTTATATCCAATATTCACTGAGCTAATAACTCCCATGCAACCTTCTTTTGCAACATTTCCAGCAAGTTCTGATAATGAGACACCTACGCCCATTCCACCTTGAATAATTCCGTGTTTTAATAGTTTTCCATTTAAATTTAATTCCATTTTATTTCTATGCTCCTAATTTGTTTACAGTCCTCTCATAGCCTGCATACATATCTTCAAAAATATCTTTAATTGGTTTAATTTCTTTAATCTGACCTGCAACCTGTCCAGCCATAAGTGAACCAGTTTTTACGTCGCCTTCAAAAACAGCTCGTCTAAGTGAACCTAAAGTAAATTTTTCAAGTTCCATCTTATCTGCACCATTTTTTTCTTGTTTAATGTATTCTCTTGCCATTGAGTTTTTAATAATTCTAACTGGTGTACCTGTAATTCTACCTGTTACAACAGTTGTGTTGTCTTTTGCTCTTAAAATAGCATTTTTATATTCTGGATGAATTGGACACTCTTCAGAAGCTAATAAACATGTTCCAACCTGAACACCACAAGCTCCTAAAGCAAATGCAGCTGCAAGCTGTCTTCCATCAGCAATTCCACCTGCTGCCACAACTGGAATATTTACTGCATCTACTACCTGTGGAACAAGTGTCATTGTTGTCATCTCTCCAACATGTCCACCACTTTCTGTTCCTTCTGCAATAATTGCATCAGCTCCTAATTTTTCCATTCTTTTAGCCAATGCTACAGATGCTACTACTGGTAAAACTTTAATACCTGCTTTTTTGAAATCATCCATATATTTTCCAGGATTACCTGCACCTGTTGTTACGATTTTTACACCCTCTTCTACAACAACTTGAGCCATTTCATCTGCTGCTGGATGCATTAACATAAGATTTACACCGAAAGGATTATTTGTTAATTCTTTACATTTTCTAATGTTTTCTCTTAAACTATCAACTGTCATTCCTCCTGCAGCTATAAGTCCAAGTCCTCCAGCGTTTGATACCGAAGCTGCAAACTCACCTGTTGCGATATTTGCCATTCCTCCTTGGATAAAAGGATATTTTATACCTAAAATCTCATTTAATTTCATTTTATCTTCCACCTTTTCCTTTACTCAAATTTGAATACTCTTTGGGTAAAAACCAATTCATTTATCTTAATTAAGCCGTATAAATTGCACTACTCCAAGTAAAACCAGCACCGAATGCTACTAGCAATACCTTTTGACCTTTTTTAATTTTATTATTCTCATATAATTCATCTAAAGCAATTGGAATCGATGCTGCAGATGTATTAGCATATCTATCAATATTTACGTAAAATTTATCTTTACTCTCTTTATGTTTATTAGCCACATGATTTATAATTCTTACATTAGCCTGGTGGCAAACTACATGGTCTATATCTTCTAATGTTAAATTTGCTTCTTCTAATGCATCTTTTATAGCCTGATCAAAAGCTGTAACAGCTGCTTTAAAAACAGCTTTTCCATCCATATGTAAATAGTTATTATCTTTTCCTACGCCCGAGCAATTTAAACCTTCGAAATTGCCACTTGCATATGCTTTATGAACATATAGACTCTCATCTAATTTGATTACTGCTGCACCTGCTCCATCTCCAAATAAAACGCAAGTTGTTCTGTCGTTATAGTCCATAATTTTAGAAATCTGCTCACTTCCAATTAATAATCCATATTTTTTTGATGAATTAGTTAAAAGTCCTCTAACAATTTCTAATCCGTACACGAAACCAGAACATGCTGCGCTAATATCAAATGCAATAATTTCATTTGAAAGTCCTAATTCTTTTGCAACCATACATGCTGTAGATGGAAAAGCATTATCACCTGTTGTCGTCGCAACAATAACTACTCCAATATCATTTTCATCTATATTTTCTTTTACTTTAGCTTTTTTTAATGCTTCTTTTGCTGCACCACATGCTAAAAATGTATTGCTTTCTTCTTCACATTTATGACGCATTTTAATTCCAGTTCTTGTGTAAATCCATTCATCTGATGTATCTACAAAAGTACTTAATGCATCGTTATCTATTACTTTTTCTGGTAAACATCTTCCTGTAGAAACTATATTTATACCTTTCAACTACAATTTCCTACCCTTCTATTCTTTTATAACTTTTAACGCTTTTTTCTTTTCATCTATATTTCTAAATTTTAAATATCTATTTTCTATTAACGTATTTTGACTGAGTTTTTGAAGAGAAGATATTTCTTTTTGCAATTTTTTGTCTATGACTTTAAACATATTTCTATCTTCAGCAATAACATCATCAATAAGTCCAAAATCATAAAGTTCCTTAGCCGTAATTTTCATGACTTCACTAGCCTTTGGTGCAAGTGAACCATCTTTCCATAGGATAGATGCAAAACCTTCTGGAGATAGAACTGCAAAAATTGAATTTTCTAACATCCAAATTTTATCTGCGACACTAAGCGCAAGTGCACCACCGCTGTTTCCTTCACCAGTTATTATTGCAATAATTGGAACTTTCAAACTAGACATAAGCGCCATACTTTCAGCAATAGCATTAGCCTGTCCATGTTCTTCTGCTTCTTTTCCTGGATAAGCTCCTGGTGTATCTATAAAAGTAATTATTGGTCTATGAAATCTTTCAGCTTCCTTCATAAGACGCATACCTTTTCTATATCCCTCTGGAGAACACATTCCAAAGTTAAATCTCATGCTTTCCTCAAGACTTTTTCCTTTTCTTTGACCAATTATTGTTACTGGAGTTCCGTGAAACATTGCAATTCCACCAAGAATACTCTCATCATCACCTGATAATCTATCACCTTTTAATTCGATAAAATCATCAAATAATTCTTCAATGTATTTTGAGACTTGTGGTCTTTTTTTATCTCTTGCAATAAGAACTCTGTCATATGTTGTAAGTTCTTTCATCTTTTTTCAACCTCTCATGGCAAATAATTATGCATGACCAAAATTCTATGTATAGTTTCTTTTAAATCTTGTCTTTCAACTATCATATCTAACATTCCGCTCTTTAATAAAAATTCAGAATGTTGGAATCCTTCTGGTAACTTTTCTCCAATTGTCTGTTCAATAACCCTTGGTCCTGCAAAACAAATCAATGCATCCGGTTCTGCAATCAAAATATTTCCAAGTGCTGCAAAACTGGCAGAAACTCCACCCGTTGTTGGATTTGTATATACTGATAAAAATAATCCACCATTTTCTTTGAATTTTTCAATCACTGTTGATGTCTTTGCCATTTGCATCAAAGAAAACATACCCTCTTGCATTCTTGCACCACCACTGGCACTAAAAATGATAAGTGGTAAATTATGTTTGCCTGCAACTTCTGTTATAGCAGAAATTCTTTCTCCAACGACAGTACCCATACTTCCCATCATAAACTGAGATTCCATAACAGCTATAGCACATTTGATTCCATTAATTTTACAAACACCTGTTATAACAGCTTCATCACGTTTTGATCTATTTTTATTTTTTTCAATTACTTTGTCATAATCTAAAAAATCGATAGGGTTTACTGAATACATGCCTTTTAAATGTTCTTTAAATGTCTTTTCATCTGCGATAGAACGGATTCTATCTTCAGCAGACATTGAAAAATATTTATTACAATCTGGACAAATCATAAAATTTTTCTTTAAAACACTTTTTGCAAATTGACCATGGCATCTTTTACATTCTAAAGTTTCCTCTACGTCAACTTTTCTTCTTGTACGTCTTAACTTATCAAGTCTATTTTTTTTATTTTTAAAAATATCTGATATTTCCATTAATCAACACCCTCATTAAGCCATTTCATTATCTCTTCATTGTTTTTTTCGTAAAAGCCAGTATTGTAATTTCCACTAATAAAACTTGGATGGAATGTCAAAATATGCATATACTCTGCATTTGTTTTAATTCCCTCAATCACTAATTCTTCAAGTGCTCTTCTCATTCGTTTTATTGCTTCTAATCTTGATTGACCTTTAACAATTATTTTTGCAATCATAGAATCATATACAGGCGATACCTTACATCCTGAATACAAATAACTTTCTACCCTTACTCCATATCCTGCTGGAAAATGTACGAACTTAACTGTACCTGGTGTAAGAGCATTAATTCTACACTCAATACCATGACCTTCTATATCTATATCTTCTTGGGTATAACTTAATTTCATTCCTGCTGCAATTCTAATTTGCTCTTTGATAATATCTACACCTGTTACAACTTCTGTAACTGGATGTTCAACTTGAACTCTTGTGTTCATTTCAATGAAATAGTAATTGCCTTTCTCATCTAAAACAAACTCGACAGTTCCAGCACTGTAGTAATTACATGCTTTTGCTGCTTTTAATGCAACCTGTCCCATTTCGTGTCTTAATTTATCATCTAAAACCCATGATGGTGATTCTTCAAGAAGTTTTTGATTATTTTTCTGAATAGAACAATCTCTTTCTCCTAGATAAACCATGTTGCCATATTTGTCTGCTAAGATTTGAACTTCAATATGATGTGGATTAACTATTAATTTTTCTACATACATATCACCGTTGTTAAATGCCGCTAAAGTTTCTGCTTTTGCCGTTTCATAAGCCGACTTGATTTCATCTGGTGAAAAAGCCTTTCGCATTCCTTTACCGCCACCGCCTGCAGATGCCTTTATCAATACTGGATATCCGATTTCATCAGCAATTTTACTTGCTTCTTCCCAAGTATTAACCAAGCTCTTTGAACCTGGTACAACCGGTACCCCATTTTTTATCATTAACTTTCTGGCATTTTGTTTATCTCCCATACCATTTATGATAAATGAATTAGGTCCAATAAAATTAATACCATTATCTTCACATTTTTGTGCGAACTCTGCATTTTCTGATAAAAAACCATATCCTGGGTGGATAGCATCAGCTTCTGTCAACTTTGCAGTCTCTATTAATACATCTTCATTTAAATAACTATCTTTTGATTTTGCTGGACCGATACAGACCGCTTTTGTTGCGAGAATAACGGGAAGAGAATCCTTATCCTCTGTCGAATAAACGACTACTGTTTCAATTCCCATTTCTCTACAACATCTAATAATTCTTAAAGCAATCTCACCACGGTTTGCAATTAAAATTCTTTTAAACATTTTTCCTCCATGTAAGATTTGCTAAATTATTGTTGATAATGTAAAAGTGGTTGATCGAATTCTACCATTTTTCCATCTTCTACATCAATCGAAGTAACAACACCATCTTCTGTTGCTACGATATCATTCATCATTTTCATTGCCTCAATAATACCGATTACATCACCTTTTTTAATCTTTTGACCAATCATAACAAATGGTTTTTCGCCTGGAGCTGATGCTCTATAGAAAGTTCCAACAAGTGGAGCTTTAATGGCTTTATCATTATTACTTTCAACCTTTTTGGCTGATGTATCAACGTCTACTGTGATTGATTTAGTTTCAGTTGAGTCATTACTAATTGGCATTGTTTGTACAATGGTGTTTTTTGGCTCTTTTTTTATTGAAACACTAAAATCTCCATTGCTATATTCAAACTCACTAATTTTGGATGTTTCTATTTTTTCAATAAGCTCATAAATTTCAGAAGTTTTCATGTTGTCCTCTTTCCTTTTACTAGCCAACGACTAGTTATTTATTACAATTGATAACAATTGATTATGCTGCTACATTAGCATCAATATAATCTACGATATCTTTAACTGTGATAAATTTCATAAGTTCTTCATCATCGATTGTGATATCGAAAGCTTCTTCTAAAGCCATGTTAAGTTCAACTGCGTCTAATGAATCTAAGTTTAAGTTCTCTTTTAAGTTAGATTCTAATTTAATTTCCTCTGGGTTTAAATTAACTGTTTCTACGATAACGTCTCTTACTTTTTCAAAATTCATTTTTTTGCTCTCCATTCTTCTTTTAAATTTTATTACATTAATTTATTTATTAAATTAGTTTAGATGATAAACTACTTTCAAAAAAATGTCAACCCTTTGATTCAAAAAATTAAGTTCTCTTTTTTTGTTTTATATTTTTAATTATTAGTTAAATGTAATTGTTTAGTTTCCTTTAAGTTGCTATTTTATACGTATTTATTATCTTTTTTTAATTATATAAATTATAATTTTTATCTCATTTTCTTGTTTTACTTTTCTAAATTTCTTTATTTTTAAATTTTTTATTTCATTTTTTTATTAAATAGATTTTTTTATTGTCAGATATTGCATTTTCTATTGTTAATTATTTGTCTTTTTGTGATATTTTTTAAATAGGATTTGAAATAATAAAAACCCACGTATTCTGTTCGTTTCCTTAACTATATATAAGAACACAAAAAATAAAAAAGGTAACTCTTTGCTAAAATGAGGTGATTCCTCAAATAACAAAAAGCTACCTTTTTGTATATAATTTAAAATAATTAACACTCACCGTATATATCCATAAGCCTAATTTTTTTTGATATTATTGCATTTATTCATCGCTTTCAATGTGTCCATCCTCCATTTTGATTTTTCTATAGCACATATTTATGCAATTCATATCATGACTAACTAATATAACTGTCGTGTTAAACTGTTTATTTAATTGCAAAAACAATTCCATTATCTTTTGTGTGTTTTTGCTATCTAATGCACCTGTTGGTTCATCGGCTATTAAAATATCAGGTTCGTTTACAATAGCTCTAGCAATTGCAATTCTTTGTTTTTCGCCACCAGACATTAATTTTATTTTTTTGTTTATATATTTTTTCATTCCGACTTTATCGAGTGCCTCAACTATTTTACTTCTTATGTTGACAAAGGAAACACTTTTGTCAAAAAGTAAAGTAAGTGCAACATTGTCGTAAACTGTCATTTCTTCAATTAAAGAAAAATCCTGAACTACAAAACCAATTTTTTTATTGCGAATATTAGCTTTTTGATCTGAAGATAAATTCTCAATATTGATATCTTCCATGAGTACATGACCTGTAAAATCATTGTCAAAGCATCCAATAATATTTAATAAACTAGTTTTTCCAGCACCAGATTCTCCATAGATTCCTACCATCTCGCTTTCATAAAAGTCTACAGAAACATCATCTAAAATCGTTGTTCCGTTGCTGATTTTTTTTATATTTTTTAATGACAATATTTTTTTTCTTCTATCATGCTCTTGTTTTTGCTTAAAATATTGTTTTTGCTTAAGATATTGCTTCTGATTTATATTCCTAATGTTCATAGTATACTATTCCTTCCCAGTCAAATTAATTGTTTTTATCTTATGCGAAATAATCAAACTTGAAATTAACAGCTCTAATAATATTATTACTAGCATTATTATGTTAAATTGAAATCTACGTTCTAAAGAAAATATTTCACCAAATAGATATATAAAAGCCGTTGTAATTATTTCAGGTAAAGCAATAAATCGGATTGTATCCACTAAATATATTCTTCTTATGTCCGAATCTTTCGCACCGACTCTTTTATAAATTAATATTTTTTCTTTCTCCTTATTAATCAAATTTACAAAATAGCCAAAAATTCCAATTATCTGTATAGCAAAAAGACTTATAGCAAGCTCCAACAAAGATTTTAATGTATCAAGTTCGTCTTTTAATATTTGATGATTATAATAAAAAGTTGAATCATTTTCTTCCCGGTTCCTCCCTTTCCAAAAATTCTTCAAAGCTTTTTGAGATCCTTTTATCTGACAAGACACATATATCACATAATCAGAAGTATAGGTTTCCATAGTTTCGGGAAAATTTAATTGATTTTTGTCATCTAGAATTATCATTCCGTTGTTGCATTCATCGACAAAGTTTTTTTGAAAAATAAAATCATTTTTTAATATTCCTATAATTCTAACATTTACTTTTTTTCCATTCCCCAAAGTAATCTTATAAGAATGATTCAATTTATATTCAAACAGCATTTCTCTTGAAACAATAGCCTGAAATTCATTTATTGAGTCATAAGAATTTTGCTCCTTATTAGTATTAAACCACTTTCCAAATAATAAATCATATTTTATATACTTTGCAAAATTTGAATCCATTTTATAAGCAAAATATTGTTTTTGGGTTCCAATTATTGGTATTCGAAAATAACATTTACTGATAAATTCGACTTTATCGTTTCCTTTAGATTGGTCTTTAAGAAACATCTTTAAATACTTTTCTGAACTACTAGCTTTTTGTGTACTTTTATATAACTTTTTCTTGTCCACCTCCTTTATAGGACAGCTAATACAAGAAATATTATTTTTTGCTAATTGATAATATAATTTTTTTTCATTGTAGGAAGTATAAACTTTTGAAAAAATTACAGAAACAGCTATTGTAATTACAACTGTTAATGATAATAAAATCCAGAGTGCTATTCTATTCACTTTCATATAATTTTTATTTATATAAACATATCTTTTATAAGTATTTAACATTACAAATTAGCACTCCTTAATAAAAATATTATCAACATCAGAACAGTTGCAAAATATGCATTTACAACTGTTCTAATAATTATTTTGGTTTTTCTGTCGATTCCAAGTCTAAAGTATATTCTATTAATTGTCTCATTTTGTCGTTTGAACATTTTAACAATATATAGTAAATTTACAATTGACGCGGCAACAGTAATAATGACAAAAACTGAAACCACCAAAAATGTTCTTCCATACTCCAAAGAAGTGTCACTATAATTATTCATAACAGTCTCAATTTCCGAATTATTGTTTAAATATTTCCTCACAATTTTTTCTACATCATAATATACCATTTTATAATATTTTGTAGATTTAATAGTTGCTCTAGCATAATCAATACTACAGTTTTGAAGGGTGAAATTATATGGAATAATTATTTTTTCTTCCGAAGTGTACAAATCAGCAATTCCTACTATTCTATATTTTACAGAATATATGTTGATGGTATCTTTTTTGCCAATTGCATCCCAAACATATTTATCAACTATCGCTATATGTTCCTCAGATTTGATTTCTTTTTCCGTAAATATTCGTCCTGAGATAAGTTTGTCTTCTAAATTGGGATTTAATTTATTATATTTTGCAGAAAAATACGGTCTAACAGAAAGAGATTGATCATTTTCATTGTCACTTTCAAAATCCAATTCAATTGATTCAAAATTAATTTTTTTTACCAAAAGCAAGTCTTTAAAAAAATCTGTAGTATCTTTTATATCACTTATATCCCATAAATTGATGTAGCGATTATCTTCAGCTATTTCAGCAGTTGCCCCTTTATATGTTCTAATACTATATTTTACACAAAAAGAAAGTGCAATAACATTAAGTATTATAATCATATATGATAAATAATTTCTCCTTATATCAAATTGAACTAGTCTAAGTATTTTTCGCATACATAACTCCCTTTGTCTAATCTATTTCAGTCTCCTTAAAGTATAATATTTATAAAATTAATTTTATATATAAATGCATTCAAGGAGTATTATATTATATTATGCAATATTTTTTAAAAAGTTTTCATTTAAATTGGAAAATTTAAGATTAAATTATTAAACCTTCAAGAAAGGGAAATTTAGAATCATTGAATAATGATAACGATGTTTATTACTGACCATGGAAAATCCATGGTCAGATAAAAATATAGTAACTATTAATTAATCTAGCTTTACAAATTTTCGTGAATTATTTACTCAAAATCATATTTTACAACCTGAGCATTCTTTATACCAAATGAAGCATATTCTTCATTTGTCATCTCACAAAAATATGAATTAACCATTCTTGCTATTCCATTATGAGCAACCAAAAGATACGTTTTATCGTCCGATTTTTCTTTCACTTCGTCTAATAGATTATAAATTCTTTGAGCCAACTGTAACATAGACTCTCCTCCACAATATCTATCTGCGAAGTTTGCTTTAGACTTTTTGAATTCTATTCCATCTCTAGCAGTTCCCTCATATTTTCCAAAATTTTGCTCGATTAATCTCTTTTCTTCCCTCGCTGGAATTCCTGTTATCTCAGAAATTATAAGTGCTGTATCTCTTGCTCTTGAAAGTGGGGAATATAAAATCTGATCAATTTTTATTCCACTTTCTAATATCTTTTTTCCAGTTTCAGCTGCCTGTTGTTTTCCAAGTTCTGTTAACTCGCTATCTGTCGCACCACAAATCTTATTTTCAACATTCCAAACTGTTTGTCCATGTCTAACAAAATAAACTGATTTCATATTAGTAATTTTGATAACCTACTTCTTGTAATCTTGCATCTTTAGCTTCTACTTGTTCTTTTAATTCAGCTGCGTATGCTTTAACTTTTTCTAACAAACAATTATCAGATGTTGCAAGGATCTTAGCAGCTAAAATACCTGCATTTTTTCCTCCATTGATAGCTACAGTTGCAACAGGGATTCCTGAAGGCATTTGAACGATGCTATATAATGAATCTCTTCCACCTAAAGATGTTGTGTGCATTGGTATACCGATTACAGGCATTGGGAAAATTGCTGCGCACATTCCTGGTAAATGAGCGGCCATTCCTGCACCTGCTATAATTACTTTAAAACCTTTTTCTTCTGCTGTTTTTGCATAATCAAAGAACACATCTGGTTCTCTATGTGCAGATATAATCTTCATCTCATATGAAATTCCAAATTTGTCTAAAATTGCTGCAGCTTGTGACATTACAGGCATATCTGAGTCACTGCCCATTACTATTCCTACTTGCGCCATTTTTTTCCTCCTAAAACTTATACAAAATTTACGGATAACTCATGGGATATCAATGGAATATCTCACGAGCCCTCAATTTTCTTTATACTTTTGAAAATAAACTTCATAACAAAACGCATAAAGCATATCTACATTTATATAATATACTAATTTATTGTATATTAAAAATTAGTAATTCTTATATTTTTTATAAGTTGGATGCAGCATCTATCCTTCCATCTCATCTAATGGCTCATTTAATTTTTCTGTACCTTGTACAACAAATCTTCCGTCAACAATAATATCTTTATTCTCACCTGTTTTAGTAATAACACTTATACGACCAAGCTCGTTATAAGGTATCGTAATATCTGTATGACAGTTAAAATATGCCTTAGAATAGTCTTCTTTTCGTAAAGCCGATATTTCATTGTCTCTTGCAACAATCGCCTTTTTATCAGGGTTGTAAGTCATATTATCTTCATCGTAGCTGTAACATGTATCACCTACTGCAAAATGAGGACCTGTCTTTTCAGCGATAAGTATTGGCATTTTATCTGCTATCTGATATGTATCTGCCATTTTATATGCAACTGTATTAGTACCGATTGCAAATTCACCCATTGGAAGAGTCTCGTGGTTCATAAGAATATTATCTTTAATATATTTCTTATTATCCTCTTCTGAATCAAAATTAGTACATGTATAGTCGGCAATCATACCATCTTTAAAATCAATCTCTAAATTAATAAATTTCAAACCGTTTAAATACACCTGACTAACATGTAATTTACCTGTTGTTCCTTTAAGCACAGGGCTTGTAAATACCTCGCCTACAGGAATATTAACATCTGCTACACAGTTTTCAAAAATTGTTTCTTTATTAGGGTCGTTTAATTTGTATAAATTGACATACAAATCAGTTTTGTTTCCATTCGTTCCAACAATGTGAGCTTTATCTCCTGTATCTAGTACATCAATAATCTTTTGCTGCATGTCCCTGTAAAAATTATAATCAAGTGTATTTAATCTTACTGTTTCGGCAAAAATCTGTTTATATTTATCTCCAATTGAAGCGATTGGGAAAGCAATAATTGTAAAACTTCTCTCCTCTCCAACAATATATTTATTAACGATTTGAGAAATTTCGCTCTTATTATAGACTGATAATTTCTGCTGTTTTGCATTTAGTTTTACATTTTCTTCTTTTGTTATTGGTGAGAATGGCTCTTCTCCAAAAACTTCAATTACGGCCGGTCCTGCATATCCTCTTGCTTCTTTTTTTATTTTTTCAAACGCACACCTATAACTTTCAAGTCCACGTTCTATAATAGCCTTATCTAACACTATACCCATATCTTCTCTATGATCATAATCAAATTGCTTATTTGCAGGAGTTGAATAAGGTTTTAAAATTGATTTTAGATTTAATTTTTCGAAGTTTTTAATAGCAACTCTTACAACTCTTTCAAATCCAACCGGATATCTGATTTCTGCTTTATCTTTTATTGATAAGTCCTTACCTGTAACTTCAAAACCGATTCTGTATCCTTCCGTATAAGTATCTGCCATTTTTTGAATTTCTTCATCTGAAAAAGTAGCTAAATATCGTGCACTTTCGATTTCATCATTACTAATGTAAAAACCATATTTATATAAATAATCAATTCCATCTTTTGACATATCAATAAGTTTCTGATAGTAATCATATTCCGGATTAATTAATTTATTAACCTTGTCCTCCATAACCACTTCTATATAATCATGTTTGAACCAGTAGTATGAATCCTGAACTGCCTTATAAGTAAAACCTTCCCTATCCTGCATAATTGTATAGATTTCAAGAATTAATTCCTCATAAATACAGATAAAAGTATAATCACCCTGGAAGACTGTTGGAATTATATTAATAACTGATGCAAAAATCGCAGAAAACAGCTGTCCAAAATCTTTTCCAAAAGTTTTTACTGCAAAAGAAGGATTTGCAAAACTAAAATCATAATTTTCTTTTTTGATTTCATCGAAAAGACTATCATTTAATGCCTTGCCTTCCTCAGCTGACATCGCTAGTAATTCTCCACTTTTTTCCTTAACCAATACTTCCTGAAGCTTAACTAAAAACTGTGATATTTTCACAAAAAAAGAAGCATACTTTTCTTCAATTGATACTTCAGCTTCTTTCATGTTTGAAATAGTTCTTATTCTTTCTGAAACTAATTCATATCTCTCTTTGAGAGTCTCATTATTTTTTTTATATAATTCTTTATAGCTCATACAAATCTCCTTTTCTTATAAGAAAAATCCTAATCCATATGTACCACCCCAGCATAATAAAGCAAGGATTGATATTGCCAAAGAAATTCTTGGTAAAATTTTAATTACGTCATCCTCAAAAAAACTTTTAATTGACAGATAAATTGAAAAAAACGTTCCTATCAATGCCAGTACTCCAACACTTCCAAAATATGCAGATAACTGTCCTTTAGCTTTAAATGCAACATAGATAAATGCGAAAAACAATCCTAACAAAAATATAGCTAATCCCAATGCTAACATCGCAAGTTTTGATTGTTTTTTTATTGTAATTTTAAACTTTTTACGTTTAGTGGCCATAATCTAATCCTTTCTTTGTAGTAATCGTTGAATTTTTCTTATTATTGCGTAAGTTTTAAATATAATATAGCCAGCGAATGTCCCTGATGTATTTAAAAAAATATCATCAACGTCAAAACTCCCTATATGATAATGCAATTGTAGCAGCTCAACGCCGAGGCTAAATAGCAACCCAGCGGCAACCACTACAAACACATTTGAAAATTTTTTATTTATTTCTGGAAGAAAAAAGCCAAAAGGTACGAAGGCCACAATATTGCCAAATACATTCAAAATGAAATATTCCATTCCAATTTTGTTTCTGTATTCATAAAATCTCTTTATTTCTTTAAATGGCTTGACGTTGTAACTAAAATGTCTATTCGTCCTTCCCATTGACTCTGCGAAAAACAATAAGTAAAACAAGACAACTATATACACGACAAATATAAAGACGGCGATATAATGTCGTTTACTTTTTTTAGTTTTTCTCATTCTTTCTCCTCCAATTTCCAGCAACATTTAATTAAAAATCTATTTTTTGTAACCATATTTTTCATAGTAATCGTCAATAGCTGCTTTTATTTTATCATCTATAACTACTTTTCCCTGACATTCTTTATTGTATAAATGGTCTGTTACCTCTTCCATTGTTACAATCGCATGAGCTGGAAAGCCGTATTTCTCCTGGATTTCATCTAAAGCGCCTTTAACTCCACCAAGACCAACTTCCATTCTGTTTAAAGAAACCATAAGTCCTTTAATCTCAACATCACCCTGAGCTTTAATAATAGGGAATGTCTCTTCAATTGATTTACCTGATGTTGTAACATCTTCGATAATTACAACTTTGTCTCCATCATGAATGTCACTTCCTAATAAAATTCCTGTGTCACCGTGATCTTTGATTTCTTTTCTGTTTGAACAATAACGAATCTCTTTTCCATATAGTTTAGAAAAAGCAATTGTTGTTGCTACTGATAATGGAATTCCCTTATATGCAGGTCCGAATAGTACGTCAAAATCATCACCAAAATTCTCATGAATTGCCTTAGCATAGTACTCACCTAATTTCATTAACTGTGTACCTGTTACATATGCACCGGCATTCATAAAAAATGGAGACTTTCTGCCACTCTTTAATGTAAACTCTCCAAATTTTAAAACGTTACATTCTACCATAAATTCAATAAACTCGTTCTTATAGCTTTCCATCATAATTCCTCCTGCTAAACATTCTTAAAACAGTTTAAGTCTACCATAAAATTATAAAATATACAACCAATGCCGGGATTTTGGGCGTGTACCTCATTTCTAAATATTCTACAGTGTTATTTGTAAAATTTATATTTTCCTATCTTTTTTTCTTCTTAAGCAAAAATAAAACCACACCCCAAATTACACCTGCAAAAACTACAGCCGAAACTATTATTCCTATATTTCTTTTTGTGCTTTGTGAGCTTGTTGCAGCTGTTTTATCTTTTGGGTTAGACAGAATGTCAGTTGTAAATTCTGATGGTTTTGCAACTTTGTAATCCGAATATTTGTCAACCTTTGAAGCGCCGCTAAAATCAGCCTTTGCACTATATGTTTTTACAGTTACAACATATTTGCTGTCGCCTTTTACATAAACAGTTCCGTCTTCGCCTTTAATTGTCACTATTTTACCTTCTGAATCTACAATTTTTCCTTCAGAATAAAGATTCGTAACCTTGCTGTTATCTGTAACTACCCATGTTGAATCTGATGATATATATACATTGCATTTACCATCTCCGCCTGTTCCAGCATTTGTCTCATCATCAACAAATGAACCGGTCAACTTCGAACCATCCTTCATATAAAAGTTAAGATTGCTGATTGAATCATAGACAACCTTGCCCTTCATTTCCTGTTTGCTAGCTGTAAACTTACAATTTGCTCCGTTTTTGCCAGTCTGGCCCCATCCTCTCTTGTTGGAATTTCCGGTTGCTCGTAAAAAATAATCACAATCATCTGAATAATTTATTTTTACATCACTTAAAATAAAAGTGCTGTCAGTATTAGTCGTGTAGAAAATCCCGCCATTTCCTGATGTAAGCGTTCCACCTACCATCTCAAAGGTTCCGTTTCCTTCCTGTGAATCTCCTGACATGCTCTGATAAACAATTGCCGTCCACGTGTTATCATTTTGCTCATTGTCTGGCATGTTTCCTTTAAGATTAGAATTGAAAAGACGTATCGTGTTTTTTCCTTCAAGACAAATTGCTTCTGAATTAGTAGCATTTAAGGTTGCATTGTTAACCGTAATGTCAGCTGTGGAGTAAATGGCAGGTGAACCAATTCCATTAGATGTATAAGTTCCTCCATCGACTACCATCGTTCCTCCACCTCTGTCGCTTCTGATTGCAGCAGATGATTCGCCGTTTGTTGTTACGTTAAGTCCCCATGCATAGAGCTTTCCTCCACCTGCAACATGAATTCCACCTGAAGTATCTTGCTTTGTATTAATTGTTGATCCCTGCGCATATATCACACCCTTATTATAAGAAAAAATACCAGCTGCTCCTGCTGCATCAGTTGCAATCGTTCCTCCGTTAACGTAAAGTTTACCACCCTTATTTAAAATTGCAGCACCGACTCCGTAAAAAGAAGACGTATCGCCACCTGTGGACTTTGAATTCTTTCTTGTGACGTTTGCATTATTTAAGATTGTTTTTGCTTTTGTCACTAAAATAGCATTCTCATCCATTCCTGTGGACTTATATTGTCCATTTGTTTCTGTAGAATTCTTAGTCATCTTTTTGACTGCTGAATATTTGATGTTGGTGTTTGAAGCTCCGTCTGGTGCCTGGCCACTTGGTGGATTTCCATCTGGTTTTGCCGGTGGAATATGATTACCTGATGTCTGACCATCTAGTGCCTTATCGTCTGGTGCCTTATCGTCTGGTGGATTTCCGTCTGGTTTTGCTGGTGGAGTCTGTCTCGTCGACTGATTATTTGCTAATTGATTGCCAACTGCTTTATCACTATCTGATGAATTACTTGTTTTACTTGATGTAGTTACCCTTTTGCTCGATGTTGAAGCTACAACTTTAGTAGTTGGTGTTCCACTGGTTGCAATCGCAGTTGCCAGTAATATAGAAAAAACTCGTTTAGAAATCTTATCATACCTCATATTATGTACCCTCCAATCTCTTGGTGTATAAAACTAATTATTAAGTACATAATAGAGGCATTATGTGAATTTTAGATGATTAAAAAATGATCTTTTTATTAAAAGAATTATACTGTCGCTGCTAAAGCTTCAAATTCTCCTGTCACTTCTAAGCTCTTAACATCGTTTGGAACTAACATACAATCGCCTTTTTTAACAGCAATATCATTAATACTTCCTCTTCCTTCTGTTACAAGAAGTGTTAAAAATGAATATTCTTGTGATATTTTTTTAGATGTTGTTGTGTTCACATTCAATCTGAAAACTGTATATCTGTCACATTTAAAAATTTCATTTAAATTGTTTTCTTCACACATGTTTTCGATTTCGTTTGCCCCAATAACACAATCTTTTACATCAGCAGCAGGCACTTTAATAACATCTATACTTTGCTTTATGTGTAACTGTCTTTTTTGGCCATTTGAGAGTCTGTCGTAATCATACACTCTATATGTAATGTCGCTGTTCTGTTGTGTTTCAAGAATTAAAGTTCCACCTTTTATCGCATGAACTGTACCTGGATCAATCTGGATAAAATCCCCCTTGTGAATTGGAATTTCTCTTATAAAATCGCTCCATTTTCCTTCTTCTATCATAGTTTTTAATTCATCTTTTGTCTTTGCATTATGACCTACAACGATTGTAGCATCCTCATCACAATCTAAGATATACCAACATTCCTTTTTCCCTAAAGAATGATTTTCATTTTCATCAGCATATTTATCATCTGGATGAACTTGAATACTTAAATCATCTTTTGCATCAATTATTTTTATTAATAGTGGAAATCTATCAGAATCAATATTTCCAAATACTTCTGGATGTTGTTCATATAAATCACAAAGTGACATTCCTTCATACATACCATTTTTTACAATACTTGCATTATCTTTAAAAGCTGATATTCCCCAGCACTCACCTACATCTTCTCCTGCTTCATCAAAATTAAATAATTCTCTAATTCTTGTTCCACCCCAAATATTGTGTGTACATTTAGATTTTAATAACATTATCTTTTGGTCTTGCATAATTTTGTTTTCTCCTTATCTCCATAAAAATATTGCCTTTTTAATTTGGCTGTCATAAAATTTTTTAAATAACGATGGGAATCTTTTAAAAAGTCTAGTAATTTTTTTATTATATATTAAAAAGTATCCTCTAATATTTTATTACATTTTTTATTTCTGTAAACCTTTTAATTTCTAGTCAATTAGTTTTTATAGCTATCTCTATTTTTTTATTGTACTTGCCTTCTTTACCTTTTTTATGATATGATTTTTAAAGGTTTTTTAATTTCGGTTGAAACTCAAATTAATTACAAGGAGGTACTAAAAATGTTTCCAAGCGAAAAGGCCAGAAATAGAGCAATGGCTCTTCAAAAATCCATTCCTCTTATTTTCAAAATACTTGCAGGTACTGGATGTTTTATCTTTATTTTAGGCTTACTATTAAAAATCAATAATTATTCTATGACTGGAAGAGTTTACACTAATATAAACGGTGTTGAACACACTTCATACAGCGTATTTTATCCTGGAACTTTTATTATGATTTTTGGAATTGGTCAGTTTACTATTTTTCTTATTCTACTATTAATTAGAAAATTATTACACACACACAAACCAAAGGACGATATTGCTTTTCCTATTTCTTCAAATTACTATACACCTTTCAATCTTTTTAACAGCGTTAACACAATCGATTCAAAATACTTAGTTACTGTAAATGGAAATTGGATTGATGTCACTTACAATTTTCCTATGAATTCTAATTACAAACTTTCTTCAGATGGAAGGCTTAAATATTATAAATTATATAGAATTAATAACAACAGAACGTATGACGAAATAGATTGTTTGTTTTACAGTAATGCTAACTTATCTAATAACTTTAATTCTAACCCTAACACTACAATCCTTGCAAAGCATGTAAAATTTGGTAAGTTCCGTTATAGATTTTCAAATAAAACCTTCAACGGTCAATCGTATACTATTGATACTAAAAATCTCACAAATTATATGCGCAAGTGGTTTGCGGAAAGGGGTTATTCTGAAAACTAATACTAATATAAAATGTAACTAGTAATACGATCTAATAAAGCATTTTCACATTATCACTTTATACAATAATGGAATTTATACACACTGTACTTTATTTTTCTCATATGCTAGAATATTTAATGTAGACTTAATATATTAAATCATATGAGGAGGAAGTCTAATGAAATTCGAAGAATTAAGAGCCGAAATGATTAAAGCTATGAAAGCTCATGACAAAAAAAGAAAAGAGGTTATCTCTTCTTTAATTTCTGCTTCAAAGAAGATTGCTATTGATGAAGGAACTAGAGATGAAATTAGTGATGAGCAAGTAAATCGCGCTATCAGTAAAGAATTACGTATGGCAAAAGAACAATTCGATGGATGCCCAGCTGAACGTGCTGATTTAAAAGAAGAATACGGATTCGTTGTTTCTGTTATCGAAGAATTTGCCCCTAAAATGTTAAGCTTAGACGAAATCGAAGCTTTCTTAAATGAAAACTTTGCAGAAGTTATTGCAACAAAAAATAAAGGACAAATTATGAAAAACGTTATGCCTGCATTAAAAGGTAAAGCTGACGGAAAAGACATTCAGCAAGTAGTTTCAAAACTTATTGGTTAATTAATTAGCTGTTAACTAATAAAAAAGTTGAAGTTCGAAGAAATATTTGTTGTAAATATGAATCTTCGTTCCTCAACTTTTTTATTTTATATATAATCCGTATAATGCCAGAATACTTGGAATAATTATAATCATTGAATTTCTTAACATTCTTTTTCTTAAACATAGCCATTGTTCGTCAGTTAGTTCTTGAACTTTTGGTACTTCTAAAATTGATAATACTATCGCTGCTGATAAAAAAATAAAATATGCATTAATAACAAACAAATACAATGCGCCCAACAACATTGTTATCTTTCCATTTGCTATTGAATAGCCACATGTACATAGTGGTGGCATCAACGCAGTGGCAATCGCTACTCCCGGTATAATATTGTTTGCTTTGTCTTTTCGGGTTTGGCCAATGATTCCAGCAATGCCGCCAACAACTGCAACTAAAACATCAAAAAAAGAAGGCTGTGTTCTCGCTATTATTTGTTCCGTGGCAGTTTTTACCGGAGACAATAAAAAATAAATTGTGGCAGTACATACGCTTATTATTATCTGAAACATTAATCCTATTATATGTAATTCCGTCAATTTAAAGTTTACAGATTCTATTCCATAAGCAATTGCCAATAAGCTTCCCATCAATGGTGAAATCAGCATAGCTCCAATTATAACTGCAACAGAATTCGTATTTAACCCAACCGATGCTATAATGATTGAACAAACCATAACACTCATATTAGTTCCAGTTATTTTTCCACCTGACAATATTCTATCCCTTATTTCATTATGAGTTGCTGCATCTTCTGTTATCGAAAAACAATCATGAAGTATTTGTTTTAACATATTTCATTCCTCATTTTATTGTTATTTTTTATCAATTATCTACTACTAATTTATCGTCATTTTTCTGGAAAAAATAAATTCTTATCAAGTCATTTACTTCTAACATGGACTTGCATTTTTAATCAATGGACCACTCAGAAGACCAACTTGATATCTGTTTTAAAAAAAGGAACCGATTTTACTCGATTCCTCTTGATATTCTAAACTATTTTCAATTATTTTTTTATAATTTTCCCTTAATTCAAAGGAGTATATCCTTCTTCTTTTATTGCCTCGCATAATGTGTTATCATCCACTTCTTTTGTTAATGTCACTTCAACTGTTCCTTTTTCGTGGCTTGCAACTACGCTTTCTACTCCATCGATTTTTTCTAATGCCTTCTTTACATGATTCTCACAGTTGTGGCACATCATTCCTTCTACTTTAATTGTTTTTGTCATTTTACTTATACCTTCCTTTTCTTTATTTTTTTCATAATTATTTTGTGTAATATTTGTTTCCTGTGCTTTTTCTGATATTTCTTGCGTTATATTTGTTTCTAAAGTTTGCTTATTATTTTTTTGACTCGAAAAAAGTTTTTTAGTTACCAAATTTAATCTTAACGCATTCATACATACGCAAAAGCTAGACAAGCTCATTGCTGCTGCTCCAAACATTGGCGTTAATGTCCAACCTGTGATGCCGATCCATACACCTGCTGCAAGCGGAATTCCAATGATATTATAAATAAATGCCCAAAACAGATTTTCATGAATGTTACTTATTACTTTTTTACTTAGTTGTATTGCAGAAACAACATCAGAAAGGCTACTATTTACCAAAACAACATCAGCCGCCTCAATTGCGATATCCGTTCCAGCACCAATTGCTAAACCAACATCAGCCTCTGTTAACGCCAAGGCATCGTTTATACCATCGCCAACCATTACAACTACTTCGCCTGAGTGTTTGTACTCTTTTACAACATCTGCTTTTTGAATTGGCATAACATCTGAAATCACCTCATCAACTTCTGCTGTTTTGGCAATATATTCTGCTGTTTTAGCATTATCACCAGTTAACATAACCACTTTTAAGCCCATTTTTTTAAGCCCATTAATGGCCCTAGCACTATCCTCTTTAACTGTATCAGACACTAAAATAACACCTAATATTTCGTCTTCCCTAGAGAAAAACAATGGAGTTTTACCCATTAATAATAACTCATCTACATTATTTTGTAATATAAAATCTTCATACTTTTTTGAATCAACTATGTGCTTTTTAACATATTCGCCTTTTGTTGCATAATACATCACACCGTTTATTCTTGCTCTTATTCCGCTTCCAGACATTTCTTCATATTCGGTTATCAAATGACTTTCGTCCTTCACACATCCCTTATTTTCCTTAGTTTGGCAATAATTTACAATTGCCTGCGCTAATGGATGTTTTGAATCTTTTTCTAATAAAAATGCAATCTGTAACAAATCCTCTTTAGAAAACTCCATTGACATATTAGTGTTTAAAATACAATTTGTTACCCTAGGTTTGCCTTCTGTAATCGTTCCTGTTTTATCTAAAATCACAGTTGTTGCTCGACCTACTGTTTCTAGAGCTGTTGCAGTTTTATAAAGAATTTGGGTTTTAGCACCAATTCCATTTCCAACCATTATAGCTACCGGGGTTGCTAATCCTAATGCACAAGGGCAACTTATTACAAGCACTGTAATTGCGTGCGTAAGGGCTGTTCCCACGTCTGCCTGTAACCAAAAAAGCCATACAAATGCTGTGATTAGCGCTATCACAAGTACGACCGGAGTAAAAATTCCTGCAACTTTGTCAGCTATTTTTGCGATAGGTGCTTTACTTGCTGCGGACTGACTTACCATTTCTATCATTTGAGATAAAGTTGTATTCTGTCCAACTCTTACAGCTTTACACCTTATAACACCGGAAACATTTACCGTTCCAACTGACACTTCATCTCCGCTTGCCTTATCAACCGGGATGCTTTCGCCCGTGAGTACAGACTCATCTATTGCACTTTCACCTGATACAATTATACCATCTACGGGTATTTTTTCTGTTGGTCTTACCAAAAAAATATCATCTTTTCTGACTTCGAATGCATCAATTGTTATTTCTTTTCCATTTTTTATGACGGTTGCTTTCTGAGGAATCAAATCAAGAAGCCCCTTTATCGCATCTGTTGTTCGACCTTTTGAATACGACTCTAATGTTTTACCAATTGTGATAAGTGTTAAAATCATTGCCGCAGATTCAAAATACAAATTATCCATCATCTTAGCTGCTTTATAATTCTCAGAAATCGACATATAATATGTCATTCCATAAAGCACAATCACTGAATATATAAATGAAATTCCAGAGCCCATTGCGACCAAGGTATCCATGTTTGGCGAACCATGCATTGTGCTTTTCACTCCTGAAATGAAGAAATTCCTATTTATCAGCATTACGACAATTGCCAGTAACATCTCTGTTATTCCGATTGCAATATGATTGTTATTCATAAAATAAGGGAGAGGAAAATTAAACATCATATGTC
This sequence comes from Lachnobacterium bovis DSM 14045, assembly GCF_900107245.1. GTDB lineage: Bacteria > Bacillota > Clostridia > Lachnospirales > Lachnospiraceae > Roseburia > Roseburia bovis. The sequence continues at coordinate 39,054 of NZ_FNPG01000011.1, forward strand.
CCATCGAAACATACATCAAAGGCAGCAAAAACAAAACTGATTGAAATAGTCTTTTTTTCATTTTGGGAGTAGTTGTATCTTTAAAATCATCTCGCAAATCAACTTGTGCGCTATATTCATATTCGGCCGAGTTACTTCCGTCTATATCTCTTCCCGTTGTAGTGCATCCGCTTAGGCTATTTTCTGCTGAATTGCTTCTTTTTTTATAGGCATGATATCCTGCATCTTCAACTGCTTTACATATCACAGCATCATCGACAGCTCCATCTATTTCCATTGAATTCGTCAAAAGGCTGACTGTAACATCATTAACACCTTCAACTTTTTTAACGGCTTTTTCGACATGAGCAACACATGCAGCACACGTCATGCCCTCAACTTTATATTTTTCCATTGAAATAATTTCTCCTTTCCATGTATTGCCTAAACATTTAAAAATTATTTCATTAGTTTTTGAATTGTTTTTACTAACTCATCTATAACCTCTTCGTTACCTTCTTTGACGTTTTGTATTACACAACTCTTAATATGATTAGATAATAAAACCTTGTTAAAACTGTTAAGTGCTGATGTAATGGCCGAAACTTGAGTTAAAATATCTACACAATAAACTTCATTTTCTACCATCTTTTTAACGCCTCGAACTTGTCCCTCAATGCGAGAAAGTCTGTTGTATAAATCCTTATATTCTTTTTCTGTTCTCTTCTTTGTCTTGCCGGTTACAATCAATTCTTCATTATTTGATTCAACTGTGTTGCCACTTTCTAATTTGTTTTCTGAACAACAACATTTTTTTAATTCTGACTCTATTTCTTTTTTATTATTTGAATTTGGCATGATATAATTCACCTCTACTCTTTAATTTTACACAACTTCATATACCCCACTGGGGTATTTTTAATATAATTATATACATCTAACAAAAAGAAGTCAATAAATATATCCTTAAATATATCTACTGACTTCTCTTTACTATTTCAACAATTCTGTTTAACTCTATAATCTTTTCCTTATATCTAACTATAATCTAGCTTTTACTTATAAAACACATTGAACTAAAAACATATAAAAAATTGTTCCACCTGCTATTGGAAGTAACATATCTTTACGCCAATAATACAATCCAATCACAACTAATGATGCTAGCATTTCTGGAATTCCGTGTGTTCCCGTTAATACGTGAACATCTTTTAAACTATAAACGACTAACAATCCAAAAACTGCTGCCGGTAAAACCGTTCCCAAATATTTCACGTATTTAGGAGTTTCTTTTCCTGCTGGAAATAAAATAAATGGTGTAAATCTAGTTATCATCGTTCCTACTGAAACAACAAAAATTATTATTAATTTTTGAAATAATGTCATAATGTTACCTCACTATATATTTTTTCATACCTGTCAAAATCAAAACTATAAGAATCATAGAAGGAATAATGAATTGAGTTTTTCCTAAAAAAATCAAACACATAGCCGATACAACAACTCCAATAATTGCACTTATGTGATTGTCTTCTTTCCCCCACTGATTCATAAAAATCACAATAAACATCGCTGTCATTACAAAATCTAACCCTTTAGTGTTAAATTTTAAAATACTTCCAAAAAGCGCTCCAATTGAAGCTCCAAAAATCCAATACATATGATTCAATACTGTCACCCAAAATAAAAACCATCCTCTATCGACATCTTCAGGTATATCAGCTGTATAGTTTATGGAAAAAGTTTCATCACACATTCCAAAAATCACATATAATTTTTTCTTACCAATGCCACGATACTTATCAAGCATAGATATTCCATAAAATAAATGTCGTGCATTAACCATAATTGCAAGCGTTATAGCTTGTATTGGATTAAAAATTCCAAGCATAAGATTAGCTGCTATAAATTCTACTGATCCTGCAAATACAACCGCACTCGTTAAAATAGGAATCCACGCTGGAAATCCTAATTTTACCATATATATTCCTAACGTCATTGCCAAAAACAAGAATCCTGCAAAAATAGGAATTGTCTGTGGAAATGCCGCTTTTAATGCTTTTATTCTCAATTTTTGTTACCTCTTTTCTAATCTCTTTACTTTTTGCAGAATCAATCGTATCATTATATTTACATACAATCAACAATTAAATTGTATGGATTACAATTTAATTATTAAAATGACGGAGGACCATAAAATGCCTATTAATTCTTTTGACGATTATTTTTTGTCATGGAAACCAGATAAAAAAAATATAAAAAAGCCTATTTATAAATCTCTCGCTGAACTTCTTGAAAAAGATATAATCGGTGGAGTGCTTCTTCCGAACACTTTATTACCACCACAACGCGAACTTGCAGATTATCTTGATATTAATTTTACAACAGTTACAAGAGCTTACAAATTGTGTGAATTAAAAGGTTTAATTTATGCTGAAACAGGAAGAGGAACTTTCGTATCTCCAAGTGCTTCAAGCAAAATAACTATTTCTTTAGAGCACACTCCTTCTCAGACAATTGATTTAGGATTTGTAAGTTCTTTTGAGCGATACAATTCATTGATTTATGACCACGTACCACAAGCCTACAAAAAGAATTCTTTTTCTGCCCTTTTAACATATGATGATCCAACAGGAATACTTTCTCACAAGAAGGCTGCCCTCAAATGGTTAAATACCTTGCAATGTTATCCTTCAATTGACAACCTTGCAATCACTGCCGGCACCCAAAATGCTTTAACTATCTCCTTACTAGCACTTTTTTCGCCCGGAGATTATATCGCAGTTGACTGTTTCACATACCCTAACTTTATAGCACTTGCTAAAATGTTAAATATAAAACTAATTCCTATCAAAAGCGACAATAACGGTATCATCCCGGCCGAATTAGAAAACCATGCCAGAAAAAAAAGACTAAAAGGTCTCTTTATCGTTCCTTCTTGTAATAATCCTACAACGATTGTTACTACTGATTTTAGGAAAAGACAACTTGCAGAAATTGTAAAAAAATATGATTTAATTCTTATAGAAGATGATATTCATGCTTTTTTGAATACTGACGTTATTCCTAATTACATGGGGCCAATGGCTCGATACGCTCCTGAACAAAGTGTTTACATTTGTAGTTTATCTAAGTCTATCTGCTCAGGTTTAAGGATAGCCTACCTCGCTTACAGTACTCCTTTTAGGGAAAAAATACTAAACGCTCTCTTTAATGTAAATGTCAAAACATCATCATATAATGTTCAGCTCGTCAGTAGCCTGATTAATAATGGAGTTGCTGATGAAATTGTAAAAAGAAAAATAGAAACCGCAAAAATTAGAAATGATATCTTCAATGATATTTTTTACTATGCTCCTCAAAATGGACACCCTCTTAGTTTTTACAGATGGCTACCTATCTCTAGTAACAAACCTGGCCGCGAAATAGAGGAATATATGCAATCAAACGGTATAAAAATATATCACTCTGACCGTTTTGTTTGTGGTTCTACCAACAAAAGTAACGAACATTATATAAGAGTTTCATTATCAAACCTTGACAACGACGAATCTTTGGCTAATGGATTAAAACGCCTAAAAATGGTTTTAGAAAATGGGCGCATTATCATATAATAATTATTGTATAATATAAAACAAAATAGTTAAATAAAAAAATAGGCTATCAATTGATAGCCTAACTATGTTATGAAAAATATATTACAGAACATATTCCATTACTGTTTCTTTTGGTTTCATGCCAATTTTTTCATAGAACTTTCTTGCGCTATTGTTACCCTCCCAAACACAAAGAGTAACTTCATAGCACCCTATTCTTTTTGCTTCTTCTTTTACAAAATCAAAAAGCTTCTTTCCTATTTGCTTTCCGCGACATTCCTGATCAACGCATAAATCATCAATGTACATGATTTTGTGGGGCAACATAAATCCTGAATCAGATTCTGAATCATTTTTTTTACCACCCCTTATCTCACAAAATGCATATCCTTGTACTTCATCTTTTTCATCAACATAAACATACACTGGACGCATATCGTCAGAAAAAATATTCTTTATTTCATCACTTGTATATTTTGTTTTCCCTGACACAAAAATGTCTGGTCTTATAGAGGCATGAATCTCTAACACTTCTGATAAAAGCTTAGTAACTTTTGGTATATCCCTTTCCTCTGCTCTTCTAATCATTTTTCCTCTTTTCTAACAATAAACTGTATTTTCATAAATATTTTTTAATTACATGTCATGCTGTTGCAAAAACTACTATCGTCTTCTCAGGTAACTTCTATTTCACACGAAGCTCCCAAAAAGCTACAGCACTTGCTGCTGCCACATTCAATGAATCTACACCATGATACATTGGAATCTTAATTACATAATCACACTTTTCAAGCGAATCTTGTGATATTCCGTTTCCTTCATTTCCCATTATAATTGCTAATTTTTCTTGTTGTGCAAAAATCGGATCTGTTATATCTTTTGATTCTTCCTTAAGTGCCAATGCAACTACTTTATAACCAAGTTCATGGAATTTATCTATATAGCCCTCTTTGGGGATAAAAGTCCATGGAATCTGAAAAACAGTTCCCATACTTACCCTCGCTGAGCGTTTGTAAAGAGGATCACAGCTATCATTTGTCAAAACAATACTGTCAATTCCAAGTGCCGCTGCAGAACGAAAAACTGAGCCAATATTAGTTGGATTTACAACACTTTCTAATACTACAATCCTTCTATTATCTGCAATTAAATTTTCAAATTCAGGTAGATTCTTTCGACGCATTATGCAAAGCATTCCTCTAGTGACTACATAACCTTTTATCCGAGATAAAACTTCTTTGCTAGCAGAAAAAATTTGAACAGATGTTTCATCTTGCACTTCTTTTAAAACTTCCTGCACTTCTTTAACCGCTTCACTAGTTGAATCTTCACACAAATAGTTTTCTTCGATCAAAAAGCTTTCTACTTTATAGCCAGCTTTAAGGGCCCTTTTTATAACTTTAGCACTCTCACAGATGAACACACCTAACTGCGGTTCGTAAATATGTGCTAATTGTTTTTCGTTGTAGCTGATATATTTACTTATCCTCTCATCTGTGAGACTTGTAATTTTTTTCACATTAAAATTATATGCCATATTGATTCTCTTTTTTATTTATTTTATAAATTATACATTCTGAATTTATACATTCTGAATTGTTACTCATAATTATTTTTGAAGCATTTTTTATCACTTATAATAAACACCTCAAAAAAATTATTTCAAGAAACCTGAAATAATCTGTTCTTCTGCTTCTTGCTCTGTTAAACCTAATGACATAAGTTTAATTAACTGGTCGCCTGCAATTTTACCAATTGCTGCTTCATGAATAAGTGCAGCATCAACATTGTTAGCATCAAGCTTAGGTACTGCTACTACGTGAGCCTTATCCATAATGATTGCATCACATTCAGCGTGACCGCTACATACTGTATTTCCTACGATTGCTGCCTCAAATATTTGCTCTGATTCATTTTTTGCAACTGAACGAGATATAATATCTGTACTAGAATTCTCACCGTTTAATTCTACTGTATAAACACTTGTTGCCTTTTGTTTACCATGTGTCATTAATCTCTCATGCACAATAAGTGTAGCATCTTCTGCTAATTCTGCTTTTGTAGTTCTTACTGTAGAATCAACACCTTTTATCTGAACCATCTCCATATCAACGTAGCTTCCTGCTTCCTGATAAACTTCTGTGACAGGATTTAATATTTTTTTACCTAAGCCATCACCCTGTGCGTAATGCTTTTCTACATAACGAACTTTAGCATTTTTTCCAACGTAAAATCTATGAATTCCATCATGTTGTGAATCCTGATTACCACAATTGTGAATTCCGCAACCAGCAACAATAGTCACGTCTGCATCTTCTCCAATGTAAAAATCATTATATACTGTTTCTTTTATTCCTGATTTGCTTAAAACTACTGGAATATGCACGCTCTCATTTTTAGTTCCTGGCTTAATTCGAATATCAATTCCGCTTTTATCTTCTTTAGTAATGATATCTATATTCGCTGTAGTATTTCTTCCGGCTGATTCTCCGTTTGCTCTAATATTATATGCTCCATCTGGAACTTTATGTAAATCTGCAACTTCCTCTAGAATTTGCTTTTGAATTTCATCTATCATATTATTCCTCTCCTTACATAAGCTTGTCGCATGCTGCCTTAGCTGCTGATGTACCTAAAATTTCTGGAAGAATCTCTTCTTTAGTTCCCTGTTTCTTTACATGTCCATCTTCAATTACAACTATTTCATCTGCTATACTTAGAATTCTTTCTTGATGTGAAATGATAAGAATAGTACCATTAATAGATTCTCTTATATTTTCAAATACACGAATCAAATTTTGGAAACTCCATAAATCAATTCCAGCCTCTGGTTCATCAAATACAGCAAATTTAGTACCTCTAGCTAAAACTGTAGCAATTTCAATACGCTTTAATTCACCACCTGATAAAGAAGCATTTACTTCTCTATTAACATAATCTTTGGCACATAAACCTACTTTTGATAAATATTCACAAGCTGCTGACACAGATAGCTTTTCCCCTGCAGCTAATCTAAGAAGATCAATTACTTTGATTCCTTTAAAATGCACTGGTTGTTGGAAAGCATAACTAATACCTAAATTTGCTCTTTCAGTTATACTCTTTTTAGTTATATCTTCACCATCAAAAATCATTTGACCTGTTGTAATTTCGTTAACACCCATAATTAATTTAGCTAATGTTGATTTTCCACCACCGTTTGGGCCTGTAATTACAACAAATTTACCATCTTCTATATTAAGATTTAAATGATCAATGATATTAATTTTTTGATTATTTTCTTCTACTTGATATGTAATATCCTTAATCTCTAGCATTTCTAATTCCTTTCATAAATCTTTTAATACTTTATCTTTTTTATAAAAAAGCTCAAAGGCTCTAACTTCTATTATATATTAGAAACTTAGAAATATAAATAGTAATTTAAATGTTTTTTGATGTGTATAATTGCAATCTAGGATTAGTTTTATATTTTTAATATGGGTAAAAAAATCGACACGATAATGAAATCTATTCTGAATAAAATATAATCCGTCCTAAGTAAAAAGTGAATAACGGAATCTGTCCTTTAATAAAAATGCAGAAAATGGGATTTGAACCCACACAGTAATAATTACTACAGGTACCTGAAACCTGCGCGTCTGCCAATTCCGCCATTTCTGCATAAACTACGCTTTAATTTTATACAATTCTTTAAAAAAAGTCAAATCTTAATCTAACAAGAAAAAATAGAAAAATAAGGATTTAGATAAGAAAAAAATTATAAAATCTGTCAGAACAAAATAAGAACAGCCCCTATGTCGTGAGGCTGTTCCTTATAGATAGTAATTTAATGATACTATAAACTATATATATTTTTTTTTTAAGGTATGTATTTTGTACATAGAATATAGTATTTTAATGGGATTAATAAAATTATTTTATTTATAATTTTTGTTGTCTTTTTATAATATTATTTATTATGCGTTTTGTTTTTCTGTCTATATATTTTATGTCAAATGATTAAAAATAAATTTTTATTTATGTTTGAATAAATGCTGTATATTTTCTATTGTAATGTAAACCTTTTAAGTTATTTTTAGTCATAATATTAGTATAATCTTGTCGTTTGTTTTTCTTGGCTATCAAACCATTTTTTGATCGTTTTTTGGGTGGTACAATTTGTTTAATTCTTGCAGCAGAACTATCAGCATTTTTTGCAATAAAGGATATTAATTTCTTATCAAAAGGTCTTGGTTTACCTAAAAAATATCCTTGAACTTTATTGCATCCTATCGATTTTAAATAATCATACTGTTCTTTTGTTTCCACCCCTTCAACTAATGTATCAATTTCGAGCTTCCTAGCCATTTCGATAATGGATGCTACTATTTCTTTTGACTTAGGATTCGACTCAAAGTCTTTTAAGAACAACATGTCAATTTTTAAAACATCAAAATTGTAATCCTTTAATACATTTAGTGAAGAATAACCGCTTCCGAAATCATCCATCCACACTTCGTATCCCTGTGACTGAAAGAATTCGATTTTTTCACGTAGGTCTTTAGTATTTTCTGTTAAGACACTTTCTGTAATCTCAATATGGAGTAAATGTCTTGGTATGTCATTTGCTTTTATTTCTGTTTCAATTATGTTCGCTATATCACAAAGTTCAAAATCTAATCTAGACAAATTAACGGATACCGGAACATAAGGTATAGATAAATCTTTTAATCTCTTAATGTCCTGACAGATTCTTTTAACCGTATGAACATCAATTTTGTGAATCAATCTATACTTTTCTAGTACTTCAATAAACTCACCTGGAGAAAGAAATCCATATTTTGAGTCAATCCATCGCGAAAGAGCTTCAAACCCGCATAACTTACCAGTTTCCGTACTGAATACAGGTTGATAATAAACTTTTACTTCATCATTTTCAATAGCCCTATCAATGTTATCCACAATATATTTTTGTTTTTCTAAAACATATAAAAGCTCCTCATCAAAGAATCTAACTGATTGATCGAATTGTTTCTTAATGCTGTCGCACGCTATCTTAGCCCTATCACACGCAAGACTTACATCTAATTCACCATCCGATATTACATAGATTCCTGATTTGATTTGAATTATGTCACCGTTGGGATACGATTTAAGATAATCACTAAGATGTGATAACCTCTCTTCAATGTCATCCTCTCTAGTAACAATTGCAAAGTGATCTTGCCCAAAATGTGCAACTAAATCCTCTGAGAATAAGTGTTGCAACGATGCAGCCATATATCTCAATAACTGATCTCCCTTTGAAAAACCATACCTTGCATTATATGCTTTAAAATTGTCAATATCTAGATGAACAAACGCTGTACAATGATTTTCGTAAATATTTTGAACCACTACATTAGGTGCTAACTCTCTGAAAAAAATCATATTTGGTAGCTTTGTCAAAGGATTAATCTCTCTAGAAAAACTTGATACGGCTTTATCCTTTTGTCTGCGATAATCCTCAACATTCAAAACTAAAATGTATGCACATAGATGACCTTCTTGTGATTTGTATAACATATAATTAGTATGAATCCAGATTACTTTTGATTTTACCAAACACTCAAGCTCAATTTCATCAGATGTAATGCCCTGTCTATAACGGTTAAACAATACATGTCTATTAAAAAATAAACTAACTGTATCCTTTCCTGTAAATAGTACTGATTGTTCAATTACAGCTTTTAATATTTGATCATAATCTTGTTTCTTCCCTGGCACAATTTCATTTAATTTATCGAACTGACCTACATGCATTCTAAGCAATTTATTTTCTTCTAAATCTACCATGAATATTGCTGAGTTATTAATAAACTCCTGATCAGAATAAAAACCGATTATGTCAGAAAATCTCCGGCTGTTTAGCCATTCAATAATAGGTTCTTTAAAAATAACTTCAATAAAACTTCTTTCCATTATTGCATTGCTTTCTTTCTCATAACATCTAAAACATATTTGATTAAGTGACTGCTTCAGTATACGACACATTAATCATCAAGTCAATATGATTTCTATTATTTAATACTTTCTTAAGAAACTGGTTATATTTATAAAAATATTATAAACTTAGAGCCTTAAGTAGATTATTTTTTTATATAAAGGTTTTATTTTTTTATTATATTCCGATATATAATTAAGAAAATAAGTTTTTTGAATCTTATTTTTTAGTTTGGTTTTAAAGTTTTTGATGCTTTCTCATGCCAAACATTCGTTAAAATTCTCATAATAGAAGAAAATCTCATAGTAGGAGGGGGATTTATGAAAATTAAACATTTCAAATTTCAGGACAGTATTTCATTTTCTGAAATAGAATCACAAATTAATGCTTTTTTAAACAGTAAAAATGTAAATGAAGTTATTGATATTAAATTTAATACTTCTGTTAGACATTCTGATAGGTACACAGCAGATGAAACTGAAACCATTTATTTGATTATATACAAGTAAAAATATGTATTCTCTTAAGTGTTTTTAAAAAGCTTAGTTAATGATTTTGGAATCATCTTTTGACATCTTCTTTAAAGGCCTCGCAATTTTTTAAATTGCGGGGCCTTTATTTTAAATCTTAAATTTCTTCATACTTGAATCTAAAACATTTGCGATATCTTTTAATTCCTGGGCACTTCGTGCAATATCTTTCATAATTGCATCTGCCTCTGTAACTGCTGCTGATGTTTGCTCTGTACCTGCTGCATTTTCTTCAGCAATAGCTGTAAGATTTTGAACCGTGTCAATGATATTTCCTCTGGCTTCGTCAAGTTCTTCTGTTTTTTTACTAATTGCTTTAATTCCTTCAACAGAATTCTTAACACCATTTTCTACATGCTCGAACATTTCTGTTGTTGAAGCAATATACTGAGATTGTTTGTCAATTATCTCTGAAACATCAGACATTGTCTTAACTGATTTATCTGAATCATCTATTAATTGTTTTACAACCTCATCAATTTGCTGAGCAGAAGTATTTGACTGATCTGCTAATTGTTGAATTTCTGAAGCAACAACTGCAAAACCTTTTCCTGCATCTCCGGCTCTGGCAGCTTCAATTGATGCATTCAAAGATAGTAAATTAGTCTGATCTGCAATGTCAGCAATCAATGTTGCTGCATCTTTAATCTTAGTAGCTGATTCATTAGTAGTCTTAGTTTGTTTTGCAATCATCTTGATGGATTCTATTGTTTTCTTATTAATATCACTAAGAGCTTTTAATGCTTCATTTGCTTTAATATTTGCTTCTGAAATTGTTACAGCGCCTTCATTGATGTCATTAACATTTGCTTTTGTATCTTTAATCATATTTCCAATTACTACTACGTTATCTGTAGCTGACTGAGTCTCTGCGGCCTGACTTGTTGCACCTTCAGCAATCTCTGAAACTGCATTTTCAATATGACCAAACGTTCTTGTCGTTTCGTTTGTATTTTTCTGTAATTCTTCTGAAGCATTATATAAACTTTCGCTTTGATTTTGAATGTCACTAATTACATGAACCATTTCATCTTCCATTCTAATTAAAGATCTAGCCATGTCTCCCGTTTCATCATTTCTATTTATTACTTTTTCTAATTCACTAACTGAAGCAAAATTCAGTTCTCCCATTCGATTAATAACAGATGTAACCGCTTTAATTGGCACTACAGTCTTATATGTAAATAAACTTATAATAATTATAGCTACAATAATTATTAATATTGAAAAAGTCACCATATTTCTTAATAAAATATTTGAATTTTCTTCAATCTCACTTAATGGAGTAACTGTAACTGTAACCCAAAATCTTTCGCCAAGATCTACTACTGTAAACACTGCTTTGTTGTATTTTCCATCTGTAGAACTATAATAAGTTGAATTTGTTTTTTTATTTGCTACAGTTTCTTTAAAAGCTGCTACAAGGCTTTCGTTTAGCGCAATCTCTCCATCTGTTTTAGTAAGATCCATTCTGCCTACTCTATCAGGTTTTTGTTTAAAGCCTATACACATACCTTCCTGATCTACTACATAAACATATCCTGTTTTTTTGTATTTATACTGTCCTACCAAATCTGACAAAGTATCTAAATTTATTGTTCCATATACTATACCAACTGTCTTTGAATTTTCCTTTACAGGAAATGCTACTACAAGAATTAATTTACCGGTTGTTCCTGATTTAAATGGCGCAGTCATATAAGCCTCACCAGTAGAAGAAACCTCTTTTACATAATCTCTGTCTCCTCGATTCATCTTTTCACCAGTATCACTTATAGCATTACCTTTTAAATCACTATAAGCTATCATTGCCAAACCATCTATTGCAGTTTTTGCATCCTTCATCATCTGAATCTTTTGCTCAATTGTTGCCTTATTAAATTCTGCGGAATCTGCAAGCGTCTCAACTATAATCTTTCTGGTACATATTTCCCCTTTTAGCATAACAGCAGCTTCACTACCCACTGCTTTAACATTAGTTTCAGCTTCTTCATTTACAATAACACTTGACTCTCTGTAACTTATAAAAGAAAGAGCTATAAATCCTACTACTACAATAGGTACCAAAACTCCTAAGAATTTTTTCCTAATTCCATAAAAAATTTTGCTTTTTGTTTTTACGTTTTTTAAATTTTTTACATCAGCCACATCTCAAACCTCCTTGATTCCTTTTTTATTTATCTTTTGTTTTTAATTTATGTATTTATCGAGTTCTTCTTAAATTTTGTAGTTATTGTTTGACTTTATTGGCCTTCTTAACTTCTATGTTTAATGGTGTATCTAATTTTTAACTCATACTCTTAAGTGCATCAAATTCTGATTCATACACCCCTCCATTCTTTTCTAGCTCCTCCCATGAATACCAACTTCCACTTAATTGAATTCCATTTATAGAAATATCTGTCACGAAAACTCTCACTGCTCTTTTATTCTCCTGAAAACAAATCCACACGCCTTCATTCAATGAAAACGGAAACATATATGCTCTCCCAAATCTTACTGCATCATTAACAACTTCATTACTCGTCGTATTTGTTATTTGTTCTGTTCTATTCATGGCAAATCTCCTTAAAATAATTTATTTGTATTAATTAATCCTCTATGAACATCTATCACAATTCTTCACTAAAAATGCACCATAAACACACGCACACCACCTAATTATGGTATCGGATGATTTATTTTTTTATATAAATAAAAAACCATAAGTTTAAGAAAATTTATACTTTCTTAAAACTTACGGTTTTTTGTATAAGATTTTATTTAGTTTTTATAGTTTTTAAGCACTATTATTATCCTAAGTAATACTGTTTTCCATTTGATATTACTATTCTGCTTCTGCTTCATACATCTCAATCATATTCTGACTTTCAATGCTTGAAGCAACCAATGCTAAAAATGCTGATTCATTTAAAACAATATCTTTAAACTCTATATTATTCTTTGGAACCATCAAAATAGCTAATTTAATTGTATTATCCTTAGCATATAACCATGCCTCAAAAAATTCTTCTTCTTTGTTTTCTACAACATCTATCAAATATTTATCATTATACTGATAAGTTGTTGTAATAATACTATCTAATTTTTCCATAGCCTCTACCATTCCTTTACCTTTTATAATTATATTTTAGCAAAAAAATGTCATGATGCCAACTGAGAATTATTAGTGATCATTACTCTTAAGAGATGTAACAACCCATTTACCATTTTTATATTTTAACTCTAAAACAAAAAGGTATTCTTTTCCTTCATATGATGACTTGTCTTCATTGTATTTAGCTGTGAGCTTATCAATGTATGATGGAAGAATATCATTGAAAATCTTCTGGTAAAGCCCCTCTTCTCCTTGTTCCTGATAAATCTTAGTTACTTCTGCAGCATGATCCTTTCCGTACTGCTCACACTCAGCTTTAAACTCATTTGTTACTGTTTCATCTTGTACTGATTTAACAAGTTCTGCCTGTGTAAATGCATATTTAACAGAATATCTTACCTGAGCTGTTTTACCATTAACTTTTACTTTTTTAACTTTGTAAGATTTAATCATATCCTTCTGAATACTTGTCCAGAAATCTAATACCTTACTTTTTACTGTATCATCCAATTTGTTTTCTATATTGTATCCTATAGCCTTATAGAATTCTTTAGTATTCTTTTCTGGATTAAGGTTAGCAAAATCTTTCTTAGCAGAAGAATCTACCACTTTTACAATGCTATTATACTCTGCATTCTTGCAATACCTCATAACCTCATCAGATGACTCCTGTACAAGTTCCTCATCTGTTTTTTCTACTGATGAACTGCTGCTACCACCTTTTTTGTCAAAAGCGCTACAACCTGTTAAACTAGAAAATACTAAAACTGATGCCAAAATAGCTGAAACTAATCTCTTTTTCATTTGTGTTCTCTCCTTTTCTCCTCTTTAATATGTTAGGCGTCTATTATACTCCGTAAACCACATTAATACAGCATTTTTGCTAATATCAATAATTTAATTATTATAGATAAAAGCTATATAAAATTGTTTACTTTCAATATTATACACTCACAAGGTAAGTTTCGCAATTACCAACTTAAAATATGTAGAATTTATATTTCCACAATTTTTTACATAATTCCCATAGGCTCCATTTATAGACTCTACTAATCATGTATCGGACAAATGAAAAAAATAATTAGCTAATTATAAATTTTTTATAAAAAAATATAAAAAATATTTTATTAATATTCAGCCAAACTAAATATTTCCCACTTATTATCTTTCTTTTTAAAATCAAATCTATACGTGTATTTTTTCCCTTTGAATTCTTTTCTTGCTTTTTTGTAGGAATCTAATCTTTTTTTAGATTCTACTGGAAGTAAATCCAAATCCATCTTTTTTCCTAATGCAATCTCACCATTTTTTGCAGCTTCGTCTAAATCTCGTTCTTTTATTCTTTCAGCAACAGATTTTTCTACTTTTGATTGTGCAGATTTAATTTCTAAATTTTTTAAATCTTTTATGACATCAAGAGCTTTTTTTGCAAAATCTCCATTTTCTGCACTCTTTTCATTTTATACGTTCTTTCCATTTTCTGCGTTCTTTGAACCTGCACAACCAGTTAAACATGCTGTAGCAACTACAAAGATATAAGAAATATTAAAAAAGGACGACAAACTGTACCGACCTCCAATCGTTAGATTTTTGGGTCTAACTTTTGGGGGCGGTACAAACATCGCCCTTCTTGTATTTATGAATTGTTTATATAATTATATATATATTTATATGTATATATATTATACGCTTATTATAAATGTTATTAATATGCCTACAATTTTCGTGATATTTCAATACATTTTTCCATAGCTTCAAACACTGCACTTCTCATTCCTTCTTTTTCAAGAACTCTTACAGCTTGGATTGTTGTTCCGGCTGGTGAACATACCATATCTTTTAACTCGCCTGGATGTTTTTTGGTTTCGAGCACCATTTTTGCACTTCCATAAACTGCTTGAGCTGCAAATTCATATGCTTGTTTTCTTGGCATTCCACCTGCTACTGCTGCATCAGCCATTGCTTCAATAAACATAAATACATACGCTGGTGAACTTCCACTTACAGCTGTTACAACTTCCATCAAATTTTCAGTTACAACTTCTGTTTTTGAAAATCCAACACAAAGTTCTTTTATCATTTCACATTCATTACCTGTAACGTTACCATTAATACATATTCCCATCATTCCGGCTTTAACCATTGCTGGAGTGTTTGGCATTGCTCTAATAATTTTTTTGTCGTCACCAAGTTTTTCTTCATAATATTTTATATCTTTTCCAGCAGCAATACTTATAACTAATGTTTCATTAGTTATTTCTCCTTTTATTTCATCTAACACACCATCCATAAATTGTGGTTTTACAGCTAAAAATAAAATATCTGATTTGCTTGCAACTTCTGCATTATCACAACTTACTTTTATGCCTAATTCTTTTTCTTTTTTTTCAATGTTTTCCTGAGATTTTACTGTTGCAAAAATATGATCACATGTCGCAAGTTTTGAATCAAGTATTCCATGAATCATTGCTGTTCCCATGTTTCCGCATCCTATAAAACCAATATTTTTATTTGATAATTCCATTTTTTCCTCCATATTTGAACCTTAACTATTCTTCTAACTTGATTTGTCATATATTTTAATCTTATCCTCATTTTCTATGACAACCTAGTTCTTCAAAGCACTAATATATTATGACCTATAATCTCCATTTATTTTTACATAATCATATGTCAAATCGCATCCCCAAGCTTTTGCCTGTTCGTTACCTTGTTTCAAATCAACTATTACATAGATTTCATCTTCTTCAAGAATTGTTTTTGCTTTCTCTTCAGAAAACTCTACACCACTTCCGTTTTTGCACACAAGAATTTCGCCTACTTTTGATTTTATTGATACGTCAACTTTATCAATTTCAAATTCAGCATCTGTATAACCTATTGCACACAAGATTCTACCCCAATTGGCATCTTCTCCAAAGATAGCACATTTAAATAATGACGAACTTACTACACTTTTTGCTACTTTGATTGCAATATCAAGAGTTTGTGCCCCATTACATGTACATTCAATCATCTTTGATGCACCTTCTCCATCTTTTGCCAACATCTTAGTTAAATTCATCAAAACATCATATAAAGCATCGCAGAAAATGTCATAGTCGCTTCCTTTTTGCGATATTGTTTTATTTTTTGCTAAACCATTCGCCATAACGCAAAGCATATCATTTGTAGAAGTATCACCATCAACACTTAAACAATTGTAAGTAATTTTAACGATTTTATTAAGTGCTTCTTGTAAAAGTGAAGCATCTATGTCAACATCTGTTGTAACAAAATTAAGAGTTGTAGCCATATTTGGATGAATCATTCCGCTACCCTTGGCCATTCCACCAATTGTACAAACTTTTCCATCTAATTCAAATTTAACTGCATATTCTTTTTTTACAGTATCTGTTGTCATGATTGCATGAGCAGCTTCTATATTTCCTTTTTCTGATATTCCTTTTGCAAGCTCAGCTACGTGATCTTTAATAGGATCAATTGGCAAAATCTGTCCAATAACTCCTGTTGATGCAACTATAACTCTTTCCTTAGGAATATTTAATTCATCTGCAATCAACTTGCACATCATTTGTGCTTTTTCCTCTCCATCTGCGTTACAAGTGTTTGCATTTTTACTATTTACGATTACTGCCTGTGAAATATTGTTTGATTTTTTTAGATTTTCTTTAGTAACAATGATTGGAGCGCCCTTTACTTTATTCTGAGTATATACAGCCGCTGTTTGACACTCTTCTTCTGAAAAAATAACTCCTAAATCGTTCTTTTCTTTTACTGGATTTAATCCGCAATTTAATCCGTTCGCTTTAAATCCAGCTGGAGCACACACTCCACCTTCTACTTTTGTTAAATTAAACATATTCATCTATTCTCCTACTCCAAATATTTTTCCACAAATGGGTTACGATGCCTCTTTAGCATCTTTTTTTTGCACATAATACCATTTATATATTGCACTTCCTATGATTATAACATACCCTGTAATACTTAGCCAATCTGGTAATTCTTCATAAAAAATAAATCCCCACATTGCCGCAAATAGTATTTGTGTATAATCGTAAACCGAAATTTCTTTTGCTGGCGCTTTTGTATAAGCTGCTGTTATTGTAAATTGTCCTCCTGCTGCACCTAATCCTGCTCCTATCAAAATCAAAGTCTGAACAACTGTCATTGGTTTATATGACATTATTAAAAATGGTAAAATAGTTATACATGAAAACATTGAAAAACAAAATACAATGATTGGTCCTCTTTCACCTTTTTTTCCTAGTTTTCGAACAAATGTATATGCAATACCTGCGCCTAGACCTCCTAATGCACCGATTAATGAATATACCATATTTATGTTACCTGTTGGTTTTATTACAAAAAGTGCACCTGCAAATGCTGTTATTACGCAAAGCCACTCAACTTTATTTGCTTTTTCTTTTAAAATAAAAATAGAAAAAATAATTGCAAAAAATGGTGATAATTTATTTAAAATATTTGCATCTGCTAAACCAATTTTATCTATTGCATAGAAGTTACATATCAGTCCTAATGTACCGCAAAAACATCTTGCAAATAAATCTCCAAAGCTTGATTTTTTTATTCTAAAGCCTTCTTTACTTCTAAACAAAGTAACTGATGCAATAACTGCTGCAACCGCATTTCTAAAAAAAGCTTTTTGCATAGTTGGCAAATCTCCCGACGCACGAACACAAAGTGTCATTATTGAGAAGAAAAATCCTGCCATAATGATAAGTATAATTCCTTGTTTTTTCTGACTCATTTCGTCATCCTTTCTAACTTGTTATTTATGTTTTTTATTATAATATAATCGAAGCACCTATAATATTTGTATCTCTACAAAATACTATAGATGCTTTGTTATAATCACTATCGTGGCATACGACAACTATGACATGTAAAGTAAATCACCTGATAATCCTGGCTTATTAAATCTAATAATTCATTTGCTTTATCCAATTTATCTTCATCTAAGTTAACAAATGGATCATCTAAAATCAAGAATGACTTATCTAATGGGAACATTGCTTCAACAAGTGCCAATCTCATACAAATACCAACTAAATCCTGATATCCTGATGATAACCAATCCACTTCTCTATATGCACCCTCTTGTTTCATCTTAATCGAAATGTTAGCATCTAATTGCCAATTTTCATTGTCCTCACCAGTAATATGCTGATAGTATTTTTTGAACGCATTATTAACCGGTGTCTTATATCTGGATGTAAACTGCTCTTTTGCCTGTGTTAAAAACTCAATAGTTTTTTCAGCCACATTATAATAATTCTGTTCTTTTTCTTGTTCTTTTTCTAAAGTTGCAAGCAAGTCTAATTTTTCATCTCTTTCGTCAAGCTGATCTGATAAATCATTCATCTGACGATTATATTTTTCGATATCATCTCTGATTTCATTAAGATTTTCGTCAATGTCATCGATTCTTCTATTTAGCTCTTCTAAGCTATGATTAATCTTGTATTCTGCAACAAGATCTTCATCATCGTGAGAATCTTTAAATTCTTTTCTAGCTGCTTTTGCTACTTCCATAGCCTCTTTAGCTAATTTATATTCTGTTATTTTATTAGTTAAAATTCCAATTTTTTCTGTATACTCTTCTGGTGTATTATCAAGTTCTTCAAAAAACTGACGCAAATAGTCATATATTCTTCTGTTTAAGAATTCATAATCACGGTTTGCATTGTGATAAGTTACATCTTTTTGATGTAAATCATCATATGTTTCTTTTAAACCTCTTAATTCATATAACATTGTCTGGTATTTTTCTTCACTATCAACACCTAATTCATAGCTAAATAAGAATGCACTGATTTCTTTATTGATTTCAACGATTCTATTTTCCATTTCCTGAATCTTATTTCTCAATGCAGTAAGTGAACGCATCTCTCTATCATCTTCATCACGTTTGTTCTGCATGTATCTGGCTAATTCAACTTCAGCTACACGTTTTTGTTTCTTTGATGTGATAATAAAGATTACTGCTAAAACTACTGCAACAACTGTTATTGCTATAAATGGTGTAAATAATGACTTTTTAGCTACGTTTACAACTGCCAAAATTAAAAATACAACTGCAACAACAGCAAAAACCGATGCACCCATCAAAACACTCTTTCCTGCGTTTTCAACTTTAGGAATGTTCTGGTTACGTTTTGCTTCATTTGTCTGGAACAAATTCTCTAAATTAGTAAGTTCAACTTTCTTATCTGAAAGTTCACCCTTAATCTTTCTTGTTTCTTCAATTGATTCAATATTTCCAGCAATTGCTTCGAATAACATCGCTTCATCAGCTGCACCGTTATTTAAACGCTCACCTAACTCTTCGTATGTCTTTTCTTCTTCATTAGATAATTTATAAACTTCTGCACTTTGTCCCTGCTTAACTAAATTGTGAACATCAACTGTAATATTGCTGATTTCTTCATCACTCAAGCATTCTTTCCCAAAGAAGTTTTCTACATCTTCAAATGCCTTTGTTTTTTCTTTTTCGATTTCACACAATTGCTTGTAGTTATTCTGCTCTGCAATTTTAGTTCCTGCTTCACTTACAAACTTCTGCTCTTTTGTAAGCTGGGCACGTTCTTTTTCTAAAAGAATACGTTTATTCTGTTGGTCTTCCATTAGAGTAGCAACTTTTTTATATTCTGTTTCTCTATTATCTAACTCTCTTAATTCAAGTCTTAGAGTATCTATCTGATCTTTACGTTTTCTAATAGAACCCGTTTTTCTAGATGGTGACAATTTATTTACAACATCTTTAAGTTTTTTCTGAGCATTTTCGTAATTGTTAATATCATTTGTACTTTCAACAACGTTTCCTAATTTTGCATTAATCTGATCTGATGTTGAAAAAGCACAATCATTTTGTCCAATAAAAATACTTCTTGCAAATGAATTTCTATCTAAATCGAAAATCTCATCACCTAAATGTTTTGTAAAGCAATCAACTTCCATATTAGTTGTTGCATCATAAATGTGAAACTCATCTGCTTTTTCTGTGCTTCCAAATTTTCTTACTACTTTATAATTTTTATCCTGGTACTCGAATTCTAATTCTCCACCGTAAGTTCCACCTTGCCAAGGTTTGTAAATGTTTCTTTCTTTTTCAAATGCACCTTTTTCTTTTTTGTTATCAAAGCCATATAACATTGCTTTTAAAAAAGCTGCAAACGTACTTTTTCCGCTTCCATTTTCACCATTAAAAACATTTAATGATTTGTTAAAAACGTAATCTTTATCATGTAGTTTACCAAAATTATCGATGTGGCATTTAATTAATCTCATTATAAGTCCTCCCCAAGTAATGCTTTTATGCCACATTTAATAATGGCATTTTTGTCTTTATCATCAAAATCATTATCATCAGAGTTTAAAACTAATCTGATAAATTCGCCTTTTAATGATCTATCTCTTTCGTAGTCTTGATATTTTACTGTTTGGGAAGTCTCATCTACAACTTTTACAGTGTAAAACTTGCCTTCTAATTTGCCTTCAATAATTCTTGTATTGATATCGCTTTCAACATCAACAGCACCTGTTAATGTAATTTTAACTAGTGATGTTTCTTTATATTCTTTGCGTCTTAATGACTCTTCAACTTTCACTAAAGCTTCGATTGTAGTACTGACTCCAGAAATATCAACTTCTAAGTTATGAATATTTCTCTTGGCAAAAGGAACAAACTGTGTATTTAATTCTTTTGTTTCTTCATCAATATCTAGTAAAACAAATCCTTTTTTACCGCATTCATCAAATCCTCTACCTTCAAGACAACCAGGATAGCAATATTTTCCTCGTCTATCTAAATCGTCTTCTTCGTATGAATGTATATGACCTAAAGCTAAATAATCAATATTTCTGCCTCTTAAATTATCAAGGTTAATTATGAAATCTCTTGGATTTCCTTCTCCCTCTCTAATTTGTCCGTGCAAAGTAACAATATTGAATTTGTCACCTTCTAATTGTAAATCATTGCATACAGAATATTGATTATCATCTGTTAATTCTAAACCAGTAATAACAATATTTCCGTATTCATAAGATTTCCATTCTTTATCATTAAAAAGTTTCAAGTTAACTGGTAAATCTTCTAAATTAGAAAGGAAATTATCATGATCATGATTTCCTTTTAAATAAACAAAATCAATATCCGGATAACCCAAAATTGCTTCTTTTACAACATTTCTTGCTGATGCAGAAATATTTCTTGTATCAAATAAATCTCCTGCTATCAAAATAGCTTTAACTTCATTTTGTTTAGCATAATCCACCATTTTGGAAAATGTATTTAGTAATTCATCTCTGCGCTCTTTTGCCTGCTCATTAGTGAGATTTGTAGTCATCTTTGAGTCTAGATGAATGTCTGCACAATGTATAATTTTCAATTTTACAACTCCTTTATATAAATCTTAGTGTTTTATCTTGCTTGTCTGTTTTTGGGTCTAATATACAAACTCAAAATCATTTTTATAAAAAATAATTATAATGATTAATTATAAGAATAATCATAAATTTAATCACAACATAATTATAATAATTATTTAATTTTCTTTAAGTGATATAATCGGACCACCTTTATCCTCTAGATAATCTCTTGTTATTAGCACTTTACCAATTCTTTTATCTTTAGGAATTTCAAACATTATATCAAGCATACTCTTCTCAAGAATAGCTCGTAATGCTCTTGCTCCTTCTTTCTTTTCTCTTGCCTTTTCAGCTATATAACGCAACGCATCTTCTTCAAACTCAAGTCCGACATCATCAATACCAAGTAATTTGACATATTGTTTTATAATCGCATTCTTTGGCTTTGTTAAAATCTTAATCAACATTTCTTCTGTCATCTCGTCAAGTGTGAAAAGAATAGGTAAACGACCTATGAATTCTGGAATCATTCCATACTCTCTTACATCTTCTACCGCAATTTGTTGCATAATATCATCATCATTATCAAGCTTATCTTTTAATTCAGATTTAAAACCAATAGCAGCTTCTTTGTTTATTCTTTTTTTGATTATATCTTCAATTCCTGGAAAAGCTCCTGCACAAATAAACAAAATATTTGTTGTATCTATTGTTGTAAGTGGCACAAAAGCGCCTTTAGAAGATGCTCCAACCGGTACTTCTACGTCTGTTCCCTCGAGAATCTTAAGCATTCCTTGTTGAACTGACTCCCCACTAACATCTCTTTGACTAGGATTATTCTTTTTTGAAATCTTATCAATTTCATCAATAAAAACAATACCATGCTGCGCTCTTTCTACATCATTATCTGCTGCTGCTAATAACTTTGTTATTACGCTTTCGATATCATCACCGACATAACCTGCTTCTGTAAGTGATGTTGCATCTGCAAGTGCAAGTGGCACATCTAACAATTCTGCTAATATTTTAACCAAATATGTTTTTCCTGAACCTGTTGGTCCTATCATCAACATGTTAGATTTCTCAATTTCTACATCATCGTCTACATGATTTTCTAGACTCATTATTCTCTTATAATGATTATATATCGATACTGACATAACTTTTTTAGCATACTCTTGTCCGATAACGTAAGCATCTAGTTTCTCTTTGATTTCATGAGGAGCTGGAAGATTTCTAATATCTATAATTGGTTTTCTCTTTTTAGCTCTCTTACGTTTTTTTACTCTATGAGTTCCAAGCATCGAACCATCTGGATTAAACATCCTTGTAAAGTTCCTACTTGGCATTCCAGATATTCCTGGCATACTTGTCATAGCTGGAAACCCCGGCATACCAGCTTTATCATCAAATATCGAATTATCTAGGCCTGGAAACAGCTCTAATCCCAAATAAGCTAACGGATTATTCTTCTGAAATGTTCTCTCAGCTTCTTCTCTTACCTCAGCTGGCGCATTTTCATACTTATACGCCTTTGGATTTAAAGAACGTCTTGGATTCTTTTTATCTTTGGAATCTTCCAAATTCGTTGGCTTCATCATTTTATCTGGATCAAACATATTTTCAAAAAGCATATCAGATGGTGGCATCATATCAAAAAACCTTTGCATACAATCAGGACATACTTTAAAAGATCGATGCATACGAACAAGCGGTCCTGCCATACCTTCAGGTCTTTTACAAACAGAACAAAAATCTTCGTAATTACCGTCGTCGTCTTTTTCATTTTTTTGTTCATTATTATTGTTTTTTTCTGCGTTATCCTGATTGCCTTTATTTTTGGAATCATCATCATCTTTATCATTTAAAAATGATAATTTCATCATATCGCCGCTTCGAAATGGTTGACTCATCACGCGTTCATGCATACGACTATGAATAGGCGTTTTGACACTAGATTCTGAATCGGTATCCTTACCATCACTTTTCGAATGGATAACTTCTTCATTAGATTCTGAATGGGTAGCTTCTTCATTATGAATTTGATCATTATCATCTGTATTGATTTCTCTATAATCTTCTTTCATATTAACCACCTTTCCTCAATATATTATTAATAGCTTATTAAATTTTCCGCATAAAATTATAATCATATTCAAATAACTATAATTTGCATCAAATATTGTACCTTCTCAAGTTTTATTTTTCACAATAAACCTATACTATCACATTATAAATCGTTATGCAAAATAAAACAATACTATATAAAACAATAGACTAAAAAAACAAAAAATGGCTAGGAAAACCCAACCATTTCATTAGTTCAATCAAAATATATTTAAAGTGATATTATGTAACTTAGCAGAACGATAAGCCGGGTTATGTCGTGGATGATCATCTATCTAGGATAACTGTTACCAATTACCTCAAGCAACCTACCTTAAGCTAGCGGGCCACGTCAACGCTTATATTCGGTTTTGCTTCAAATGGGGTTTACATGTGCCCACCTTGTTACCAAGATGGCGGTAGTCTCTTGCACTGCCTTTCCACCCTTACCACTTGCGTGGCGGTTTATTTCTGTTGCACTGTCCTGAGGGTTTCCCCTACCGGCCGTTAACCGGCATCCTGCCCTGTGAAGCCCGGACTTTCCTCACCTGCGACCTTTCGGTACTTGCAGCTGCGATCACCTGTCCTGCATATTAACCCGTTAATTATACTATTATTTTTGTTTTTTTTCAAGTACCATTTGAAATAAAACCTTGTTATTATCAAATGACTATGAAATGATTTATAAAAGCTTCTAAATCACAAAGTAACAATAGCTAGACATTAAAACAACTTCCGCCGATAAACTCACGCAACAATGAATTTTTATTTACACTATCAGCTGGTAATGGAACCACATAATCTAATAGTTTTAATAATCTTTTGGCTTCAAAATACTCAGGACAATCTCTTGGAATTCCAAATAATAATGGTTCTGCGTAAACCTTTAAAACCGCTATCTCATAAACAAGTGCTGAGTTAAACATAATATCTGCATTCTCCTGAAATGGGAATATGTATTTTTCTTCGCCTCTTCTTACCGATTTCCACATAGCAATTGTTTCTCTTGCTGATGTATTTCGAGTTCTGGCATCTCTTACAATTCTTCGAATTAGTCTTCCATCTGTTGTTGGTAAAGGATTCAACTCATCTATTGCAAGATGTGTCAATGCTGATATATAGATTTTGAACTTGCTTTCTATCGGTAGTGTATGTGATAATCTGTCATCTAAGCCGTGTATACCCTCTATAACCAACACATCATTTTCTGCTAGTTTAAGGGTATTTCCCCTGTATTCTCTTTTTCCAGTTTTAAAATTAAAAGTTGGCATCATAACTTCTTCACCATTTAACAATGCTGTCATATCTTCATTAAATTTAACGATATCTAAAGCTTCTAAACATTCAAAATCATAATTGCCATTTTCATCTTTTGGCGTTTTTTCTCTATCAACATAATAATCATCTAAACCTATTGGATGTGGAATAATTCCCTTTGCTGATAGTTGAATTGATAAACGATGAGAAAAGGAAGTTTTTCCTGAGGATGATGGTCCTGCAATCATTATAAATTTTTTTCTACGATCTTTACTGATTTCAGATGCTATTTTTCCAATTCTTTCTTCCATTAATGCTTCCTGAACTAGAATAATATCTTCTCCATGTCCATTTGATATTTCATCATTTAAGGCTCCGATTGTACCAAACCCTAACATGTTACTCCACTGTTTAGATGCTTTCATAACTGAAAAAAGTTTATCATATGGTTCAAATTTTTCTATTTCAGTACTATGCCGACCTGGCATCTGTAAAATAAATCCCTCTTTATATGGAATTAAATCGAAATACTTCAAAAAACTTGTATTTGGTACCATATAACCATATGAATAATCTTTTATTCCACCTAGATCATATATATTGACCCTTGATGATCGTCTATAATGTAACAAGCGTTCTTTATCTGTCATATTGAACTTTTTAAAAAGTTCTTCAGCTTCAATACTCTTTAAAGATTCCTTCTTAATTGGGAGTCCTTGCTTGCATACCTTTTTCATTTCTGTTTTTAATTTTCCTAAATTTTCCTTTGATGGTTCTTCTCGTGTGAACACACAATACAGACCTTGTCCTAATGAATAACATACTCGAACTTTATTATTCTTAATCCCCCAAATATTATCAATAGCCTTCTGCATCAAAAAGACGACGCCTCTTTCATATGTTCTTCTTCCGTCTTTGTCGTCCATTGTTAAAAAGGAGATTCTAGAATCTCCTTTTATTTCTTTTGCAAGTTCTCTCAACCTTCCATTACAAATAGCTAGCATAATCGGTCTCGAGTATTTATCTTGAAATCTTTGTGCTAATTCTAAAAGTGTTGTGTTTTCATTTACTGTTATACTTTCTTCTTCTCCGTTAGAAAGCATAACAACTACATTAATTTCCTGCATTTTTTATCGCCCCCAAAATTGAATATGCAGATTCGTTATAGTAAATTTCTTGTGCTACTTCTTGCTTTCTCTTTCTAACTGATTCAGAATCTTGTTGTAAAACCAGGGATTGTAGTATAAATGTCAATTTTCTATATTGATGAACCAAAAATTTTCTTAAAACAGGATTACCATTCTTAAGAAGTAATGGTCCATAAATATCACATGTAGTGATTACATTTTCATTTTTATCCAACCAAAAGTCATCTTGATCAACTGGAATCGCTTTGATGATAGGATAATATTTTCCATCCTCCAAAATCATATCCTCATCAACAATTTTGTAACGATTTACTCTAAGGTATTGTCTAACTTTTCTCACCTCTGATTGTGGCTGTAAAATTAACTCTTTTGCATTACGACATATATCTTCACCTTCTGTCAAAATATGAATCGTAAGTTCTCCACCCATTCCAGCAATTAAGATACTATCAGCTTCATTTACTTTTAATGCTTCTACACCATCAGAAATACGTGTTTCTATTGAATCCTGCATTCCGTATAAAGCAATATTATCATTCGCACGTTTAAGTGGTCCTTCATTTATATCAACCGCAATAGCTTTTGGTATTTTTTCTCTTTGTATAAGAGCAATCGGAACATATCCATGATCCGTTCCAACATCAGCTAAAATGTTACCTGTAGTAACCATTGCTGCAACAGCTCTCATACGTTTTGATAATTTCAACATTTTACTCTAAATAATCCTTTAATTTACGACTTCTGCTAGGATGACGCAGTTTCCTTAATGCTTTCGCTTCGATTTGTCTGATACGTTCTCTTGTAACATTGAACTCTTTTCCTACTTCTTCTAGAGTTCTTGCACGTCCATCTTCTAAGCCAAAACGTAAAGTCAATACTTTTTGTTCTCTTTCAGTTAAAGTTCCTAGAACTTCACCTAATTGCTCTTTAAGTAATGTAAATGCAGCTGCCTCTGCTGGAACAGGTACATTTTCATCACGGATGAAGTCTCCAAGATGTGAATCTTCTTCTTCACCAATTGGAGTTTCAAGAGATACTGGCTCCTGTGAAATCTTTAAGATTTCTCTAACTCTTTCAACTGGCATATTTAATTCTTTTGCAATTTCTTCAGGAGATGGTTCTCTTCCTAATTCCTGAAGAAGTTGTCTTGAAACTCTTATAAGTTTATTGATAGTCTCAACCATATGAACTGGAATTCTGATTGTTCTAGCTTGATCAGCAATAGCTCTTGTAATAGCCTGACGAATCCACCATGTTGCATATGTTGAGAACTTATATCCTTTGTTATAATCAAATTTTTCTACAGCTTTGATAAGACCGAGGTTACCTTCCTGAATCAAATCAAGGAAAAGCATTCCTCTACCAACATATCTTTTTGCAATACTTACTACTAATCTAAGATTGGCTTCCGCTAATCTCTTCTTAGCATCTGATCCTCTATCAACTGCTAACTGTAAAGGTTTAATTTTTTCTCTAATTTCTGCTTTCTCAACATCTAATTCTGCTTCATAAAGTTGCTTTTTAAGTTCTTTTAATGGTTCAATAGCTGCCTGTCCATCTTCCATTCTCTTTGCTAATTGAATTTCTTCATCTGCTGTTAAAAGTGGAACCTTACCAATTTCTTTCAAGTACATACGTACTGGGTCTTCAACACTTACGCCCTCTGGAACGGATAAATCAATGTTTTCCATTTCCATATCTTCATCATCGCCATTTAAAATTGCGTCATCGTCCACATCATATGCATCGACATCTCCATCGTGAGTTCTTAACACATCGATACCATTTTTTTCTAAATAATCAAGTACAAGTTCAAATTTATCAGCATCTAGTTGCATATCTTCAAAGAAATCACTAATCTCGTTATATTCTAAGATGTTATTCTTCTTTTTAGCTAAGCTTTTCAATTCTTGAAGTCTCTTTTGGAAATCTTCAATCATTTCAGGGGTTAAAGCTTTTGAATTCTTTTTTGCTACTTTTTTGTTTGCCATTATTAACTTCCTCTCAACTTTCTTTATATCTAAAAAGTACATAAACTTTAAAGACTAAACTGCATTTTTTCTATTTTTTCAAGTTCTTTCTTGTCATTTAAAACATCCATCAAACCTTGTAAATCTGTTGGATCTAACGAGTTAGAACGTACTGAAATACTATTTTGCTTTATTCTTATAATTGTTTCCTTTAATGCCTTTTCTTTATCACTCTTGGAAGACAATTTCTGAATTTTAGCATTAAACAATGATGCCACTTCTCTTTGTTCTTCCTCACTTTCAAACGTACTAATAATTCTTGCTGCGTTAACACTTCCGTTTTCTTCATATTGTTTAAAAACTTCCGTGGCAACTGTTGAATAAAGCTCTTCTGTAAAATCTTTAAAACTTATATAATCTTTAATAACTGGGTATAATTTATCATCTTCTATAAGCCATGTAAGCATAAGCTTCTGGGATTGTCTCATGCCATCTTCTTTTTGTTTCTTGATAGTTTGACTATTTCTAATCTCTTTTGGCTTTTGATAACCACCAAGCTTTATTGCCATATTAACAACCATCTTTCTTAAATCATCATAAGAAACCTGGTACTTTTTAGCTATTGCTTCAATGTAATTATTTCGTTCTAATTCTTCCGAAAAACCAAGCAATTTCTTGGCAACTTCCTGGAAATATCTAGTCTTGCCATCAGGATCATTTAAATCGTAATCCTGTTGAAGTACTCTCACTTCAAACATGAAACTGTTCTCAGCTTCTCGTATACGATTCTCATATTCTTCAGCACCTAAATTCTTAATGAATTCATCTGGATCCTTATATGGTTTCATATTTATTACTTTTGTTGAAATTCCAACCTCTTTTAAAATTGGAATAGCTCTAAGTGCAGCCTTTATACCAGCTCCATCGCTATCGTATGTCAAATAAACTTCTTTAGTATATCTTTTTAACAAACTCGCATGGCCACTCGTAAGCGCTGTACCCAATGAAGCTACAGCATTATCAAAACCAGCCTGATGCAAGGAAATTACATCCATATAGCCTTCACACAACAGTAAATAATCTCTTCTACTTGCTCTTGCAAAATTTAAGCCATATAAATTACGACCTTTGTCAAATACCTTTGTTTCTGGAGAGTTAAGGTACTTTGGCTCGCCATCTCCCATAACACGCCCTCCAAAGCCTATAACTTTATTGTGCGCATCCATAATAGGAAACATCGCTCTATTCCAAAATCTGTCGTAAACGCCTTTAGATTCCTTGATTGTAATCAAACCTGATTCCTTTAAGATTTCATCAGTATATCCTTTTTGCTTAAGATACTTATACAAATCATCACTATACTGGTCCGAATATCCTAGTCCAAACTTACGCATAGTCTCAGGAGTCAGCTGCCTTTTTTCAAAATATTTACTGGCTAGCTCTCCTCTTGGGGAACGCAGAAGCGTATAAAAATATTTAGCTGCTTCTTTATTTATTTCAAGCAATACAGCCTTCTCGTTTGCTTTCATCTTTTGCTCTTGAGTCATTTCATATTTAGGCAACTCAATATTGGCCCTATCTGCGAGATATTCCATAGCCTCTCTAAACGAAAAGTTCTCATATTGCATTAAAAACGTAAATACATTACCACCTGCTCCACAACCGAAGCAATAATACATTTGCTTACTTGGAGAAACTGAAAACGATCCCGTTTTCTCGTTATGGAACGGACATAGTCCAAAATAAGAACTACCTTTTCTTTTTAATTGCACGTAATTACTTATTACATCAACTATATCATTACTCTGTCTTACTTCTTCAATTAAATCGTCTGAATAAAACGGCATCAAAGTCCTCCTTCCTGCAAAAAATTCACGTCATCACCGTTTTTTCACTTTTTCACATACTTAAACCTTAGTTTCTTTTACGCTCTTACAAATACTTACGCCATATTAGCTATCACCAACTTGCCATTCTTTTGGCAAAAAATGACTACTAAATGTACTAATTGCAAATTGATCAGTCATTCCAGCAATATAATCACACACAACTCTACCCTTCTTAGTACCTTTATCTAGCATATCTAAATACTTTTTAGGTAGCTGTTCTATATGGTCACCTTCCATATAGTAATAATAAAGCTGTTCAAGAAGTGCCATCGCCTTTCCTTCTTCTCTTTTTGCAACAGGATTAGTATATACATTTTTGAACATAAATTTTCTAAGGTCAAAGAGCGCTTCATTCGTCTCTTTAGACAACAAAATATCAGCCCTATCCATACTATTAATAATAATATCATGAATAAGGTGATCTAAACGACTTTTAGTATCATATCCTAAAGTCTTTCGGATTTCAAGGGGGATATCATCTTCGCACAAAATCCTTGCACGTATAGCATCATCAAAATCCGAATTAACATATGCTATTTTATCTGATAATCTTACGATTTTACCCTCTAGCGTATGGGGTTTAGTATGAGTCTGATGGTTCAAAATACCATCTCTTACTTCCCACGTCAAATTAAGTCCCTGACCTGATCTCTCAAGCTTATCTACGATACGTAAACTTTGAACATTATGTTCAAATCCGCCCTCATAAACTTTATTTAAAACAAACTCACCTGCATGTCCAAAAGGTGTATGTCCTAAATCATGTCCTAAAGCTATTGCTTCAACTAAATCTTCATTCAGCCTTAATGCTTTAGCTATTGTTCTCGCATTTTGCGAAACTTCTAAAGTATGCGATAGTCTTGTTCTATAATGATCTCCTTTAGGAGTTAAAAAAACTTGTGTCTTATTCTTTAATCTTCTAAACGATTTACTGTGTAGTATCCTGTCCCTATCTCTTTGAAAAACAGGTCTGATATCACATTGAGGCTCAGGAAAAGCACGCCCTTTTGAATTCACACTCAAACAAGCATGCGGACTTAGATTTTCTTTTTCCATCTTTTCTATTTGTTCTCGAATAGTCATTCTTACAGCTCCTTCTAAATAAAAAATCCTTTAGAGAACAACCTACACTATTAATATTCTATATCAATGTGCGATTTCCTTTTTTTCATCCAAAAAAATATTATTTTTTTTCAAATTTTTTTCTGTTTCTTTGATGTTGCCACCTATAATATCTAATAGTTCCTTCAATTCCAGTCCATTTATTTGGTTTTTATAATTTCCAAAATAAAATTTATTATCTTTTACCAAAATACAACCAACCCAATTTCCGTTTAAAATTTCTGTTCCATTAACACTTTTCATATCTTTGTAACTTCTAAGTGTAAAATATGTATCATATTTTTCAAAATCTTTTGGATTGTATTGTATTTCACCAAATTTTTGAATTAAACGTTCAACAAAACCTTTTTCAATAATTGTATATCCAGTTTTATCTGCGCCATAACTTGTTTCGTTTATCCAATCTTCATCCCATAAGACAAAGACATTATCTTGTTTGTAGAGCGCCTCTTTTTGCACACTATCAACCAATTTATATGAATTATAGTCAGCACCACTCATCTCTAAACAATTTTTAAATTCATCATTACCATCTTGTGGCTTATACAAAATATTGCCTATTGTCATTTTATAAATCTGAGTATGACAATTCTGATTTTTATATGCCAAATAGCCTAATGGCGTTCCTCCATTCTTATCAAAATTAAATGTATCATCTACGGGTACATAAACTTTTCCGTTGTAACACATAGGGCCAAATGCTTCATCCTTCGTCAAGCATTCTCCAACTTTGACATACGAATCCTCTTTTCCTTTTTGATTATCTTTTTTAATCACTTTACAAAATCTAAATAATCCTATACATAGACAAAAAGCAGCAAAAACTATACTAACTGTAATTTTAATTTTTCTGATTTTAAGAATCCTTTTTTCTTCGCTAGTAAGACTAATATATTCTTTTAATTTTTTTATCCTTTTTTCAGAATAAATCTTATTTCTCGAAGCATAAACAATCTGGCTTATTTTTCTAACAAATAAAGCTATAAAAAACAATCCCAACAACATTCCACTTATTATCCCGACTGCAACAAGCCGCCTTGGCATGTGGCAAACCAACATATAATCAAGCAATGTTTTTATATGCATTCTCCTGTTTTTTTGTGGTAAAAATCTTCCGCAAATTACAACTATAATTTTACATACTATAAAAAAGATTCCACTATCTACTAGCAGATACAGTGCAAAAAACTTTTTCGTTTTAATTACAACAAGAGGAAATAATGATATAGCAAATGCTGCCACCGTTATCCATGCAATAAAATATGCCCATCTTTCTAACAATGAACTCCCATATATTGAATCGATATACTCACCCGGAGACATTCCATTTAAATTTGACCAACCTATCATTCTTGAAACGACTACCATTATTTTGACAATTCCCCACGAAATACCAAAAAACAATATATATCCTACAAAAATGTAGTCTATTTCCTTCTTGCATCCAATTGGTAAGGTATGGCAGATATTACTCTTTGACATTGCTATCAGCCTCATAGTGTAATATGAAAGCATCACGCCAACCCACATTGGCAATCCGCCCATTCCACCTATCAATTCATTCGAAAAGATCATGCAATACGTAGCAAGTAACAATGAAGCCACTGCATGTATCTCTGTTTCTTCTCCTCTTCCTTTTAACTGAAAATATCTTAGCATAATATACTTCCTTTATTATTCAAAACTCTGTCCATCATAAATATATTTGTCTATCCGATAAATTCTCCACAGATTCTTTGTCACTTGTCAGAAATATGATAGACAGTTTTTTTCTTTTTTTAGTTTCCTTTATAATAGAATCTATTTGTCGTAGTTTTTCATTTTCTATGCCGATTTTCAAATCATCCAAAACCAGAATTTTAGTATCTCTATTTAATGCTATTAAAAGAGATACTACCTTTATATCGCTTTTTGAATAATTTTTCAACCTTACTTTAAAATCCAATCCTTCTTTTTTCGCATCAAACAAAAAACTATCATATTCAAAATTTTCATCTAATCTTTTTATTGCTTTAGCTAACGTCTCTATTTTTAGATTAAGATTGAAATTTGGAGATTCATAAATAAGCGATACTTTCTTTTTAATTGCGATTTCATCTTCTCTCATCTTATTACCGAAGTACAAAATTTCACCACACTCTGGTTCAATAGCATCACCTATCAACATTGCAAGAGTGGTCTTGCCCATTCCTGGCGCCAAATAAACACCAAGCACTTCATTCTCATTCAAGTAAAGATTTAAATCCTTAAGAGAAAAATATCCTTTATGATAATAAAGATTATTAATTTCTAAAACATGTGAACCACTCACCTAAGTCCCCTCCTCTTTTCAATTTTTTCTTAAACAATCGTTTTCTTGAATAAATTATTTTAGGATAAAAAAAAAGGAAACCTTATGGTTTCCTATACATTTTAATTAATGCGGAAGAAGGGAATCGAACCCTCACGATCGCAATGATCACAAGATCCTTAGTCTTGCTCGTCTGCCAGTTCCGACACTTCCGCAGCTCTTTTATTTACCGTCGCTCGCTGTCGACTTGATTATAATAACAAAATTGCTACGGAATGTCAACACTTTTTTTATATTTTTTTATTTTTATTTTAAACTTTATTTCAAACTCTCTTAATCAACATAATATACGTAATCTTTTTTACGTGGAGCAGCCGGCTTCATATCCGCTATTGCATAACCAAGAGCACGATGACCAATACCTTCGTATTCACCTTCTATACCAAGTTCTTTTAATAAGTTTTTGCCCCAATCAGACTCGAACTCTTCTTTTGCTCGGTGAATCCAAATGCTATTAACACCTAAACTTTCTGCAGCATTCATTAAATTACCCATTACTAGTGTTCCGTCGTAGATATGTGTTCTAGCCGACTTATCCGCTAACACAATCAAAATAACTGGTGCGTTGTAAAATGGATCAAAATCTTCACTCCAGCCACCAATCTTTCTGTTTTCCTCAGATATTCTATCTCTAAGTTCTTTATTAGTGACCGCGATTATAATTGGTGATTGTTTACCCATTCCATTTGCAGCATATGTGCCTGCCTCAATTATCGCATCAATCTTTTCTTTTTCTACAATATCTGATTTGAAGCCTCTACAACTTCTTCTATTTTTTAAAACTTTTAATGTTTCATTCATAACTTTACCCTCTTTTAATTACCATTAGCCAGCTACAACAATTCCTCCATTGTTGGCATACATTGTTGATACGCCTGCAGTTGGCACTATAATTATTTCTTTAAAATTAAGCTTTTCTTCTAATAATTTTTTTACATATTCTGCTCTTTCAGGGCAATTGCATTGCGAAATGGCAATTCTTCTATTTTCTGAATCTGGTGTTACTTCAGCAATACAATCTACCATTTTAGCCAAAGCTTTCTTCATTCCTCTACCTTGGCCTAACTGTTGAATTGAACCTTCATCAGTTGAACCCATAACAGGTTTGATATTTAATGTGTTGGCAATAAAAGCTTTAACATTGCTTAATCTTCCAGCTTTACGTAATGTCTCTAATGTTTCAAGAACGAAAAATGTATTAATCGAATCAGTGTATTCTTCTATTTTTTTTACAATTTCATCAAAAGGCATTCCTTGCTCTTCAAATTCTTGAATTTTCATTCCTATTACAGTTTGTCCAATTGATGCAGAACGTGAATTTACAACATAAATATTCTTTTCTGTTCCATTTTCATCCTCGTAAAGATTCTTTGCAAGGATAGCACTATTATATGAACCAGATAATTTTGAAGACAACGTCACCACAAAAATATCATCATAATCGCCCTCAAATTCTTTCATATATCTTTCTGGTGATGGACACGCAGATTTAGGTCCAACAGGACTTTCTTCTACTCTTTTTATAAAATCAAGCTGATCAAAAGTCTCATCATCTACAATATGATATCCGTCTATTTCTAATTCAAGTGGAACATTTACAAAATGACCATCCTTCTTTAATTCTTCTGTAAGTTCTCCGCAACTATCAATAATAATTTTGTACATTAATGATATCTCCTTATTTTATATGATTAGTATTAACAACGAAATTAGTTGTTATTGTTTTCTATTATATGTAGTTTTTAATACTACATCGTACCTAAGCATATAATAACACTTTTTTATTATTTTGAAAAGAGACAATAATTTTTTTGAAAAATTTATTTTTCATCAAAAAAAGCTAAAACAAATTTATATAATGATTCCTGATCTTTCGTTCCCATAAGTTCTCTTACTGAATGCATTGCAAGTAATGGCACTCCTACATCTACAACCTTGATTGGTAATAAAGTTGACGCTATTGAACCTAAAGTACCTCCACCTCTTACATCGGATCTATTTACGAATCTTTGATAAGGAATTTCATTTTTATCACAAATCTGTTGAACTATCGCAATTGCTTTTGAATCCGTAGCATATGATTGCGAGCATGCTTCTTTGATACAGAAACCTTTTCCTAAAACCGGATGATTTGTAATATCCATTTTTCCAGATTTATTAGGATGTAATCCATGTGCAACGTCCACAGAAAGCATCATGGCATTATAAATATTGGATTGAATTTCTTCCTCATTTAAGCCAAGATTTGCAAGAATTCTTCTCAACATATCATGTAACATTATTGAACCTGCGCCCTGTTTCGTTGAACTACCGATTTCTTCATGATCAAATAATGCGATCAAATTAATTCCATCTTCTCTTTTGTTATTAATAATTGCCGACAATAATGCTGAAGCCGATGTTAAATTATCTAATCTTGGCGATGAAATCATCGTATCATCAATTCCCACAAAACATGGCTCTTCTGTTGCAAAAACAGATAAATCAAAATCAAGAATATCTTTAACATCTACATTTAACTCTTTTGCTAAAAATTCCATAAAATATTTAGTTTCTTTTTGTTCATCTGGCAACAAATCTACAATAGGCATTGTATCAATTTGTTTATTTAATTCTACGCCTTTATTAACATCCCTATTCATGTGAATCGCTAGATTTGGAATTGTTAAAATTGCCTTCTTGGCTCTATAATAAATAACTTTAGGTTCAAAAACATTGTCACTTTTTAATGTGATTTTACCTGCAACAGAAAGTGGTCTATCTAACCATGTATTAATGATTAACCCTCCGTAACTTTCTGTATTTATCTGACCATATCCTTCTTTGTAAAAATCAGGATTTGGCTTTATTCTAAAACATGGATAATCTGTATGAGCGGCTGCCATTCTTATCATCTGTTTTTTTTCAAAATTATCACCTATTGAAAAAGCAAAAATTGTGCTTCCATGATGATTTACATAATATTTTTTTCCTTTTTCTAAATTCCAACTTTCTCCATATTTAAGCTCACAAAAATCAGCTTTTTCTAAACGTTCTATCGACTCTTCTATTACGCCAAAAGGAGATACTCCTTTTTTTAACATTGAAAATAAATTATCGATTTCTGTCTTGTTAAATTCCATAGATATTAACCTCTTTTCACTTTTTAATGGCTTGCACCATCATTATTTATTATACGTTCTGTAGTCCTAAACTTCTACAACTATTTTTTTATTTATGATATAATTAAATTTAGCTCTAAATCTCAGGCTAGATACCTGTTTTTACAATTTTAGTGCTATTTTATTTATTTGTAAAAAATTTGCAAAAGACCTTGGAGAGGGTCTCAAAACAATACTACTAAATGATACGAGGATATATTTTAATGATTGTAGTTCAAATAAAAAACATTAAAAATTTTATGAATAATTTACTTCTTAATGACATGTTTGATCATTTTTTACTTCAGGAAGCAACCATCGTTAATGGTGCAAGTTACGTAATCGATGGTCATGTAAATAAAGAATTATATAATACAGAAGAATTAGAAAATCTAGGTGTTACTGACCTTGATTTTTTCCCATATGACCAGATTCGTCAGAAATGTCTGATGATTGTAAAAGGCAAAAACACGCCTGGATATTTTAAATTTGTTTTTTTACTTTCACCTTCAAATTTAGCAAACACACTTTCTTCAATTGAGAGTACATATACTCCTTTAGACATTTCTGGAATGTTTTTAAATATTAAATTTCAAAACGGACAATTAACATTAACTACAGGAATTTCATACAAAACATTTAATATTGATAAATCGCTAGATAACGAATGGGATAGATTAGTTCGAATCTTTCTTACGAAAAATAACATAGATTTTGAAATTCTATAATTTAAATACAAAAGAGATTTTTTTTCAAGTGTTAAAATATACAAAAAATTCTTTGCAATTTAACTAGTTTTGATATTTTTTTAAAATAGTTGTTTTTTTTTATAAAATTGCTTTACTTTTCTATACACTTATGATATTCTAACATCAGTTGCAGATGTAAAATTATATGTATTGGAGATGCAACATTATATATTGGAGGTATTATAAGATGAACAAAGGTACAGTTAAATGGTTTAACAATCAGAAAGGTTACGGATTTATCACAGCCGAAGACGGTCATGATGTATTCGTGCACTACTCAGGACTTAACATGGAAGGATTCAAATCACTTGAAGAGGGAGCTTCTGTTGAATTTGAAATCGCTGATGGTGCAAAAGGACCACAAGCTACCAATGTTACAGTAGTTAGATAATTAATTTATTATTTATTTTTTTCTTTCATTTTACTTTACGATAAAATTTTAAATTATTTATTTAATTACGAACAACACTAATCAATAGTTTTTTGTACCTATTCTTTTTATATAAATGAGAGTATTTATTGGGGGAATATGATATAAGGACATGATTAAGAAGGGGGTAAAAGACCATGCAATGATTGCAGGGTCTTTTACTTTTTATTGTTTTTGCTAATAGTTCCACTCTCTTTTACTTTTTCAAGATAGTCGAAAAAATTTCCTCCCTATGAATGCTGAATTTTTTTATCTAAATACAAATTACCATCTACTTTTTTCAAGAGTTGTTCAACTGTAATATTTGAAGATGTACATTTGTAACTTCCTACACTAAACCTTGGTATTACCACCATTTCATTCTTTTTTTCATAAAGTAAATCTGTAAGTTTTTTCCTAAAGCCAATATCTATTCCCTTTTCTTTTGCCGCTATAACAAATTCATCACCACCCCATCTGGCAGCAATTGCATCTGAAGACTCTGTCAATTTTAACAATGCCTCTGAAAAAGCAATCAGTGTCTGATCCCCAACATCATGACCCAACTCATCATTTATATTTTTAAACCAATCAATATCTATCATGATTATTATAATAGGATTTAACTGATTACAACCCAACAATTCTTCATTTAAATATTCATTTATTCGTCTTCTATTGCTAAGCCCTGTCATTGGATCTGCATATATAGCGTAATCCTGAATATCCATATAAAGCTTTAATATTACTGGCATCTGCACAAGTTCTATTGCTGGATAACCTAGCAAATATCCTATTAACACACCACTGAGTGTAAAAAACAAAATAAATATTATCTGACTTCCATATTTTTTCTTTTCTAATCTTGCTTTTGCCTTATGTTTCTTATATAGAGAAATTGCAGTAGCCATTATAAGGTACACATAATCCATTAACATAATAACTGATAACATAGGTTTAAAAACAGGTGGACTTTTTACTATGTAAACGAACTTACATAACGGTGTGTATAAAAAGAGTAAATCAAACATAAGTGGAATTCCTGTCACATAGTACCACCATCTTTTTGACATTGCTTTTATTTTTGCGCTGGCTGAAACGTAAAAAAACCAAAAATAGCATGAAAAAGACATCGATGAAAATCCTAATGCCATAATAATTGTAACTACTAGTTTGGGAAAAAATGTATAAAAATCATCAAATACTAATCTAAAATCCACTAAAGCATAAACTATAAATGTAACTATCATGCCTTTAAATGTAACTACTTCTTTTTTTGTAGCTATTTCATTATCTATTTTGCTATATATTAGAATAAGTGTCATTACGCATATTATTATAACCAAAACAATAAATGTCTTTAATCTAATATCCATCATACTTGTGTTACCCCCCTTGATGTTTAAGAATTGAACTAGTCACTACAAGTCCGCACATATTATATCGTCATTGTTCAAAAATAAATGCTTTTATCGCAAAAGATTAAGGGCCGAATTTTTAAATTCGCCCCCTAAACCTTTTTGAACCTTAAATAATAATTTCTTCTTACAAAATTTTTATAAATTTTATTTAAAATATTTTATAACAAAATATTTTACACCTACATTGTGTATCGACACAAATAGATTTTTTTTAACTACAACAAAATCTATTCTCTATGCATTGAAAAAGAATCCATATCATAATTCTTCAAATTATCATGAATATTTCTATCATCTGCTTTAGATAATAAATTCTCTCTTTGTTTTCTCGTCTTAATCTGATCTGCGAAGGAACTTGGTCCACCAACACAACCACCTTCACATACCATTCCTTCTATAAAGTCTTCTGGTAGTTTTCCAACTTTCATTAATAGAAGAGCCTTCTTACATTCTGCCGCACCATTTGCTTTACATACTGTTGCTGCGATTTCATCATCTGCTTCTCTTAAGCTTTGAAGTACTGCTTCTGTAACTCCACCTGAATTTGCAAAACGTTTTCCGTAAATTGAAGATTCCTGATATTCGTCATTGTCATCTTCTTCTAAGACAACACCTTTTGCTTTCATAATAGCGCGAATCTCAGAATATGTTAAAACATAATCTGCGTTGTTTTCTACTCCTTGTTCTGCAGCTTCTGATTTTTTAGCAATACAAGGTCCAATAAATACAGTTACACAATCTGGCTCTTTTGCTTTTAATAATCTTGAAACTGCTGCCATAGGTGATACGGTAGTTGAAATGGCATCTGCAATTTCTGGATAATGTTTACGAACCATATTTACAAAAGCCGGACAACATGAAGTTACTTTTTTCTTTCCTTCTCTATATGCCTCAGCCCACTCTTCAGCTTCATAAGCAGCTGTCATATCGCCACCTAATCCAACCTCAACAAAATCGTCAAATCCAACTTCTTTCATAGCCTTCTTCCAGCTATTCATTGTGATTTTTTCCCCAAACTGACCTTCTGTTGCAGGAGCAGCCATAGCATATACTTTTTTTCCTTCGGCTTTAATTGCTTCAATTACCTGAACAATTGATGTTTTTGAACCAATTGCTCCAAATGGGCAACTATGAATACATTTACCACAACGAATACATTTTTTTTCATCAATTACTGAAATTCCATATTCATCATAAGTAATAGCATCAACTGGGCAACTAAATTTACATGGTCTCTTAACATGTGCAATTGCATTGTAAGGACAAGCCTTAGCACACATGCCACATTCTCTACATTTATTAGAATCAATGTGAGATCTTGTTGCACCAGGTTCTATTGCTCCAAATTTACAAGCATTAAGACATGCTTTTCCTAAACAATTCTGACAATTATCAGTAACAGTATAACTTGAAATAGGGCAATCCTCACATGCAGCATGTATAACCTGAATAATATTTGGATTATCCTCAACACCTGCTGATTTTCCTTCTGCTAGTCTTACACGTTGTCTGATAATTTCTCTTTCCTTGTAAATACAGCATCTAAATTGTGCCTGTGGTCCAGGTATTAGATCAAATGGAATGCTGTCTCTAAATTCCTCTAAATCGCCTTTAAATGCGTGTTTTGCAACTTCTAGCAAAACAGCATGTTTAATTTTAATTACATTTTCGTCTGCGTACATATTTTCTCCCTTATGTTTGTTAAAAATTCAACCATATCAACTATATTTTACAACAATATAAGAGATTTTTCTAGTAATGTACTAATATAAATACAATATTTTTACAATTTTTTTGTATAATACACCAAAAAAATACGTTTTAAAACGAAATTATTGTTTATTTATTACTCCCTACGCAATGCTTCTATTGGCTCAAGTTTTGCCGCCTTATAAGATGGTAAAATTCCAAATATTATACCTATCAGCATTGAAAAAATTACCGAAAAAACAGCAGAAAGGAAATTGATCTGAATTGGTAGTTTATTAACTTTTGAGACTATTTCAGCCAATCCTATTCCTACTAGAACTCCAATAATTCCACCTATACTTGTTAACACCACCGACTCTGTTAAAAATTGACCTAGGATTGTTATTTTTCTTGCACCAAGTGCCTTTTTTAGACCAATTTCACTAGTTCTTTCTGTAACAGAAACAAGCATAATATTCATAACACCGATTCCACCTACAAGCAAAGAAATTCCAGCTATCCATATCAACATCATGTTTGTTGATTCTTTTAACTCCTGAATCTTTTTTGCCTGTTCTAATAAATTTTGTGCCTTATACTTAATTGATGGATCATTAGCATGAATAATATTGTTTAGTTTTTTTGCAGCTAACTTGCCAACTGTTGTTAAATTAGATGTTTTATCAACTTTTATCACAACATTACTCGGTTCATCAAATTGATAAGGTATCTGCCAGGTTGTATTTGGCATAAGAATTCTTCCCGATTTATTTGAATAATATGTATAATAATCATCCTGATTATTGATTACAGGTTTAAATTCCTTTTTATCACCTATAATTCCAACAACAGTATATGGTTCTTTTTGAATCTCTATTGTTTGTCCTATAGGATCTTTTCCTTGAAAAAGTGTCTTTTCTGCACATTCATCTATAAGAACAACTTTTCGAAATTTAGTATAATCAAATTTTGAAAAAGTTCTTCCTTTTTTTAAAATCAAATCACATGTTTGTAAATAGTTTCTTGAAACACCTAAAACAGCACCATTTCCTAATGAATTATCTTGATAATATACTCCATCACACTCATTCCTTTTTTTGTAGGTTGCAACTTTTTTTACATGTTTTATATTCTTTAGCTCATTTATGTGATACTCATTTAAATCCACTAAACCATCAGGAATTCCTTCACCCGAAAAATCAACAGGATCATCACCTCTTGCAATTTCAACAGAAATGTTATTATTTCCTGAACCTATCAAATTTTTTTCTATCTGTTTATTCGTTCCTTCTATTATTGAAACAATTGCAATAATTGCCGCTATACCTATTATTATTCCAAGCATGGTTAAAAACGAACGCATCTTGTGTGACATTATTCCCGAAAACGACAACTTAATATTTTCCAGCAAAACTTCTCCCTCCTCTACAAACTAATTAGTATTTCTTGTTTTAACACCTTCGCTTATGTTCTTACCATAAGGAAAAGCAATTCTGTCACTCGCTTTTAGTCCTGAAATTATTTCAATACTAGCGCCATCAACTATCTTTCCGGTCTTTACATATTGTTTTTTTAGGCGTCCCTTATATGAAATATAAACATAAGGTGTACCTTCATCCATTCTCACGTAAGACTGGTCAATAAATAGTTTCTCGCCTTTATTATCTTCATCTGATTTTATCGTCAGGCTCAATCCGTCTCCTTCTTTTAAATTTTTTGAGTCTTTTATGAATGCCGTGAATTTATATTTTGAAACATTTTGGTTTCCTTGAAGATATATCTCCTCATTTCCTGAAATCGGAGTTGGATCAATATTGTCTATTTTTGCCTCATATTCTTCTTCCTGATTCTCATATGAAGATACTACAACTTTTTGACCTTTTTTTACTTTTCTTATCTGGATTTCACTTAAATATCCCTCTACATGAATTCCTTCATTATCATTTATAACTAGGAAATCACTTCCATCTGAGAGGGGATTATCTACACTACCAACTTTTTTTACTACTCCATCAAACTTTGCATAAATCACGCCATCTTTTATTTCTTTTTCAAGCTGTCCTAAATGCAAACTTGATTTTTTCTTTTCTACTTCTAAAGTTTTTATCTCTTTTTCGTGATCCTTTATATCCTTCTCAATTTCTTCTTTTGAACGCCCATAATTAGAAGAATCGCCTGCTGGATTATCGATCGAATTATTAGTCGAATCATCACCTAACTCATCATATGAGTCATTTTTTGATTTATCTGCCGAATTAGTTTCTGATCCATTTTCTGATTCATTTCCTGGTTCATTCCCTGGTTCATTTCCTGGTTCATTCCCTAAATCATTTTCTTGTTCATCTTTTGATTTATCTGCATTTTTTTTTGTAAAATTTGATTCTTTATACTCATCAATGTTGCTAGCTACTGCTTCCTGTTTTAACTTCTCCATTTCATTTTGTTCTTTTTGAATTCTAACATCGATCAGATTTTGTTCTACTTTTTCTTTTTCAATCGAAATCTTCACGCTGTCCACATCAAAAGCCAGCAACTTATCTCCCTCTTTAACTTGCTGCCCTTTTTGTACGTAAACTTCTTTTATAACCTGATCTTTACTTAACAAAACTGTTTGTGATTTATCTGAAATGACAAATCCGTCACTTGTAAGTCCATTATTCATATCTCCCATATTTATATTGGAAACATATATTACGTCAGCACGCATCTTACTTTTCTGATATAATGACACACCAAAAACTATTCCAACAACTAAGCCAACAACACAAACCATAGCAACTAAAACAACTATTATCGTCTTTACTTTACTGTGCATGTCTCATCGCCTCCTCCTTGGAATTATAAAGTTTTCCATCAATTATATAGATTATCCTTTTTGCATGTTTTGCAACATTTTCATCATGTGTAATCATTATTATTGTTACACCATCTTTATTCAATTTTTCAAAAAGATCCATAACCTGTTTGCCAGACTTTGAATCAAGTGCTCCGGTTGGTTCATCCGCTAATATCAACTTAGGATTATTAACCATAGCACGGGCAATTGCCACCCTTTGCTTTTGTCCTCCTGACAATTGAGTTGGTTTAAAATCACTTCTATCTTCTATTCCTACTTTTTTTAATGCCTCTAAAGCCCTCTTTTTTCTCTCTTTTTTATTTACTTTTGCGTATATCAAAGGAAGAGAAACATTATATAGTGCGCTCTGTCTTGGTAATAATTGGAATTGCTGAAAAACAAAACCAATACTATTCAATCTTATCTTGGATAATTCCTTATCTTTTAATTTTAAAACATCAT
Source organism: Lachnobacterium bovis DSM 14045 (assembly GCF_900107245.1). Classification (GTDB taxonomy): domain Bacteria; phylum Bacillota; class Clostridia; order Lachnospirales; family Lachnospiraceae; genus Roseburia; species Roseburia bovis. Next base: position 83,163 of record NZ_FNPG01000011.1, read on the forward strand.
TACTATCTAATTTATATTCACCTTTTGTCGGATGATCCAAACATCCAATAATATTCATCAGCGTTGATTTTCCTGAACCCGAAGGCCCCATAATTGCAATATATTCGCCTTTTTCTACTTCGATGTTTACATCATTTAATACGGGCACAACGAGCTGTTTATCACCGTAATAGTTCTTATATATATTCTTTAACTCTACTAACATCTCGTCCCCCCCTTACTCACCTATCGGATTTGCAGTATTTCTTATCTTTTTATATAAAGGTGATTTATAATCAACATCCGATTGATTTCTTACAGCAGTTACACCATCATATAATCCTGGCATATCACACGCTATATAATCACTTGTTTTTAAGCCCGAAATAATATGATACTTATTTGAATTTTCATCGAGTTCTTTAACTTTTACATTTCGTTTTTCAATCGACTTATCTTTATTTTCTACCCAGACAAACGTTTTATCTGCGTTTACAACATAGCTTGCATCCAGCCAAATTCCTTTCTTTTTATCAAGTGAACTTAAATCCGTATCAACGTAAACATGTTCTCCCAATAAAAATTTATTTTCTCCCTCTATTTCAACATAAAATGGATATTTAGAAGACTTATCATTTTGTTTTTCTTCTGAACCTTGTCCTTGCATCTCATTTTCATTTTCTGCTTTTTTATCAAGATCAATCTGTACAATTTTACCTTTATAAACTTCATCCTCGTTTACACGAGATCTAACTGCTACTTCTTGATCTTTTTTTAAACTTCTGGCAGTTTCTTCTTCTACCATTCCTTTGACTCTTAGTTTATCATTTTGATAAATAACGATGTAAGGAGTCTCATTACCCTGAGCATCTTTTTCATCTTTATTTATTTTTTTTACAACGCCTGTGACTGTACTTACAATAACGCCGCTTTTAACTATCTTTTGGTTTTTCTCAATTTCTGCCTTCTTTAGATCAACATTTAACTGTTCTTCCCTAACCTTATTCTGATTTTCTCTTATTTCATATTCAATCTCTTTAACACGTTGTTCATCTGCCGTTTTCTTCTCTTCTTCTAAGTTTTTAATACTATCATTGTAATCAGAAATTGAATTATTGCTGCTTTCAATTTCTATTTTTGCTGAATCAATTGCATTTTGTGCATCATCAACATCATAAGAAAACAACTTTGTTCCAACTTGAACTTCATCGCCTTCTTTAACATAAATTTCCTGAATTTTTCTCTCTGGGTCACGCAATATTTCCTTATTTCCCTCAGATTCGATTACTCCCATATATTTATTTGAACCTGATTTTTGTTCATTTAGAATATCAGATACTTTCTGTACATAAACTTTGTCTTTTTTTCCTGAAGAATGTTTTAATAGAAAACACCCTAAAATAGCAATTATCAAGAGTACAACTGCCAATACGACTAAGATAACCGTTTGTTTTTTTGTTAAGCTTACAATTCTTTCTCTCATAATCATCCCCCTACCTTTATTTTTTTTCTAATTTCAGTTTATCACATTGTTAGTAATAATTAACCTTAAGATTTCTTTATGTTTTTTATTACAATGCATTAATTAAATGAACGAACAATAAATAAAATATTATAAAACCAGTACGAAAAAACACCCCAGATTTCATACTTAAGTACGAAATCTGAGGTGTCCATTATATCAAGAAAAACACTTCTTCATTTTATTTTTCATGCACAGCACCAACTAATTCTTTGATATCTGATACATTATACTTTTTCATATATTCCTCTATGCCATCTACAATTTTCACTGTAGCTTGTGGATCCATGAAGTTTGCTGTTCCAACAGAAACTAACGAAGCTCCAGCCAAAATCATTTCTATTGCATCCTCATAGTTTACGATTCCGCCCATTCCTATTATTGGAATATTTACTGCCGAAGCTGTCTCATAAACCATTCTAACCGCAACAGGATGAATTGCTGGACCACTCATTCCACCAGTTTTATTTGCCAAAACGAAATCTCTTTTATTAATGTCAATTTTCATTCCAGTTATAGTATTAATCAAAGATACGGCATTAGCTCCACCTGCCTCTGCTGCCTTAGCCATTTCTTTTATATCCGTAACATTAGGTGAAAGCTTCATAATAATTGGTTGTTTTGCGATCTTTTTAATTTGTTGTGTTATATCAAGAACTGCTTTAGGATCCTGTCCAAAAGCGATTCCGCCTTCTTTAACATTAGGACACGAAATATTTATTTCTAATAAATCAACATTCTCATCAGCGAGTCTTTCAACTACTTCTAAATATTCCTCCGTTGTATGTCCACATACATTTACAATAATATTTGTATCATATTTTTGTAAAAAAGGAATATCTCTCTCACAAAACGTATCGATTCCTGGATTTTGAAGTCCAACAGCATTAAGCATCCCACCGTAAACTTCAGCTACTCTAGGTGTTGGATTTCCTTCCCAAGGAACATTTGCTACACCTTTAGTTACAACTCCGCCTAGTCTATTTAAATCAACAAACTGTGAATATTCCTGGCCTGAACCAAAAGTTCCTGATGCAGTAATTACAGGATTTTTAAAATTAATTCCACAAAAATCAACACTAGTATTCATTAAATATCTACCTCCCTTGCATCAAAAACAGGTCCTTCTGTACATATTCTTGCATTATGAACCTTTGAATGGTGATCTTTTTTCTTTGTTTTAGTAACACAACCTAAACAAGCACCGATTCCACATGCCATGCGTTCTTCTAAAGAAATAAAACAATCTATTCCTTTTTCTTCACTGTATTTTTTTAAAGCCTTAAGCATTGGCATTGGTCCACAAGCCATAATTGCATCAGCTTTTAAATCATTCTCTGCAATCGCATCAAGAACTGTTCCATTTGTCTGATAGCTTCCATCATCTGTTGCAACAAATACTTCTGCTTCTTTTTGTAGTTCTTTATATAAAAACATATCATTTTTACTTCTATAACCTACAACAATCTGTTTTTTGCCACTTATATTTCTTGCTAATTGTAACATTGGTGGAATTCCAATTCCTCCACCGATTACAAGAACGTTTTCATATTGTTTAGATAAATCATAACCATTACCTAATGGTCCTAAAACTGTAACTTTAGTATCAGGAACATACTTAGCAAACTCACTTGTTCCTTTTCCAACTGTTCTAAAAACAATTCTAATTGTATTCTCATTTTTATCAATTTCACAAAGACTTATTGGTCTAGGTAAAATTCTACTCGAATCATTACAATATACAGAAACAAACTGTCCTGCAATAGCCTCTTTTGCAATATCCTTTGTTTTTAAAACAATACTATAAACACCTTCACTTAGCTTTTCATTTGATAGGACAATTGCCTCTTCTTTATAAATCGCCATATTTTCTCCTTATTCTTCTTAGATAAATAATACTATTTATACGAATTTCACTAAAAATCTTTAAACAAAAATCTTACTTAATAGCCGAATTAATATCCTCTATCATATCGATTACAGCCATTCTAGAAGCATCAGCAAAATTCATTTCTGTTATACCCTTATCCTTATATTTATCATTTTTATAAGCACAGATAATGCCTCTTGAAGAATTTATAATTGCTCCTAATCCATCTTCGTTAAAGAAACATTTTAAGTCTTCTGCTTTTCCACCTTGTGCACCATAACCTGGTACCAAAATCATTGCTTTTGGCATAATCTTTCTTAAAGTCTCACCCATTTTTGGATATGTTGCTCCTACAACTGCACCAACGTAACTATATTCGTCACCCATGCACTCGCTGCCCCACATATTTACTTTTTCACCAACAATCTCATAAAGAGGTCTGTTGTCAATAAGTCTATCCTGGAATTCTCCACTTGATGGATTTGATGTTTTAACTAGAACAAAAATACCTTTTTTCTCTTCTTTACAGACGTCAATAAATGGGTTAACACCATCTGAACCTAGATACGGATTTACAGTTACGAAATCTTCTTTGAATGGGCAAAAACTATTTTTACCTACCTGAACTCTACCGATATGACCAACTGCATAAGCTTTAGATGTTGAGCCAATATCACCTCTTTTAATATCACCAATGATTACAAGATCTTTTTGGCGACAATACTCCACTGTTTTATTAAAAGCCTTAATTCCCTCAATTCCAAATTGTTCATACATAGCAATTTGAGGCTTAACAGCTGGGATTAAATCATGCGTTGCATCAATAATTGCTTTATTATACTGCCAAATAGCTTCCCCTGCACCTTCTAATGTCTCACCAAACTGGTTGAAAGCTTCTTCTTTAATAAAATTAGGCACATAATCCAACATTGGATCTAAACCTACAACTATCGGTGCGTCTTTTTGCTTAATTTTGTCAACTAACTTGTTAATCATTTTTAAGTTCCTCTCTCTAAACAATATGTAATAGTCGTTGAAATAACACCACAAGTCGCAAAACTGACCTGTCTTTCACTTGACCTCAATATATTTTCCACTGTTTTCATTAAAAAGTCAATAACAAATTTTAAATACTTTTCTTTTCTTATTTATTCCTATATTTTGCATAAAACTGCTCAATTTTCAAACAAGCTACGCCTTATAAAAAGCGTAGCCTGAAGCTTTTTTATTATATTTTGTAATTGATTTTGCGTTATATTTTATATTTTGCTTTATATGTTATGTTTTACATTATATTTGGATTTATTATGCCTCGTACACAACATTTCCACCGCAGATAGTAGCTTTAACTTTCCCTATAACTTCTTTTCCGTCAAATGGTGTATTTTTTCCCATTGAAACAAAAGTTGATTTATCGATTTTATAATGTTCCTTTATGTCAAAAATAACAATATCCGCTACTTTTCCCTCACTAATATCTCCTTTGTCAATACCAAGAATCTTTGCAGGATTATAACTCATCTTTTCAGCCATTTGCATAGGAGTAATTACATCATTAAGAACAAGCTCTGTATATGTTATAGCTGCTGCCGTCTCTAACCCAACTATACCAAATGGTGCATATCTCATAGATGTATTTTTTGATTCAAAAGTATGTGGAGTATGATCTGTTGCTATAACATCAATCACATCTTCTTTCAAACCTTCTTTAATTGTTTCAATATCTGAAAGTGTTCTAAGTGGTGGTTTCACTTTATAGTTAGTATCTGCATCATTATCATGTGGAATCATAATTCCATTTTCCGGAACAGATATAAATTCTTTAATATCGTCTGAACTCAAAGTAAAATGATGTGGAGTTACTTCCGCAGTTACATTTACACCTAGTTTTTTTGCCAAACCAACCATTTTTACGGCACCATGCGTAGAGCATCTACTAATATGAACTCTAGCACCCGATTTATAAGCCAAAATCAAATCTCTCGCCATCACTACATCTTCTACTTCATTAGAATAAACTGGCATATCTAAACGTTTAGCATTTTCGTCATCATTTATTACCCCACCATGTTCAAGATATGCATCTTCACAATGTGCAAAAACAGGAAGATTCAAATCCCTTGCCATCTTAAGTCCATTAAAAAAAACATATGTATCGTTAACTGTTTTACCTGCATCACTAAGTGCTGGGACACCTGCTTCATATAGAACTTTAATATCTGTCAGTTCTTCCCCCTTTGAACCTTTAGTAAGAGCTCCTGCCTGTAAAACATTAATACATTCCTCTGACTTTGCCTTATTAACTACATATTTTACTGCATCAGCATTGTCAATAACCGGATTTGTATCTGGCATAGCAACTATCGTTGTATATCCACCTCGTGCACCCGCTTTCATTTCTGAAATAACTGTGCCATTTTCCTCTGGTCCTGGATCTGTCAAATGGGTATCTAAGTCAATAAAGCCTGGCATAACTAAACATCCTTTAGCATTTATCACTTTTTCAACATCATCGTCATTTATTTTGGAACCTATTTTTTTTATAATTCCATCTTCAATTAATAAATCCGCCTCCTGTTCAAACTTATCCGCCGGATTTATTACCTTTCCATTTTTTACAAGTATTTTCATATACTTCCCACCTTATTTTCCTATTTTTATTTCAATATTGCTGTATACACCTTATGTAATATAAATTATTTCCTCATTAACTTACTCTTCAGTATATCATAAGTATTTTTTTATAGCAATTAAATAGGGTTTGATTTAAAATGCTACAGTCTATTTCGGATGATTTTTTCATATAAAAAAGAGCTTAAATCAAGAAAACCTCCACTCTATCAAAAAAGTTAAACTGTTATACCAACATTTCTGTAATAGTTGAAATAAATCTTAATCTAAGCTCACTATTTTATTAAATACTTTTATTAAAAACACATCAATTTCTTGAATATTAAACAAATTTTAGCACTATTATTTAGATGCAATTACATCCGCCATATCATAGCTTCCAGCAACTTTACCTGCTAAAAATTTAGCTGCTTCAATTGCTCCTTTACCAAATACACCTTTTGAATATGCTGTATGTTTAATTGTAATAACTTCATCAATTCCTGCAAAGAAAACTTCATGCTCACCTACAATATTTCCACCACGAACTGCTGAAATACCGATTTCTTTTGGATCTCTTTTTTCTCTTCTTTGACTTCTGTCATAAATATATTCATATTCATTATCTAGAGCTTCGTTAAGAGAATCAGCTAATGCAATAGCTGTTCCTGAAGGAGCATCTAACTTCTGATTGTGATGTTTCTCAACAATTTCCATATCAAATCCTGCTGGTGCAAAAACAGACGCAGCTTTCTTTAATAATTCCATAATTGTATTGATTCCAAGTGACATATTAGCAGATCTTAAAACTGCAACTTTTTTACTTGCTTCAGCTACTTTTGCTAATTGTTCATCACTTAAGCCTGTTGTACATAAAACAACAGGTGTCTGTGTTTCTACACAATACTCTAATAACTCATCAACTGCTTTTGCATTTGAAAAATCAATAATTGCATCCGCTTTAACATTACATTCTTTTACTGACTTAAAAACTGGATAGCTATTGTTGATTCCATCAAAGCAATCAACACCTGCAACTATTTCAATTTCTTTATCATTTTCACAAAGTTTAGTAATAGTCTGACCCATGTGACCATTACATCCATGCATAATAACCTTTGTCATATATCTTATCCTCTTTCTTATACCTAAATATTATAGCTGTTTGGGCAGCTACATATCATAATTATTGCTTCTTTTATGAATTCTACACCACAGCCAATTATTGTGCAAGCGCAATTCCATAATCAGCCATTGCTTTCTTTAATACCTGTGCTTTAGCATCTGACATTTCACTAAGTGGTGGTCTTAAACCGCCAACTTCAAGTCCCATAAAATTAAGAGCTTTTTTAACTGGGATAGGATTAACCTCACTGAATAACGCATCAACAAGTGGCAATGCTTCAAGTTGAAGTTGTCTTGCTTTTTCAATGTTTCCATCAAAGAAACTATAGCACATATCATGAACCTGGCGTGGTGCAACATTGCTCCATACTGAGATTACACCAATTGCTCCAAGTGAAAGTAATGGTAAAACTAATCCATCTTCACCAGAATATAAATCTAATTTTCCATCTGTAAGATACATTGTTTTGCTTGATTGGCTCAAATTTCCTGTTGCATCCTTTAATCCTACGATATTTTTATGTTCTTTAAACAATGTCGCTACTGTTTCCGGCATAATGTTACACCCTGTTCTACTCGGAACATTATACATGATCATCGGAATATCAACTTCATCTGCAATCTGTCCATAATGATTAATTAATCCCTGTTGTGTTGCTTTGTTGTAGTATGGAGATACAACTAAAATTCCATCTACTCCTGCTTCTTTTGCTTCTGAAGAAAGCTGAATTGCTGTCTTAGTGCAGTTAGATCCAGTTCCTGCAACTACTGGAATTCTATTTTTTGTAAACTCTACAGCTTTTTTAATTACATCTGAATGTTCTTCCATTGTAAGAGTTGCACTCTCACCTGTTGTTCCTGTAATGATAATTGCATCTGTACCACCATCAATCTGCATGTTAATTAACTCTTCTAGTTTAGAGTAATTAACTTCTCCATTTTCTTTCATTGGTGTAACGATAGCCACTCCGGCGCCTTTAAAAATACTCATTTTTCATCCTCTTTTCATACACAATTATTAAGTTATCAAATTGCTACCACTTTCATAACATCTAGCTCTAAAAAAGCCAACCTATCAAAAAACTGATAGAGTTGGCTTAAAATTCATCTCAACTATGATAGCACTCCATCTTACGATGACAGTCATAAAGCTCTTAACCTCATGCCCAAGAATTATCTTGCAAAAATAATCCTTTCGGCGCTCGCCCCTTTCCTTTGTCTTCAACTGATTTGCTTCATCCAACAAAGTACTATTAACTTGCGCAACCTCTATCTCTTTAACAATTTTATTTTTCATTTTAACTTGTTAAACCACTAATAACTTAACTTAAATATATCACTAAAACATACTCAAGTCAACACTTATTATTTATTCAAAACTGGATGATGAGCATCAAAACTTGTCTCATCTAATGGTAAAAATGTATAACCATTTTGTAATCCCCAGGTAATCACACTTTCAATTGCATTAACTGTAAATTCTTTGATATCATGACATAATACAACGGATTTATTGTGTGTCTGCATTCCCTGAATAATGTTTTGTCTAACAACATTTGTATCTTTTGTTCCACCTGCGTCACCACTTGAAACATTCCAATCGAAGTAAACATAACCTTTTTCAGTAGCCTGCTGTGTTAATCTTCCCATTACTCCTGGGTTAAACTTACTTACCATGTTAGAACTTCCGCCTGGGAATCTCATAAGTTTAGTAGTTTTACCTGTTTCCTGCTGAATTACATTTTCCATTGCATCAAAATCAGCCCAATATGCTGACTCACTTGCATAAATCTTCTTATAATCATGTGTAAAACTATGAACACCTACTGAATGTCCTTCTTGAACTTCTCTTGCAATATCAGCCTGGCAATCTTTTCTTAAATTAGTAACAAAGAAAGTAGCCTTAACATTATATTTCTTTAAAATATCTAATAATCTATTAGTATATGGTCCAGGGCCATCATCAAATGTTAAGTAACAAACCTTTTTGTCTGGAACTGTTGGTGGCAATGTACCCTCTTTTTCAACTTTAACTACACGTTTAACTGTAGCCTTATTGTTATGAGAATCAGAAACTGTATAAGTTAAAGTATATGTTCCACATTTTTTCATGTCAACTTTTCCTTTTACTTTAACCTTTTTAGTCACATCACCATCTAGGTTATCGATTGCTGTATACTCGTCTTTCCAACCAATGTTTTGATATGCAGTAACATTTTCTCCCCCTTTTAAAGTGATAACTGGAGGCACTTTGTCTTTATAAACAATTTTTCTAACTTCTGTTGTTTTGTTACCTTTTTTATCAGTTACTTCATATGTAATTTTATCTTTAGTAACTGTTCTTTTTACATTGGCAGTCACATCACCATCTAGATTATCAACAGCCTTAAAGCCATCTTCTGTGTATTCCTGTCCTGGTAAAACATATACAACATTTCCCTTAGTTAATTTAATCTTTGGACCTGAGATATCTTTTACCTCGACTTTTCTCTTAGCAGTAGCCTTTTCACCTTTGTACTCGGCTTCATATATCACCTCATATGTCTTAAACTCCTTGGTATCAACCTTACCAATTGTTTTAACTTTTATAGCTTTTTTACCAATTGGTATTAATTTGTTTCCATAAGTAGCTTTCGCGCCCTTATCTTTATATTCCGAGGCATAATCAACTACTTGTTTTGGTTCGCCATTTAATTCAATTCGTAACTTTTTTGTTTTTCCTAAAATAGCCATTATCACACCAGCCAACAAAGCAAGTGCAACGATAGCAATCAATAGAACTGTAAAACTTTTTTTCGTGTTCTTATATGCTCTTAGCATTAGCAATCTCCTCTTTTCTTTTATCACATACTATCATATCATTCTAAAAAAACGCTTTCAAGAGAAACTAAAAAAAAGAATCTTAAGATTTCTTAAGATTCTTTACAAAAAAATTGTTTTTTATGATTTTAGCCATTTTTTCAAGTAAACTAAGAAACTTAATAGTTAAGTAAACTACTAATATTCTTGAGATATATGATAAACTTCGTTTGCTATTTTTCTGATTTCCTCCGGTAAAATTCTTCCAGTTAAAATTATATCCATATCCTCTGGTTTTCGTGTTAAAATCTCTTTTATTTCATCTATTTCAATTATCTTTTCGTCTATCAAACCTAGTATTTCATCCAAAACCAGTAAATCACATGCCGACGTAGAAATAACTTTTTTCCCATAATTAAATCCATTTCTAAGATTTTTTCTTTCCTCAGCTTGTAACTCTTCTGGTAATTTTTCAAAACACTCATCTTGTTTAGCAAATCTAAATAATTTTAATTCAGGTTCAAATCGTTTTAAATACTCTTCCTGCATAGAGATTTTTTCTTTTAAAAACTGAATAATAATCGCCTCTTTAGACTCCGCTGCTGCAAGTACCGCATTACCTAGCGCTGAAGATGATTTCCCTCTTCCCTCTCCATAATAAATCTTTATTACACCGTTAGCCATGTTTCCTCCTTAGCTCATACGTCCTTTTTAAATACTCATTATCTCGTAAATACTTATTATCTCGCCATCACTATATTGTATTATAGGTAAAATAACACATTAAGACTTTTTTTGCAACTTTTTACCGTAAACAAGCATCATCTATCGTTATTAAAATTCGGAATTTTCAACAAAAAAAAGAAGATTTCCTTTGAAAATTATACAGATTTATTAATCTTTTATAAATTAATTTTCGTTACCTTGTTTATTTACTTTTTTTATGATAAGATTTTAAAGTTAAGCTGAGTATTTTTCAGTTTAGAAGTAACAATAGAAACAAAGTCCAAGAAAGAAGGATAAATAAATGAAAACAACAAGAGACGATATTCGTAATATTGCCATCATCGCCCACGTAGATCATGGTAAAACTACTTTAGTTGACCAACTTTTAAAACAAAGTGGTGTATTCCGTGAAAATCAAGAAGTACAAGAACGTGTTATGGACTCAAATGATATCGAAAAAGAAAGAGGTATCACAATTCTTTCAAAGAATACAGCCGTTCAATACAAAGATGTTAAAATCAACATCATCGATACACCTGGACACGCTGACTTTGGTGGAGAAGTAGAACGTGTACTTAAAATGGTTAACGGTGTTGTTTTAGTAGTAGATGCATTTGAAGGTGTTATGCCTCAGACTAAATTCGTAGTTATGAAAGCATTAGCTCTAGGTCTTCCTATTGTAGTATGCTTAAATAAAATTGACCGTCCTGAAGCAAGACCTGCTGAGGTAGTTGACGAAGTATTAGAATTATTCATGGATCTTGATGCTTCAGATGAGCAGCTTGATTGCCCATTCTTATACGCATCAGCTCGTAATGGTTATGCAATGTATAACCCAGACGACAAACCAGAAAACATGATTCCATTATTTGAAACAATCATCAACCACATTCCAGCTCCTGAAGGAGATCCTGAAGCAAATACTCAGGTTCTTATTTCTACAATCGATTACAATGAATATGTTGGTCGTATCGGAATTGGTAAAGTTGACAACGGATCTATCAAAGTTAACCAGGAAGCAGTTGTAGTTAACCACCATGATCCTGACAAAAAACAAAAAGTTCGTATCAGCAAATTATACGAGTTCGAAGGTCTTCAAAAAGTTGATGTTGAAGAAGCTAAAATTGGCTCAATCGTAGCTATTTCTGGTATTTCAGATTTACACATTGGAGATACTATTTGTTCTCCTGAGAATCCTGAAGCTATTCCATTCCAGAAGATTTCAGAACCAACAATTTCTATGAACTTTATTGTTAACGACAGCCCATTAGCTGGTCAAGAAGGTAAATTCGTAACATCTCGTCATATTAGAGATCGTTTATATAGTGAATTAAATACAGATGTTTCTCTTAGAGTAGAACAAGGTGAGACACCTGACACATATAAAGTTTCTGGTCGTGGTGAACTTCATCTTTCAGTTCTTATCGAAAATATGCGTCGTGAAGGTTTTGAATTTGCTGTAAGTAAAGCCGAAGTTTTATACAAAACAGACGAAAACGGCAAAAAACTTGAGCCTATGGAAATTGCTTATGTAGATGTTCCTGATGAATTTACAGGTGCTGTTATTTCTAAATTACAACAACGTAAAGGTGAACTTAGAAACATGGGTTCAATCGCTGGTGGATATACTAGACTTGAGTTCAGAATTCCATCAAGAGGTCTTATCGGTTATAGAGGTGACTTCATGACTGATACTAAAGGTAACGGTATCCTTAATACTATGTTCGACGGATACGATGAATACAAAGGTGATATCCAGTACCGTGCAACTGGTTCACTTATCGCTTTCGAATCTGGCGAATCTGTAACTTACGGATTATTTGCTGCACAAGATCGTGGTACATTATTCATTGGAGCAGGTCAAAAAGTTTACTCTGGTATGATTATTGGTCAAAGCTCTAGAGCAGAAGATATCGAAATTAATGTTTGTAAAAAGAAACATTTAACAAATACTCGTTCATCTTCAGCAGATGAAGCTTTAACTCTTGTTCCACCTCGTGTATTAAGCTTAGAGCAAGCCATCGATTACATTGATACAGATGAATTACTTGAGGTAACACCAGAAAACTTAAGAATCCGTAAAAGAATTCTTGATCCAAGACTTCGTAAACGTGCAAATAACAAATAATTATTTATCCTTTAAATAATATTATTTTTTTTAATAACAATACGAAAAAGACTAGTAGAATAGTTGTTTACATTTTTATTGAAATAATTAAGTAACTAACTTTCGCTAGTCTTTTTTATTAATATTGTTTATACAAATATTAATAACGGTAATATAAACTAAAAAGATTTAAGGGGTTGTATCCATGGACGAATTAAATTATCACATTCCAAAAGAAGTTATAAATTTTAATGATATTTCTAAAATAGAAGATAACGTAGAACGAGCACATGCATATATCAACTTAGGAACAGATGCTTTAAATCGTGGAGAATTTACTTTATCAATTGATGCCTTCATCGAAGCTATTAATTGCAGCGAAACAGATTCATTAACTCAACTATTAGCAAGAAATAAAATTGCAAAACAATTTCAAATATTAGGACATCCAAAGGAATGCATAGAGCTCACTAAACAACTTGAAGAAATATATTCTCAACAAGCTAACTGCGCAGATAACTGTACAGTTGATTTTATCAATAATAGAGTATTAAATCTATGCTTAATGTTAGATTCCCTTACTAGAATTGATGATTATGAACATGCCAAACAGATATTAGACACAATAACTAAATTCGAAACAACTAAAGACATTCAGCTTCAAGTGATTGCTGCACATATTCAATACTATGGTGGTATTCATGATAAAACCAGAGAAGCCAAATATTTAAATCAATATTTTTCTATGGTTTCCAATACTTTTTATAATGATCCATCACAATTTCAAAAAATAAATGAAATGATAACTTTTTTGCTAATAACTCAGCACATTGAAAAAGCTAAAGAATTAATGGATATGATGCAAAAGCCTATTTTAGATAGTCATAATCAAAGCAGTAAGATAATATTCTTAACAAACAAAATAATGTATGATAAATGTATTAATGATAATGAGCAGCTTAATAAGGACATTATACAATATCACTATATAATTAATATTCAAATTAATAATGGAATTTTTAGTGCATACGAAAACACAAAATTTCGTATAAAAGCCGATAAACTGAGACGTGAACAAAAGAAGATGCTTGCGGAGAATCTTAGACTTCAAAAAGAAGCTATGACAGATTCTCTTGTAAATCTCCCAAACAGAAGTGCTCTTGATGCCGAAGCACTTAAAATATTCAATCAAGCTTGTTCGAACAAATCAAATTTTGCAATTGAAATGTTAGACATTGATTATTTCAAGCAATTAAACGACACCTATGGACATCAAACTGGAGATAAGGCTTTAATTACTTTGGCGAATTGTTTAAAAAAAATACAGCAAGACAATGTTTTTGTTTCTCGATATGGTGGCGATGAATTCTGCATCCTTTATTACAATTTATCAGTTGAGGAAATAAAACATATTTCAGAATCACTTTATAAAGAAATTGAAAAAGCCAAGTTTCCAAACAATAACTCAAAAGTTTCACAATATTTAACTATTTCACAAGGTATCTTTGTAAAAATTCCTTCTGAAAATGATAACGTTTGGGATTATTTAAAAAAAGCAGATAATGCATTGTACGAAATAAAGGAAACAAAACGTGGATCCATTATGATAAAAGTGGATGAGTAAAATATATAACGTAAAATATAAAGTGTAATGTAAATGTAAAAAAACACCACAAACGCACTAAACGATGAATCTGTAAAAAGTGCAATTACACAATAAGTAAAACACCTGAAACTAACAGTATCAATAATGCTCAAACTATAATAATAATTGATATGATACTTAGCAAACTTCAGGTGTTTTTATTTATTCTAAGCCTTCTAATAGTTCTTTAATTGTTCGAGCAAATATTCTTTATATTTCTCCTTAACATGTAAAGGACTTATTATTTTTGCGCTCATGCCTATTATGAAAAACCAACCAAAAAATGTATTAGATACACCAACATTCATCAGTGTCGTGCCATACCATCCATCACCTTTGTCCATCATTCTAATATCTGTTCCAAATCGATCAATTATGACACCTAAAACATCCTTTTTAAATTCAATTTTAACATTTTCTTTTTTTGCAGCATACATATCAAAGTTAGAATTTACACAACCAACTATGTCATATGTATCTGTTTTGCCAGGACTAGACATTCTCTCATTTTCCACGAGTTCAATATCTTTCATCTTATCAACTCTGAAAAATTTTTCTTTGTTAATAGTCTCATCTATACCAATAAAATAATAATTTTCATCATTATACACTAACGCTCTTGGTGATATTGAATATAAAAAATTCTCATGTCTTTCTTTAAGTTGTATTTTATTATCTTCATACACCCATTTATAGTACTTAAATCTAACTATTTTTTTCTTGGTAATAGCCTCATTTAAAGTATCAATAACCTCTAACACAACATGATTGTTCGTCTTGATACGTCCTCTTAGACGCACCTGATGTTTTAAACCATCACTTTCATACTTGCTTGAAAAAAGTGATAATTTCTTAATAAGTTTTTCTGAAGTATCTTCTGGAATGAACTTAAAAGCCTGGCTGGCATCAACTAGAATTTTCAGTTGTGAAATCGAAAGTATTTTGTTAGTCAAATAATAATAAGTATTGACACCTTTTTTCTTTTTTTTGATTTTAAAGCCTCCAAGCTTGTTAAGTTCATTAATATCAGCATAAACTGTTTTACGCTCAACAAGTATTTCATAGGATTCAAGCTTCGAAATAATCTCTGGAGTCGTCAACCCGTGATTCTCATCGGTATATATCCAAAAGATTTCTAGTAATCTAAATAGTTTAAGTTTCTGGTTTTCACTTCTAGGCATTTCCCAATTCTCCTTCTAGTTCCTTAAGTCTCTATATTTGAAATATTCCCCTCATACAACTTTAAGTATACTCCTACTAGAAATTATTGTCATCATCTTGCCTTACATTCTGATCAATTGTTCTGTAATAATTTTCATTTCTTTTTGCATCAAACAAATCGACGTTCATATCTGGATTATCAGAAAGCTGATGTTTGTTTCTCAAAAGTGAAGCTATAGCCATCATTGTATTTATGAAGCACCAAATTCCCCATATAAGAAGATCTTTGAATATTCCAGTTGCTCCAATAAATGCCATAAAAGTTGCTATACCAAATAAAACAATAAGTGAAATATTGCCACCTTTGCCTTTTGATTTTCTAGTTGCAATAGATACTATTCCTCCTGCTAACATCAATATTGCTACCAAAATTCCAGCTCCACCTCCTGCATCTTTTCCATCTCCTAGTGAATTTGCAACACCTGCTGCGCATGATTGTAATGCAACAACTACGAATAAAATGATTGATAAAATACCACTAACTAATTTCCATGTTTTCATAATATAGAACCTCCTTAAAAAAAATTAATTTATTACTTGTTTATGCTTTTTCTTGTGCTAATTATATTTTATTGTATGTCCAAATAAGTGGATTTCAATCAACTTTTCTTAAATTGTTTTTTAACTTTTTTTGAAAAAGGAAAAAATATTGTAGAAAAATCTCGTTAATATAATAAATTCTTTAAAAAAATTTTTATCGAAATTATAAAGAATATTAAAAGCATAAAGAAATTCTAGTAAATTTTTTTACATTTTCTAATGATTTATAAAAAAAAATGAGATATAATAGTACACATAGAGACAAAACATTACAATAAACATCGCAAATAAAAAGGGAGGGAGTATTTATGGCAGGCGTTATAATCTACACAACAATAGTAACTTTAGTAACTTTGATTTTTCTTTTGATTGGATTAGCTTCTTATCATTCAATTGACCCTGTTACAATCAATTCGGGAGAAACACCACCCAAAAAAGAGGAATTAATCGACGTAAAAGAATGGAATCATGCACACGGACGAGTTTGGTTTATTTTTGCAATTACATTTTTTTTCACTTCACTTATTTTCTTTTTTGGAATCTCACATTTTGCAAGGATTGAACTTCAAGTATTTTTATACTGCTTATTTATTTTTTTAGAAATTATGTGGATAGAAATACAACATGGCAGACTTAAAAAAAAATTGTTATTAAAAAATATAACTGAAAAGGTCAGAGAAAAAGTCAACGAAAAAAAAGTCGAGAAAATCGAGGAAAAACAGATTAGCAAACTTCCATAAAAAGCCAACAACAAAAAAGCATCAAAATCAGACTTTAAAAAGTTCTGTTTTGATGCTTTTTTAATATTTATCTAGTTAATTATTATTGAATTTTTAAACTCTTGTTATTGCTTAATTTTTATTGTTTTTTCCATGGTTTGACGCCATCCATCCAACCATTTTCTTTCCAATAAAGATAATCTGCATATTGGGGATTAGTTTTACTAATATTTTTTTGAATGTTTTTTACAATAAAAAATTTAATCTTCGCACTGATATTCGTATGCGATGGTTTTGAGTAATCAATCGACTTAATTTTCTCTGCAGTTTTCTTTAAATCTTTTTCAATTTTACTGTGTCTTTTTTCTGAAATTTCATCAAAACCAGCCGAAGTCATCAATTTATACTTCCTTATCATAATCGAACTAACGCCCCACCACGATAAACTATCTTTGATATCTTTAGCTGCTTTCGCGCATCCGCCACCCAAGCATTGTGTTATTATCACAGCTCTTTTCCCGAACATTTCTTTTGCGGGTTTATGAATTATCCAACGATAAGCAAAATGATCTAACATGTTTTTTAATGCACCTGTCACATGATATACATACGTAGGACATGTGAAAATTAATAGATCAGCTTTTCTCATAGATTCATCAATTATTTGAACATACTTAGAATCTTTGCATGAGAATTCATTTTTTAAAACGCAATTCAAACATCCCGTGCAAAATGAAGGACAATCTTTTGGTAGATAAAATTCCGTAATATCTGCATAATCTCGTAACTCATTTAATAACATTTCTTTAATCTTGTATGTTGTCCCCTTCTTCGAAGTGCCATTAATCACTGTGATTTTCACTATAACTATACCTCTTTTCATATTTTAAAATTTGGGGGTAATTATCTCCCTACCCTTTTTTCTTTTCACAAACTAGACTTTATTCAATATACCTTCACCTATTTTCATAATTTTATTGTCTAATACTGCAAAAACAATATCAATATCATAATCTATATTATTATTTATAAAATCATTGCATGCACTTATCGCAATTTTCCATGCTTTATCTATTGGATAGCCAAAAATTCCAGCAGAAATAACTCCACACACTCCTCCGCCTTCCCAAAGACCAGTATTTGCTGCATTTACTATAGCCTCTGTATCAAGTTTAGTTATTCCAATTTTTTTTATTATGATGTTACTCATATTATCGCCTCTTTTAAAGATAATGTATAATTTTAATCTATAAATATAATCTATTATTTCTTACATTTTTACTATGCCTACAGTGTAGCATATCTGCATTTCATTATCCATTAAAATTTTATGATGCATAACGATTATAATAATTGTCTGCACCTTGACGATTTTCATTTACTCCAACCTCTACATAATGCTGATAATATAGAGGTAAATCATTTCCAAATTTTGTTCTAATATCGCTATAACTATTCATGTAAAAATAGACATCAAAATTAGAACTTGCTCTTCTTCCTTCTTCCATTCCTGTTTCCATGAAATGATCTAAATAAGAACCATCATAATATCCTAATTCTCTTTGTAAATCTCTATTATTATTTCTATAGTATTTAATATTAAAAATAGGATCTAAATAGTTTTCATTTGATGTTGGCGCCTTTACTCTACCTTTCCAAACCGCATATAATTCGTGATTTGAATTATCTACTTTTATTTTAGCATCACTTACAAGGAAATAATCCACTCCCATTATATTAGCAGAATCATTATCATCCCATGTAGCATCGACGTTATACCATTTGCTTCCAATTCTAACTCGTGTCCATTCATGTCCTGAACCTGTAACACAAACAGATTCGTATCCTAGAGCATTACAAATCATTGCATATGTTTTTGAATAACCTGCACAAACAGTTTTTCCTTCTAAAACTGCACTTACAACACTCTGATCAATCTCACCTTCTTGATAAATTGTGTTTTTATCTAAAATATTTTCTAAACTTCTCATTTTTTGCATAGTTGTTTTTTTCTGGTTTACTGTTTTTATCCAGTTTTCAACTTTGTTCTTCAATTGATTAGCAACTGCAACTCTATTACTTCCTGAAACATATCTTGGATAAATTGTTAATGTGAAAAATGGTTCATAATTTGAAGTAGTTCCATACCAATATTTAACATCTAAAAAGAAGAATTGTGGATTCTCTGCCTCAAAAACATTAAAAACTTCATCTAAATCCTGTGGTTTGATATTTTTATTATAAACAATTTGGCCAATTACGTGATCTCCCTGAATTGTATCATTGCAGTTAATACTAGAGTTGTTTATTAATTCTGTACATCTATTATATAATTTGTTATATAAATCTTTTTCATCAGAAGTTAACTGATTGTAATAATATCTTGCGCTATATTTTCCCCAGTTATAGCTTGCTGCATAAGTTCTCTTTTTGATAGTTTTTTCACCACCAATTAAGTCTCCCTTATTGCTCTTTTCTACGAATTTCTCTTTTAATTTGTGTCCTTCAATTTTCTTTAATCCTGTCTTAGACTTAGCCGGATTTGCTCTTTTTGCATAGACGTTGCTGCCACTAAATAACAAGCACATGCAAAATAGCATAAATCCTCCTGTAACAAATTTTGACAAACTAATTTTTTTCATTTTTTTAAGTTTTCTCATCTTTCTAGTCCTTTCTTGAGTCAATTTTTATTTAGTCAGTCAATACTATAACACATTATTAAGATAATTTAAATAAAAAATAATACTATCAGTTTTCTTTAATTAACGTCTTTTTTATTTAATAAAATATTGCCCAAAAATACAGCCATAATTATATAGCATAAAATGTATTTCCATAAATCCGACACAAATTTTTGTTGTGAAAAACAAATATCTACTGCTGAGAAAATATTGTTTTTAACTATTTTATTAATAAAAGGATTTGAAATCTGTGAACCTATTTTTGAAATTAGTAAGCCTAAATTTCCTGTAAAAAAAACAAGTTGTATGATTAACGAAATTGTATATTTTTTAGTCAAAATATTTAGAACTATTGCTGTGACAGCAAACACCAAATCAACAACTATAAATACTAAAATCGATTCAGCATTCTCTCGTACACTTATTGCACTATTTATTTTATATTTGGC
>NZ_FNPG01000028.1 GCF_900107245.1 Lachnobacterium bovis DSM 14045
TATTTCTGGCTTAGGTCGGAAATAATATGCGACAGTGGCGTAGTTGGTAACGCGCGACCTTGCCAAGGTCGAGACCGCGGGTTCGAGCCCCGTCTGTCGCTCTTTAAAGAGGTTCCGGAACTGTTGATGACAACGGTTTCGGGATTTTTTTTATTTCGAGACATCTCTTAATTCCCAAAATAATAAAAAACAATAATAATCTAATTTAACTATTTCGATATACATTTTGGATAAATGATATGGATATATCGTGGCATTTCTTATAAAAAATTAGATTATGAGGTGAAAGTATGAGATATTTGACTCTTTATATAGAGATAAGTGTATTATGTGTTATGCTACTTGTTATTATTGCCTTGCAAAGTAGTGTTCGTTTGAATAATCCTAATTATAAACGCTCATATATTAATGCTGTAGTTTGTACTATGTTTTATGTGAGCTTTGATTGCATTAGTAGAGTCGCTAGTTATGGAAAGGGAAGAGAATACATTGATTTGTTATATGTTTTTAAATCTATGTATTTTGTTTCAGAGACGGTTATGGGTTATTTGTGGTTTGTTTATTTTGAATATGTATTAGGAAAAGGTGAAGAGTATCAAAAAAGAAAAGAAGTTTTAAATTCGATTGTTATGTTTTTCGTTTTTATAAATTTCTTTATTTGCGTAATAAATTCACAAACGGGTATTGTATTTTATTATGACAAGGATTTGACGTTTCATTTAGGCAGTCATTATGTCTTGCAGATTGTTTTAGCTTATATTTATTTAATAACGGGAAGTTTTCAAGCTTTTTCAAAATTATTTTCTTCGGATGAAGTTATAGACAGACGAAAGCATGCAACTCTTGCAGTTGTTCCGTTTATTCCTATACTTTTTAGTATTATTCAAATAAAATTTAATTGGATGCCTTTGATTTCTGCCTCTGTTACAATTGTTAGTTTACTTATTTTTTTTGCAACACAAGAAGATCTTATTTCAAAAGATACAGTTACAGCATTGAACAATAATCGTGAGTTTATGCGTAGGATGTATGATGAGGTTGCTAAATTGAGGGACGATAATTTTGCAGTTATATATCTACTCGTTTTTGAAATAGATAAAATAGATGTAATAGGTCGTGAACAAGGCAATGATGAAGTGGGGAAAAAACTAAAAGCTTTTGCGAAGATAATAGAAGATCTCTCTGTCGATGCGAACAGAAAAGCAATTGTTGGTAGAATTAAAGTAAATGAATTTGCGTTGTTTATGAAAATTTATTACAGAGAAAGTGAACCTGATAAACAGCTTTATGAGGAAAGAGCAATAATAAGGGAACTTAAGAGTGACATAAAAAACGCTGTAGCCAGATATAATGCGAGAGAAGAACAGCTCTATAATCTAGATGTAAATATAGGGGTATCGCGTTATAAAATAGAAAAGAACGGTGTTCCTAATTGTTTCAAAGAAGCAGAAGAAAATATGAGAAAAGATAGAATTAGCAAAGAACAAATTAAGAGGGCTGTTATTTAAATGGTGAAGGTTAGAGAATAAAGAACAGATATGGGTTTTTAAAATTAAGATAAAAACTACTACGACTGTATAGTGAAAGTAAATCAGAGCAAGCTTACAGTCGTAGTTTTTTGGTGTAGTTAAGTTATTGTTTTTTTGAGTTTTTTTAAAGTTATTATTTTATTAAATTGTTAATCTATTTATGTATAAATTAATAGATTTATTAATTTATACGTTATTAATATAGGATCTTTTTATATATTGGGAATATATCAATGCTTCTAGCTAGTATTCCATGCATATGAGCGATAGCTATGCCGTAATTGACAATCGGAACACCTTCTTTTTTGGCAGTTTCTATTCTTGAAAGCATTTCTTTTGAATTAAGCATACATCCACCACAATGTACGATTAGACTATATTTTGATAAGTTATCTGGAAATTCTTTTCCGGATGTGAATTCATAATTTAGTTGCTTTTGTGTGAAACTGTTAATCCAATTTGGCATTTTAACAGTACCAATATCGTTACATTGACGATGATGTGTACAGCCTTCAGAAATTAAAATAGTGTCTCCGTTGTTTAGTTCCTCAAGTTTTTTTGCACCATGAATGAGTTCTTTTAAATTACCCTTGAAACGAGCCATTAAAATTGAAAATGATGTCAAGGAAATGTCAGAAGGTGTTAATTTATCAACTTCTTTAAATGCTTGAGAATCAGTGATTACAAGTTTTGGTGCTTTATTGAGTGAGGCTAGTAAATGAGGTAATTCATTTACTTGACAACATAAAGGTATAGCATGTTTATCGAGAGCATCACGAAGCACTTGCTGTTGAGGTAGAATCAATCTACCTTTTGGCGCTGAACTATCGATAGGAATAACAAGTACAACGATATCATTTGGTTCAATCAAACCTTCGAGCAATGTTCTTTCGACTGATGAATCATTTTTAATAATGTGACCAATCATTTCTTTTAATTCGTATATGTTTGTGTTGTTTTTGGCACTAACAAAGATTTCATTTTTTAAGGATGTAGAGCAATCATTTTGTTTTAGGGTTGATAAAGTCTGAGACTTAGTTTTATTTGTAGATACCCCAACATTATTACATGATTTTTCGCATAAATCAGCTTTATTATAAGCAATGATATATGGAAGTTTCTTTTCAACAAAAATATTAATAAGCTCTTGATCAAGAGCTGTAATACCTGTGGTAAAATCTACCACAAGTATTGCAACATCTGTTTCTTTTAAAATGTCTTTTGTTTTTTTTACACGCATTTCACCAAGATGACCTTCATCATCTATTCCAGGTGTATCGATTATTACAACTGGTCCAAGAGGAAGAATCTCCATTGATTTTCTTACTGGATCTGTTGTTGTTCCTTTCGTGTTTGAAACAATAGATACGTTTTGGTTGGTAATAGCGTTTACAAGGCTAGATTTTCCGGCGTTTCGTATACCAAAAAAACTAATATGTGTTCGCAGTGCGCCTGGAGTTGAGTTTAAATCCATATCGTTCACCTCTTAGAATCTAAAGTCACGTTTGTTAGAGTTTTTAATTGCTTCAATATGTTCTGCAGCAATTTTTCTTACATTTTCTTTAGGAATTTTCTTTAATTCATCTTCGATTAGTCTGTATCCAATTTTTCTAGTTTCCTCAGAAGCATAGTCGACTAGATATTCAGTAAGAGTCATAAGTGCATTTGGTGTACAGCAGTTTTGTATTTGTCCACTCTTACATAAACTCATAAATCTATCGCCAGTTCTTCCTTCTCTATAGCAAGCTGTACAGAATGAAGGAATATGACCTGTTTCCATTAACCATCGTACAACTTCATCAAGGGTACGTTGATCTGATACGTCAAATTGCTCTGTATCGTGTGGACGCTCTTCTTCAGTATATCCACCGACAGATGTACGAGATGCGCCACTAACCTGTGAAATACCAACTTGCAACATTTTGGCTCTAACTGCTTCGGTTTCACGAGTTGAAATAATCATTCCAGTATAAGGAACAGCTAGTCTGATACAAGCAGCAATTTTAGTAAACATTTCATCAGAGATAGAATTATCGAAAACATTTGGATCAATGTCGTCTGCATGTTTAACACGAGGTACTGAAATTGTATGAGGACCTACACCGTGAACTGCTTCAAGGTGTTCTGCATGCATTAATAGACCAGCAAATTCGTATCTATATTTGTCTAATCCGAATAACACGCCAAGACCTACATCATCGATTCCGCCTTCCATAGCACGATCCATAGCTTCTGTATGATATGCGTAATCATGTTTTGGTCCTGTTGGGTGTAATGTCTCATAACTGTTTTTATGATAAGTTTCCTGGAAAAGAATATAAGTTCCAATTCCAGCTTCTTTTAATTTTCTATAGTTTTCAACTGTTGTAGCTGCAATATTTACATTAACACGTCTTATATCACCATTTTTGTGGTGTACGCTGTAAATTGTTTTTATACATTCAAGAATATATTCGATAGGGTTGTTGACAGGGTCTTCACCAGCTTCGATGGCAAGACGTTTGTGTCCCATATCTTGAAGTGCGATTACTTCAGCTTTTACCTCTTCTTGAGTTAATTTCTTACGTCCGATATGTTTGTTTTTTGCGTGGTAAGGGCAGTATAGGCAGCCATTTACACAATAATTTGATAAATAAAGTGGTGCAAATAAAACTATACGATTTCCATAAAATGCTTGTTTGATTTCTTCTGCGACTTCAAACATTTTTTTGATTTTTTCTGGATTTTCACATGCAAGTAGGACAGAAGCCTCTCTGTGAGATAGTCCTGCACAAACATAACCTGTTTTGGTTTTTTGAGGACGTGCCTTTTCTAGAATTTCGTCGATTAATTTATCGTTGTTTTTGTTTTCGTCGGCATAAGCAAGAGTTTTAAGTATCTCCTCATGATTTATAAACTCTTCTGCCTTTAATGATTTTGGATTATAAATTGCCATTTGTGTTTCTCTCTTTCTTCATTTGAAAAATTTAGTTAGATTAAACTTTGGAAAAAGCAGTTTTTACGCTTATTCCATTAAGTTTGCCAATCTTGCCAGACAAAGTAGAAATGGTATTTTGAGGTGCGTCTAAAGCGATGCTAATAATGCAGATTCCGCGTTTCTGATAAGGAATTCCCATTCTACCAATGATGAATTCACTGTATTCGTGAAGCAAATCATTGAGTGGATTAACAGAAACTGAATTTTCCACAATTATGCTTAATAATGCTACTCGTGTTTCCATTTTGTTTCTCCTTTAGGTTAGCCTAATCCTACAAAAAAATTGTAGGTAAAAACACCTTAGTATTTCAGAAATAATTGAATATTCTTAATAAAAGGAGCTTTGTTAAGAAATATACAATAATTTTTAACAATAGTCAATATGCATAACGAATAATATTAAAAATAGATTGTATTTTATGAGATACACAAAAATTTTCGGCGTGATTATTTTTGGATTTATCAATATGACGTAATATGCGTGTAAAATGATAGAATTGCTATTTAAAAGATAGAAATGGCATTTTTTTACAAAATAGAATTTAAAATATGCCTTTTTTATTTTTTTTTTAAATATTTTTATAATTTTTTAAAAAAGTGGGTTGCAATTAATAGATATGTGAATTATAATGTGACGTGATAAATAAAAAATAAATTTTAGTAATAATAATAAATAGAATTGTTCTTCGGGGCAGGGTGCGATTCCCTACCGGCGGTAAAGCCCGCGAGCCAAAAGGTTGATATGGTGAGATTCCATAGCCGACAGTAAAGTCTGGATGAGAGAAGAATGAAAATGAATTTATTAGTTAGCTATGTGACAGTGTCAGATAGTGATTTCTAATGAATAGACGTAAAACATAATGAATAGTAAAACAATAAATAGCAAAATAATCATTAAGTTTTATGGAAACCGTACTAGGTTTAGTAATTCTAATTTCTAAAGACGGCGGATTCGAGTCGTACAAAGTCCCAAAGAATAAATATCAAGGTATTATATATTAAAAAAAGCAAAAGTGGAATTAGAGGTAGAAATATGAAAGATATCGAAGTTGATGAATTTTTTATGGAAAAAGCTATCTGTCTAGCGAGAAATGGTGTCGGAAAGGTTAATCCTAATCCTCTAGTTGGAGCTGTGATTGTAAAAAATTCAAAGATAATTGCAGAAGGTTATCATAAAAAATATGGTGATTTTCACGCAGAAAGAGATGCAATTTTTAATTATTTAAAGGAAAATGGTGGTGATAGAGAAGGATTAAATGGGGCAACAATGTATGTTACGTTAACACCTTGTTGTCATTGGGGAAAACAGCCACCATGTACGGATGCAATTATAGAAAATAAGATTTCGAGAGTTGTAATTGGATCAAGAGATCCTAATCCTTTAGTCGGAGAAAAAAGCATAAAAATTTTAGAGGATGCAGGAATTGAGGTAAAGCGTGATTGTTTGAAAGAAGAATGCGACAGATTAAATGATGTCTTTTTCAAATATATCCAGAAAAAACAACCATATGTTGTGATGAAATATGCTATGACTGCGGATGGAAAAATCGCTACAAAAACGAATGAATCCAAATGGATTACAGGAGAAGGAGCATTGAAATATGTGCACACTTTAAGAAATAAATATAAAGGAATTATGGTTGGAATTAATACTGTTTTAGTGGATGATCCAATGTTGAATTGTAGACTAGAGGCTGAAGATATAACTGAGGTAAGAAATCCAATTAGAATAATTTGTGATTCTAAACTAAGAATTCCGATGGATTCAAATATTGTAAAAACTGCAAATCAATATCCAACAATAATTGCTACAGCTTTTAGTGAATTTGAAAATGGTGAGATAAATATTGATAAAATAAAAAATAGCAAAGAGCTTAAAGAAGTTGACGAAGAGACGCTAAATAAAATATTTGAATTGCGTTTTAGAGGAATCATTTTGATAAATGCGGTTAAATCTAATTCTAATTTGAAATCAAAATCAAAAATTAAAGTTGATTTAAAAACTTTGATGAGTTTTTTGGGTGAGATTGGAATAGATGGAATTTTACTTGAGGGAGGAGCAACTTTAAATGAAGATGCTCTAAAAAGTGAAGTTGTTGATGAAATAATCTGCTTTATAGCACCTAAAATATTTGGTGGAAAAGCTAAAAGTCCTGTTGAAGGCCTTGGTATTTCGAAAATTGAAGAGGCATATAAGTTATCTTTAAAGAATTTAGAAAAGCTAGGTGGGGATGTTATGATTGGATATAAGGTTTGTAAAAAATATTAAAACGTATATTTGTATCTTCAAAGGAGAAAAGAAAAAACAAATGTTTACTGGAATTATAGAAGAGATAGGAAAGATAAAAAGAATATCAAAAAATGGAAACTATATGTCCATTGAAATAGAATGTAAAACTATCATGGAAGATATTCATTTAGGTTATAGCATTGCAGTAAATGGAATTTGTCTTACAGCAAATAAGATTTCTAGTAATAGTTTTACAGTAGATGTTATGTCAGAAACAGTAAAAAGAACTGGAATATCAAGTCTTAAAGTGGATTCTAGAGTAAATCTAGAAAGGGCTATGGCAATAAATGGCAGATTTGGTGGTCATATTGTATCGGGGCATATTGACGGGACAGGTATCATTTCTAAAATGAAAGAAGATGGAAACGCAATATGGATATACATAGATGCTCCTAAACATATAATTGATCTTATAGTTATGAAAGGTTCGATTACAATCGATGGAATAAGTTTGACGGTTGCGTATTTAGATGAGACTTCGTTTGCAGTGTCAATTATTCCACACACGAAGGATGAAACAACACTTTGCTCTAAGAAAATTGGGGATGTTGTTAATCTTGAAAATGATATGATTGGAAAATATGTAAAGAACTTTATGCAAAAGGATTATGTTTTGGGTAATGAAGATGAGCCAAAACAAAGTAATGTAACAATGGAAATGCTTTTAGAAAACGGGTTTTAGATATGAAAATAAAAGAATAGTACGAAAAAGTCTATTCAATATAGGAGGTATATATGGAAAACAGAACATTTGATGTTGAAATCAAAAAAGAAAGAAAATATAACAAGATAGAGGAAGCATTAGAGGCTTTAAGACAAGGGAAAATTATTCTAGTAACTGATGATGAGGACAGAGAAAACGAAGGAGATTTGATTTGTGCAGCAGAATTTGCAACACAAGAAAATATTAATTTTATTGCTTCAAAAGCAAAAGGACTTATTTGTACACCTATGAGTCAGAACTTGGCAAATAGATTGCAGTTTCCACCAATGACAACAAACAACACGGATAATCATCAAACAGCATTTACAGTATCAATTGACCATGTGGATACAACAACAGGAATTTCAGCCAAAGAGCGCGCGTATACGATAAGAAAATGTGTTGAGGAAGATGCTAAACCAGAAGATTTTCGTCGCCCTGGACACGTATTTCCTCTAATTTCAAAGAAAAATGGTGTTTTAGAAAGAAATGGTCACACAGAAGCTACAGTTGACTTGATGAGACTTGCAGGATTAAAAGAATGTGGTGTTTGTTGTGAAATTATGGATGATGATGGAACAATGATGCGTCAGGATAAATTATTTGATTTTGCAGAAAAATATGGATTAGTTTTCATAACGATTGCAGATTTACAGGATTATTGTAGAAGTCACGATAAACATGTAACGTGCGAAGCAGTGGCAAATTTACCTACGGAACACGGAACTTTTAAAATGTGTGGTTATGTAAATGACATTACGGGCGAACATCATGTGGCATTGGTAAAAGGTGACATAGGAGATGGAGAAGACGTCTTAATCAGAGTTCATTCAGAGTGTTTAACAGGTGATGCGTTTGGTTCTTTGCGTTGTGATTGTGGTAAACAGCTCCAGACTGCAATGGAAAAAGTAGAAAAAGAAGGACGAGGAATCATTCTTTATATGAGACAGGAAGGACGAGGAATCGGACTCATTAATAAAATAAAAGCGTATAAACTCCAGGAAGAAGGATACGATACGGTTGAAGCAAATATCAAATTAGGTTTTAAACCAGACCTTAGAGAATATTGGGTTGGAGCACAGATTTTAAAGGATTTAGGTGTAAAGACAATAAATCTTATGACAAATAACCCACTTAAAG
Source organism: Lachnobacterium bovis DSM 14045 (assembly GCF_900107245.1). GTDB lineage: Bacteria > Bacillota > Clostridia > Lachnospirales > Lachnospiraceae > Roseburia > Roseburia bovis. The sequence continues at coordinate 8,640 of NZ_FNPG01000028.1, forward strand.
TATATGGATTAGAGGATTTTGGTTTGAAAATTAATAAGCGTGTACCTATTGAAATTTCACCACAGAAATTTGATGCATTCTATTTAAAAACCAAAAAAGAAAAAATGGGTCATATATTAAAAAATATAGATACAAAAAAATTATGCAAATAATTTAGAAGAGAGAGGATAAAAAAAATGAACAATATCAATGTTTTGGAAGGAAAAGTAGTAGCACCAGAGGGGATGAAAGTTGCAATTGTAGCAGCAAGATTTAATGAAATTATCGTTAATAAATTAGTCGGTGGTGCAGTTGATGGATTAGTTCGTCATGGTGTTCAAGAGGAAAACATAGATGCGGCTTGGGTACCAGGTGCATTTGAGATTCCTATCATTGCTCAAAAATTAGCTCAGAGTAATAAATATGATGCAGTTATTTGCGTTGGAGCTGTAATCAGGGGAGATACAACACATTATGATTATGTATGTAACGAAGTTTCAAAGGGTATTGCGCAGGTAGGATTAAACACTGGAGTTCCAACATTATTTGGCGTTGTAACTACAGAAAATGTTGAACAGGCAATTCTAAGAGCAGGAAGCAAGGCAGGTAATAAAGGATATGATTGCGCACTTTCTGCAATAGAGATGGTTAATTTAATGAAACAAATATAAAAAGACATAAAAAATATATAAAATAGAATAATTGTTTTTACAATTCATCTATGATAGAATTATATGAGACTAACTACGATAGAATTATGAAAGACTACAATAAAAACTTTAATTGATTATTTAGCCTAAAATAGTAATTCTTGTTATAAAGTTTTACGTTCTAGGAAAGGGTGAAGGAATTATGAAAAAACAATTATTAAATAGAGATGAAATAGAAGAAAAATATAAATGGAAGCTTGAAGATATTTATGAAAGTGATGTTCTTTGGGAAGAGGAATTGAGTAAAGCAAATGAAATTGTTGAGCAAATTTCCAAATTTCAAGGAACATTAGCTTCAAGTGCCCAGAATTTATTAGATTTTTTTAAAGAAAGCGACAATCTAGATTATTATGTAGATCGCGTTTATGTATATGCTAATCAAAGATATCATCAGGATACAACAGTTTCGAAATATCAGGGTTATGCGGCTAATGCTGAACTGTTGTTGGTAAATGCAAGCGGCGCAACATCATTTGCAAATCCAGAATTATTAGAGATTTCGGATGAAAAGTTTGAAAGTTTTTACCAGGAAAAACCAGAATTATTAAAATATAAACGATTAATTGACGAGATAAAGCGTACAAAAGATCATGTCTTAGATAAAAAAAGCGAAGAAATACTTGCAAAAGCAGGTGAAATTGCGATGGGTCCAGATAATATTTTCCACATGTTCAATGATGCAGATATTAAATTTCCAAAGATCAAAGATGAAAACGGAAATGAAGTAGAATTATCGCATGGTAATTTTATTCACTATATGCAAAGCTATGACAGAAGAGTAAGAGAAGATGCGTTTAAATGTTTATATAGCTCATATAAAGCTTATGGAAATACCGTTTCTGCAATATTTACCAGTAACTTAAAACAGGAAAACTTCTATTCGCAACTTAGAAATTATTCAAGTTCTAGAGCAATGGAATTAGATAAAAGTGAAATACCAGAGAGTGTTTACGACAACTTAATAGAAACGGTTCATAAACATTTACCAGCACTTCACAAATATTTAAAAGACAGAAAAAACACACTTAATGTTGACAAATTGCATATGTATGATATCTATGTTCCATTAGTACAAGGCGTTGAAAAAGAATATTCTTTTGAAGAGGCAAAAGAGATAGTTGCAGATGCTTTACAACCAATGGGCGATGAGTATGTTTCTATTTTAAAAGAAGGAATGAATAGTCGATGGATTGATGTTTATGAAAATAGAAACAAAAGAAGTGGGGCCTATTCATGGGGCGCATATGGAACACATCCATACGTTTTACTGAATTATCATGGTAAATTAAACGATGTTTTTACACTTGCTCATGAAATGGGTCATTCAATGCATACATATTTTTCTAATAAGAATCAACCGATAACATATGCGGGATATAAAATTTTTGTCGCAGAAGTTGCATCAACTTGCAATGAAGCACTGCTTATGCATTATATGTTAGAAAAAACGGATGATGTAAAAATAAGAAAATATTTATTGAATCATCAGTTAGAAGAATTTAGAACAACATTATTTAGACAGACAATGTTTGCAGAATTTGAGCATATAGTTCATTCTAAAATTCAAGCAGGCGAAGCCCTTACAATGGAAAAACTAAATAAAATATATCATGATTTAAATGTTTTATATTATGGTGAGGATATGGTAGTTGATGAAGAGATTGATTATGAATGGATGAGAATTCCTCATTTTTACACACCATTTTATGTATATCAATATGCCACAGGATATTCAGCAGCAACAGCTTTTGCAAAGATTATTTTAGAAGGAAAAGAAGAAGCAGCAAATAGATATATTAAAGAATTTTTATGTGGAGGATCATCAAAGAGTCCTATTGAATTACTTAAAGCAGCAGGTGTAGATATGAGTAGTTCTGAACCTGTAGATAAAGCTTTAGAAAGTTTTGAAGAATACCTAAAGGAATATTTAGATTTATAACAACTGGATTGCAAAAAGGTTCTATTTGATGCTATAATGATAAGAACTGTTCTTGTTATTTAAGGAGGAAATTTTCATGGATAGAATTAAAAGTTTTACAATAGATCATGATGTTTTAGTACCTGGATTTTATATTTCTAGAGTAGATGGAGATATCATTACATATGATTTAAGAACTAGAAAACCTAATGCTGGTTCATATATGAGCAATGCCGATATGCATTCAGTTGAACATATGTTTGCAACATATGTACGTAATTCGTCAATTGGCGATAATGTGGTTTATTTTGGACCAATGGGATGTCAGACAGGATTTTATCTTCTAGTTAGAAATGAAACTCCTCAAAAGGCATTTGAAATTACAAAAGAAGTTCTTCAAAAAATAATCGATCACAAAGGAGAGGTTTTTGGAGCTTCTGCAATAGAATGTGGTAATTATGCAAACCTGGATTTAGCTATTGCTCAGGAAGAGTGCAAGAGTTATTTAGAAGTTTTAAATAATCAAACAGATATGGAATTTAAATATCCAACTAAATAAAACTGTGAAATAAATCTGTGGATGATAGCAGTAAAAGTGATAAAGCTAGAATTGTAAGAAAAGTGTAGCTAGTTCTAGCTTATGCTTGACTCTGGAGAGAGTCTAAAAAATACTACTATAATAGTTAAAGGGACGAGACTATATGAGAATTGGTGTTATTGGTGCAATGCAAATTGAGGTTGATAACCTAAAAAAATCAATGCAGGTAGAAAAAACAGAAGAAGTAAGTTCTGTTAATTTTACAATTGGTAAAATCGGAAATGTAGAAGTTGTTGCAGCAGTTTCAGGCGTAGGTAAGGTGTTCGCAGCAATTTGTGCAGAAACAATGATTTTAAAATACAACGTAGATATGCTTATTAACATAGGTGTAGCAGGAAGTACAACAAACAAATTAAAAGTATTTGATGTTGCAGTAGCACAAAATGTTGTACAACATGATATGGATACATCACCATTAGGTGATCCAGTAGGATTACTTTCTGGAATCAATAAAATATATATTCCTACAGACGAAAATATTAGAAATGTTTTAATTGAAACTTTAAAGAAAAAAGGATTAAACTACGAAGTTGGAACAATTGCTACAGGTGATCAGTTTATCCATACAAAAGAGAAAAAAGAATGGATTTGTGATAATTTCGATGCTATAGCAGCAGAGATGGAAGGCGGAAGTATTGGTCACGTTTGTTACGTAAATAATGTACCTTTTGTAATTTTACGTACTATTTCTGATAGTGAAGGTGGAGCAATGGATTATCAGACATTTGCAACAAAAGCAGCACAGGTTGCTATAGATGTAGTTATATCATTTATTGGCAAAGTAGGAGCTGATTGTTAGTAAGTATTTTTTTGAATATTGTTGGTAAATATGGTTAGTATTATTCTAATTAGTTTTGCTAATAAGACATGACTATTGATATAGACTAATAATAGAAGGTTTAGTATCCGATATGATTAGTATATGTTATAGGTAAATTTTATAAACCGAAGGTTGAACAGCAAAGGAGATAGCATATGAATGGATCAGGTTTAATAATTTTTATGGGCTTTATTTTTGTATTAGTTATTATTGTAGCCGTTCTTGCGGTAGTATCAGCAGTGACTGCATCAGTAGCAGGTTATGTTGATGAAGCAGAAAGCGAAGAAGATGAATAACTAAGAAAAAGGAATTTGTTTTTTAAATAAAGCAGATTCCTTTTTTAGTATAAATATAAATTTGATAGTGTAGTTTTTGACTTTTGGGGAGGATTAAATGTTATCAAAGGCTAGTGTAAAAAGACCATATACAGTTCTGGTTGCAGTTTTGTTGGTAATTGTTATAGGAATAGTATCATTATCAAAAATGACAATGGATTTGTTGCCTAATATGAGTTTTCCATATGTAATTATTGTTACAACAAGTGTTGGCTCAAGTCCAAAGGAAATAGAGACAAATATAACGGCACCTATTGAAGCGTCTATGGCGACAACATCTAATATTAAAGAAATTACATCTCGTTCTAGCAATAGTTATTCCATGGTAATGCTAGAATATGAACAATCATCAAACATGGATTCTACAATTATTGAAATTCAGCAACAAATAGAACAATTAAAAAGTAAGTGGGATGATAAAACATCATCTCCAATTATAATGCAAGTAGATCCTGATATGTTACCCGTAATGAATGCGGCTGTAGATGTAGAAGGCTTAGATGCAAATAAATTATCAGATTACATTAATAATGAAGTTAAACCTTCACTAGAAAGTGTAGAAGGCGTAGCTTCTGTGTCAACATCAGGTCAGCTAGAACAAAAAGTAAATGTTTATCTTGATCAGAGCAAAATTGATACATTAAATGATAAAATAAAACAGGGTATAGAAGAAAAATTTAAAGAAGCAAGCAGTAAATTAGATAGTGCAGATAAAGAAATAAAAAATGGTCAAAATAAAATTGAAGATGGTAAGAAGGCATTAGAAAATACCATAAATAATACTTTAAAACAAAAAGAAGAATTATATAAAAAGCAATCAGATATACAAAATCAATTAGAAAAACTAATAAAAGATCGTAATGAGCTGTTAAGGATACAACAGACTTTTTTAACATATTCGACAAGTAATAATTTTGTTGAATTAGAAAAAAATGTTCAAAGACTCAGTGCATTAAATGAAGCCGCTCAGCAGGTTGGAGTAGGAAATAGACAAGAATTAGAAAAACAAATAGAAGAAACTAGGAAAGCGATTGAAGGACAAAACCTTGACATTCAAAACAGATTTGCGGCTCTAAAAGAGATTGGATTTAATGTTGATGATTATGCTAGTTTTAATGAAGCATCAGGTAAAGTCGCAGAAGATATCACAGTTTTAAATACTCAAATATTAACACTTTCAACATCTTTAGGAGAAATATTGGTTGGAACGTATACAACCTCTAGCATTCTTGAGGTGCTTAATTCGAATGCTGCTATTGCATCAATGGAAATGGCTACTAATTCGGCTAAACTTCAAAGTGCAGCAGATAAAATAAGTGATTCGAAAGAAAAAATAGAAGATACCAAGAATTCAACATTATCTCAGGCAGATCTTAATAAAGTTTTATCAATGGATACTTTATCTAAGATTTTAATAGCACAAAACTTTGATATGCCAGCTGGATATGTAACTGATAATAATGTTAAATATTTAGTAAGTGTAGGAAAAAAAGTAAAGACTGTAGATGAACTAGAGAACCTACCGTTGATAGATATGAAGTTAGATAATGTTTCTATGGTGCGTTTACAAGATATTGCAAGAATAGAACTTACAGATAATTCGGATAGCACTTATGCACGAGTAAATGAAAAACCTGGAATTTTACTTGCTATGGAAAAACAGACAGGTTATTCTACGGGTGATGTAACTAAAAAAATAAAAGAAAAATTCAAATCATTAGAAAAAGAGAATAATAAATTAAAATTCACAGTGCTTATGGACCAGGGAATTTATATTGATATAATCGTAAAGAGTGTTGCTCAGAATATGATTTTTGGAGCAATTCTTGCAATTATAGTATTACTCATTTTTTTGAGAGATTGGAGAACAACGATTATAATTGCATTTTCAATTCCAATGTCAGTGGTGTTTGCAATAGTTTTGATGTATTTTATGGGAATTACGTTGAACATTATATCGATGTCGGGCCTCGCACTAGGTATAGGAATGCTTGTAGATAACTCGATAGTTGTTGTTGAAAATATTTTTAGAATGAAACAGGAAACTGATAACATAAAAAAGGCATCTATAGTGGGAGCTAAACAAGTATCAGGAGCAATTATTGCGTCGACGCTAACAACAGTCAGCGTTTATGCACCAATTGTTTTTACAGAAGGAATAACTCGTCAGCTTTTTGTAGATTTGGCACTTACAGTAACATTTACACTTGTTGCAAGTTTAATAGTGGCACTTACAGTTGTTCCAGCTATGTCTTCTAAGATGTTAGCTAAAGATGAAGAAAAGGAGATAGTCTGGTTTGAAAAAATAAAATTAAAATATGAAGCTTTTCTGGGAAAATGTTTAAAACATAAAATAATCGTTTTTTTGGTAACGGTTCTCCTTTTAGTGTCTACTTTTTTTGCGATGATATCACGAGGAATGATTTTTATGAATATGGAAATGGAAACAAATCAAATTTCTGTAACGATATCTCCTAAGAGAGGAGAAACACTTGAATTTAAAGATTTAACAAAAAAATCAGATGCTATTATAGAAAGAATAAGAAAAATCGATGGAGTAAAAACGGTTGGAGCCATGACAGGAGGCACATCAGCATCTCTTGGAATTCAGGGAATTGGTGGATCTAGTTCAATTACAATGTATGTAATTTTAAATGATAATAACAAAAGAAGCTTAAAGGATATAGAAAAAGATATTCATAAAAAAACAAAAGACATGAATTGTAATGTGAGTACACAAACATCTGCAATGGATTTTGAAAGCTTCTTAGGAAGCGGAATTGCTGTTCAAATTAAAGGAAAAGACATTGAAAAATTACAAATGATAGCCAAGAAAACAGCAAAAATCGTAAAAAAAACAGAAGGAGTTGATTATGTTAATGATGGCTTAAAAAATACAATGGATGAGTTTTGTATCACTATAGATAAAGAAAAAGCTGCTGAGCATAGTTTTACGGTAGCACAGGCTTATCAGTTAGTATATGAAGTAATGAAAAATGAGAGTCCAACAACTACAATAGAAACTGATTTGAAAGACTATAAGGTATATTTGGTTTCTGATAAGCAAAACAAAGCAACTTTAGAAGATATTGAAAATTTAACTTTTAAATCCAAAGATTTAACAGGAAATGAAAGCACGATACCATTAAAGGAAATCGCTTCCTTCAAAAAAATAAAAACTCTTAGTACCATTAATCGAGATTCACAGAGTAGATACATTAATGTTTCAGCTTCGATTGATGAAAAACACAATGTATCTCTTGTAAGTGATGAAATTTCAAAAGAAATTAAAAAGTTGAAACTACCAGAAGGTTATACAATTGAAATGGTAGGAGAGGATGAAAACATTAAAGAATCAATGAGTCAATTATATTTAATGCTTTTGCTTGCAGTTATTTTTATTTATTTAATAATGGTTGCACAGTTTCAATCATTACTTTCGCCATTTATTATTATGTTTACAATTCCTTTGGCTTTTACAGGTGGTTTTATAGGATTATTTGTAACCGGAAACGAACTTAGTGTAATTGCAATGATTGGATTTATTATGCTTGCAGGATTGATTGTAAATAATGGTATTGTTCTTATCGATTATATTAACCAGGCGAGGGAAAGTGGCTTAGAAAAGAAAGAAGCAATTATAAGTGCAGGTCTTGTAAGAATCAGACCAATTTTGATGACGGCACTTACAACAATTCTATCGATGTCAACAATGGCACTTGGAATAGGTGAAGGATCAGAACTTATGCAGCCAATGGCTATAACAATTATAGGAGGCATGATTTACGGTACACTTCTCACACTGGTTGTAGAACCTTGTATTTATGATATTGTCCATCGAAAAGAAAAATAAACACTCTTTTATTAGTTTATCTTATAGAAAAGATTATTAATTTTTATTTGAGTAAATTATAAAATGAAGTTATACTATAGAAGGTGATTCGAGGGCATATTCGAACACAATTTAATATGACTAATCCAGTAGTTTAGTTATGTGTTAATACAGGAGGAAAAAAAATGGATTACAAAAACTCAGGTGTAGATATTGAAGCAGGATACAGATCAGTTGAACTTATGAAGAAACATGTTCAAGAGACAATGAGAAAAGAAGTTCTAACAGGATTAGGCGGATTTTCAGGAGCATTTTCATTAGAAGCAATTAAAAATATGGAAAAACCTACTTTAGTATCAGGAACAGATGGAGTTGGAACAAAAGTTAAGCTTGCATTTGTTTTAGATAAACATGACACAATTGGTATTGATTGTGTAGCAATGTGCGTAAATGATATTGCTTGTGCAGGTGGAGAACCATTATTTTTCCTAGATTATATTGCTTGCGGTAAGAATTATCCAGAGAAAATCGCATCAATTGTTAAAGGTGTTGCAGAAGGTTGTAAACAATCAAGCGCTGCTTTGATTGGTGGAGAAACAGCTGAACATCCAGGACTTATGGAAGAGGATGAATATGATTTAGCAGGTTTTGCAGTTGGTGTAGTTGATGAAAAAGACATTATCACAGGTGCGAATTTAAAAGCAGATGATGTTTTAATCGGTATGGCTTCTACAGGAGTTCATTCAAACGGATTTTCATTAGTAAGAAAAGTTTTCAATGTGGATAAAGCTACTTTAGAGACTTATCATGAAGAGTTAGGAACAACATTAGGTGAAGCACTTTTAGCTCCAACTAGAATTTATGTTAAAGCTTTAAAGAGTATCAAAGATGCAGGCGTAGTTGTAAAGGCATGTAGTCATATTACAGGTGGAGGATTCTATGAGAACGTACCTAGAATGTTACCAGAAGGAAAACGTGCGGTAATTGAAAAAGATAGTTACAAGATTCCACCAATTTTTGGAATGTTACAAAGGGAAGGTAACATTGAAGAACACATGATGTACAATACTTTCAACATGGGACTTGGAATGGTACTTGCAGTTGATCCAGCGGATGTTGACAAAACAATGGACGCAATTAAGGCAGCAGGTGATACACCATATGTTGTAGGTAAGATCGTTGATGGCGAAAAGGGAGTTGAATTATGTTAAAACTTGCGGTTTGCGTATCAGGCGGTGGTTCAAACCTACAGGCTATTATAGATGCAATTGATAGTAAGGCAATTACAAATGCTGAGATTTCTGTAGTAATCAGTAATAATGCTAACGCTTATGCATTAGAAAGAGCCAAGAAACATGAAATAGAATCTGTTTGTATATCACCTAAAAGTTACGACAGTAGAGAAGAATTTAACAGAGTTTTTATTGATAAAATAGATAGTTATGATGTGGATTTAGTAGTCTTAGCGGGATTTTTGGTAGTTGTACCGGAGGAAATGATTAAAAAATATACAAATCGTATAATTAATATTCATCCTTCGTTAATTCCATCATTTTGTGGAAAAGGATACTACGGACTTAAAGTTCACGAAGGCGTACTAAGTCGCGGTGTTAAAATAACTGGAGCAACAGTACATTTTGTTGATGAAGGAACAGATACTGGTCCTATCATTCTTCAAAAAGCAGTAGAAGTTTTAGAAGATGACACTCCAGAAGTTTTACAAAGAAGAGTTATGGAACAAGCTGAATGGAAAATTATGCCACAGGCAATTAATTTGATTGCTAACAATAAAGTGAGCGTAATTGACAAAAAGGTATACATAAAGTAAGTGCAAAGGTACATGGAATAAAATGTACAAAACGTATATGATAATTATGTAGCAATTATAAATTACGTTTACATTAGATGGAGGCATAAAGATGAAAGTTTTAGTAGTTGGAAGCGGCGGAAGAGAACATGCAATAGTAACAGCTCTTGCAAAGAGCAGTAGAGTGGATAAAATTTTTTGTGCACCAGGTAATGCTGGAATCGCAGCATTAGCAGAGTGTGTAGCAATTCAAGCAATGGATTTTAAAGGCCTTGTTGATTTTGCAAAAAAAGAATCAATTGATTTTACAATTATAGGAATGGATGATCCACTTGTTGCTGGTGTTGTAGATGAATTTGAAAAAGAAGGCTTAAAAGTATTTGGCCCTAGAAAAAATGCAGCAATTTTGGAAGGCTCAAAAGCTTTTTCAAAAGATTTAATGAAAAAATACAATATTCCTACAGCTGAGTATGCAAATTTTGATAATAAAGATGATGCTTTAAAATATTTAGAAACAGCTAAAATGCCTATAGTATTAAAGGCTAGTGGATTAGCTTTAGGAAAAGGTGTTTTAATCTGTAACACATTAGAAGAAGCACAGGAAGGTGTTAAAGTTCTAATGGAAGATAAGAAGTTCGGAGATGCAGGTAACACAATCGTAATCGAAGAATTTATGACAGGTAGAGAAGTATCAGTTTTATCATTTGTTGATGGAAAAACTATTAAAATTATGTCATCAGCTCAAGATCATAAAAGAGCAAAAGATGGCGACAAAGGTCTAAATACTGGAGGAATGGGTAATTTTTCACCAAGTCCATTCTATACAGATGAAGTTGATGAATTTTGTAAAAAGCATATTTATCAGGCAACTGTTGATGCAATGGCAAAAGAAGGCAGACCTTTCAAAGGTGTAATTTTCTTTGGACTAATGTTGACAGAAGATGGACCTAAAGTCTTAGAATATAATGCAAGATTCGGTGACCCAGAGGCACAGGTTGTACTTCCAAGAATGAAAAATGATATCATTGATGTTATGGAAGCATGTGTTGAAGGAAAACTTGATGAAATAGATTTACAGTTCGAAGACAATGCAGCAGTTTGTGTTGTATTAGCTTCTGATGGATATCCAGTAGCATATGAAAAAGGATTTGAAATTACTGGATTAGAGAAGTTCGATGGCAAGGATGACTATTATTGTTTCCATGCCGGAACAAAATTTGATGAATCTGGCAAAATTGTAACAAATGGAGGAAGAGTTCTAGGTGTTACAGCAACAGGAAGTGACTTAAAAGATGCCAGAGCAAAAGCATATCAAGCTACTGAGTGGGTTGATTTTGCTAATAAATATATGCGTCATGATATTGGTAAAGCAATTGATGAAGCATAAGTAAAATTTAGGTTTTTATTTGACTGTAACATTTTGCTGTTGCAGTCGATAGAAATAAAAAAATATTAGAATAGACATATTAATTTATGTCACAGGGAGAATAACGAAATGTTAGAAAAGATGTTTCATTTGAAAGAAAACAACACTACAGTTAGAAGAGAAGTAGTCGGTGGTATTACAACTTTCATGACTATGGCTTACATTCTAGCTCTCAATCCTACTATTTTATCAGCTGCTAAAGGAATGGATAAAAATGCAATCCTTATGGCAACAGCTTTAGCTGCTTTTGTAGGAACAATGGCAATGGCATTACTTGCTAATTACCCATTTGCTTTAGCTCCAGGTCTTGGATTAAATGCATACTTTGCTTATACAGTATGTGGAACTATGGGTTATAGCTATAAAGTGGCATTGTTAGCAGTATTTGCAGAAGGTATTATTTTTATTGTATTATCTCTTACAAATATTCGTGAAGCAATTTTTAATGCAATTCCAACAACTCTTAAAAAAGGTGTATCAGTTGGTATTGGTTTATTCGTAGCATTCATCGGATTACAGGGTGCTAAGATTGTTGTAGACGGAAGTACTCTTGTAACAATTGTTAACTTCAAAGAAAACTTTAGAACAGTTGGTATTTGTGCACTTCTTGCAATTATTGGTTTATTAGTAATTGTTGTATTAAACTACTATAGAGTTAGAGGATCTTTATTATTTGGAATTTTAATTACATGGATTCTTGGAATGCTTTGTGAAGTAACAGGAATTTATGCAGTAGGAGAAGGTACTCCATCTTTAATTCCAACATTAAGTTCATTTGATGTTACTTCAATTGGTAAAACATTTGGACAGTGTTTTGATTCTAAAGTAATTGGCACTATCAAACCAGGTGATTTTGTTGTAATTATTTTTGCGTTCTTATTTGTAGATATTTTTGATACATTAGGAACATTAGTAGGTGTAGCTACAAAAGCTAACTTACTTGACGAGAAAGGTAAATTACCAAGAATTAAACCTGCTTTATTAGCAGATGCTATTGCAACAACAGCAGGTGCTATTTTCGGTACATCTACAACAACTACTTTCGTAGAAAGTACAGCAGGTGTTGCTGAAGGTGCAAGAACAGGTTTAGCCTCAGTTGTAACAGGTTTATTATTCCTTGTTTCAATTGTATTATCACCAATTTTTATTGCAATCCCAAGTTTTGCAACTGCTCCAGCTTTAATCTACGTTGGATTTTTAATGATTTCATCAGTGGTAGATATTGATTTTAGTGACTTAACAGAAGCTATTCCAGCTTACTTAGCAATTATCGCAATGCCACTTACATATAGTATTTCAGAAGGTATCGCATTTGGTGTAATTTCTTACACAGTACTTAACGTATGTGCAGGTAAATTCAAAAAAGTTACACCACTTATGTATGTGTTATCAATATTATTCGTATTAAAATATATTTTCCTATAATCTGGATTAATAGAGAACAATACGAACCTAAAGTCTTACATAAAAAATCGTCGTTGGATGTAAATCCTTCGGCGATTTTTATTTTTCTTAATTTTCACATAAAATTCATGTTTTTTTAATTGATTTATTCTTCAGATGTTTTATAATGAAAAGTGTGTGATGTAATAGACAAAAGGAATAAGGCTATTCGAAGAAGGAAAGGAAAATTATGAAGAATAAAAAAACATGGGAAGAAGTCGAAAATCTTATGGTTAGAGAAATTAAAGATTTGAATGACAATACCCAATTTTTAAAAACGAAGGGATTTATTCAACATGGCGATGTGACAGTATATGAACATTGCATAATGGTTATGGTTAAAAGTTGTGAAATAGCATATAGATTAAAAGCAGACGTTGATTATTCAAAGTTGATTAAGGGCGCATTATTACATGATTATTTTTTATATGATTGGCATGATAATGATTCCAGTCATCGTTTACATGGATTCTCACATCCAAGGAAAGCGTATGAAAATGCAAGAAGGGACACTGTTCTTTCTGAATTAGAGGGAGATATTATTAGACATCATATGTTTCCGCTTACTATTATTCCACCACAAAGTAAAGAAGCGTGGATAGTATGTATGGCAGATAAAATATGTGCAACTAAAGAAACTTTACATATGGAAGATTTGATTGCAAGCAAGTTTATTAGTGTATAGTTTATTAAAAAAGAGGCACATTAAAATTGCTTGTATAGTAAGTTCATATTTGATAATAATCAGCAGTATATGATTTTGTAAGATGTTACGAGAATCGTGTGTTGCTGTTTTTTTATTATGTAAAAATTTTTTATATATGTTTTGTTAAAAAACTTTTGGTATGTTTATTTTAAGCTAGAAAGGAGAACATAAATGAAGAAATTATTAGTTTTTTTAAATAAAAATGATCAAGCATATATATTTTGTTTGATAGGATTAATTTGTATAGTTTTTGCGGAAAACGTTGCTTTATTTTCACCTTTTTTAATTGGTGTGATTATGACATTTTATGGTGGAATTAATCTTTTGATTGAGATAATTCTTAATGGTAAATCTTTTGAACTTCGAATTGGTGACAATTTAATTATGATCATTTTAGGAATAATATTATTAGTTGAGGTCGAAAATACATTGGCCATTATGGGGATTTTGTGGGCTTTTATTTCATTGAAAGAGATAGGTGAAGAAATAGATGAGATGTTGTCGGAAAGGTGTTTTTCTAAATTAAGAATTTTAGTGTGTGTGATTTCAACAATTTTTGCAATAATGCTTATGGTAGATCCATTCCATCATTTTATTTTTCATATAAGGGTTCTTGGAATTGAAATGATTTTAGATGTGTTTATGATTAAGCGACATCAGAGAAAATTAAAAGAAAAAAGGAAATTATAATAGGAAAGGAAGAGTAATGTTTAAAAAGAATAATTTTATAGCATCTAAAGATTTTTATTATAAAGTATTGAAAATTGCAATTCCAATAATGATTCAAAATGGTATAACAAATTTGGTAGGAATGTTAGATAATATTATGGTTGGCCAAGTTGGTACAAACCAGATGTCAGGTGTTGCGATTATTAATCAGATGATGTTTGTTTTTTATCTAATGATTTTCGGTGGACTTGCAGGTATTGGTATTTTTACAGCACAGTATGTTGGAAGAGGCGATGATGAAGGAATAAGAATAACAGTTCGAATGAAAATAGTAATGGCATTAGTACTATCAATTACAGGTCTTGTATTCTTTTATACAAAAGGAGTTGATGTAGCATCGTTATGGTTGACTAAAACAGCTGATAAAGCAAGCATGGTTGAGACATTGCATGCGGCAAAAATATATCTATTTACACTCTGTATAAGTCTTATACCATTTGCAATTGGGCAGGTTTATTCTGGTACTTTAAGAGAATGCGGAGAAACACTTACTCCAATGAAAGCCGGAATTGTAGCTATTTTTGTCAACTTAATCGGTAATTATTTACTAATCTATGGAAAATTTGGGTTGCCAGAGCTTGGAGTTGTTGGCGCGGCTACAGCAACGGTTATTTCACGATGCGTTGAAGTGATTTATGTTGTTTTGTGGGTTAGTAGAAATAAAGCAAAATATTGTTTTATCAAAGGATTATATTCGAAATTTCATATACCTCTTGATATTGCAAAAAGAATAATGTTAAAAGCATGGCCTCTTCTTTTAAATGAAACTTTATGGTCACTGGGAAATACAGTTTTGAGTCAGCAATATTCAAAATTAGGATTTAGTGTTGTTGCAGCCTTTAATATACACAGTACACTTGCAAATGTCTGTAATATTGGTTTTATTGCATTAGGAGATGCAATAGCAATTATTTTAGGACAGGAACTTGGAAGTGGTAAATTAGAAAAAGCAAGAGATGACGCTAATAAAATGATTATTTTTTCAGTAGAAGTAAGTATTCTTATGGGACTAATAATGTTTTCTTTATCGGGAATATTTCCGATGCTTTATAAAACAGAAGCGCAGATTAAAGAGGTGGCAAGTGCATTAATAAAAATTGGTGCTATTTTTATGCCTGTCTATGCATTTGAAAATGCCTCTTATTTTACAATCAGATCAGGTGGAAAAACATTTATTACATTTTTATTTGATGCAGGATTTGTGTGGGTATGTAGTTTACCATTAGCTTTTGTGATTACACATTTCACTAGCTTCGATATTATTACAACTTTTATAATAGTTCAGTTAGCAGATCTCATAAAATGCTTAGTGGCTTTTTTAATGGTAAAAAGTGGAATGTGGATTCATGATTTAACGCAGGAAGTATAAGTTATTATTAACTTGAATAAGAACAAAAAAGTTATTGCTTTATGTAAGATGTAAAAAAATATATAATTTAGCACAGCATCGATTACCTATGACAATTTAGGCTTTCGATGCTGTGTTTTAAAAAAAGGAAAACTTATATAATTATTAAAAAAGTGTAATCTTAAATGTTGTGTTTCAGTTATTTCACTGTATTATTTCAAATGATTATTTTATAAAAATGTTTTTATCAGAACAATTATCAAGAAAAATTATCTAGTGATAATTATCTCTAAACAATCATCCAAAACATTTATCCAAGAACAACTTCTACTTCTACTGTATCTTCTCCAAGAGTTGGATCGATAACGTTAGAAGGCATAACTGTTCCGTTTACCTTAAGTGACGCAACGCCTTTTTCAACGTGGTTAGGATTTGTAACGTGGATGTTATATGTTTTTCCACGGAATACTCTAACACAATTGTAGCCATCGCAGTCACTTGGAATACATGGATCAATGCGTAATCCGTCAAAATCAGGTTTAATACCTAGAATAAATTGACTGATTGTAGCAAATGTCCAAGCAGCTGTACCTGTAAGCCAGCTGTTCTTTCCTTCACCAAATGAAGGAGCATCTTTACCAGCTACCATCTGACAGAATGCATATGGTTCTGTTCTATGTACATCTTGAACGTCTTCTAAGAAAATTGGATTTGTTTTCTTATACAATTCGAAGGCTCTGTTACCGTGTCCAACTATTGTTTCAGAGCAGACAATCCATGGGTTATTGTGGCAGAAAATACCAGCATTTTCTTTATATCCTGGTGGATAAGAAGAAATTTCACCCAGTTCAAGATGATATGTTGTATATGCAGGTTGTTGAAGCATGATTCCGTATTTAGTATCAAGTCTTTCTTTAACACTATTTAATGCTTCAAGGGCCATACCATTATCAACACCAACTTCAGCCATTACGCACATACCTTGAGACTCGATGAAGATTTGACCTTCTTTATTAACGTGGCTTCCGATAGGATTTGAATTAGCATCAAATGCACGGATAAACCATTTTCCATCCCAACCATGGGTTGTAATTGCCTCAATCATAGTATCAACTTCTTTTTGACAAGCTTTAGCTTCGTCATCAAGGTTAAGTTTTTGACATAATGTAACATATTCTTTTCCGTATTTAACGAATAAGCCTGCAATAAATACACTTTCTGCTACAGGACCTGAGCTTGGACCAGTTGTCTGGAAGCTTTCACCAGGTGTATCTGAGAAGCAGTTAAGGTTTAGACAATCATTCCAATCAGCACGACCGATTAATGGAAGACCGTGTGGACCTTTGTGAGTAACTGTATAGTTAAAGCTGCGTCTTAAGTGCTCTAAAAGAGTAGCTTTTTTATTTGCATCACTGTCGAATGTACATTCTTCATCAAGAATAGAATAATCACCAGTTTCTTTGATGTACGCACATGTTCCGGCAATTAACCATAATGGATCATCATTAAATCCACTACCTACATTTAAGTTACCAGTTTTTGTAAGTGGCTGATATTGGTGATATGCACTACCATCTTCAAATTGAGTATTTGCAATATCAAGGATTCTTTCTCTAGCTCTTGATGGAATAAGATGAACAAATCCAAGTAGATCTTGAGAAGAATCTCTAAATCCCATTCCTCGTCCCATTCCACTTTCGAAGTAACTAGCACTTCTACTCATGTTAAATGTAACCATACACTGATATTGGTTCCAAATATTAACACTTCGATTTAACTGTTCGTTACCAGTTTCGATGTTAAATTTAGATAATAAATTAGTCCAATATGTTTTTAATTCATTTAAAGCTGTATCAACTTGCTCATCTGTAGAATATTTTGCGATTAACTCTTTTGCAGGAGCTTTATTGATAACATTTGGAGCTTCAAATTTCTCTTCTTTTTTATTTTTGCAATATCCTAACAAGAAAATAAATGAAGCGGATTCATTTGGCTGTAATGTTACTTTTATATGATGACTTCCGATTGGAGACCAACCATGAGCAACACTATTTTTTGAAACGCCAGCTTTTACAACGTCAGGATTAGCTGGGCTATTATAAAAACCTGTAAATGTCGCTCTGTCAGTATCAAAACCATCAATTTCATGGTTTACATGATAAATGGCATAATGATTTCTTCTTTCACGATATTCGGTTTTGTGGTAGATTGTGCTATCAATTACTTCAACTTCACCTGTAGAAAAGTTTCGTTGGAAATTAGTACAATCGTCTTCTGCATTCCATAAACAGAACTCTACATAACTGAATAAGTCTAGTGTTTTTACGTTTTCGCTAATATTCGTTAATTCTAATTTGTTTATTTCAACGTTGTCCTTAATAGGAACGAAAGCTGTCATTTTAGCACGAAGCTTATTTTTCTCACTTTCGAATGTAGAGTAACCAAGACCATGTCTACATTCGTAGGAATCTAGTGGTGTTTGAGTAGGTTGCCAACCTGGATTCCAAATAGTTTCGTTGTCCTTAATATAGTAGTAACGACCGTTTGAGTCATATGGACAGTTATTATATCTATATCTAGTAAGTCTTAGTAACTTAGCATCCTTATAGAAGTCATAACCACCTGCGGTATTAGAAATAATACCGAAAAAATCATTTGATCCTAAGTAATTGATCCATGGTAATGGAGTCTTAGGTGTTGTTATAACATATTCTTTATTTTTGTCATCGAAAAATCCGTATTTCATTATATACCTCCAATCAAAATAAGTAACATTTCCTTAAATCCTATAAATACTAACTACGAATACGTTTTCGTAAACTTTTCATTGTCATTATAGCAAGCAAATATAGAAAAATAAACACAAAAATGCAAAAAAATGTAAAATTGTGCATAAATTACAAAAAATAATTCTTTTTATTGTGAAATATAGAAGTTGACGCTAATAGATAACTAGGATAGAATTAAATTAACGAAAACGTATTCGCAAGATACGTTAGTGTTAGGAAGGATAAAAATGGTAACGATAAAAGATATTTCGAAAGCGTGTAACGTATCGACGACTACGGTTAGTAAAGCGTTGAATGGTTATAAAGATATAAGTGATAAAACAAGAGACTTAGTTCTTAAAACCGCTAGAGAAATGCATTATTTTCCAAATGCGGCAGCAAGACAATTAAAGACGAACATGTCACACAACATTGGAGTCTTGTTTGTTGATGAAACAAATAGTGGCCTGACTCATGAATATTTCTCCACTATATTAAATAGTGCAAAAGAAGAGGCTGAGAGATTAGGCTATGATATGACATTTATTAGTAAAAACATGGGAAGAAAAAACTTTTCTTATTTAGATCATGCAAGATATAGAAAAGTGGATGGAGTTTTGATTGCTAGTATCAATTATAAGGATCAAGAGGTTATTAATTTAGTAAACAGCGAAATCCCAACAATTAGCATTGATTATGCGTACGACAATCACAGCAGTGTAATGTCAGATAATATAGAGGGAACGTATGAACTTACTAAATTTTTAATAAATAAGGGTCATAAAAAGATAGCGTTTATCCATGGCGAGAAAACGTCAGTGACTGAGAAGAGATTGAATGGTTTTTTTAGAGCTTGTAAGGAAGGAGGAATACTTGAAAAAAAAGAATGGGTCGTTGAAGCAAAATACCATGATACGAAATCTAGTGAGGAAGCAACTGAAAAAATAATGAAGTTGCAAGAAAAACCAACAGCGATTATGTATCCAGACGATTTTGCTTATTTAGGAGGATTAAATGCTTTAGAAAAATTGAATCTTTCGGTTCCGGGCGATGTAAGCGTAGTTGGATATGATGGTGTCAAATTAACGCAAGTCCTTAGACCTAAACTTACAACTTATTACCAAAACGCAGAGACGATTGGTGTTAAGTCAATAAGAAAATTGGTAGAAATAATAGAACAACCTAAGTTTTGCGTGCCTGAACAAATAATGGTTGGAGGAAAAATCATTGAGGGTGGCACAGTCAAAGACTTAAGTAAATAAACATGAACGTTTTAAAACTAACTTATTAAATTTATAGGTAGATTAGGGGGAAAAATCTATGAAAAAAAGAATCACAAAATTAATGGCATTATTATTAACAACATCTATGTTAGTACCAATGACAGCTTGTTCAACAAGTAAGAAATCTGCAAGTGATGAGCATGTATTAAACATTTGGTGCTGGAATGATGAATTCCAAAGCAGATTTAATGACTATTATCCAGAAGTTAAGAAAGTTTCTAAAGATAAATCAAAAACTTACTTAAAAGATGGTACAGTTGTTAAATGGACAATAAATGAAAACAAAGATAATAACTATCAGAATAAATTAGATGAAGCTCTTCAAGAGCAAGATGAAAAAGATGATAACGATAAAATCGATATTTTTTTAATTGAAGCAGATTACGCATTAAAATATGTAAATTCTTCAAGCACACTTGATGTTGTTAAAGATATTGGTCTTACAAAGAAAGATTTAGGAGATCAATATAAATATACAAAAGATATCGTAACAAGCAAGGGTGTTCAAAAAGCAACATCTTGGCAAGCTACACCAGGTCTATTTGCATATAGAAGAACTATCGCTAAACAGGTTTTAGGAACAGATGATCCAAAACAGGTTCAAGAAGCATTAGGCGATTGGAATAAATTCAATGAAGTAGCTGGTAAAGCAAAAACAGCTGGATATCAGATGCTATCAGGTTATGATGATTCATTTAGAGTTTACTCTAACAATGTAAAACAGCCTTGGGTTAAAGGTGATACTGTAACAGTTGATGAAAATATCATGAATTGGGTAAAACAAACTAAAGAATTCACAGACAAAGGATACAATAATAAAACATCTCTTTGGTCTGATGCATGGTCTAAAGATCAAGGACCAGACGGAAAAGTATTTGGTTTCTTCTATTCAACATGGGGAATCAACTTTACATTGATGAAAAACTCTTTAGCTAATCCAGATGGAAAAGCTGAAGTAGGAAACGGTGCATACGGTGACTGGGCAGTTTGTGAAGGACCAGCTCCATATTACTGGGGTGGAACATGGCTTTGCGCTGCAAAAGGAACAGATGACAAAAAAGAAATCAAAAATATCATGTTAAAACTTACTTGTGATAAAGAGAACATGAAGAAAATGACAGAGAATCCTGACATTCAAGATTATACAAACACTCAATCAGGTATGGAAGAAATCGCTCAGGATCCTAAATTTAGTTCTTCATTCTTAGGTGGACAAAACCACGTTGCATTATTCAGTGAGTCAGCTAAGAAGATTGATATGTCTAACACAAGTAAATACGATCAAGGATGTAACGAAAAGATCCAGACAGCTATGAAAGACTATTTTGATGGAAAAGTTTCATTAGACAAAGCTAAAAAGAACTTCGAAACATCAATCAAAGAAGTTTATCCAAACATCAAAAAAGTTAAATGGCCAAAAGATTGATTTTGATTTTGATTTAAAATAAGGTAATAAAAGTATTATATAAATGAGAAAAGGGAAAATGGTGAGGAAAATGAAAGAAAATAAAACAAAAAAATACAAACGAGACAAACATGGTGTATGGGGTTACGTATTTATATTGCCTTTCTTTCTTGCTTTTGCCATATTTCAGTTGATTCCATTGGCATCAACAGTATACTATAGTTTTTTTGAGTACTATAAAGATGGTCTTGATATCGTTGGACCAAAGTTTGTGGGATTAAGAAATTACATTGAATTATTTGGAGCTGATTTACCAAAATATATGGGAAATACATTTGTTCTTTGGATAGTCGGCTTCATCCCACAGATTATCGTATCTTTGATACTAGCTGCATGGTTTACAGATGAGAGATTAAAGATTAAAGGTAAACAGTTTTTTAAGGTGGTAATTTATATGCCTAACCTTATTATGGCGAGTGCTTTTTCAATGTTGTTCTTCGCATTATTTTCAGACATTGGACCAATTAACTCGTTTTTACAGTCAATAGGCTTAATTAAGAGTCCAATTAGATTCTTATCGTCTGTAGTTGGAGCAAGAGGCCTAATAGCACTCATGAACTTTTTGATGTGGTTTGGAAATACAACTATTTTGCTTATGGCAGCAGTAATGGGCATTAGTCCATCATTATTTGAGGCAGCTCAATTAGATGGATGTAATCATAGACAGATATTCTTTAAAATTACATTACCAAGTATTAGACCAATACTTGTATATGTATTTATCACATCTATGATTGGTGGATTACAGATGTTCGATGTTCCACAGATTTTAACAGGTGGATCAGGTAGTCCAAATAGAACAACAACAACAATGATTATGTTCTTAAATAACCACCTTTACAGCAAGAATAACGGTATGGCAGGTGCAGTATCAGTAGTATTATTTGTAATTTGTGCGATCTTATGTTTAGCAGTTTACAAGACATCTGACCCAGCTGGAGAGAATAAATAAGGAAGGAGAAAGATTAATATGAATAGCAGAAAAGGATTAAAAGCAGGCGGACTTAGAAAATTAATTGCATATCTAGTATTAATTATATTAGCTTTCCTATGTTTGTTCTTCTTTTACATTTTAATTATTAACTCAACAAGAAACCATGCACAAATACAGAAAGGTTTTTCGGCAATACCAGGATCTTCGTTTATGAAGAACTTTAACAACGTATTAAATGATGCCAATGTACCAATTTTATCTGGTATAAAAAACTCATTTATAGTTTCAGCTGCATCAGCTGCATTGGCAGTATATTTCTCAGCACTAACAGCTTATGGTATTTATGCTTATGATTTTAAATTAAAGAAACCAGCATTTGTGTTTATCTTACTTATTTTAGTAATGCCTACACAGGTTTCTGCATTAGGATTTTTAAGATTAGTTAAAAAAATCCCATTTATGAGCGACAATTTATTGCCACTTATTATTCCATCAATAGCTGCTCCAGCGATTTTCTACTTCATGTATAGTTACATGCAGTCATCGCTTCCAATGGAGTTAGTAGAGGCGGCAAGAATAGATGGTTGTTCAGAATTTAAAACATTTAACCGTGTTGTAATGCCAATTATGAAACCAGCACTTGCAGTACAAGCAATATTTGCATTTGTTAGTTCATGGAATAATTACTTCATGCCAGCTTTAGTTATCAACAGAAAAGAATTAAAGACACTTCCAATTTTGATTGCTTCATTAAGAGGTGCCGATTTCTTGAAGTTTGATATGGGTAAAGTTTACACATTGATTATGATTGCAATTATTCCAATTATCATAGTTTACATTATCCTTTCTAAGTACATCGTTGCAGGTGTAACATTAGGTGGTGTAAAAGAGTAATTACTTAGTTTTAATTAATGGTGTAATAAGTAAATAAGGCGTCGCTCTTGCATAGTATATAGTGTAAGGGCGGCGTTTTTGAGTATGATATATAAAAATAGAGGCTTATAGTGAAAATGTATTTGAAATATGATAGAATGTTAAAAGGGTTATAACGAGTAATAGAAAGAGGTTTGTATGAAAATTAATAAGTTTGAATTTGAATTAGTTTTGAAGGGTATTATTTTAGATGTTATATTCTTTGCAAATGTTTTGGTTTTTTCAAAGAGTATTGTTGAAGAAGGATTACGAATGCTAGTTATGGCTGGCTCACTGTGGGGAATTCTGGTTATAAATATTTTACTTATAAGAAATAAATATCATGTTGTGAGAATATCATTGGTAACGATTGGATTGGCTGTTTTATTAGGAGTACAGATTTGTTCATTGTTTGTTGTTACAAAGGATAAAGTTTTTCAGGCAGGAAACAATTACAATACTTGTAAATATATCGAAGGTAAAATTAAAAAAACATATAAAAGTTTTGATGAAACAAGAAAGAACCTTCCAATTCCATATGGTGCTTATAAAGTTTATTCCATTAGGAATAAGGATGTGGAAATAGATTTTTATAAATTAGGAAATAAAATAACAGGTTATGAAATAATAAATGTTTCAAATAAGTATTACTATATTGGAAAAAGAGAATGTGTTTTTGGAGAAAGAAAAAAATATTCTGAGAAGAAAACAATTAGAGTAGATGCATTACAAGTTTTAAAACGTAATAAAATCTATAATGTAAAAGGAGATATAGCTTGGGGAGTTACTATGCAGGAAAGACAAAAGGATATAAGCATAGAATCAAGAAAAGCTTTCGTAAAGAAGGTTTCGGATTATAATGGAAAACAATATTATTTATGGTGTATGGATGACATAAGTCATGTCAATTTTTTGGTAAAAGTAGACGTGAAGATAGAAGATGTAAAGAGTTTAGAATAAAGCAGACAAAAATATAATAAGTGATTCCAAATCCATCACTACAAATCTTGAGAAAACAGATTGGAGCAGAAATGAAAAAAATAGTAATAGTAGAAGATGATGTATCATTAAGACAGGAATTGTCAATTTTACTTGAAACATCAGGTTATGAAACTTATAAAGTTGATAAATTTGACAATATTGTTGATGAAATCGTTAATCAAAATGCCAATTTAGTTCTGTTGGATATTAATCTCCCGGTTGTGAATGGTGAGATTGTTTTAAAGCAATTAAGAAAACAGTCTCAGGTTCCGGTGATTATGGTGACGAGTCGAACAAGTGAAATTGATGAAGTTTTATCATTAAGTTATGGAGCAGATGATTATATTACCAAACCATATAATCCAACTTTGCTTTTGCTTCATATTTCGGCAGTGCTTAAAAGAAATGATAATATCCCAAATAATAGCGAAATTAGTTATAAAGATTTTAAAATAGACTTAGCTAAAAGTACGCTTTTTAATGAAAATTGTGAAATTATATTTACTAAAAATGAAATGATTATCTTTATGTGTTTACTTGAAAATAAAGGAAAAATAGTATCAAGAGAAGATATTATGAATTGTTTGTGGGATAATGATGAATATATAAATGACAATGCCCTGACAGTTAATATTAGCAGATTAAGGGGTAAATTTGATAATTATGGATATTCAGATGTAATAGAAACCAGAAAAAAACAGGGGTACATTTTAAAATGACATTAATAAAATATTTAAAAAGTAAAGCAATAATAATAATAATTAAATTTCTCGCAATGATAAATTTTACAGTTTTTGGATATGCCTATGGACTCAATAAAGAGTTTATTCATACAATTGTATTGGTATTCATTTTGCAGGAAATCGTATCATTAAGTATATGCTATTCTAAGAAAAGAAAATTTTTTAAAAAAACAGAAGATATGTTGAATTCATTAGATGAAAAATATTTAGTTACAGAATTACTAGAAGAAACAGACTATTATGAAGGAAAAATATTTTCAGAATGGATTTATGATATTGACAAATCTATGTGTGATCATGTCAGTTATTATGAAAGAGTAGTCAAAGAATACAAAGAATTTATAGAAATGTGGGTTCATGAAGTGAAAATCCCTTTAGCGAGTGCAGTAATAATGTGTAAAAATGGTCTAAATAGTGATAATACTATAGACGAGATGACAAACTATAAAAAGATAAGTAAGCAATTAAAAAAAATTGATACATATCTTGAACAGGTTTTGTATTATACTCGTTCAGAGCACAAAGAAAGTGATTATATCTTTGGGCGTTGTAAATTGAGAGAAATAATAAAAGATGTTGCTTTAAATAATAAAGATGATTTGCTAGAAAAAGATATATCGTTATCTGTTGATGTAAATGATTTAGAGGTATTAACAGATAAAAAATGGTTGATTTTTATAATTAACCAAATTATTAATAATAGTATTAAATACTCAGATGAGCTTAAGAATGATTCGTATATTAAAATCACTGCAATAGATGGAAAAGATTTAATCAGATTGGAAATAGAAGATAATGGGATTGGAATAGATAAAAAAGACTTATCTAATGTTTTTAAAAAATGTTTTACAGGAGAAAATGGGAGAGTCTTTAATAAGTCCACAGGAATTGGGCTTTATATCGTTAAAAAACTTATCACATCGTTAGGACATAAAATTGAGATTGAGTCAGTGAAACACGAGTATACAAAAGTAATATTATATTTTGGTAAGAATCAATATATGAATATTACAAATTTGTAATGTTAAGTAATATTAAAATTGCGACAAAAACTTTGAAATAGCTTATTATATGCATGTAAGATGAAAAAACAAAGAAGTGTATAAAAAAGAACATAAAATATTTTTACCAATTGATTAATTGGAGAAAGGACCAAAATGGGAACAATTTTAAAAATCGATCACATAAAAAAATATTACGGAAACAAATCATGTTTAACAAAAGCTATTTCAGATATTTCGCTTGAAGTTCAAAAAAAAGAGTTTGTAGCTATCATGGGATCATCAGGAAGTGGAAAAACTACTTTATTGAATCTTGTTTCAACAATTGATAAAGTTACTGCAGGTAGTATTGTTGTAAATGGTACAGAGATTACAAAATTAAAAGGAAATAAATTAAACAAATTCAGGCGCGATGAATTAGGATTTGTATTTCAGGATTTTAATTTGTTAGATACGCTTACAGCCTATGAAAATATCGCACTTGCACTTTCTATTCAAAAAGTCAAGCCAGATATTATAAAAGAAAGAATTGCTGAGATATCCGGAATCCTTGGAATAACAGAAATTCTTCCAAAGTATCCTTATCAATTATCAGGTGGTCAAAAACAAAGAGTTGCAGCAGCAAGAGCAATTATAAATAAACCATCATTGATTTTAGCAGATGAACCAACAGGTGCACTTGATTCAAAATCTGCAGCAATGTTACTTAGTCAGTTTAGAGAATTAAATGAAAAAAATGATGCAACTATTTTAATGGTTACTCATGACGCCTTTAGTGCAAGTTATGCAAATAGAGTTATTTTTATTAAAGATGGCGAAGTTTTCCATGAGATTAATCGTGGTAATGATAAACGTAATGTTTTCTTTAACAAAATAATAGATGTTATTGCATTATTAGGAGGAGATGTAAGTGATGTTATTTAAACTTTCATACAAAAACATAAAGTCCGGAATCAAAGATTATGTTGTTTATTTTATGACTTTAGCACTTGGTGTTTCAATGTTTTATTTATTCAATTCATTAGACTCGCAAAGTGCAATAATGAAGATGAACGCAAGTAGTTTTAATTTGATAGAAACTCTTATGAGCGTAATAAATATATTGAGTTATTTTATTTCAGTTATTTTTGGATGCTTAATAATTTATGCAAGTAGATTTTTAATAAGAAGAAGAAAAAATGAATTTGGAATCTATCTTACTTTAGGTATGAGCAAAAAACAGGTTTCATTTATCTTAGTAGGAGAGAATCTATTAATTGGATTGTTTTCACTTGTTGTTGGATTGTTAGTAGGAATATTCGGTTCATATTTTGTTAGTGGATTAGTTGCAGGTTTATTTGAAGCAGATATGACAAAATTTGAATTTGTTCTTTCGAAACATGCAATTATAAAAACAATGATTTGCTTTGGAATTATTTTCTTGGTAGATATTGTTTTTCATGTTTTCCAAATCGGTAGATACAAATTAATTGATATGTTATATGAAAATCGCAAATCAGAAAGCATAAAAATAAAAAGAATATGGCCAAGTATTATAGTTTTTATGTTATCAATTATAGTATTAGGCATTGCATATCATATAGCATTAGTTGATTGTTTCTCAGATTCATTTACATCAAATATTGAAATTAAACTTCTTGTTGCGATTATTTTAGGTTGTGTCGGTACATTGATGTTTTTCTGGTCGGTAGCAGGTTTTGCATTAAGAATTTTAATACATAAATCTAATATTTATTATAGGAACCTTAACAGTTTTTCCTATAGACAGTTAAGCTATCAAATTAATACAAATGTAGTAGCAATGTCAATTATTTGTATTTTACTATTTGTAACTTTGTGTATTACAGCGACAGGTTTTTCTTTAAAACAAGATTTATCAAATAAAGCAAGAAAGATTATGCCTTTTGACATAGAAATTTCAAATTCAACATTGCGTGAAGGTCAACAAAATGTTGATGATCTTTTAAATGATGAAGTCAATAAAAATGATAAAGAATATAAAGATATTATTAAAAAAGATAGTAAAAAACGACAAAAAAAATACGCATTTCAGAGACTTGGCATAAAAGAAAAAATTAACAAGCTTGATAGCAAATATTTTGATAATGTTAAAGAGTATGCAATAGTCAGACCAATAAGCTGGGTAGATAACAGAGGCCCATTGGAGATAAATACAAAGAGTTTATCTAGTGATCCAAATTATAAACTTGCTGAAAGAAATGATAATAGATATTCATTTTCTTTGTTTAAAAATATTTACAAGCAAAGTGAATATAACAAACTTGCAAAAATAACAGAGTCACGACAGGTTTCTGTAAAAAATGATGAGTATGTTGTACTTTTTTACTCAGGTAAAGAGAATTATCAGAAGGCAGTACTTGATGAAGTTGAGTTAAATAAAATACCAATTTGTGGAATTGAAGTGACACCTAAATACAAGCATATTCAATATGGAAGAGTAACTACAGAAAATAGTTTAGCGGATTCTTCAGGAGCAATTATTGTATCAGATGAAATGTATGCCAAACTTTATAAGGCAATAGCTAAAAGAAACGAGGACTTCATAAATAATGCCATTAATGAAATAAACAGTAAAAAAACAGACGAAGAAAAACAGAATTATCTTGAGAGATTAGGTAATTCGGGCAAATATTATATTGTAGAAAATAATGGTAGTCCTTCTTATGAAGTTTTAGTAGGCAATTATAAAGCAAACTCTACTGATGTAAAAAGAAAGATAGATCGTGCTTTTACTGACAAATTTCAAGATAAGTTGGAAATGATGACAGGTTTTAGAATTGTAAACTTAAGAACCACGATGCTTGATGAATCAGTTAGTATTGGTGTAATTGTAGTATTTGTTGGCTTTTATATAGGTGGAGGTTGCTTAATAGTATCTGTTGCACTTTTAGCTTTAAAAGAATTAGCAAATAACACAGACAGTATTGGAAGATATGATGTCCTTAGACGAATTGGAGCTGATGAAAAAATGATTAATGCGTCACTATTTAAGCAAGGATTCATTTTCTTTATGATGCCACTCGTCATTGCATTGATTCATTGTATTTTTGGTATTGAATTTTCAAATAAAATTTTTGTTGCATCAAATTCTAATCTTAATATGTGTACAGTTTTAGTTGTTTTTGCTTGGATTATTGTGATTTATGTTACATATTTTATCGTGACATACTTAAATAGTAAAAGAATTATAAAAAGAAAGTAGAAATAATAAAAAAACAACGAAATAGAAACAAAAACAAAGAATATATACAAAGAACAAAAATAGAATATAGTTGAAAATGCACTTTTTTTGTATGTTAACGGTTACATTAATTTAAATAATACTGTTAAAATAACTACAAAGAAAAGGAAAAGTTATAAGGTTTTCGTCAAGATAACTAAAAATTGCGAAAACAGAGGGGAACGGAGGAAAACTATATGAAGAAAAGAAAAGTTATTTCAGTTATTTTAACAGGTGCAATGCTAGCTTCTTTAGCAGCTTGTGGTTCAGGGGAAGCTTCAGGTTCAGACAAAAAGAATGGCAAAAAAGTATCAAAAGTTGATGTTACTAAGGAAGATAAAAATACTTTATCAGTATATGCCTGGGACAAAAACTTTAATATTCCAGCGTTAAAAGCTGCAGAAAAAGCATACCAAAAAAAGAATCCGAAGTTTAAATTAAATATTATTGAGCAGTCACAATCATCAGATGTAGAAACTGCAATTACAACAGCAGGCTCAGCAGGTGATTTTACAACATTACCAGATATTGTTTTATTCCAGGATCATTATTTTCAAAAATATGTAACAGATTATCCTAAAGCATGGGTAAATCTTGATAAATCTGATGTTCAATGGGCAGATTTTGGAGAAGAAAAATTATCATATTCAACTATTAAAGGAAAACATTATGGAGTACCAGTTGATAATGGAACAGTAGTATGTGCTTACAGAACAGATTTATTAAAAGAGTGCGGATATACAATTGATGATTTAACAGGAGTAACCTGGGACAAATTCATTGAGATTGGTGAAAAAGTACATAAGAAAACTGGTAAATATTTACTTTCAATGGATGGTGCAGGTAATGACTTACCATACATGATGTTACAGGCAGAAGGTGTTTCTCAATTTAAAAATGGCAAAGTTAATTTAACTAAAAATGATACAGTTAAAAAGATAATTGACAAAATCGTAGAGATGAAACAAAAAGATGTTTTATATCTTGCTAATGATTGGTCTGATTATACAGATCAAACAATTATTGGAGATATGGTATGTGGCGTTATGAACGGAAACTGGATTATTCCAACTATTAAACAGGTTAAGAAAAACGAAGGTAAGTGGGCTATTACATCAATGCCTACACTAAGTGGTGAAGAAGGATATGCCTCAAATGGTGGTTCTTCTTTATATATTACAAGTAACTGTAGAAAACAGGATTTAGCTAAGGATTTCTTGGCTTACACATTTGGCGGTGGAGAAGGAAAACAAATGACATACGATAAAGCCCTTGAAGATGGTGGAGTTATCACAACATGTATCTCAGCTGGTAAATCAGAAGTTTACAACAAAGGTGTTAAATACTTTGGAGATCAGCCAATTTATTCAAAGATTGTAGAAATGAGTGCAAAAGTTAAAGTTGTAGAACAAAGTGATTTCCACTACGTATGTAGAGAACAAGTAGCAGCAGCAATTCAGAATATCATTAATGGCACATCAACAGATGATGCATTAAAAGATGCTGAAAAACAAGTTAAGTTTGCTATGGATAAATAGTTAAAAGAGTTCAATTCAGGGGAATTGTTAAAATGATTACTAGATTAACAATTCCCTTTTTTAAAAGGGGGCATAAGCTTTGGGTAGTAAAACGCTAAGTGCAAGCTATACAGGTACAAAAAATATGAAAAACAGTAAGAACCATATTAAAATGAGAAAAAAAAGAACGGTTACATCTAAACAACACACTGCTGGATGGGCATTTTTAACACCTGCAACGTTGTTTATAACTATAATGAGTTTTTATCCAATGTTTCAGGCATTAATAACATCATTTAAAACAGGATCAAGTGCCGATATGGTTTGGTCTAAACCGCTTTTTAGAAATTATACTAGAATGTTTTCAGATGATTTGTTTTTAAGATCAGTTGGAAATACATTTTTATATTTAATAATAGAAGTTCCAATAATGTTAATTTTTGCTATTTTGTTAGCACAGATATTAAATAACAGAGATATCAAATTTAGAGGTATTTTTCGTACATGCGTGTTTTTACCATGCGCAACATCATTAGTATCATATGCATTGATTTTTAAATCATTATTTGCAACACAAGGTTTAATTAATAGTATTTTAGTTAAAATTGGAATATTACATAGTAATTATAATTTTTTAGGAACACCATCTAGTGCAAAAGTTGTAATAATACTTGCATTAATTTGGAGATGGACAGGATATAATATGGTATTTTACTTAGCAGGTTTGCAAAACATAGAGTATTCAGTATATGAAGCTGCAAAAATCGATGGTGCAAATGGCTGGAAAACTTTTTGGCATATAACAGTTCCACTACTAAAACCTACAATCATCATGACATTTATTATGTCAATTAATGGTACACTTCAATTATTTGATGAATCCGTAAACTTGACAAAAGGTGGACCAGCAAATACAACAATTACTATGTCACACTATATATATAACAATTCGTTTGGACAGGGAGTTGCGAACTTTGGATATGCTTCAGCAATGTCATTTTTCGTATTTGTATTAGTAGCTGTACTTGCTGCAATTAATTTGAAAGTAGGTGATACTCGTGACTAAAAAAAGAATTTCAGCTATACAAATGAGACTTATCCCTAGTTACATATTTTTAATTATAGTATCATTTATTTCGGTTTTTCCATTGTATTGGATGATTACAGCAGCTACAAATGATACAGTAGATGTGGCTAGAGGAAAAATAGTATTCGGCATGAAGGCTGCCGAAAATATGAGAAAATTATTAGAAGGTCAGGACCTTTGGGGAGCACTTGGTAATTCGTTCTTTTATGCGATTGTACAGACAGTTCTTTGCTTATTGATTTGTTCATTAGCAGGGTATGGATTTGAATTATATCATGACGCAGGAAAAGATAAACTATTTGCAATCTTATTACTTGCAATGATGGTTCCACAGGTTGCAACAATGATTCCATTATTTAAAATGATGTCTTCAATGAAATTATTAAATTCTGTTTGGGCATTCATTTTACCAAGTATTTCAACACCATTTATGATAATGATGTTTAGACAAAATTCAAGAAACTTTCCAACCTCTATCATGGAAGCTGCTAGAATAGATGGATTGAGTGAGTTTAAAATCTTTTACAAAATGTATATGCCAATTATGAAATCGACATATGCAGCAGCAGCGGTTATTACTTTTATGAATGCATGGAACGCTTACATGTGGCCAAAAGTAGTAATGTTAGATAATAGTGCACAAACAATGCCAATGCTAATTGCCAATCTATCAGCAGGATATACAATTGACTATGGAGTACTTATGATGGGTGTTTTATTCTGTTCAATTCCAACAATTGTTGTATTCTTTGTATTACAGAAACAGTTTGCAGAAGGTATTACAGGTGCCGTAAAATAATTCAATGTGGTAAAGATTCCTTTTTTACATAATCATTCTTCTTTATTTATTATTATAAAAGCCATGCCATGCACTGTGATTTGCAAGGTGTGGCTTTTTAAGTTATAATAAATTGTTAATATTGCTAAAGGACATATGTACAGTTTTATGATATAATGGTACAGTGTTGGAAATAATATATTTAAATATATTATGATATCTTAAGATTTCTTAAGGTTTATTTATGTTAATTTTAAGAAAAGTATGATATTCTATATATTATTTTTGATACAATAGAGTTACATATAGCCTAGAATGAAAAACTAAACCTGTACTTTGACAACTGAAAATGGCTAAAAAAGTCTAGTTTACTTTTGCAACGACTTCTTCTAGCAGAGATGATA
>NZ_FNPG01000022.1:0-8389 GCF_900107245.1 Lachnobacterium bovis DSM 14045
TCTGGCAAAAAAATTCCTATTGGACCTAAATACACTAAATATCTTTATGATATGTTTCCTGATGTTTTTTATGCACACGCCAATCGCAGACATTATAAAAAAATTTGTTTGTTACGATAAGGCTTTTGTTGCGAAAATATCCTTCGTTACAAAAATTTGAAATATTTATATTTAGAATATATACTAAAAATGATATTCAAATAAGGTAGAATTGGAGGAGAATATGAATATACGAAAAATTAAACATGAATATAAAAAGGGATTTTCACTAGAAGTAGAAAATTTAGAGATTCCTTCTAATAAAATAATTGGCTTAGTTGGTGAAAATGGTGCAGGAAAAACCACCTTAATGTCAATCCTAAGTGGTTTTATGAAAGCAAATAAGGTTTATGAGGTTGAAACAGAAAAAAAGGATTTTACAATCGGTTTTATTCCATCTGAAATAAAAATATATGATTTTTTAACAGTCGAAGAATTTGTAAAGCTATTTGTGGATTTTTCTTCGACAGAAATGTCTGTTGACGAAATAATTTCTTTATTAGAAATGGAAGAAAAAAGGAAAACATCTATTGATGAATTGTCTCAAGGTATGCAAAAAAAATTGACATTAATTCCGATTATGACAAAAAAATATGACTTAATTATATTAGACGAACCTTTTAATAGTATTGATGTTAAATATATTTATAAATTAAAACAATTACTACAAAATATAAAACAACGTGCAACTATCTTAATCTCCTCACATATTTTAGACACACTAGTAGATTTATGTGACGATTTCATAGTATTAGACGCCGGACGAGTAAAAGATACATTTGAAAATACAAAAACGATTACAGATATGGAGGAACGAATTTTTGAAGGAAGTAATTAAATTTAGAATTGAAAAATTCAGATTGCAATTTAGTTTGTATAGTTTTGCAAATTGTTTTTTCTTTTTCTTACTATTTTCTGCACTGCTTATACTGCCCAAATTTGGAATGTACAAATTTAAGCACTACACAGAAACCGCTTTTATTATAACAATAATCTTTGTATGTTTTGCAATAGAATTCATTTTAAAAAAAATAAAAAAGGAAGACAAACTCTTTGTAAAAACTTTTTTTGATAAGATAGATACAGAAAAATATTCAACTTATATGACATATTATAAATATATAGTATTTCAAATACTATTCCTTTATTTTATATGTCCATATGATTTAAAATATCTTGATGATTGCTTAACATTTGTCACTTTTGTGGAACTTATAACTGCAATTGAGCTTGCAGTTTTTTCCATGAGTAGCAATGAATTGGCAATGACTATAAAAAGTGTAATAACTTTCACATTCATTGGAGCTATAATTTTATCAAATCATAATATTATATCTTTTCCGATTGCCATAATTTCTGAACCAAGATTTAGAATTGTAAAGCTTGCAATTATTTCAATTAGTGTGTTACTTTCTTTGAAATTTCTTTCTCACGAAAGCCAAACACATAATGGACGTTTTATAAAAAAATTATCTAATATCGGAATTATGAAAAAAGAAAAAGATTATTTGTTTTTCATAAAAAAGATGAAGTTTATGGAAGCCCTATATGTATTTGCATTAACTATATTTTTATCTATGCTTGAAAATGAAAAATCAGTCGAACAGTTGATAACTTTTTCTGCTGCAACATCATACTTGTTTGCTAATACATATATAGAATTAATTTCCTATGAAACTGGAAACTTTATTCTCTTTCATTCAGCTAATCAAATAAAGAACTTTAAGTTCAAAAAGATGTTTAATACATTAAAAATTGCAACTTCATTATTTTTACTACCATTAATTCCAATGGTGTGTATTACATCTTTTAAAATAGTTGTAACGTCATATGTTATTGCAATATTGTCATTTTTAATTACAACTTTTTTAATGCCTTTTGCTTATGAAAAAAGAACGAACATAAAAAAAATGATATCTAATTTAGAACAAATTGGTTATATGGTAGCCATGATTTGTATTTTTCTAATTCTAGCTACTATTTCAAATAAAATAATTTAAAAACACGCAGAGAGGAATAATTATGATACAAAATGAAGTAAAAAACACAAACGTAGTGTTAAAAACATCTGGTTTATCTAAACACTACGGTAGTAAAAAAAGTTTAGATAATGTGTCTATAACTATTAACCAAGGTGATATTTACGGATTAATTGGAAAAAATGGTGCCGGAAAAACTACTTTTATGAAAACATGTCTTGGAATGGTTCAAGCCACATCAGGCACATGTCAAATTTTAGGGAGCAATGATCCTAAAAATCTAAGAAAAGTCGGTGCATTAATTGAAACACCTTCTATATATGGCGGTTTAAGTGCCAAGAAAAACCTAAAGATTTTTTCAAAAATATA
The DNA here is from genome assembly GCF_900107245.1 of Lachnobacterium bovis DSM 14045. Classification (GTDB taxonomy): domain Bacteria; phylum Bacillota; class Clostridia; order Lachnospirales; family Lachnospiraceae; genus Roseburia; species Roseburia bovis. The sequence goes on from NZ_FNPG01000022.1 coordinate 2,388, forward strand.
TGGCGGAACAGATGCAGATATTAATCGTATTTTAAATCTAGTTGGCCTCGGAAATGTTGGAAATAGAAAGGCTCAAAAATTTTCTTTAGGAATGAGACAACGACTTGGTATAGCTATCGCCTTACTTGGCAATCCTAAATTATTGATTCTTGATGAACCAATCAACGGATTAGATCCTGCCGGTATTAAAGAAATCCGAGATTTAATAATATATTTAAACAAAGAGGAAGGTGTAACTTTTTTAATTTCTAGTCATTTATTAGATGAACTAGGGAAAATAGCAACAAAGTACGGATTTATTAATGATGGACAACTACTTGAAGAAGTTACTGCTAAGGAATTGCAAACTCAATGCGAGAAAAAAATTATTATTGGCACAAAAGATAACCAAACAGCTTATAACATTATAAGTCAATATGTAAATTCTAATGATATTACCTTTACTAATGGCAATATTGAAATTAAAAACAATGATGACAACATTTGTCAATACAACAAAATTCTTGTAGAACATGGAATCGCTGTCAATAAATTATATAACAAATCACAAAGTTTAGAAGAATATTTTATAGAAAAGGTAGGTTAAATATGGGAAGTTTACTTAGTTACGAATACAAAAAAACATTTTCAACAAAAGCAATTTATATTTGCTCTTTATTAACATTTGCATTCACAATACTCAACGGCATCCTTTCTTGTAATGGTGAAATTCCACATGGGAACGAGTATTTTATTGGAATTCTTTCAGGCTGTTCCCTCGAATTAATCCTAGCAATACTTATTCCTATTTTATTCTGCACTGAAATGGATATTGGTTGCATAAAGATTATGATTGGCCGTGGCTATACAAGAAAAAATATTTTGTTTTCAAAAATTATAATGAGTAACGTATATATGATTTTTATTTCTTTAACAAGTATTATTATTGGCATCGCTTATGGTTCTGTTCGTGGTGTAAGTTATACTAACATTACAGGTAAACATATTTTAAATGTTCTTTTAGAATTATTTGTTTACATGATAATTGTTAATTGTTCTATTTTCTTTTCCGTATTAACTCAATCAAAGGCATTTGCAATTGCCGCTAGTATACTTGTTCCTGCATTAATACCTAGTATTTTACTGCTTGTAGAAAAACTCATAAAATTCAATAAACTTCACGATTATTGGTATGTATCATTTATGGAAAGTCTCGGCAATAATATATTGAAAAATTCAGAATACACTCGTATTTTTATATTTACATTAATCTATAATGCTATTTTTATTACTCTTTCATATTTGATAATAAAACGAAAAGATTTTTAAACTTAAAAATAAGCAAAAAAACAGCGAAAGCACGTTACTGTGTTTTCGCCGTTTTTGTTTAATATATATATTTTTTGATATACGCTGTTCCTTTTTTATTTACCACTTATGGCTTTCTTAAACCATTTACCTGTTTCTGATAAATCATCATCTGTCCAACCGCTCTTCTTTGAACAGCCTGGTTTAATAAGCGCTGAGCTTTCATCTTTATTGCTTAAGCTCCATGCCACAAAACTAATATCATTATCGTTCAACAATTTCAACCACTGATTTGCTGAATCATAATCAACCGCTCCATTTCCTGAAGCATCCGTTATGCTGCATTCTGTTACAAACACTGGTACTCCTGCCTTTATTGCTTTTGTCAACTTACTTCTGAGATTATCTTTATGAGTTCCTGCATAAAAATGTAATACATACATTACATTCTTATCATCTAACTGATTTCCGATAACCTGATCTACGTCCTGTGACCATGTATTAGTTCCTACTAGAATAACTGCATTTTTGTCATTTGCTCTGATTGTTTTTACAATATCATTTGCATATGGTTTAATTACTGAATTCCAATCTGATCCTTGTGGTTCGTTACAAATCTCATAAAATACATTTTCGTTACTTGCGTATTTTTTTGACATCTCATCAAAAAATTTGATTGCCTCACCTTTGTTAATGTTAGGGTTTGCATCTGACAAAATATGCCAATCAATTATTACATACATTCCGTTTTCTGTGGCATATTTAACGCCCTGATCAACTAGTTTCTTTAAGTGTTCCTTATCTCCACCATTACAATATCCACCGTACTCATTTGTGTACATTGCAATACGGAAAACATTAACATTCCATACATCCTTTAAGGTTTTTAACGCTTCCTGGTTAATGTAATCTGGAAACCAAGCTATTCCATGAGTACTTATTCCTTTTAGCTGTACTACTTTTCCTGTACTGTCTACAAGTTTAGTTCCTTGTACATGCAATCTTCCTGTAGGTACTTTTGTTTTTTCCTGAGTTTGATTTGATTCTTTTTTTTCTGATTTTTTCGAATCATTTGCCTTATTCTTCGTCTTATTTTTTTCTTTATTCTCTGCCTCACTTGATTTTTGTGTAGACTCGGCTTTAGACGAAGATTTCTTGCCATCTCCTTTTACTTTTTCTTGTGTACCATCACTATATGTAACTTTTACAGAATCTACTTCTATTTTTTCTTGTGATGAACTACTCGCTATTATTCCTATATCTTTTTGGAAACTTTTACTAGATATAACACTATTATAATCCACTGATGTTACTTGATATTTATCTTTCTCTTCTTTTATCGCACTGTTCCAATTTTGCTCTATCTTAGAATCCTTTTTCTTTAAAACAACACACCAACTCTTAATCTCTTTTGAAGAATCATTGTGTATCTCCATATCATACTGTGTAAAACTTTTTTCACCACTTTGCCATGAGTTTTTTTCTTTAAAATCAACATAAAAATTAGACTTGACTGTTTTGCTACCATGAACTTTTTGTGCTTTTCCTGACTTAGTGTTTTTCTTTTTTGAAACCCCACAGGCAACTGCTACACACCCCAAAATAAATACTACAAAAACTATCATCACTGTTGTAATTTTTTTCTTTTTGTTCTGCATTATTTTTCCCCCCTTTTATTCATATTGTGAATCATGTTTTTTCGAATCCGTCAATACTATTATAAATTATTGGGGGTTAAATATAAATCAAAAAAATATCCGCCTAGACATTAACTATCTAGGCGGATATAAAACAAGCCTTTCGCTAAAAGCTTTAACTGCATATCCATTGCATACACATATAAAATAACTATTATAAAATAACTATTTTTTTTCTGAATCCATTAAGTCTGTCATACTTTTTAAACTTATTGCAACAGTAGATGCATTATGGAGAAGTGCCGTTCCTGTTGGAGCAAGAACTCCTAAAATTCCCAATAAGATTAATCCTGAATTAAATCCAATAATCGTTCTATAATTAAAACGAATTCTATCCATTAGCCTTGTACTAATTTCTCGTAAAGTTAAAAGTGCCTCAAGATTATCTGATGATATTGTTATATCAGCGATTTCTCTTGCAATAGATGCACCTGAGCTAACTGCAATTCCTGCATCTGCTTCTGAAAGTGCTGGTGAATCATTTATACCATCACCTATCATTATTACTTTACGACCTGCTTCGTGTTCTTTTCTAATAAAAGCCGCCTTATCTTCCGGAAGTACTTCTGAAAAATAATCTGTTACGCCTGTCTTAAGGGCAACATCTCTAGCAGTTCTTTCATTATCTCCTGTCATCATTACGACCTTGGAAAAACCGACTTTTTTTAGTTTTTCAACAACTGAGGCCGCCTCTTCTCTCAAAGGATCCTCAATAAGTATAACTGCTGCAAGTCTGTTATCAATTGCCATGTATAAATGAGAATATTCATTTGGCAATTCATCAAATTTATCCGTTTCTCCAGGTGGTACGATGCATCGTTCGTCATCAAAAATGTAATGATGGCTACCTATACATACTTTTTCCCCATTTATAGTACTAGCTATACCATGTGCAACTACATAAATAGCTTTTGTATGTTTTTCCTCGTGGAAAAGTCCTCTTTCTTCCGCTGTTTTAACTACCGCATTTGCGATTGAATGAGGATAGTGTTCCTCAAGGCATGCTGCAAGTCTTAGCATCTCAGCTTCATCGTTTCCATCAAAAGGGATAACTCTTTTAACTCTTGGAACTGCATGGGTTAATGTACCTGTTTTATCAAAAACTATTGTTTCCGCTTCCGCAACAGCCTCCATGAATTTTCCACCTTTTACAGATATCTTGTACTCTCCTGATTCTCTCATCGCCGAAAGCACTGCTATAGGCATCGACAACTTGAGCGCACAACAAAAATCAACCATTAATATAGAAGCCGCTTTTGTTGCGTTTCTTGTTATAAGATATGTTAAAAGAGTTGAACCAAGCGTATAAGGAACCAACCTATCTGCAAGGTGTGAAGCCTTATCTTCTGTTGCCGACTTAAGCTTCTCAGACTCTTCAATCATCGCAACTATTCTGTCATACCTGCCTGCTCCCTGAGCCTTCTGAACTCTTACAAAAATCTCGCCTTCTTCAACAACTGTTCCTGCATAAACAAGGTCACCTTTGTCTTTTCTGACCGCTTCCGACTCACCTGTCATTGATGCCTGGTTTATAGATGCCTCCCCACTTTCAATAATTCCATCAAGTGGTATCATTGTACCTGTTCGAATAACGACAACGTCACCTTCTTTAACATCAAATGTATTGACAAGAATTTCCTGCTCGTCTGCAGTTTTTATCCATACCTTATCCACATTTAATGACATCTTTCTGGCAAGATCATCTACAGATTTTCTGTGAGTATAATTTTCAATCAGTTCACCAACTTTCAAAAGGAATATTACTGAACCAGATGTCTCAAAATCTTTTCGAATAATTGAAACAGTAATACTTGTTGCATCTAACACTGAGACTTCAACTTTGCCTTTTAAAATTGATTTTACTCCTTCAATAACAAATGGTACTGCCTGAATTACGTTTTTAATCATTTGAATTGGAGGTGGAAGAATAAACTTAGATATAAGTCTTCTTGTTATAAGAAAAAACATTTTATCCTCAAACTGAACTCTAAGTTCTCTTCCTGTATGTTCAGGTACAATCACTTCTGTTGTTTCGTAGTTAAAAACTGAAAGTGCCTCTATTACCTGTTCTCTTTCGCCTTTATAATATATTATGGCATTGGCTGTTCTTTCATTTACTTCAGCTTTTTTAACAAAATCTAATTCTTCAAGATAATACAAAAGCTTGTCAGCTTCATGAACTGTCATATTACATTGATGCATATGAACTCTCATTCGTCCTTTGGACTCATGTAATATCTTACATCTCATATATCATACTCCAATTTACTAAATCAAACTTTAACTTTCTATTTTATGCTTAAGATTCTTATTTTTTCCTTCAACTTACTCTTAAGCTTCTGCTACTTCTTATCTTTCAAGAACTGCTTTTGCATCTGCAATTTCCTGTGCTCTGTCTTTAGCATAACGTTTCTCGTTAATCTCTTTTGCATCTGCACTAATATCCTGACAATTCTCTTTGATTGTTGTAGCAGTTTCCATCACTGAATCTTTACATCTATAAACTGCTGCTGTTACATTTGTATAGCACTTCTTTGCATCCTTGCTGCTTAAAATCTTTACTCCTGCTGTTCCTAATGCAAATCCACATGCAACTTTTCCTACTGTACTCCAAATACTCATATTAAAACTTCCTTTCTTTATTAAAAAATTACAAAAAATAGTGTTCTACCTCTTATCTATTACTTCTTATAAAACGACTGTCATTCTATAAAAACGACCTACATTATTTTTTTTCATAGCCAGTTATTATCGTCATCAAAAAGCAAATAACTGTAGTCCACGCAAAAAACTTATGCCATTTCATATTTTCAAACTCCTTTCTCGTTATCTATTTTATTATAACACCATTTCCACTACAACTATATATCAGATTGTTTGGTATTATAAATTTGTTTTTGTTCTTTAATATTAGTGTTCTCTCCTATAGTAGTGAATAATATCTATTTTATGATGTGGTACTTATTACTCATTTATTTATTGTTTTACAATAACTCAAATCTTCTAGGTACTAAAATT
>NZ_FNPG01000022.1:10017-59010 GCF_900107245.1 Lachnobacterium bovis DSM 14045
TGTTTTACAATAACTCAAATCTTCTAGGTACTAAAATATCAAATCACACTCCTCCTACATATGTATTATTGATATTTTAGATGTTTTTACAATAACTCATAGCTATTATAACATATTTTTTCATATAAATGAATTCTTAATTATTAAGATAGTTTATTTCTATTTGATTGATTTTAGCAGGTTTTACATTCATTCCTAGAGATTCATTTACCATTTTTAATATTACATCTGATTTAACACTACATAAACAATCCTTTTTTCCAAATTTGTGAATGCACATTTTAATGTATCGTTTTATTTCATCCATTTTTTCATTTTCTATATAAATTGGATAGTGTTTTTTTATAAAATTCTCTAGTCTTTCAATAGATGGCACTGAGAATATTTCGTCATTTATAACATTTATTCCTTCTAAATAATCACCTTCAACAACCCCATAACCTTCTATACTTATAAAAAACAATGCATACATGTCCATTTTTTTAGATTCATTTTTCACCTTTTTCAACACTTTTTCATATTCTTTTTCATCAAGCAAATGATCTATATTATTGAAAATTAACAATCTCTGTTTTGGATCATATACATTAAATTCTTTTATCAAATTAATAACCATTTCAATTAATTCTAAATTTGAGACTTCGTAAATACTATTTCCATTAAGCAAATCAATAGAACAATCACTTAACATTTTAAAAACATCAACAATCTCATAATCCAACTCTAGTTTACCAATTCTTTCATTCAATATAGAATTCATATTATTAACAATACTGTCTATTATATTATCTATCTCTAATATATCTTGTTGGAAGTCGAATTCCTGACATTTTAATTGCAAATATTTTAAAAGTAGACTTGTTTTAGTAATTTTAATTTCATTTATTAAATCTATTCTTGTAGAAAAGGAATGTACCGAAAAATATTGCCTTCCTACTTTTTCTCCATTTATACTAATATTTTCAATCATGTTTCTTTCATAATCCGAATACTTTGAAGAGGAAAAGTATTTTTCTATGGAATTTTTTATAAAATCTTTTTTTCTAATATTATGACCACATATTTGCGTAATATTTCTAACATCAATTTCATAATCTTCTATTTTATTTTTAATTATAAATTTCATATTATAATCATCCTCTCTATTCCATAAGCACTCTCTTTTTCAGTCTTCGTTCCAACTATTATTTTCATATCCTCATATTGTTTTTCTGTAATACTTATCAAACGTACATTCCCCTTTGGCGGTGCAAATTTCCTAACCCTATTCTCCAATCCTTTTGCAAATTCTCTATTTGGACACGTTCTCACATAAACTGAATATTGCATCATAACAAAACCTTCTTTAATCAGATTCTTTCTAAAATCTCTATATGCCTTTTTTTCACTTGCTTGATCCACTGGTAAATCAAACATACACAACATTCTCATTACTTTATACCTCATTTTCTTCTCCTATATAATTATTTACTTCTGGAAATATAATTTTACTTCTTTTTCCTGCGATAAATGCAGCAGTATCTGAAACATAATCTTCTAGCATATTACATAAATACATTTTTTTATTCTTATATAGTATTTTATGGTTTAATAAATTAACTAAATCTGCCCTATGATGAGCTTTAAAAAATTGTTCATTTTTCAATAACTTATACGCAAACAAATCAACTATAGGTCTAACTGGCTCCATAATATCATCAACCAAATTGAATCTATTATACTCATTCTTATGATGTATTCCTAATTGACTATTTAATCCATATCCTACACAAAGTCTAGCAATATATGAACGAATTATAGTATAGCCATAATCCAATCCTGAATTAAGCAAAATTTCATCATTTCCTCTAGAAAAAGACTCTCCCATCATCTCGTTAAAATATATTTTTGCTCCATGTGCTTCTCTATTTGTAATATCTCCATCGACTACCTCTACTTTAAAAGCTCTAATCGAATTTATCACATCTTGTGAAAATTCATACTTCTCTAAAAATTGAGCCTGATTCTCTAGTTTACTTTGTACTATATCTTTCCATAACTTATCATAAAATTCCTTGTTCCGCTGAATTTGAAATCCTATAAATTTTGAAATTCTACTATGATTGTCATATGATGAATAATATCCTATTGGTAAATGCTCTTGATTACAAATGATGAGTCCTACGTTATTTTGAGCTAATAAGCACAAAGTTCTACCTGTAATAGTTGTTTGAATATTATCAACAACAATCATATTTACATCATTAATCGGAATCCAACTTTCCCTTTCTCCATTGTCAATAACTATGTTATCTAATTTAATCTTCATGTTTACTTTATTTTCAATAAATACTACTCTAAATCCCATCTTTTTCCCCCTTGTATATACAAAAAAGGACATCATAAGATGTCCTTTAGTTCGGCATAAAGCCTTGTTTTAGTAGATCTAAAAGATTTGAGTTATTGTAAAAAATCTACCTACAATATAATTGTACCCTAACAAACTTAATTGTCAAGTGTTTTTCTGAACTTTTCTTTTTTCACAAGATATTTATTACCTAAAATATCAGTTACTATTTTTTCAATTTTAGTCGTACTCTTTTTCGAAAGCGTTGGTCTTCTTCTAGGTTTATATTCTTTTGCATTTATTGGATATACTTCAATTCTATTTAACTCTGTACTTGACACAGACAAAAATCTTTCTTCAAACTCTTTTCCTTTTAACTCATATCGGATAATATCATTTTTATACAAAGAAAAGCAAAATTCATAGCCCCTTTCCTTCAAATCTATAAATGAATCACCTTCTTGCAAAATTCCATTTTTAATCAATAGCTCATTGTATGCCTCCATATTCAAAGAATACTTTCCTTTTTCACATTTTATATCAGAATATTTTAATCCAACTATTGTATATCCCTGTTCTGAACTATAATATACGTCTGATCTATATGGTTTAAGGCTCTCTAAAAATACTTTTTTACTTCCTTTTTCATGTCCATATTTGTGTGATATATCAATACAACTTCCTACAGTTCCATCCAAATACTTCAAAGTAGTTATTCTTGGTCCATTATGCTTCTTAGAATACTTTCTTACATAATCACCAGTTTCTTTTTCATATTGGACAAAAGGATTATCCGCATCTGAATATTGTTTTCTTATTTTCATAAGAACATCAAATGTCTTAATATCATTTCGTTTTACTAATAAAGAATCTTCTTTACCACTTTCAATTAGTTTATTAAATTTATCTAATCCATCTTTCTCGAATAGATTTAATTTATTAATTTTATATTTTTTTCCATCAATTTCTCTTGATCCTCTAATAGTTTGATTACATAGTGCTCTGTTTACTTTTTTATCTACTCTATGCCAATATTTCACTTTTTTCTCAGCTTCTTCTATGTTCTCCTTCCAACGATGAATTTTATTAGCATACATTAAGGCATCAACATCCTTATCAGTAGTTTTTTCGGTAAATTTATTGAACTTTTCTTGGTCTATAATTTCTCCTGTTTCAAAATCAAGCATATCATCAAAATAATGCATATATGCGTTATATCCCATTTGTGAATAGGCTATAAGCATTGCATCTACTGCATGATGCGAAAATGACTCGTCTCTATCTTTATCAATTACTAATTTTTTATGCATATCATGTGTAAAGCTACCTCTTACAACTTTAACCTTAGTTTCTGTACCTTTTGCTTTAAAAAAAGTCTGCAATGTATTTAAAACTATCTTAGATGCATATCTAGTATCATTAATATTTCTATTAATAAATCCCTTCAACACCTCTATTTTAGTTATATCTTCTAAAAACAGTAAATTTCTCTTTTTATTATTATTGTCTTTATATATATCAATCACTCTAGCTTTAAAGTTTTCAAAATTTGCTTCTCTATCAAGATTTCTTAAATAAAAATATGGTGTTCTATTTCCTTTGTTTTGATTTTCTGATGCGTAAACTAAAACCTTATTATTTCGACTGTCATCAAATGAAATCGATTTAGGTATAACATGGTCTACTTCAAATCGATCCGGATTTTCAAGTAAATCATTAGGATTAATTGGTTTTCCGGAATAAATACATACTCCACCTTGTTCATTCCATAGTTTTAGCTTTAAAGGTAACTTTTTCTTAGCAATAATTGTCCCCTTCTCTTTTTTGATTCCATATTCTTCTTTGAGTTTTTTTATTATATTATCTAGTTCTTTTTCCCTCTTCTTTTGAAACTCTTTAATCCTATTCTTTTGGTCATCAGAATTTTTATCTCTAGGCATCTCAATTACAACCTGTTCAGGCATTCCATATTTTTTTATAACAGCATTAATTATATCTACTGTTATATGAACTGATCTTCTTACTACAGGATTATATATTTCTTCTAACATTTCTTGTACTGGAACATATTTACAATCCTTATACTTTTCTATATCAGTTTTCATATAACCATTTTTTGTTAACAATGTCATTTGCTCTTCCGTACCTGAATATAATTCTGGTATAAGTTCTTTCATAATATCTAAACAAAATGACTGCCATTTTGAAAATAAGCTTGAATTCTTTCTTCTAAATTCAACTAAAAATTCTATAAATTCTTCACTATGTGGCAATAAAGCATTTTTCAGGACAAACTCTTTAATTGAATCTCTTTCAGTATTTAATGTTAAAAGTCTACCTATTTCATCTAATTGATCTTCACTATAGTCTTCAATATTGTGACCTTTTTCTTCTAAGCTTTTTTTTAGTTTACGATATACTTCCATAGTATGAAAAATAGGTTTCATTTTTTTATCAACACGATATCCTGTAACATCTTGAAACTCTTTACCAGTCACTCTTTTTATAATTTTGGGCATACTAACAGAATTGCTGTTTTTTATAATTTCAACAATTTGTCTTTTTTCTTCTTCGTTTAGTTTTTCTCCATCAACTTTTATATTCGTTAAATCGTTTAATACATTAAAAAGCTGAGCAGTATATGATGCACCTGCTGCCCTTTGCTTCTTTTCTCTTCCGTTTTTTCCATTATATATACTACATGTTCCAATTAATTTTTCAAAAATATTATCTTCATTTATATAATTACCATTTTCATCTAACTTAGTAGTAAATCTACCGTAATCAGTTCTTGATAATTCATTACCTGGACCCACATAATATTCTCGTTTTCTTTTAAAAATTTCTAGATACTGTTCTATAAAATCATCATCTAAAAAAGAATGATACTGTTTCTGTGTCTCTAATATTTTTTTAATCTCTTTAACATATGATTTTACTGTAAAAACATTGCTTAAAGAAATTTTTGTTTCTCCATCACTAACCTCTGTCTGTCCTCTATACTTACCGTATTTGTTAAGCCTTTCTAATTGGATTTCACAAGGATACTTTCTCTTTAACTCTTCTTGGTTTTTCTGTATACCTTTTGCATATTCCGAAGCATTACTTTTACTATCATCCTCCGCTTCATCTAAATATGCTATTCCTCTATGTTTAAGCATATTTTGTAAAACAAAAAACAATTCATCTTGAGTTAATTTTTTTGATAATCCTTGATTTCTAAGCCATAATTGTGTATTACATTTTTCTATTGGCTTTTTTAAATCATAGTTTGTACACAATTTTTCAAAATCATCTATTCTTGTTCTTTGTCTTCGATGTAAACGTCTTAATTGTCTAAACGATCTTCTCTCTTGGTTTGCTGAAGCCTCTGCAGCCTCAAACAAATTAGAACCCGCCTCAACTATTTGTTCATTTTCACAATTAACTACTGCCCATCCACATGATGAAATTCCGATATCTAGTGCTAATGTATATTTCATTTGCTTCTTCCCCTTTTCGTTGTATTATTCACAATATAATTGTATACTAACCATTTACTTGATTCAACTTTGTATTTTCTATTTTTTCTCTTTTAACTTTTTTCCATAATACAAGAATTACTCTCTTAACATTATCATTTTATTTATTCTTCTAAATAGATTTACTATTCTCTAACCTTCTTCTTCATCCAAATATGTGGACATCCTTCATCATCTTCGACTTCTCCATAGGCACTGAATCCATTTGACTCGTAGAATTTTCTTGCTGCACATTGAGAATGAAGTTTTATTGTTGTTCCACCTTTTTCAGCCACATATTTAGATACTTCGGCAAGCATTTTAGAACCTAAATGCTCCTTGCGATATTCTTTTAATACTGCAAGCCTTCCCAGTATAAATTCATTTTCTTCCTTATGCTCATTAGAGCGAGATTTATCTTTTTCTTTTTTCACATCGTCTTCTTGAAAAATTCTACAAGTTGCGACAGGCACATCGCCTTTCATCATCACAAGGTGAACTGCCGAATCATCCACTCTATCGAATTCATTTACAAATCCTTGCTCTTCTTGAAATACTTTTTTTCTAATATAAACTGCATCTTCATGCAAACCTGTATAAATATTAATTTCCATTTACGTTCCTTTTCTATTTATTGTTACTTTATTTTCTATTACGTATATTGAATAGTTATTTTCTTGTTCTTACCAAAAAAAATTCTCTTAGATAATATTTATTCTAACATAATCTAAGAGAATATAAATACTTATATATTAAGTTTTCGAAGGTTTATAACTTTATTCTTTAAAACTATTTGTTGAAATTATCCATGCAATCATATAACTTTTTTATAACATATATCCGGCAAAGTTATTTGAATCATATTAGAATTGCACGGATTCACTCTCCAAGTGTTTAAAATCATATTTTTCAACTGTCAATGCAACATCTGCATCCGAAGTAAAGTAGATATTATCTGCTTCTTGTTCTGTATAAAAACTCATAGACATAACTTTTTTACCATCATTTATGAACAATTCAGCGCTATATTTGTCTAATATCAATCTCAATTTTAGCTCTTCTGCATCATTTTCAAGAGAGCAACTTCTTTGATGCATAAGTGCCCTTTGTGTTCCTGAATACAGACGATCTAAAGTAAGCTGGTTTTCATTTCGTCTATATACAATAGAACAGTATCTGCTTTTCTCCTCGTTCGCTGCAAATTTTATTTCAAATTTGGTAAATTTTTCATTATCTGAAATAGGAATTCTAAATGTTGCATCTATTATTCGTCCTGAAATTCCATCTATTTTTTCATCTTTACCATTAAGAATATAATTATCAACTTTAACTTTATTAGTTCTATAATTTTCTAGCTCTTTTATAGGACTCTGCTGTAGTTGACCATCCTTAATATGTAATTCTCTTGGCAATGTCATTTGACCATACCATTTTTGTTTAGGCATGCGGTTGGAACAACTATCCCAGTTTTGCATCCATCCAATCATAATTCGACGTCCATCTTCTGCTAAAACAGTTTGGTGAGCGTAAAAATCCATACCATAATCGGCCACTTGAAAAACTTCATCGTGCATTGTTTGTGTAGCTTTATCAATGTGTCCTACTGCTGCAAGCGGAACATTTCCGCATAAACCTTCAAACTGATTTGCTGTTACATCTTGTGGACTTGCCAATAAAACATCGTACCCATCAAGTTCAAATACATCTGGGCACTCCCACATTGTTCCTAGTCGTCCATTATTTTTTATTAAAACACTTTTAAATTTCCAATCTAGAGCATTCTTACTTTCATAAACCAAAATTTGACCACTGTCTTGTTCATCTCTAGATCCCATATATGATAGGTAAGTACCTTCTTTTGTTTTTATGATTTTAGGATCTCTAAAGTCAACTTTGCTTGCTCCTTTTGGTAACTTTGTTTCATCTATTACCGGATTATTCTCGTACTTTTCATACTCAATTCCATCGCCAATTGCTACACACTGCATCTGTCTAACTTGTGGATATTTTGCTTTTTTTAATTGTTTTACTTTAACACCTGTATACATTAAAAGATGTCTGCCGTCTTCTAATTCTATTGCACTTCCTGAAAAAACCCCATCTTTATCATATGGTTTGTCTCCTGAAAGTGCTACTGGTAAATACTTCCAATGTAATAAATCTTTAGAAACTGCATGTCCCCAATGCATTGGTCCCCAATTGGTATCATATGGATGATACTGATAAAACAAATGATACTCGCCTTTATATCTGCTGAATCCGTTTGGATCATTCATCCAACCCACATATGGGGTTAGATGAAAATTTGGTCTTTCTTCATTTATTTCTTTGCTATATTTTTTTTCATATCTTCTGGCTTTTTCTAATTTCTTTGTCATAGTGGATCCTTATCTCCATTAAAAAATTTTACTGTTTGTTATATTATTTTTTTGTCGTTTTATTTGAATAAAAACTATTTAAATATTTTTGGAATAATTCCAAATATTCTTTCATGCCATAGGCATCTAATTTTTTGATATATTTATCCCAGTCTTTATCTGAAAAACCATTCATAATCCAATCAGACTTTCTAGCATTTATTTCTTTTTGAATATCAGTCTGAAGTGTTGCAATTCTACTTGTGTCTTTCGCACTCATAAATACGTTTGGATATACATATTTTTTTGTCATATACTCTGTATAATTATCTTTTATCCAATTCAATCTATATTGTGCATCATCCGGACATGTAACATATTTTCCATAATAACTGTTAAATACTGCTAGTGGACCGCCAACACACTGAGCTTCTCTTACTTCTACCGGAGATTCTTTTCCTAAATCTTCATGTTTTAACATAGCTTTTCCATCTTTGTTTTTTGATTTCCTAAAAATATTAAACTTATTCTTTTCACCATATGTTCCCCAGTTATTCTGTGGCGACTGAAATGGTTCATACATTTTATCTAACCATGAACATACTAGAGCTGGATTTTTTACCATAGAAGTTACGACACATCTTCCTCTGTCGAAACCACTTGTATATGATCCATTTTGTGGTGTTATATTTAGTACATCTGCTTTTAGCGCTGGTAAAGGTATCCAATCTTTTAGATTATCTACATTCGCAACATCCCATGTAAAGCAAACTCCATATCTACCTGATTTTCCTTTAGATACATAAGTACTCCAATCCTGAGTAAAACATTCCTTATCAATAAGTCCCTGATCATAAAGTTTATGCATCCAAGTAATACCTTTTTTATATCCCGGCTGCGTAGCTGTACATATTACTTTCTTGTCATCTGTAACGGCAATATGTCTTCCTGAGTCATTGTCTCCATATCCTTCTCCAAATCCATTTATTATGATTGAAGGATCCTGATCATTTACAATACAAGACATAGGAATTATAGAACCGTCAATTTTAAATTCTTTTTTTAATTTATCTGCGTTATCTCTAAAAGCCACAAGAACCTGTTCAAATTCTTCTGTTGTTTTTGGTGCTTTCAATCCTAGAAAATCAAGCCACTTCTTATTGATGAATCCCATATTTCCAACAGTTTGAATTGCTGTTTTGTTTTCACCTAATTGTTCTATCCAAGGTAAAGAGTATATATGTCCATCTGTCGAAGTTAGCATTTTTTTATACTCTGGATGTTCTTTTAAAATTCTATTTAAATTAGGCATATACTTTGAAATATAGTCTTCTAATGGAAGAATCAATTTATGATTTCCATATTTTAATAAATCGCTATCGTTAAAACATGCAGAGAAAATAAAATCTGGTAATGTTGCAAAATTAACCATCTGTAAAGAGATTTTATCTCCCCACTGATCCTGTGAAATAGCTGTCCAATCTACATGTACATTTGTTTCTTTTTCTAATCTCTTAAAAATTGCTCTTTTGTTTGGATCTGATTCAGTTCCTGTTGGGTAACTTATCATTCCTGTTATTGTTTCTTTTTTCGTTAAGGGGAGCTTGACAGTTGAAGCGTTAACATCTGCTTTTTTTTCTATTTTATATCCCCAAAGTGTTGACCCACATCCAGTTAAAACATTTGTGATCAAAGTAAGAATCACAAGCAGCGATACTATATGTCTTTTCATTTATATTACCTTCCTTCTATTATCCTTTTACCGAACCTACCATTATTCCTGCGTCGAAGTATTTCTGGAAAAATGGAAACATTACTAACAATGGAACTGATGAAATAATAATTGTTGCATATTTCAAAAGTTCTCCTAATTGTGCTCTGGCTGCTGTACTTTGAATATCCGCAATCATGCCTGATTGTGGCTGATTTTGAATCAGAATAGCTCTCAAAACCAATTGTAATGGTTGTTTTGCATCACTACTAAGATAAATAAGTGCGTCAAAATAACTATTCCACATTCCTACAAACTGCCACAAAATAAGTACTGCTATAACCGGTTTACATACTGGTAAAAGAACTTTAAAAAAGAATGTAAGGTCATCTGCTCCATCTACAGCTGCTGCCTCATGCAATTCCTTTGGAATGCCCTGATAATAACTTCTTGCAATTATCATATTCCAAACACTAAAAGCACCAGGAATTACAATAGCCCACATTGTATTTAACATTCCTAAATCACTAATTAATAAATATGTTGGAATTAATCCTCCACCGAAAAACATTGTGATATAGAAAACTATTTTGAAAAAACCTTTTCCTCTAAAGTCATCTCTAGACATCGGATACGCACAAAGTAATGTCACAAAAACAGATATTGCTGTAAAAACAACTGAATACAAAAGTGCGTTTTTAAAACCAACCCAAATTTGACTATTTTCTATTACTCTTTCATATGCTGTTGTAGTCCATTTACTAAAATCAAACGTAATACCTTTATTGTTTAATACGACTGGATCAATAAAAGAGGCTACTACTATATATATAAGGGGAAATACGATTGCTAGCACAAACAATCCCAAAAACAATCTCCCAATTATTGTTATTGTTTTGTCTGCTGCGCTCATCGATTTAAATGATATTTTTTTATCCATTTTACTGCCTCCTTTTAAATTCCCTGTCCATCATTCATCTTAGAAACGATTTTATTAACAACTATCAATAATATAACGTTTATAACTGTATTGAACAAACCTACTGCTGTTGAAAAACTATAATCTCCTTCTAGTAAACCTTTTTTATAAACATAAGTTGCAATAATTTCTGAAGAAGAAATATTTAAATCTGTTTGTAAAGCATATGCTTTTTCAAATCCAATACTCATAATATTACCAGCTGATAAAATAAACTGAATAATTACCATTCCTTTAATTGCTGGCCAATCTACAACTTTCATTTGTTGCCAAATATTAGCACCATCGATAATCGCTGCTTCTCTTAACTCATGGCTTGCATTTGATAATGAAGCTGTATACATAATAGAGGCCCAACCTGCTCCCTGCCAGATACCACTAATAATGTAGATACTTCTAAAAGCTTCTGGCATTGTCATAAAGTTCAAGCTAGAATGAAATAACATATTAACTGGTCCATTTACAGAAAGTAGAATTCTTACCATACCACAAAGTACAATTACAGAAATAAAGTTTGGCATATACAAAATCATCTGTATTCCGCTTTTAATTTTTCTATTTTGTAATCTGTTTAATAACAGTGCCAAAATAATAGGAACTGGAAATCCCCACAATAATCCATAAATGCTTAACTTTAAGGTATTAGATAAATAACTCATAAAGTCAGGCGAATTCAAAAAACGTGTAAAATTTTCAACACCTGTCCAAGTACTTCCCAATATACCTTTCATAGGATTAAAATCCTGAAAAGCTATCAAAATCCCACCCATTGGAATGTATTTAAATATAAGTGTCAATAAAAATGCTGGCATAATAAACACCACATATAATTGCCAATGTTTACGTGCATATTGCCAAAAAGATTCTTTCTTTTTCAATGTTGTAACTGTTGACGATGCTGCAGCTAATTTTGCTGTAGATGTCAATACTGTTGAAGCTGCAGTTTGATTTACCGACATATAGTCCCCCACCTTTCCTCTTCTTTTCACTAAGTTTCTTTTTTAATATAAAATATAACAGTTTTACCGGTTCATGTTACATAAATATAATATACTACTGTTACATTTGTGTCAATGATTATTTTTACATTTGCACAACTATGTTGCATTTTTACATTTGATTATGTTACATTTGACACATTTTATTCTTTATGTTATACTTATTTCAACAAAAGATTGGTTAAAAACACAAGATTTACACTTAAAAAATATAAAAAGGATGTTTAAAAATGACAAATAGAATTACAATTCAAGATATAGCAGATGAACTTGGTTTATCTCGCAACACAGTATCAAAAGCAATAAACAACACAGGTGTTCTCTCAGAGACAACACGTAAAAAGGTCTTAGAAAAAGCAATTGCAATGGGATATAAACAGTTTTCATATATGGATTTGTCTTTACTCAATAACAAACCAAAGAAAAAAGAAACAGGAGAAGTTGCTTTACTTACAGCTTCATTTCTAAGTAATTCCCACTTTGCATCACCAATGCTAGACAAATTTCAAGCAGAACTCGCACTCGTAGGATATAGTTTAAGCATCCACAACGTGACTTCGGCCGATCTTAAATCGCTGAAATTGCCAGCATCTTTAAATAAAAAGAATATTGTTGGAATCGTTTGTATCGAACTATTTGATGAGGCATACTGCCGAATGTTAACAGAGCAAGATATTCCTACTTTAATGATTGACGCGCCTGCGCAAAATTATGGTCAGTCTCTAAACTCTGATATTTTACTTATGGAAAATTATTCTGGTATTTTATCTTTTATTCACGAAATGAAAAGAAGGAACTACTCCTCTATAGGTTTCATAGGAGACATCAATCATTGTCTTTCTTTTTCAGAAAGATTTATTGCATTTAGGAATGGAATGTATTTTAATTCATTACCTATCAACGAGAACTACTGTATCACTGGTAATGTTGATACACACGATATAAATACTTCCATTCAAGGTCCTGATGATAATGTGGTTTCGTATCAGGACTATCTTTATTACAAATTTAAAGAATTAAAATCTTTTCCTGATGTATTTATTTGTGCAAATGATTTTATTGCAATTGATGTACTACAGGTTTTAAAGAGATTAAATAAAAAATGTCCTGAAGATGTAATGTTACTAGGTTTTGATGATTCAACCGAATCACGAATCATCTCACCTACTCTTTCTTCAGTGCATATACACAGTCAGGCAATAGGTTTTTCAGCAATGGAGTTGCTTATTTCAAGGATTACTGAACCTGACATGAATTACAGAAAAATGTATGTGGAATCTACTTTGGTATATAGAGAGTCCACTCGAGATTAGGAGGTATTTTATGGGGAAATTTTTTAATCCTGATAATCCAGTAATGAATTTTATTAGTAAACTAGCCGACACTTTCTGGCTAAACATACTGTGGTTTTTAACATCACTTCCGATTATAACAATCGGACCTGCAACTACTGCACTTTACACTGTCACTCTTTCAATGGCAGATGACAGAAGCATTAGCATAACAGCTGAGTTTTTCAAAGGACTCAGAAAAAATTTAAAAAACGGTATAAAACTTGGTTTGTTTCTCTCAGCGTTCGGCGCAGTATTATGTATTGATGGCTATGTTTTTATGAAAATGAGATTCGAAAATATTTTTTGGACATTAGGCTTTGCAACCTTTATTCCTCTATGTTTTTTGTTTTTAGTCATCTGTATTTATGCATTTCCACTTTTGGCAATGTTTGAAAACACAACTCCTCAGCTCCTTAAAAACGCATTATTTATAGGATTACGTTATTTATTTTGTACAATAATTTTAGTAATTATTCATGTAGGAATTTTTTTCATAGCAGTAAATTACTTCACTCCACTTATTTTTCTTGGAGAAGGACTTTGTGCTTTTTTAGGTTCTTACTTACTACACCCTCTCTTTGTTTCACTAAGTAAGGTGCATACACTCAATGAGGTGACAAATGACAGATAAATTTAAAAATTTGACTTTATTCAAAAAAATTCAATATATTTATGATTACTACAGATGGCACATAGTCATAGGAGGTATTACTATAGGTATTTTGTTTTCAATCATTTATCATGCAACAAACAAACCAAAACTAGCCTTATCAATTGCTTGTATAAATGCACCAACTACTAGTAATGAAGACTATTTACTAACTCAAAAATATGCTAAACTCAACAAAAAAATATCTCCATCCAACATTGAACTTGTCAAAAATTTCAGATTTTCCAACAACAAGGAAAGCGTCGATTATGAATATACTTACGCATCTAATCTGAAGTTTTTGGCTCGTATAACTGATAAGGCTATAGATGTTGTGATAGTCGATAAATACGCTTTGCATATTTTAGAAAAAAATGATTATTTAATGCCGCTTGATTCTTCTTTAAATAAGACTGTCGCTAGCCACAAAAAAATAGCCATCAGACTTAATTCTGACAAACCACTTTATGCATGTATTATAAAAAATTCTATTCATAAGGATGAAGCTATTAAATACATTCATTATTTAGTAAAAGAAGAATTCTAGCATGGAATCCTATTATAACTAAAAAAAGGAAGAGACTTATAATGAGGTGACCCCTCACTTATAATCTCTTCCTTTTTTCATATATTATTTATACTAAACTATACAAAACAAAATATATTCCTAGCGCTTATGCATCTTCTTTTAATCGCATAAAATCGTTTGAGTGACGATTGATAAATCTCATCTTAATTGCAAACGTACTAAATGTTATGCACAAAGTCGAGCACAATATTATCAATGCATTGACAATACTTACTTTGCCAGCCTGTTTAAATAACGCAACTGAAAGCAAACCTTCAATGGAAGTGTACAAGCCAAATGAAAGCAAAAATGTAATTACAACATAAACTATCGTTTCTAGTATGCACGCTTGCTGTAAAAATTTCTTTTTCATTCCAATAGCTCTTACAATGATTTGTTCTTTTTCATCGTTTTTTGTAAAAATCATAAACACATTTATACTGAAAATCAACGCAACAAAAATACAAATTAAACCTAGGATTTTTAGCATATTTACATAACCATCTAAAAGTCCAAGCATTGCATCTACGATATTATTAACACCAATAAATAAAGTGTTTTCCACGTTTTTTATTGATGAAACAGATTTCCTTTTAAGTAAATACTGGTAGTAATCGCTTGCTGCAATTATTTGATTTTCGACGTTTAAGTTAGTGTTCTTTTCATTACAAAGAATTAAGTTTGGGTTAATATTTTGGCAAACATAAATTCCTGCAACCTTGACCTTAATAATTGCTTGGCGATTTTTGGAACCGTTTCCCTGAACATTCTCGCCCAAGCTCAATGTCAAATCTAGCGTATCATTTAGCTTAAGTTTATTTTTTTCGGCAAAAACATCGCTTATTACGATTTCATTCTTTTTTAGTTTGTCGATCTGTTGTCCTTTTTTTAGACTATATTTGTAATAATAATCTGCATTTTTTACTGCTCCAACGGTAACATCTGTTTTCAATTTGTTTTTCTCGAATTTACACATAATTCCGTTTCTAATTCGAATTTTTGAAAAGTGTTCAATCTGTTCCTCTAAAGAAGTCTGGTCATCTTTATCAGACATTTTCACCATAGCAATATAATTAAATGGCAAATCTTTTTTCAACTGCGAATTATAACTATTTGAAAGCTCCTTTGGAAGATTATAGCCGAGCATCATAAAAACATTCATAAAAACAAAGGCTAACATTACAAGAGCATATGCAACAGCCCTTTTTGAAAGCTTTTTGAAAACATATAGTGTAGTTTTACTAATATTTTTAAAGGCACATATTAATTTTACTAATGCAAAACATACTAATAAACATACTAATAATACAAAAATTAAAATAATGCTACTTACAAAAACTGAATCTGTTCCTACATAAATGGCATATACGAAAAATGTAATTAGTGTAAACACGACATACCTTACTAGCGGAATTGTTCGTTGCTCCGGAATCTCTTTAATTACATAGTAAGGATTTGATTTTATTATTGATAATGTCAGAATTCTTACGTATACGACATACACGGCAAAAAAGAATACAACTCCCATAAATGTCAAAGGCGAGAAAATGCTTTGCGATTTTATACTACCTAAACCGTTTATCGCAAGCAATAATTTTTCGAGTGTTGTACTAAAAATTCCACCTAATACGCAACCAATTAGTATTGGAAACAGTAATTCGAAAAATAAAGCATTTCGTATTATTTTTTTTCTAATGCCATTCAATTGCATGATGGCATGGTCTTTTTTTCTCTTTGAAAGCAACATATATCCGCAAGATAATGTTGTAAAAAGTGTAAAAATAAAACAAGTCGTATTTGCCAAAGACACAATAACAAGAGAATTTTCTTGCTTTTTATTATTCTCTTTTACTACACTTTTGGCAGTAGAATATGTGGTATCCTGCGACATATCATTTTTTAATTCAGACTTCAATTTTGATAAAAATTTATCTGCCTTATCAGGATTATCTAAATTAATGTAATAAATATATGCATACGGATTCGTAAGCTCTATATTAGCTTTTACATATCCGAGCTGCTTTCCCTGAGATGATGCACCATAAGGCAAATCCTCAATATCAACTATTTTCTTTTTCTTATCTAGCAGTTTAATTGTATCGTTTTTAGATAGATTTAATTTTTCTGCAAGATAAGAAGAAATAATTATCTCGTTTTCTTTAAGATTATCAAAACCGGATACTGTAACGATGTTCTTTTTTTCATCGGTGCTTTCGTTGACTCTTTCGTCGGCTCCTTCTCCTGTGTTAGTTCTAGAATCTGCGACAGAAATTACATCCGTATAAAATGCCTTACTTCCCTTTTGTGATCTTTTGATAGAACCATTTTGTGCTTTACCTACAGTATACGATTTAATTCCTTTTCCTTTTGAATTTAAATATTCGCAGAGTTTAAAATTCTCGCCCGAAGTCTGGATTGTCACATCAGCACCGTTTATTTTTACTGCTTTTTTTTGATAAGACGATTCAATGCTATTTGTAACTCTGGGTATTGAAATAGCGGTTGCCACAGCCAACAGGACGGAAATCACAACGCAAATGTGAAGTAAAAGCGAGCTTTTGAGTTGTTTTAAATTGTATTCTCGAAAAACCTTAACCCAATTCAATTAATTTTCCCCCCTGTAACCTAACTTTACGTCTACCTTTTTCCCAAATGTCATTGTCATGTGTTACCATTACAATGGCTGATTTATTTTTCCTTGCAATTTCCAATAAAAGCTTAAGAATTTGCTGACTTGTTTCCTGATCTAGTGCTCCAGTTGGCTCATCGCAAAACAAAACTTTTGGTTCATTGATAAGTGCACGTGCGATGGAAACTCTTTGCATTTCTCCACCTGACAATTTTGACACATCTGCGTTTGTTTTTTCTGATAATCCAACATCTGATAGTAGTTTTTTTGCTTTTTCTATGGTAGCTTTTTTTCCAAGTTTTTTATAATTTGCTGGAAGTAACACATTTTCTAATACATTCAACGATGAAATCAAATTTGGATTTTGAAAAATTAAACCTGTATATTTAACTCGCATCTGTTCAAGCTGAGCTTGTGATGAAAAATCCACATTCACTCCGTTATATGTAATTTTTCCGTCATCCGGAGGCAACAATAATGAAATTATGCTAAGCAACGTTGATTTTCCACAACCTGAAGGTCCTGCAATTGTAATAAAATCTTCAGGCATAACTGAAAAATCCACATTTTTCAAGATTTGCTGACTTGATGACGCAGTTTTAAAAGTTTTTGAAATATTATGTAGTTTTATCATTATGTAATTCTCCTAATAATTCGTTTGATTATGCTGCTAAACGACATAAAAATGACAAAAATAAGAGGCAAAATGTATAAAAATATTTCATTCAAGTGAAACAATCCCCTATTTACGTCAAGTCTAGCAAAATCAAGGTAAATCGTGTTAATAGAATTCTGTAAATTTTTCCAGTTCATAATTATATTAATTGAATAACCAATCGTAATAATTAATGCAACTATAATAGTTACTAAATATAAATCCGAAAAAATCATATATTGTTTGCTTTTTGAAGCAGACGAAGTTTCATGTTTTTGGTGTTCACTTTTTAAACGGTCAAATGAATTCTTCGAAAGATTGTCGAGTCCAAGTGCATCACAAAACAGCCAGTACCCGTCTAATTTTATTATTGGTAACAGATTGACTATCACTGCCACAAAAATAGAAACATTTGCCACATGATAATTCATATCGCCAGTTATCGTGGCAATAATTGCAAGTACAATCAGCAAAAACAGCTGAAAATATGTGCCTCCAATATCTACAACCATGCGCTTTGTATTTTTACAACGCCATATATTGGACATATCTACATACATAACGGGATAAAACAGGAAAATTCCGAATCCAATCTTTCCAACTTTTACGTTATATTTATAAGCTGCAACTATATGACCAACTTCATGGATTATCATGTCAATAGCAACAATTAGTAATATTTTCAAACTATTAACGTTATGTAAAACCACCTTATTGCTAATAATTTCATACGTTGAATATGAAATTGTGCACATGATTAAAAAAAGCATTAGAAAAACCACGCGTATATTGTAAAAAAATGTAAGTCGTTCAAAAATGAAAGACAATCTATCCGTTTCAAAAAGATTAACCTTAAACCACAAAAGTGAATCTTTATTTGGTTTATATTCTGTTCCTTCGATTAATGCATTCGGAACAAGAATTTTTTCAACAAATTCAGATAATTCGTCTAATGAAATAGATACATTTTCATGTAACAGCGAAACCTGAATCTCTTCTAAAGTTGAATTACCATCAAATTTGTCAAAAATCACTTTAGCTAATCTAGAAAGCTTAATATGATGTTTTCTGTCAAAAGATAAAATTATCTTATCATCTTTTGTCATTTCGCCTACTGTATAAGGCTTTGCTTTTATAAAATCATATTTCATTGTTCGTTCCTTTTCTAACATGAGCTAGCTTCTTCGCTTATAGCTATTTTCTACTATGCCTGGGCTTTAAGTTTTGGAATTACAACTTCTGAAACATATGTATCAATCGTATTTTTTATATCACTGCACACAATATCATCCATAGTTCCATTTTGGTCAATAGCTTTGATTGGACATCCGCCTCCACATAAAAAAGCATACTTACATCCACTACATTTTTTTATTTTAAAGACATTTCTATTTGTCCAGGCTTCATACGCTGTTGAATTAAATGTTACACCGTTTTCATCAAATGTTCCAATATTATGCTTACCTTTTCCACTATAAGTAATACAACTTGTTACAAGACCATCTGGTGAAAAACAAAGTTCGTTTTTTGATGTTGCTCCACAATAGTGTGTTTTGCAGAATTTATTTTTTACATGAGGATTAAAAAACATATTTAAATATCCGATGCAAGGCGAAACAACTGACTTAAATGTCGAAGAACCATCCGCTTTATATCCGCTTTTTAACAATCCTTTCAAAAGCTCAGATTCTTCAAGAACCGTAGTTGATTGTCCAGAAAAGTCCACAACTGGTGAAAAATATGGAATAACACAACTGTTTTTATTCCAACCTTTTTCTTTAATAAGTGATTCAATTTCTTTTATTCCTGCGATATTTTCAGCATCAACGTTTACACGTAATGCAATACGAATATCATGTTCAAGAAGTTTTGTTATATTTTTACAGATTGCATCATAGGTTCCTGTGCCATCTGCACGAATTCTTCTTTTATCGTGTATATCCTTTTGACCATCTAGAGTTATCTGAAGATTGAGCACATCTTTAAACTCAACGAGCATATCCATATAATAATCAATCAATGTTCCGTTAGAAACGATATTTACATCCACGTTATTTTCACGGCTAAATTCAAGAATTCTTAGCACCAAATCTTTATTAGATGGTAAAAGTGGTTCTCCTCCAAAAATTCTTATTTTTAATTTCTGATTGTTTTTTTCTATCTTTTCTTTATTTTCTTTTTTTATCTGTAAAATATAGTTCAAAATACCATTAAGCTGTCCCATTGTCATTTGCTGATGATTTATATGTTGATTATCATCTTCAAAACAATACGTACATCTCAAATTGCAACCTAATGTTGGAAGAATAATAAATTCTGAACAATATGAATTCTTGTAAAGATAATCACTATAAGATTTTACTTTTTGTAGTAACGCCATCTCTTCCTGAGGTGATTCAAAAATATACCCTCTTTTATGTAAGTCAGCATATAATTGTGAATCCTTTGAAATTGCGTTTTCGTTACCAGACTTTACGCTCTCGATTGCTTCTTTCGATGGAGTATCAATCACATCTAAAGCGCCTGTAACTGTATTTATAAGTAAATGTTCATCTTCATTTATTTTATATATTAAACAATATTTTGTAATAATAGCCATATTTTCCCCCTAAAAAACAAAATAATAACTAGATATTTATAAAATAAGGATTAGATTTCTTAAAATCTAATCCCTATTGCATATCTTATTTTGTAATAACTAATTCATGAAATTTAATTTAATTAACTAAGGCACAAATCAAATTAAAATCCATTAATTACCAGTTAAATGTGAAGCAAAAACATGAGAAGCATGTATTCCAGAAGCAGAACTCCTCTCTTGTTTCCATTTCTTCTACAGAGATTTCTGTCCAAAGATTTTCGTTAAGATTTTTCATATTTCCTTCCTCCTTTAATAATTAAAAATCGACCAAATTCACGAAACTGTGAACTTGTTATATACATTTTACACTGAAAAAATAGCCTTGGTCAATACTTAAATCTAAATTTTATAAAACGCCAAAAAGCCTATAACTACAAGGAATATATGTGACAAGAATTCATATGTGACATATGAAATCTCAGTGATTTTAGACAAAACTAAACCAAAAATTTTGTGAAAAAGTAACACCGATTTTTTTTTGAAAACTGTTGCATTTTAGTAAAAATTAGTGTATGAAATTTAGGAAACAATTTATTGATTTCTCCTGCTGTTACTGTGCTGCAATCTGCTCTGCTTTATCTTCTAAGTATTCCCATCGCTCCATTAACTCATCAAGTTTTGCCTCTTTTTCTTCTTTTTCCTTATTGAGTTCATTTAGTTTTACGAAATCACTAGCACACTGCACCATTTCTTTATCAATTACTTCTAATCTTTCTTCAATTTCAGCAATATCTGATTCTATTGTCTCGTACTCTTTTTGTTCTTTATATGTAAACTTGATTTTCTTTTCATGTCCCCAAGTAGCACGAGAATCCTTTTTTTCCACATTTTTTGTATTTGAGTCTCCAGAAAATGACACACTATTTTCTCCTAAAGAAGCAAACGCGTTTGATTCGTCATTTTCATCTAAAGCCGACATTGAACCTACTTCTTTTTTACCCCATGGAGTTCCAAGTGGTCTTGTTCTTTTATTTAAATAGTCTGTGTAACCACCTTCGTATTGAGTTAACACTCCGCCATCTTCAAACGCAAAAATTCGATTTACTATTCTATCTAAGAAATATCTATCATGCGAAACAGTGATAACTATTCCTTTATAATGATCGAGATAATCCTCAAAAATTGCCAAAGTCTGAGTATCTAAATCATTAGTTGGCTCATCTAAAATTAGTACATTTGGAGCCTCCATTAAAACTCTCAACAGATTTAATCTACGCTTTTCTCCCCCTGATAATTTTTCAATTGGGCTGTACTGCTGCTCTGCTGTAAATAAAAATCGTTCTAACATCTGCGAAGCCGAAACTAATCCATCCTCAGTACGAACATATTCTGCTGTGTCCTTTATGTAGTCAATAACCCTATCTTTTGGATTCATGTACGAGGTTTCTCTGCTTACACCAGTCGCAGAAGTCCCATAATTTTTATCATCTGACATTATGATTTCCTGCGAATAATATCCAATTTTTACAGTTTGTCCAACTTTTATATCACCTTCATCAGGCTCCAAAAAACCGGCTAACATCTTCATGAGAGTAGTCTTACCACAACCATTTGTTCCAACGAATCCTACTCTGTCATTTTTCAAAAATATATATGAAAAATCATTAATTAAAGTAACTCCATCATATGCTTTACTTACGTTTTCAACTTCTACCGTTGTTCGTCCAAGGCGAGTTGAAATTGAGCTTAATTCTAATTTATCGTCCTCAACTGGCGCTTTTGCATTTTTTAATTCTTCATATCTTTGAATATGTGCCTTTTGCTTTGTTGAACGAGCACGAGCTCCACGCATCATCCACTGTATTTCATTGCGTAAAACTGATTGTCTCTTTCTTTCTGATGCCTTTTGTGATTCCTCGCGCATTGTTTTTCTCTCAAGAAAACCAGAATAATTTGTATCGTAACTATATATATTTCCTTTGTCAACTTCAACAATTCTGTTACACACACTATCCAAGAAATATCTATCATGAGTAACCATAATCAAAGATTTTCTCCAATTGCGAAGATAATCTTCTAACCATTCAATCATGTCATAATCTAAATGGTTAGTTGGCTCGTCCAAAATTAAAACATCACATGGCTTGATTAGCGTTGCAACAAGTGCAAGTCTCTTTCTTTGACCACCTGATAATTCGCTAACTTTTTTTTCATAATCTCCAACATCAAGTTTAGTCATCAGCGCCTTTGCGTCACTTTCTAATGTCCACTTATTTTCATCCGTAATATTTCCTGTTTTTGCTAAATTCAAAACATTATCTAAAGCAGATAGATTGTCATCAAACTTAGGTGCCTGTGACAAGTAGCTGATTATTACATGATTTGCTTTAGTTACACTTCCTTCATCCGGATTTTCTTCCTGTGCAATTATTTTTAACAAAGTTGATTTACCAGTACCATTAATTCCAACAATACCGATTTTTTCTCCTTCTTGCACATAAAAGGAAGCTCCACTAAAGAGCTCCCTTCCAGTATATGATTTAGTAATATTTTCAATATTAATTATGTTCATATTTCTTTATGCGGTTCCTACTGATGCCTCAAAACCAGCTTTTTTTCTAGTCTTGTTCGCAGTTTCTAACTTTTTTCCCGCTAACCTCACTTCTTTTTCTTCTATCTTATTATCGATTTGATTACCGTTAATCTGATTATTATTTTCTCGATTATCGTTAATCTCATTGCCATTCATTTTACTGTCAATTCGATCTTTTCGAGATAGCTCTTCCTGTTTCGCTTTTGCTTCTAATATAGCATTATTCAATTGCAACATCTTTGCATCTAACATCGAAACAATTCCTGAACACTCTCTTAAATCTCTACTGATGTATTCTGGAGCATTCCCCTCAAACTTGTAATAAATCTTATGTTCAAGACTTGCCCAAAAATCCATCGCCATTGTTCTGATTTGTATTTCAACTTTTGTATCTACTACTCTATCGGATAAGAAAATAGGTACAGTTACTATCATGTGATAACTCTTATATCCACTCTCTTTCGGATGTTTAATGTAATCCTTTATGGAAATAACTGTCAAATCATTTTGCTTCCCAATCATTTCTGCCAGTCTATAAATATCTGACGTAAAAGAACACACAAGTCTAATTCCCGCAATATCGTTTACGTAATTAACCATATTGTCAATTGTTACATCATAACCGTATCTTTTAAGTTTCTTAACTATGCTCTCTGGTGTCTTAATTCGAGATTTAATATTCTCAATTGGATTATACTGATGCACATGCTGAAACTCATCATTTAATATCTCTAGCTTTGTTCCTACCTCTTTAAGTGCAGAATTGTACAAAAGAATCACCGTCTTCCAACTATCTACGTCTTCTTTGAATGTGTATGGTGTTTCCATTTATTCTACCCTCCATTACCTTATAAATCACTC
Source organism: Lachnobacterium bovis DSM 14045 (assembly GCF_900107245.1). Taxonomy (GTDB): domain Bacteria; phylum Bacillota; class Clostridia; order Lachnospirales; family Lachnospiraceae; genus Roseburia; species Roseburia bovis. The sequence continues at coordinate 33,759 of NZ_FNPG01000022.1, forward strand.
TATACTTCCATTTAAATTGTATCACATATAATGAAATTTGTCGGCTTATTTTAGCTATTTTATGAAAAATTAATAATCTTCTTCTAATCTCTGCATCATAATATTATGAAAATTTAATAATCTTCCTCTAAAATTTCCATTTCCATAAAATCAAATTCAATCTCATCCACAAAATTATCTTTATTAAATCTTGTCTTACTTCTTCTTTTAAATTCTTCAATATTTGAATTTAACCATATTGGTTTGCTTAAATCATATTTATAGCATACTTCATCTATTGAATTAAATATCTTATGTGTTCTTGTCTCATCTGAAAAATCTTCTATCGTCTCTGAATCAATTATCCTTGCATTATCTATAAACTTAAACCAAATTCTCAATTATTTATTTCTCCTTTGTCTATTAGCTTCATACATTAACAATGTTGCTGAAATAGCTGCATTCAATGACTCTACTTTTCCTTGCATTGGAATTTTTATGTAGTCATCCGCTAAATTTGCTATTTCATCACTTAATCCATTTCCCTCGTTACCTATAAAAAATCCACACGCCTTTGTATAATCTTTTTCGTCATATGATTGTATTCCTTTTAAATGCGCCGCAAATAAATTAACTTTTTTTTCTTTTAATTCTTTTATAACTTCCTGCAAATCATCCACAATTACAAAAGGCATTCTATATATGCTTCCCATAGTTGAACGAATAGTCTTAGTATTGAAAATATCAACTGTAGTCTTATTCATTATTATTCCTGTTGTTCCTGCTCCTTCTCCACTTCGAACCATCGTTCCAAGATTTCCCGGATCTTGAATACTTTCAAGAATAAGTAACTGTGTCTTATCACCAACTAGCATGTCATCTAGAGTATATTTGGGAATCTTAATTAATGCAATTATTCCTTGTGGAGTAATAGTATCACAAACAGATTTAAACACACTATTACTCAACACTTCATATTGATAATCTTTATACAAATCTCTTTTTTTGATGTCATTATGAAAATCTTCAGATACATATACCTGCTTTACCCAATCTCTTGGAGCTTCTTTAAACATCTTTATTCCTTCAACAATAAATACGTTCTCTTTTTTTCTTTCTTTTGATTTCTTATATAGTGCGATTAATTTTTTTACCTGTTGATTGCTACTACTTGTTATCATGAATAATCTACCTCTCATTCAACTTCTTATTTTCGCTCAAAAAAGTGGGTTGCCACTTAATTAATGACAGCCCACTCTAATTTTCAACTTTAATTCCGTCTTAATAACGTCTTAATGTCATGTATTATTCCAAAATTATACTAAATCTTTTGAAATACTATATAAGTACTCTGGAATTGTTTTTTGCATTGCAAGTGCTTCTTCGATATCATAATCTACGAATTCACCGTTCTTGTAAGCAACTACTCTATTGCTCTTTCCTTCGCAAAGAAGGTCAACTGCATAAGCACCCATTGTAGAAGCGTATACACGATCTTTACATGTTGGGCTACCACCACGCTGCATGTGTCCTAAGATTGTAGCTCTTGTTTCAACACCTGTAGCTTTTTCGATCTTCTCAGCTAATTCCTGAGAATGTCCGATACCTTCTGCATTGATGATGATGTAGTGCTCTTTACCTTTTTTACGTCCTTCAATGATACGTTTGATGATAGCTTCTTCATCATGATCATATTTTTCTGGAAGAAGAATTTCTTCAGAACCGTTAGCAATACCACACCATAATGCAATATAACCAGCGCCACGTCCCATAACTTCGATTACAGAACATCTTTCGTGTGATGTTGAAGTATCACGAACTTTATCAATAGCTTCCATAGCTGTGTTAACAGCTGTATCAAAACCGATTGTATAATCTGTACAAGCAATATCTAAATCGATTGTTCCTGGTACACCGATTGTGTTGATTCCTAATCTAGCTAATTTCTGAGCACCCTGGAAAGATCCGTCACCACCGATAACAACGATTCCATCGATACCGTGTTTTCTACAAATTTCAGCACCTTTAGCCTGTACTTCAGCTTCTTTAAACTCTAAACATCTAGCAGTTTGTAAAATTGTACCACCACGAGAAATAGTATCTGATACACTTGTAGCATCCATATCAATGATTTCTTCTGCTAAAAGTCCAGCATATCCTTTTTTAATTCCTTTAACTTTTTTTCCTTTTGCAAGTGCTTGACGAACTACTGCACGAATTGCAGCATTCATTCCTGGAGCATCTCCACCACTTGTTAAAACGCCAATTGTTTGTACTTCTTTAGCCATTTTAAGTATCCTCCTACTATATAACAAAATCTTTTTTAATATACACTCAATCTATTTTATTGTATACTGTTTGTCAATTGTTTTCAATATTCTTTTCAATAACTTTTACATTATTTTTTCCATACTTATTTATTAATGTATCAAAAAGAGCATTTTCAGCGTCAACTGTCAGACTTTTTCCAAATTTCTTTATAGATTTCGGATTTTCTATATAGATTATGACTTCATCTTTGCCAATATTATTGGTAAATAATTGCATCAATTCATCAACATCATTCTCATATTCTTGCATAGTTTTGAACTTAATCCACAAATCCCGTCCTAACTCATCAAAATAAATAATGTCCTCTGCAATTACTTTTCCATTTTGATCATTTTCAACTGCTGCTTTACCTTTTACAAAAATCTTATCATCTACTTCAAGCCTGCCCATAACTTTTTGATATTGTCTTGGAAAAACAATAACCTCAACAGATCCAACAAGATCTTCTATCTTCAAAAATGCCATAGGTTGATTTTTTTTCGTAAACTTAATGCTTTTTTCGGAAATAATTCCTCCCATAATTACCTTTTGACCATCTTTTATTTTTTGTTCATTTGTTTCCATATCAATAACAAAATCTGATGTAATAGCTGTTGCATTTTTATTTATTTTTTCCCTATATTCGTCTAGTGGATGTCCACTTAAATATATTGAAAGTACTTCTTTTTCAAAAGCCAACAACATTTCTTTGTCAAATTCTCCAACTTTTGGCATCTTAAACTCGAATTCTTTTTTTTCTTCTTCGCTTACTAAATCAAAAAGACTCATTTGTCCTGCAATATTGTTTTTTTTGCCGCTTGAGACTTTATCTACCATCATTGCATGTACGTAAACCATCTCTTTTCGAGTTGCATCAAAACAATCACAGGCACCCGCTTTAATCAGGTTCTCTACTGCTCTTTTATTGATATCATAGTTTGAGGCTCTTTGAACAAAATCCCACAAAGAAATATATTCACCGTTGTTTTTTCTCTCTTTTACCAGCGAATCTATTATCTGTCTTCCAAGACTTTTTATTGCATACATTCCAAATCGAATATTTTTTCCCTCAACACTAAATACGCCTTCTCCTGTATTTACACTTGGTGGTAAAACTTCTATCCCAAGATTTTTACACTGGTACAAATACTCAGACATTTTATCTGTATTATCAATTACTGAAGTAAGTAAAGCGGCCATATATTCTGTTGGATAATAGTACTTCAACCAAGCAGTCTGCATACTGATTACAGCATATGCTGCTGCATGTGATTTGTTAAATGCATACTTGGCAAAATCAACCATTGAATCATATATCTTATTAGCTGCCTGTTCTGAAATTCCGTTTGCAACACAACCTTTTATGTTTTCTTTTTCATCACCATATACGAAACTTTTTCGTCCTTCATCAATGACGTGTTGCTTTTTCTTACTCATCGCCCTTCTGATGTTATCGGCCTGTCCCATAGTATATCCTGCTAATTTTTGAACAATCTGCATAACCTGTTCCTGGTAAACGATACATCCATAAGTTGGCTCAAGAATATCTTTCAACTCAGGTGTCACATAGGTAATTTCATTTTGGTTCTTTTTACCCTTTATGTAATCAGGAATAAAGTCCATTGGGCCCGGTCTATAAAGTGATATTCCCGCTATAATATCTTCGAAACTTTCTGGTTTTAGTTCTCTCATGAACCCTTGCATTCCAGCAGATTCTAGCTGGAATACTCCGTGAGTCTTGCCTGTTCCAATAAAATCTAGCACCTTTTTGTCATTAAAATCTATATTATCTATATCAACATCTACACCTTTTGAATGTTTGATATTTTTTACAGCATCTTTTAACACTGTAAGCGTTCTAAGGCCTAAGAAATCCATCTTTAACAATCCTAATTCTTCAAGCTGAACCATGTTATACTCAGCTGTTGGGCTTCCATCACTTGCACGACCTAAAGGCACATAGTCACTTGCTACTCCCGGATAAATTACAACACCTGCTGCATGAACTGAAGTATGGTTAGGCAATCCTTCTAATTTTTGAGCCATATCTATTAATTCATGCATTTGCTGGTCTGATTCATATAGTGTTTTAAACTCAATATTCTCTTTTAACGCACTTTGTATTGTTACTTTAGGGCCAAATGGTATCATTTTAGCCACTTTATCCATCTGCGCATAAGGAAAATCCAATACTTTTCCTACTGCCTTTATAACTCCTCGCGCAGCCATCGTACCAAATGTAACAATCTGTGTAACTGAATCTTTTCCGTATTTTTGAGTTACGTATTCTATAGCTCTATATCTTTGTGCATATTCAAAATCTACGTCGATATCGGGCATTGATACACGTTGTGGATTTAGGAATCTCTCAAAAAGAAGATTATATTTTACAGGGTCTATGTTAGTGATTCCTGTACAATAGCAAACTTTACTTCCTGCCGCGGAACCTCGTCCAGGGCCAACCCAACAATCATGTTCTCTACTCCAGTTTATATAATCCCAAACTATAAGAATATACTCAATGAATCCCATTTTTTTGATAATTCCAAGTTCATATTGCATATCCTTGTAGATTCTGTCACATGCTTCTTTATCGTATTCTTTGTTATCTGTATATCTTTTTTTGAATCCTTTTTCACATAAATCAACTAAAAAATCCCAAGCACTATCATAACCTTCTGGCACTTCATATTTAGGAATTTTATAGTTATTAAATTCAATTTCTACGTTACATCTATCTGCAATCTTTTGTGTATTTTCTACAGCTTCTAATGCGTATGGAAAAAGCTTTTTCATTTCTTCTTCACTTTTTACATAATATTGTCCACCTTCATAACGAAGTCTGTTTTCATCTTTAAAAAGCTTTCCTGTTTGAATACACAAAAGCACATCATGAGCTTCTACATCATCTTCTGAAGTATAATGAACATCATTCGTACACACTAATGGAATATTTAGTTCCTGACTCATTCTTACAAAGGCCATATTTACTGTTTTTTGTTCTGGAATACCATGATCCTGTAGCTCTAAGAAATAGTTTCCATCTCCAAAAACGTTCTTATATTTGAGTGCTGTTTTTTTTGCTTTTTCATAATTACCGCGAACAATCTGCTTTTGAACTTCACCCGCTAAACACGCTGATAAACATATTAGACCTTCATGATATTTTTCGAGCAACTCAAAATCAACCCTTGGTTTATAATAATAACCTTCCGTAAATCCTGCAGAGACAATTTTCACAAGATTTTCATAACCTTTATTATTTTCCGCTAAAAGAATAAGGTGATAATACCTATCCTCTCCATGACTTATTTCTCTATCAAATCTTGAATTTGGAGCAACATAAACTTCGCAACCAATAATAGGTTTTATTCCTTGCGCCTTTGCAGTTTTATAGAATTCGATAGCGCCATACATGACTCCATGGTCTGTTATGGCTGCTGAATTCATTCCAAGTTCTTTTACTCTTTTTATATATTCACTTATCTTGTTAGAACCATCTAACAAGCTATATTCTGTATGTGTATGAAGATGTACAAAGCTCATATTTATCCTCTTTTCTAAATTACTTCTAATCTATATATTTTAACAAATCATAGAATCTAAAACAATATTTATATTTCTTTTTTTATTTTCATTTAATCTCTTTGTATTTTATTTTTATTGTGCTACAATTGACATATATTTCTAGATTGGAGGGCTTATTTATGGGAAAAATCGGATTAGTTGTTGAAGGAGGAGGAATGAAATGCGCTTATAGTGCTGGCATTCTTGATTGTTTTCTAGAGAATAATATCTCTTTTGATTACAGCATTGGTGTTTCGGCTGGTTCTGCAAATATCTCTTCATTTTTAGCCAATCAAAAAGAACGTAATCTACGTTTTTATACACAACATGTAAAAGATTCTGAATACATTAGTGTTCAAAACTTTTTATTGCATGGTGAAATATTTGGACTTGATTATATTTATGGTAAATTAAGCAATTCTACTGGCAAGGATCCCCTTGATTTTCAGGCAATTATTGACAATCCTTGCGAATTTGAAATGGTAGCAACTGATTCAAAAACTGGAAAAGCCGTATATTTTAATAAGGGCGATTTACGTCAAGACAACTACACACCTATTATGGCATCAAGTGCATTACCGGTTTTTTGTAATCCAGTATCTTTTCTAGGTTGTGAATATTTTGATGGTGGAATTTCTGATGCAATACCTTTTCAGCGTGCTCTCAAACAAGGATGCGAAAAGGTAGTTGTACTATTGAGCAAGCCTCGAAGTTTTGTCAGAAAACCTGAGGCTCATAAATCTGTTTATTCAAAAGTTTTAAGAAATTATCCAAAAATTATTAAAGCTATTGACCGTCGTTACATCATGTATCGTAATCAAATTGCTAAACTCAAAAGACTAGAAGCTGAAGGAAAACTTTTTGTTTTTGCACCTTCAAAAAACATAAAATTAAATACAATTGCCATGGATCCTGTTGGAGAACAATCACTTTATGATCTTGGCCTTGATGATTATAAGAGCAGAGAAGAAAAACTTTTGAAGTTTCTTGGATCAAAGAATAAATAAGAGTTAAATAAATGTTAAACAAAAGGTCATACCTCGCTTGAAGTATGGCCTTTTATTTTATTATATATTTCTTATTATTTATTTCTTATTATATTTCATTTTTTAGGCGATTTAATTTTTAATCATCCCAATTTTTTTTCTAATCATCCCATTCTTTGCCGTTTACTGTAATGTCTCCCATATCACAGTTTAAATCAGCATTCTTTTTAGTAAGTTTGCCAGATGTTTTGATGTCAATATCTCCCATATTACAATCTACTTTGATTTTATCAAATTCTGTTTTTACCTCTGCATCGCCCATATTAGTATCAATTGTTATAGAATTATGCTTTCCATTTTTTATTGTTGCATCACCTAGGCTGACATCAACTTTACAAGTTGAAGATATGACATTTTCTAAATTAATATCACCCATATCAGCATCTACATTTATTTTATCAACTAACAAATCGTTTATTTCAACATCACCTAAATTAACTTTCATGTCAATTTCATCAAGTTTCGTTTCTTTTGGAATTGTCACTTCTATATTATATTTTGCTTTATTTAATTTTGCAATTTTTATATTACTTGTTTCTCTTATTACAAGCGAATCACCCTCTACTTTTATTTTTGGAGTATGCTTTTTAGGATAACAATAATGAACTTTTAATTCATTTCCATATTTGACAGTCACATCTCCTGCATCTAATTTAGCATCAATTTTCTTAATTGACTTATCTTTTAGTATAATAGTTTTTGAAAAACTTTTTTCTTTAAAATCAAACAAAATAGGGGAAACCACTTTAAAATAACCCGAAAAAACTATACAGCAAATTGTAATAGCCCATATACAACATAAATATTTTCTCTTCATTTATTCTTTCTCCTTCTCAAACGAAATACGTAATATTCTCTTTACAACACCTGCTATTGGAAAAATAATCCATGTAATATGCCAATCACCTGTCAAGAAACTAATACACAAGTATATGCATACAACCGTCTGATTATATACCTCCATAATAAACTTAGCTTCTTTACTGACGTATTGTTTTCCTGTTTCAATATTGTAATAATTGTTTGGATTGTTTTTTCTATTAATCTCTAATACTTTGTTATAACTCTCATAAATAATTGATGAAGAAACTAAAAGATAAACTCCTATTCCAACCAATACAAATAATGATGCTGGTGCTATGTTTACCTTCCCATCAAATACAATACTTGGAACCACACTTAAAATGCACAACATAACTCCGACTGACAAACAAAGTGTTCTTGTTTTTTCATAAACTCTTTTTTTCTTTTTTACATTCTCTACTGTAAATAAATCTATCTCACATATTTGAGTTTTAATATAGTTAAACTCTTTTTCAGCCGCACCACTTATAATAAAAAGTGCTATTGCAATTGCTACAGAAACAAACATAAGTGCAGCTCCAATTCCTTCATATTTTTTAAATAACACATCAAAAATAATTGGATAAATCACACTTGTAATGCAAAAAAATACACCTATTCCAATACGATGTGCATTCTTAACCTCTGTTGAAAGGTATTTATCAATCTCATCCATTGATACCTTTCTACGTGGAGTTTGTTCCTGATAAGAGTTAGTATCTTGATATTCATTATATGAATAACTTGAAGCACCTGAATTTGAGCTTGAGTTTGAGCTTAAATCTTTTTCTTCTTTTGTTAAACCTAAATCATCAATTAACTCATCAAGATTGCCAAATTCAGAAATAACCGTACCTATTGCAGTGTTTTCACTCGCACCGTTTTCAATTAATTCATTGTATTTGTCTTCCATCATGCTGAGTAATTCTTCTTTTGCCTTTCTGACTTCTGGCGTGTCAGGCATATTAGCAAACATTACTTCTAGATAATTTTTAATCGTTTCCATTTTTATTCTCCTTCATTATACTTTTCATTTTTTATAAAACGTTCTATAACTTCTTTAGTCAAATTCCATTCCTCGCATCTGGCTTTATAGTATTCTCTACCGCTTTCAGTGACTCGATAATATGTCCTTTTCTTTTTATTACCTTCTGCATCAACATTCGATATAAAGGATTCTATATAGCCATTCTTCTCAAGTCTCGTAAAAGCTGAATACAAAGTCGTTTCCTTTATTACATATTTTTCATCGGATATTTGCTTGATTTTTTTTGAAATGCCATATCCGTATGATGGTTCATTCAAAAGAATGCTTAGGATTATAGTGTCATTATATCCTCGAATAACATCACTACTTATTCCACTCATTTTCGACCTCCTTTTATTACGTCTGTCGTAGTACTCTATCTGATGAAGTAATTATACTACGTCTATCGTAGCTTATCAATAAAAAATTTATATAAAATCAAAAAAATTTTTAAAAAGAATCAAAAAAAAATCAAAAAAGAACTAATCAATTACAAATAAAATAGAATTGCATGAAAACAACACATAAAAAATGCATAAAAAAGCCCCTCTTTACAGGATTTTCTAGGACACTAGATTCTTATCACTGTAAAGAGGGGTCATATGAACTTATATTCTATATGATCTTATTTTTATATGAACTCCTATTTCACACAAAATCTCTCTTATATATCTTTGAATTACATAAGTCTTTCTTATAAAACTTCTACAAGTTCAATTGAGAAATTAAGTTCCTTTCCAGCCATTTCATGATTTGCATCAAAAGTTATGTTTGTGTCATCTTTTGCAGTAACTTTTACAGGAAATGGTCTACCTAATTGATCCTGTAAATATACCTGCTGACCAACTTCTAATCCTTCGGCACCTGGGATACTTGCAATTTCTACAGTGAAAATTGCATTTTCATCAGGCATTCCGTAAGCTTCTTCTGGCATAAGATGGATATCAACTTTTTCCCCAACCTCCATATTTGCTACTGCTGCATCAAAACCTTTGATCATCATTCCTGCTCCACAAACAAACTCAAGTGGCTCGCCTCTATCATATGATGAGTCAAATTGTGTACCATCATTAAAAGTTCCTCTGTAGTGTGTGCGGCATGTTTTACCAACATTTTTACCTTCAATTGCAGATGTTGACTTATTATTTTCTGTACTCATTTATTGCTCTCCTTAAAAATAATTTTTCTATATTATACATTGAAATGATATTTCTTTCTATAACTTTTTACTTCTCTCTCGTACCTATTTTGTTTTCTATATAAGTCAATTACTTCTATTATTTTACCCAACTGACTCAAAGTGGCTCAAAACACTACCTGAAAATAATATTTCTAAGCACCGCTAACATTACAAGATGTCCCGGATAAAAAATATAGAAAAAATATTTATTTTGCTTTCCTCTTTTTCCATTGTACAAATAAACCGGTAAAAGCCCAAATATTGCCCATTTTTCGATTTCTCCACACATTATAACCAGAATCACTATACTAATTATAAATCCTATTTCTTTTTTCCCCATTTGAATTGACTTATAAATCACATAGATTACAATCACGCCACAAGCTCCGTAGTCTGTCCTTAACACTTGTGCCAATATTGCTCCCAACGCAAAAATCACAAGCTCTCCCCCTGCAATTTGCTGATCTGAAAGCATATACTTAAATTGCACATCTTTCAATTTATCAATACACATAATCGTACAAACTGCTATAGCCAACGTGAAAAAAACATTATTATTCTCTATATAAAATGGTGAATCAAAGAAAGCCCAATCAAACGGCACTTCGGAAACAATTCCAAAAATAACTAATCGAAGAGCATACTTTTGTATATTTTTTGTATGTATCGCTCCCTCAGCAATCATAAATGCAAATAAAGGAAATGCTATTCTACCAATTGATCTCAGTATCATATCAATTGTATATATTGAATCAAACATATTGTATTTTTCATAAAAGAACCACACTTCCCTCTCAAGAAGTGCGGCTCCTATATGATCTATTAGCATTGTAATTATTGCAATATATTTCAAATAACTAGCCGGAATTGGAAATTTTTGCCTTATTAAAGTCTCTTTTTTATAAAAATCTAAGTTCATCTTATGCTCCTGTTTTGTTGATATTTCTGTATTTTTTACGGAATATTTATGTTTCCGCAAATCATTCTTTCTTATGCGCCTGTATTGTCAATTTTTACTTTATCTAGATGCCAAATATCATCAACATATTCTTGTATTGTTCTATCTGATGAGAATTTTCCTGCATTTGCAACATTTAAGATTGCACTCTTAGCCCATGAGTTCTTATCCTGATAATATCTGTTAACTTTTTGCTGTGCCTTAGCATAAGATCTAAAATCAGCCAAAATAAAATATTTATCTGCTTCTTTATCATGTAGCAATGCGTTATATAATGTTCTAAACAATTCTCTATCATTTGCTGAATATGTTCCATCTATTAACTGATTAAGTACTTTTTTAATCTGTGGATCATTATTATAATAATCTATTGGATTATAATCATGGCGTTTTTCATGCTCAATTACTTCATCTGCACTCATTCCAAAAATAAAGATATTATCTGCACCTACTTCATCATACATTTCAACATTTGCGCCGTCAAGTGTACCTAAAGTAATAGCACCATTTAACATGAATTTCATATTTCCTGTTCCTGATGCTTCTTTACTTGCAGTAGAAATTTGCTCACTAACGTCTGCTGCCGCAAAAATCATCTCAGCATTTGAAACTTTATAGTCCTCTATAAATACCACTTTAATCTTTCCATTAATGCTAGAATCATTATTAATAACTTCTGCAACATTGTTAATTAATTTGATTGTTTTTTTAGCGGTTTCATATCCTGCTGCTGCTTTTGCACCAAATATGAAAGTTCTTGGATAAATATCAACATCTGGATTCTCTTTAATAACATTATAAAGGTACATTACATGCAAAATATTAAGCAACTGTCTCTTGTATTCATGTAATCTTTTTACCTGAACATCAAAAATAGAATTTGTATCCACATCAATTCCATTATGTTCTTTGATATATTTTGCCAAACGAACTTTGTTTTTATGTTTAATCTCCATAAACTCTTCTTGAGCTTTTGGATTATCTGCATAATCTGTAAGTTCTTTCAAAACAGATAAATCTGTATACCATTTGTCCCCAACTTTATCTGTAACCCATTTTGCTAATAATCTATTTCCATGACCTAGGAAACGTCTTTGTGTAATACCATTTGTTTTATTATTAAATTTATCTGGAAACATTTCATAGAAGTCTCTTAATTCTTGCTTCTTTAATATTTCTGTATGTAATTTTGCAACACCATTGATTGAGTAACCTGCAACTATTGCCAAATGTGCCATTCTTACCTGACCATCATATAAAATAGCCATCTTTCTTATTTTTTCATCATTACCAGGATATCTAGCCTGAACTTCTAATACAAAACGTCTGTTGATTTCATCAATAATCTGATATACCCTTGGTAATAATCTTTCAAAGATTTCAATTGGCCATTTTTCAAGTGCTTCTGCCATAATAGTGTGATTAGTATATGCAACACAATGTGTTGTAATTTCCCAGGCCTCATCCCACTCTAAATGTTCATCATCTAGAAGAATTCTCATCAACTCAGCAACTGCAACTGTAGGATGAGTATCGTTCATCTGAAAAACAATTTTCTTTGGCATATCCATTAAGTTATCATTTTTTTGTTTAAATCTTTCAATTGCTCTTTGAATACTCGCTGAAACAAAGAAATACTGTTGTTTTAATCTTAATTCTTTTCCTGCTACATGATTATCATTTGGGTATAGAACATCAACCAGGTTTCTTGCTAACATTTCTTCTTCAACAGCTTTTTGATAATCACCTTTATCAAATGAATCCAAGCTGAAAACTTCCTTTGCTTCTGCATCCCATATAATTAATGTGTCAATCAAATTGTTTTTATAACCAACTATAGGCATATCATGTGGTATAGCCCATACTGATCTGTAATCTTTTTGAACAAACGACAATTTACCATTTTCGTCAACTTCCTGCTCTACATGTCCACCAAATTTAACTTCATATCTGTACTCAGGTCTTCTAAGTTCAAATGGATAACCATGTTCTAACCAGTTATCTGGAACTTCTATCTGAAAGCCATCAATAATCTGTTGTTTAAACATACCATATCTATATCGAATACCACATCCACAAGCTGCATAGCCTAATGTAGCTAATGAATCTAAGAAACATGCTGCTAATCTACCCAAACCGCCATTTCCTAATGCAGGATCTGGCTCTTCATCTTCGATTGCATTAATATCTAATCCTAACTCCTGTAACGCTTCAGCAACCTCATCATAAGCAGATAAATTTAATAAAATATTACCAAGTGCTCGTCCCATCAAGAATTCCATAGATAAATAGTAAACTGTTTTTGGTTGTTCTCTTGCAAAAGTTTGCTGAGTTGCCAACCACTCATCCATAATTACATCTTTTACTGAAATACATACTGCCTGAAAAATTTCTTGATTTGACGCTGTACTCAAGTCTTTTCTGTATTGTGTCATTAAATTTTCTTTTACACTTTTGATAAAAACTTTCTTGTTAAATACATTATCTCTCATCATTCTCCTCCTAGAATAAGCGTATCTTTATCCATTCTTTACAGTATTTCGGAATAATTTTATTTTTAATTTATATTAATAAAATAAAAAGCAGGCAACGAAAATATAACATTTAAATTACTAGAAACACTACTACTAACTTAGGCTATATCTCATTACCTGCCAAAAATTTAACTATATTTCATTTATATTATACTACTTATTGCTTCTCAACTGCAAGTTTAACGTCTTCTCCATTAATCTTCCATTCTTTTTCAAAGCCTGATAATGCAGATTTCTCAATTGAAACTGCTAAAACATCACCCATGATAGCTTCTTTATTTCTATCGAAGATTTCTGTTACTTTATCATTTGCTTCATATGTTACTTTGATGTGATCCATCACTTCAAATCCTGCATCTTTACGCATTGTCTGTAATTTTGAAATAATTTCTCTTACAAAGCCTTCTTCAAGAAGTTCTGGTGTAAGGTTAGTATCTAAAACAACTGTCATGTTGTTATCATTTTCTGTTACATAACCTTCCATTTGAGTCATTGTAATTAATAAATCTTCTTCTGTTAAAACAACTTCATCACTTACTTCTGAAAGTTTTAATTCACCATTAGTCTTTAACTCAGCCATCGCTTTATTTCCATCAAGACTTGCTAATGCAGCTTGAATCTGTTTTAAAAACTTACCATATTTTGGACCAACTGTACGAAGTTGTGGTTTGAAAATATATGTTGTATAAGCTGAAACATCATCTTTGAATTCAACTTCTTTAACATTTAATTCTTCTTCCACAATTTCTTTGTAGAAACTTTCTAATTCATCTTCAGCTTTTACATACATTTTACCGATTGGCTGACGATTCTTAATGTTAGCTTCATTTCTACAAGCACGTCCCATAACAACAATTTTAAGAACTTCATCCATGTTCTTTTCTAATTCTTTGTCGATGTGCTCTTCATCAACAACAGGGAAATCACATAAGTGAATACTCTCTGGTGCATTAGCATCAACGCTTCTTACTAAGTTCTGATAAATATCTTCTGTCATAAATGGAATCATAGGTGCTGCTGCTTTAGAAATAGTAACAAGTGCTGTATATAATGTCATATATGCATTAATTTTATCCTGTTCCATTCCTTTAGCCCAGAATCTTTCTCTAGAACGTCTTACATACCAGTTACTCATTTCATCAACAAATTCTTGTAATACTCTAGCTGCTTCTGGAATTCTGTAATTTCCTAAATTGTCATCTACTGCTTTAACAGCTGAATTTAATTTAGATAATAACCATTTGTCCATTACTGATAATTTATCGTAATCTAATGTATATTTTGTTGCATCAAACTCGTCAATATTAGCGTAAAGTACGAAGAATGCATATGTATTCCATAATGTACCCATAAATTTACGCTGACCTTCTTGAACAGCTTTTCCATGGAATCTATTTGGTAACCATGGTGCTGAGTTAATGTAGAAGTACCATCTAATAGCATCTGCGCCATATTTTTGTAATGCATCAAATGGATCAACTGCATTTCCTTTTGATTTAGACATCTTCTGTCCGTTTTCATCCTGAACATGACCTAACACGATAACATTTTTATATGGTGCTTTGTTGAAAAGTAATGTACTTTCTGCCATTAATGAGTAGAACCAACCTCTAGTCTGGTCAACTGCTTCTGAAATAAAGTTTGCAGGAAACTGCTGCTCAAATAAATCTTTATTTTCAAATGGATAATGATGCTGAGCAAATGGCATTGCTCCTGAATCGAACCAGCAGTCTAATACTTCTGGAACTCTCTTCATTGTTCCACCACATTCACATTTGTAAGTTACATCATCAATATATGGTCTGTGTAATTCAACTTCTGCAACTTTAGGATCTCCTGCTTTTTCAGCAAGTTCCTGTCTGCTTCCGATTGCTTCTTGTTTTCCACAGCAATCACATTCCCAAATATTTAATGGTGTACCCCAATATCTGTTTCTTGAAATACCCCAATCCTGGATATTCTCTAACCAGTTTCCAAAACGACCTTCACCGATACTCTTTGGAATCCAGTTTACTGTTTTATTATTTGCAACTAAATCATCTTTTACTTCTGTCATCTTTATGAACCATGATTCTCTTGCATAGTAGATAAGTGGAGTATCACATCTCCAACAATGTGGATAATCATGTTCAAACTTAGGTGCAGCAAATAATTTATTCTGATCTACTAAATCTTTTAAAATAATTGGATCTGCCTTTTTAACAAAAACTCCAGCGTATGGTGTTTCTTCTGTAAGCTCACCACGCTCGTTTACAAACTGAATAAATGGTAAATCATTTTCTCTTCCGATTCTAGCATCGTCTTCACCAAATGCAGGTGCGATATGTACAATACCTGTACCATCTGACATTGTTACATAATCATCAGCTGTAACAAAATGAGCTTTTTTATGTTGTTTTTCAGCTTTTTCTGCAGCACATTCAAATAATGCTTCATATTCTCTTCCGACTAAATCTTTACCCACATATTTTTCTAAAACTTCATATGCTTTTTGATCACTGTCTTCTTCAACTAATTTGCCTAAAACAGAATCAAGTAAAGCTTCTGCCATATAATATGTATATCCATCAACTGCTTTAACTTTAACATATGTTTCTTCTGGGTTTACACATAATGCAGTATTTGAAGGAAGTGTCCATGGAGTAGTTGTCCATGCTAAGAAATAAGCATCCTCTCCCTTTGCTTTAAATCGAACAATTGCTGATTTTTCTTTAACTGTTTTATATCCTTGTGCAACTTCTTGAGCTGAAAGAGGTGTTCCACAACGTGGGCAATAAGGAACTACTTTAAATCCTTTGTATAAAAGATCTTTTTCCCAGATTTCTTTTAAAGCCCACCACTCAGACTCAATAAAATTATTATCATATGTTATATATGGATTTTCCATATCAGCCCAAAATCCTACTGTTCCTGAGAAATCTTCCCATAAACCTTTATATTTCCAAACTGATTCTCTACATTTTTTTACAAATGGTTCCATACCATATTCTTCAATTTGCTCTTTACCATTTAATCCAAGAAGTTTTTCTACTTCAAGTTCTACTGGAAGACCATGTGTATCCCATCCTGCTTTTCTAGGTACATATTTGCCCTTCATGGTTTGATATCTTGGAATCATATCCTTTATAACTCTTGTTAAAACATGTCCAATATGTGGTTTACCATTTGCTGTTGGAGGTCCATCATAAAAAGTGTATGTTTCTCCCTTTTTTCTACTTTCCATTGATTTAAGAAAAATGTCGTTATCATTCCAGAATTTCTCTACTTCGTGTTCTCTGTCAACGAAATTCATATTGGTATCGACTTTCTTGTACATAATACATTTCCTCCTAATTTACGTAATCGATTTATATAAATAAAAAAGGCTCTAATCCTGTAATAAGGACGAGAGCCCGCGTTTAACCACCTTGTTACAATGTACTTAAAATATAACCATAGAATATAGCATAATATCTATGACCAATTTTGCATACCTGCTCCCTTTAACGTCGGAAAAAACGTCAGAATCTATTCTTTAAAAAAAGGATAATTACAAAAGAAAGAGAAGTAACTTCAAATGAAATTATTTAAAACAAATGAAAAAAAATAAAATAACACTGTAATTATCCTATAATAACTTCCTAAATTTCGACCTGCAACTCCGAAGTGATTTTCATTTAACAACTACTAATATCAGCTCCCACCTAATCTGACTCTCTTTAACTTTCATTGATAAATTACTGTCTTCATCATAGTCTTTATCTTTTTAATTTTATTCAAACATCATATCTAAAATACGACATCTAAAGTATAAATCTAGTAAAAAAACTTGTCAAGTTTATTTATTAGATTTTTTTATTTTTA
This sequence comes from Lachnobacterium bovis DSM 14045, assembly GCF_900107245.1. Lineage (GTDB taxonomy): Bacteria > Bacillota > Clostridia > Lachnospirales > Lachnospiraceae > Roseburia > Roseburia bovis. Next base: position 51,046 of record NZ_FNPG01000022.1, read on the forward strand.
AACACAACATTAAACAATTTACTTATTATTTATCGAAAATAATCTTTTCATTATTAAATAATTTTCCAAGAAACATTGAAAGAAGTGCAACGCAAACAACTGTTGAAATAACTGTCACTATTATCTCAATATTTCTATATGTTCCACTAAATATCTTGTTTATTACTATAATAATATTGAGAATTGGAATTGCAAACAACCCTAACTTATCTGTCATTCCATCAAACAATGCTGGAGCAAATGAAATTCCCGCTATAACCATTGTCATAGGTGCAAGCGCTGTTTGTGCATCTTTTACGTTTTTTGCAAAGCACGAAACAATTGCAACTAATGAAGTAAATAAGCAAGCTGCTGAACAAATTATGATAATTAATAGCACATAATCTTTTGTTCCATACGTACTTGTAAAAGAAAGATTATCATCTGCCATCATAAGTTTTGGTAATGACAAGATTATTCCTAAGAAACTCGATAAACCACTTATTACTGCAATTATACTTAAGCTTAAAATCTTACCCAAGGCTATGCTACTTCTTTTTACAGGTGTAACAAGCAATGTTGCCATTGTTCCTCTTTCTTTTTCACCTACAATTGACTCTGTAGCTGCTGCATTAGCTCCTGAGAAAACTAACATAACAACTAAAAGTGGCAATAATGAAGAAAATATTTTTTTAACGCTTGCATCTTCTTTGTTTTCTGACAAATTGTATTTACTATCGTTATCTTTTTTATCACTAGCTAATTTATTTCCTTCTCTATTAATATCGAATTTATTAGATATAGCACTTTCGTAATCATTTAAACGGTCATTAATATATCCATATGCATTGTCCGAATTATTGTATTCCGATGAATAATATATTTCAACATTTGCAGGTAAATCTTTGCTACTCAAAACACTATATTCACTAACTTTTTTATCAAAGTTTTCTGGAAAAATAACAACTGCATCAAGTTTTTCAGTCATTATTTTTTCTTTTGCGTTATTCACTATAACTTCTAGCTTATCATCACTTTTAACACTCTGTGAATCAATTCTTTTGACGTTAAGACTTTTATCTTTTTCCAAATTTTCCAAATTCTGCGGCATCCTTACAATTTCAACATTGTAAACCTCTTTTTTTTCTTTTTCCACCATGCTTTTCATGGCATATCCCATAAATGAATAAATGACATAAATCATAAGACCTGGTAAAATAAAAACTTGAAATGCGATTTTCCTATCTTGTACAAATCTCATTATCTCTTTTTTCATTATATTCAAAACATTATTCATATTCTTTTATTCCTCCATTCCCTTTTCTTTAACATAAATTTCAAAAAACTTATCTTCAAGGGTTTTGCCATCTCTTATGTCTTCAATTTTTCCCGACTCAATCATCTTTCCATCTAAAATGATACCTACATGATCACATATTTTCTCTACCAACGAAAAAATATGTGTTGATAAAATAATTGTTTTTCCTCTTTCTTTTTGCTCTATCAAAAAATCCGTAACTGTTTTTGCAGTTATTACATCTAGACCATTTGTTGGCTCATCAAATATAATAATATCTGGATCATGCACCAATGAGACAACTAAAGAAACTTTTTGTTTCATACCTGTTGATAAATTATCAATTTTTACCTCTTTAAATTTATCAATTCCAAATCGCAAAAAAAGTTCATCTTTTCTTTTTTCCCTCTTCTCATCGTCAATATTATACATGTTAGAGAAAAAATCGAATATATAATTTGGTGTAAAAAAACCTTCTAGTTTTAATTCATTTGTTAAAAAACCAATCTGTCTTCTAACTTCTTGTGAATCATTTTGAATATCCAATCCATTAATTTTAATTGTTCCTTCATCTGGTTTAATTAAAGTTGATAACATTCTAAGGGTAGTTGTTTTACCTGCTCCATTAGGACCTAATAATCCAAATATCTCTCCTTTATTAACTTCAAACTCTAAACCATCAACTGCTTTAACGATTTTTTCCTTTGTCTTTTGGATTTTTTGTTGCTTTTTTGAAATCTTGAATGTCTTTTTTAGATTTTTAACTTCAACAACTATTTTTTGTTCCATATATTCTTCTCCCTTTTTTGCTTTTTTGTATCATATTTACATCAATCTGCTCATATACTAATTAACTAATCAACTAATTAACTAATTATTTGATTTTCCAATTTACTCATTTACTAATTAACTAATTATTTGATTTTCCAATTTACTCATTTACTTTATTTATATAATTATAAATATTTTTTTTTAGCATGTAAAGCAAAAAATCTCCAATAAGCATACTTCTATTAGCATACAATTGGAGATTTGTATAAATTTTAATGATTTAATGTCTCATTAATAGTAAATTTTATATTATCAGTTTATATTAGTTAAATCCAACAACTTTTTGTGATAATCTATAAGCTGCAACAGAAATTTTTCTTCCTGTTTTTCCAGGAAGATTCATAGTTCCACCTAAAATACCCCTTCTTAATTTATGGAACAATCTAATATCTTTTTCTTTTATATATTTCCATAACTGACGTTTCTTTTCGAGATTTTCATCAGTTCCTGATCTAAGCAACATAACTGTAGAAACAACTGTTATGATTTCTACATAATTAAACATATATTTTCTACATTTTGCATCAGAAATTTTCCATAAATTGTATGATTCAATCATCAATTTATTAACTCGAATCTGCTGATCAATTCTGCTAATCATTACTTTTTCATTTACTGATTGATCCTCACGTCCTATAAAATATCTGTAAAAATCAACATCCATGTAATACATGCTCTTTACATATGGAAGTGGCTGATAAACATATAAATTATCAACATAGAATGTATGTTTTGGTAGTTCTAATCCACATTCTCTTAATAATTCAGTTCTGTATATAACTGAATGCATCAAAATATAATGTCCTTTATAAAAATGTTTAACATCTTTCCACTGAAAAATCTTATCTTCTGGGAAACCTTTTTGACGCATTACACGTTTGTGTTTAGCCCCTTCTTTTTCATATACATAATTTGCCAAAAGCATATCAATAGCATGCCCCTGTGCTACTAACTCTTTTAATTTCACAAGAATCTGTTTATATGAATCTAAATCAACCCAGTCGTCACTATCTACAACTTTAAAATACAATCCTGTTGCGTTCTTAATACCTGTGTTAACAGCCTCTCCGTGTCCACCATTTTCTTGATGAATTGCTTTAACGATTGTAGGATATTTCTTTTGATATTCATCTGCAATTTCTGCTGTCTTATCTTTTGAACCATCATCTACAATAATAATCTCTACATCTTCACCACCTGGCAAAATAGATTCAATACAATTTCTCATATAGCTTTCAGAATTGTAACATGGTATTGCAAAACTCAATAATTTCATCTTTATACCTCTTTACCTTTATTTTCTCTCTCGATTTATTTTAATAAATCTTTTGCTAATTGTATAGCCTTCAAACACATTGCGTCAATGTTATAATACTTGTACTCAGCCAAACGACCTAATAAATGGAAATTATTAAACTTCTGAGCATCTTCTTTATATTTATTATACAATTTATCATTTTCTTCATCTAAAATTGCATAATATGGAATTTCTCCTTCTTTTCCAGTATATGCAAAAGGATATTCTTTAACAATAGTTGTACCATTTGTGTCTTTTTGACCTGTTAAAAATTTAAACTCTGTAATTCTAGTATAATCCTCACTTACAGTATAATTTACTACACTGTGTCCCTGGAATGAATCTTGATCATAATGTTCAAATTTAAAATCTAATGAACGATAAGGTAAACGTCCGTATTTACAGTCAAATAACTCATCAATTGCACCTGTATAAATCATTCCATTATTAAATTCTTTTCCTTCAAAGAAAATTTTGCCATCTTTAAACTCAACAATATCTTTTACTTCTGTATCAAGTTTAACATCAATATTTGGATGATCTAACATTTTTTCAAACATTGGTGTAAATCCATCAACAGGAACGCTTTGATATTTATCTTTGAAATATCTATTATCATATGAAATTACAACAGGTACACGACCAGTAACTTCTGGACTAATTTCTTCCGGTTTTTGTCCCCATTGTTTCATAGTATATTTTAAAAATACATTCTGATAAACATATTCTGCAATCTCTCTAACATCAGGATCATCATTTTCTCTTAATTTCATTATAGGAACACGACTTCCTTCGCCATATTCAGAAATTAATTTTTTTTCAAGATAATTAGCTTTTTCTTCATCATATACCATATGTAAAGTATTTAAGTTAAATGGTACTGGAATTAATTTATCACCAACTTTTGCAACAACTTCATGTCCAAAATCATACCATTCTGTAAAACGAGATAAGAACGCTCTTACTTCTTCATTTCCTGTATGGAAAATATGTGGTCCATAAAGATGAATTAAAATTCCATTTTCATCTTCCACGTCATAGCAATTTCCACCAATGTGATTTCTTCTTTCTACAACTAAAACTTTCTTATTACCTTCCTCAGCAAGAATTCTTGCCACAACTGATCCAGCAATACCTGAACCAACTATAATATAATCGTACATATTAACTATTCCTCAACTTTCTAAGTGTATTGAACACAAAATATCACTTTAAACATAAAACACATTAATTATACCATAACATAGAATTACTAACCACTTTTTTATATTAATATACCTTTTATATTAATATACCTTTTTTATTAATATACCTTTTTTATCTATGTTCTTTTTTTTCTGTTTAACATCTGTTTTATATCAAACCACTTAAATCTACATTCTTAAATCTACAACAATGCTTATAAAAAAATGTCTATCAAAAATTTTCCACACTTAAAATATTATTTTATTATGAAAACATAATAATACGAAATCTTAAGTTACTATCCAAAAGTGTAATTTAAAGTTACAATAGTAATTTTGAACTAAAGTAGTCAGTAAGTTTTATGCATAATGCTTAAATTTAAAAAACAATTCCGTTAACATTGACAATTTTTTATCAAAGTGATAGTATTGGAAATGTAGACATTTCTAATAGAGGAGGTTTTATTTAATGAGTGAATTTAAAAATTTATTACTTGATGTTGAGGACGAAATTGCAGTTTTAACTATCAATCGTCCAGCAGCTTTAAATGCTTTAAATAGTGAAACATTAGATGAACTTAATGTTTGTCTTTCTGAAATCGAAGTAAGAGATGACGTTAAAGTATTAATTTTAACAGGTGGTCCTGACAAAAAAGGAAATGCTTTCAAATCTTTCGTAGCTGGAGCTGATATTTCGGAAATGGTTAACTTCGACGCACCAGCCGCTCGTAAATTTGGTATTAAAGCATCTGAACCATTCTTTAGATTACAAAACATGCGCCAAGTTACAATTGCAGCCGTAAATGGTTTTGCACTTGGTGGAGGATGTGAAATTTCAATGGCATGCGATATAAGAGTTGCATCTGACAACGCAATATTCGGTCAGCCAGAATGTGGACTAGGTATTATTCCTGGCTTTGGCGGAACACAAAGACTTGCTCGTTTAGTTGGTATGGGTCGTGCTAAAGAAATGATCTTTACATGCGATTCAATCGATGCAAATGAAGCTTATAGAATTGGTCTTGTTAACCGCGTTGTTGCAAAAGAAGAATTAATGAATACTGCAAAAGAGCTCGCTAAAAAAATCATTTCAAAAGGTAGCTATGCAGTTTCAGTTGCTAAAGCCGCAATCAACAATGGCTATGACATGGATATCAGAAACGCAGTAGAAATGGAAGCAAACTTATTCGGTGTAGTAAATGATACACACGACAAAAAAGAAGGTATGACAGCATTCCTAGAAAGACGTTCTGCAGAATTATCTGATTTCTAATTTTTTTAGAATATTTTTGTTTTTTCAAAACTAATCTAATTTTAATAAATATACAGATTATTGAAAGTTTTAAAAAATAAAACGTGCTTTAATGCGTACATAAGCATATAAAAACACGTACACTTTCTTTTAAAGTACAATTAAAGCTCACAATATGTGAGCTTTAATTGTACTTCTTATATATATAATAAATGCAATTTATTATATAAAGTTCATTTACTTATTGCTTTTATAAAGTCTTACTTTCCGTTTTTACCTTTATTTGGTACAAGAATTGTTTTTCCACCCATATATGGTTGTAATGCTTTTGGAATATTAACTGATCCATCTTCATTAACATTATTCTCTAAAAATGCAATTAACATACGTGGTGGCGCAACTACAGTGTTATTTAATGTATTTGCAAAATATTTCTCTCCATTTTTGCCTTTTACACGAATCTTTAATCTTCTAGCCTGAGCATCTCCCAAGTTTGAACAGCTTCCAACCTCAAAGTATTTCTTTTGACGAGGTGACCATGCTTCTACATCACATGATTTAACCTTTAAATCAGCTAAATCGCCAGAACAGCACTCAAGAGTTCTAACTGGAATATCAAGACTTCTAAATAAATCAACTGTATTTTTCCACATCTTGTTATACCAATCCCAAGCTTCTTCTGGTTTACAAACAACAATCATTTCTTGTTTCTCAAATTGGTGAATTCTATATACACCACGCTCTTCTATACCATGTGCACCTTTTTCTTTTCTAAAACATGGAGAATAACTTGTCAATGTATATGGTAATTTTTCTTCATCATTAATTGTATTAATAAATTTACCAATCATTGAATGTTCAGATGTTCCGATTAAATATAAATCTTCACCTTCGATCTTATACATCATTGAATCCATCTCATCAAAACTCATTACTCCATCAACTACTGCTGATCTAATCATATATGGTGGAATACAATATGTAAAACCTCTATCAATCATAAAATCACGTGCATAAGCTAATACAGCTGAATGTAATCTAGCAATATCACCCATCAAATAATAGAATCCATTACCAGCAACTTTTCCAGCTGCATCTAAATCAATTCCATCAAAGCTTTCCATTATGTCAGCGTGATATTTAATTTCATAATCAGGAACAACTGGTTCTCCAAACTTTTCAATTTCAACATTACAACTATCGTCTTTTCCAATTGGTACTGAAGGATCAATAATATTTGGAATAACCATCATTATCTCACGAACTTTATCATTTAATTCTTTTTCTTGAACTTCTAATTCAGATAGACGAACTGCATTATTTGAAACTTGTTTTTTAACTTCTTCAGCTTCTTCTTTCTTTCCTTGCCCCATCAAAGCACCAATCTGTTTAGATAATTTATTTCGACTAGCTCTTAACTCATCAGCTTCACTTTTAACTTGACGCGCTTTAGCATCTAATTCAATTACCTCATCAACCATTGGTAATTTATGATCTTGAAATTTCTTTTTTATGTTTTCTTTTACAATTTCTGGATTCTCTCTCAAAAATTTTAAATCGATCATTTTATCCTCCTCTATTTACACTGTTGGTATATTATATGTTTTGAAATTATATCAAAATTACTTCATATCAAAGAAAAAATAAAAGTTATAGAACTGCACTCATTATTACACTTTATACATATTCTACACTTTATACATAACAGAATTATTATACTATCTACGCCTCTTATTTGCAAGTTATTTAAACTAAAGAGAGCTGCATTCCTGCACGGAACACAGCTCTCTCCCATATATCTTCAAAACTTCATACAAGCTTTTCTCTTTGAAAACCTTTTTGGTCAAGCCTTCGACCTATTAGTAACAGTCAGCTACATACATTACTGTACTTCCACCTCTGCCCTATTTACCTGTTAGTCTCTCAGGGGTCTTATCTCCTTTTGGAGGGGATATCTCATCTTGAGGGGGGCTTCACGCTTAGATGCCTTCAGCGTTTATCCCTTCCGAACTTGGCTACTCTGCTATGCCGTTGGTCGACAACAGATACACCAGTGGTTCGTCCATCCCGGTCCTCTCGTACTAAGGACAGCTCCTCTCAAATATCCTACGCCCGCGCCGGATAG
>NZ_FNPG01000018.1 GCF_900107245.1 Lachnobacterium bovis DSM 14045
TTCTTATATTCCTTATATTAAGTATGACAACTTTTTACCTATTAATATTCCCAAAACACAACATCCGACACTCAATGCCACATATATTCCTCCAGTTATATATATTCTTTCTTCAAACAAATTACACGATTCAAGTGAAAAAGTTGAAAATGTAGTAAATCCACCACATACCCCCGTTTTCCAAAAAAGTACTGTTTTACTTGATATATCACCTTTTCTATCTACTAATCCGACAATAAATCCAATCAAAATAGCACCAATTATATTAGTAACTAACGTTAATATTGGAAAATGTGTCTTCACTGGTATCAAACTAATAGCGTACCGTGCCATTGCTCCAAACGCACCACCTAGTGCCACAAAAATAAAATTCATTTTTTCCTCTTTTCTATTCCTTAAATATCTAAAGCAAACAAGGCACATACGATCGCATTCTAGCGATACATACATGCCTTTCTATTATTTGCTATTGCTTTATTATTTTTAATCTAATTATTTACGAAATTTGATTTTATAAATATAAATTATTATTTATCCAACTGTTTCATTGTAGGGAACAAAATTCTTTGCTCTTACATATCGTTCCAAGCAATGTACGAATCAATCCGTACTACTATATATGGGTTTTCCATATCAATCCGTATCTGTCCGTATTATCAAAAAACTTTACGGTCAAATATGTGTCAATCTGTACTTTTCCCATGCACTAACGCTGTTCAAATATGTCCAAACAATTTCTCATTAAAGACATATCTATCTATTTAATTATAACTCTTCCTTCAAGATTATTCAACACTTCCTGCTTCTGCTCTGCAGTACAATCAGCATAGATATTCATAGTTGTAGAAATATCCGAGTGCCCCATTATACTCTGGATTACTTTTAGATTAGTTTCACTCTCACAAAGCCTTGTGCAGAATGTATGCCTCAATATATGGCAACTAAAGTCTGGAAGTAATATAGGACTTCTTTTTTCTTTCTTTGCCAGCTGAGTTTCTTCTTTATTATATGCTTCACAAATTCTCTTAATTGCATTATTCACAGATTCAGGTGTATAGACATTCCCTTTTGCAGAAGAAAACACAAATCCAGAATAATCATCTACAACTGACTGGCAAAAACCTGTGCACTTCTGTATTTCATATTCCATCAAAAATGCCTCTCTTACTTCCGGCAACATTGGTATAGTTCTTATACCAGCCTCTGTTTTAGGTGTCTGAATAGAATGAACTACTTTTCCCTCTGCATTCGGTCTATAAATAAGGTTATGATTCACACTGATGTAGTTTTCATCAAAATTCAAATCATCCCATCTAAGCCCTAAACATTCAGAAATACGCATCCCTGTTCCGAGTAACACCGTAATGACTGGATACCATCCGCTATATGTATCACTTTCCTCCACATAGTTTAACAAAGCTTTTTGCTGCGGAACAGTTAGCGCTGTCTTCTTTTTAGGAGCCCAAGATTTATTCTTCTTAATTTCAGCCATTACACCTTCTGTCGGATTCACTCTTATAAGCTGATCTCTAATTGCCATCTGAAAAATAGGATGAAGCAAACACTGAACACTATCTACTGTATTCGCTTTAAGTCCCTTCTTAAGTATCAAGTCATAGTAAAAGTCTTTTACGTCAGAGTATTTCACTCTCGACAACTTCAGCTTACCAAAACCATTTCTAACCCAGCGATCATAACAGTAAATGTAATTATTCCTAGTTGTATCTTTTAAGTCATACTTCTGCTTTATATACTTATCCCACAACTGATTTACAGTCACTACATTGGCTGCTAAAGGATCAATTCCATCTTCTAAGTCATAGATAAGCTGCTTCTCACGCTTACGCAAAGCCTGCAGATTGGTTGAATAAATTGTTTTTCTCTCACCTCTTGGATTTGTCCAAGAATAGCTATATCTACCATCCTTTCTATAACATTCTCCGTTTTTTAACGTATGTCCTTGCGGATCTTTCCTCATTCTATAAGCCATTTTATTACCTCCAATTCACTTATAAAATAGGAACAACTACGCTTTTACCTTACATAATCATTATAAATCGACTATGTAAATCTCGCAAAAACGTAGCTGCTCCAAATTTGTCCATATTAGTACTTTTTTATGAATACATATCTTCTATGTACTGATTTAATACTTCTAGATTCACGAGACACACGCCTTTTATCTTTCTTACCGCTCCAGCCTCTTTGGCAAGGTCCATGAAACCATGGACCCCCATTGAGTAAAGTTCTGCACCTTCGTTATATCTAACATATTTCTTTTGACCAGTTCGAACATCAAATTCCAAGCTTTCTACTGGTTTTCTCTTATATGCCATATCTATATCCTCCATTAACGCAATCCATACTGTGTCGAAAGTTCATCCCAAGTTTCACCCAAAATCTGTGTAAGACTCGACATTACATCATACTCATCAAGTCCCTTTTCCTTCACAAATTCTACAATTAAATCCCTGCAGCGAACTCTCTGATGAGTGATAAAGTTCACATCGATATGTTCTACATTGCATAATACGATTGGACCGCCCTGAATCACTGAACCATTCTTTCGTGGAGCATCAATCTGAACATCGCTAGTAACTAAATGTTTCTTCCCAATAACATCTTCCTTCACAATCTTAAGGAAGTCAGCGTCACACGCTAACTGTGCTAATGTGATATCATCATACTTTTCTGAGCAAAATCCAAAATTCTGGCAGAAGATAAATCTCTGCATTGGACGTAGCTTATCAACGAAAGCATGAAATATATCTGTTATTTTCTGAGAAGCAATGTATAATTCTTCCATCTCTGATGCGTAGTCACAGCTATTCTCGATATCTTCCATTCCAGCGCGTCTCATCATTAATGACATTGTCTTTGCAATATCATTGACCGAAAGCTGTGTTGCAGACACTTCTTTCATGTTTGCGAAAATATCCTCAGCCGTAATATCATCGACATCTATGCCATAATTACTTGTGATGTAACGCTGAGTCTTCTTAATGATGTTTTTTTTGTATCCCGCTCTCTTAGAAACACCATTTTCATTGTTTGTAACAGTTCTTGCAGGGTCCTTAGTATAAATCTTTACAAAGGTTCTAAATGAGCAGGTGCCTTCGGTCTCTTTATAAGAAGGGTTGTTGAATTTGTGGAAGTTCTTCCATACTTCCAAATAAAGCTGATTGAGATAATCCTCTGCAATTGCCTTCATGCCATTCTTGCGAATGTAATAACATCCTTCTTCTTTAATAGTAGGCAACATAATATTGAAGACATAATCTTCTACTTCTCTTTTCTCTTCTTCTGATAAGAGTTCCCTAAGGCTGAATCCAAATTCTGGTAATTCAACTCCATTACGGATTGAATCAATCACCTTTGCCATTCTTGTGAGGTAGTCTGCCTTGCACTCCTCTACTGGATTGTAATAAAAGCTGTTAATCATATTAAATTTCCTCCTTGTTTTCGCTTTCAAAATTCATGTGGACAACGGTCCAAATGAATCTGCAGAAATTTGCGGAGAAAATTTTTAATTGTGTTTTCATATTTCTCCTCCGCGTTTCTGCTAGTTACTTGTGTCTCTAGAAACGTCTGTGGGAGGAGAACGACTCCGATAAGTTGTGAGCATGAAAAAAGCCCCTTTCCACTGAGCTCTCTGAACTCACGAAAAGGGGCAAAGGATTGGCTAATGACCTGGGACCTATGCTTCTCTGATCCCTAAAATTGGCATGAAGAAGCAAGGCTATCTCAAAGCAATCCCACCAATTCCGGTGCTTACTAATTGCTTCGATATATCCCTTACCCCTTATAGCGCTAACTTCAGGGTTCAGTATTTTGTTGTTTATATTACTAATATGGTTGTTTTTCTCCGGTTCCCAAAAAAAAAGGAGCCAGGACAAACGAATTTCATCGTTTGTTCCGACTCCAATTAGCCTTTACAGTTTACCTTTTTAAACTGCAACTGTTTTCTTTTTTACTTCGAACACTTTAATTGTGCCATCTTTTGTGCCTTTTATTTCTACGTTATTACCTCGTTTAATAATGGCATAAATTTTTTCAATAACAGCTTTATCACTATTACTCATCTCGATAACCTCCTTTATATTGGTCTCGTTACTTCTGAACGTGATGAATCGATCAGAAAAGTGGTAAACCCACCAAACATACAAACACTTGTTCGTATGTATATAATATATCATAAGACACAACTAAATTCAAGCTACTAAGATTCGAAGTCGGAAAAACGATATTCATTTGTTGATTTTATTATCGTTCATCCGAATTAGTAATAGAAGATAGCAAGTTTTAGCATTACTATTCTAATTTTGTAATGTCTTTTTACTTGTGAAGTTATGTATTTAGAGTTATTATATAATCATTACATTACTTTTATCATTACTATTTTGTTTTGTTAGTTAATATAGTGTTATATCAGAAATTATATAATGACCATGAAAGGAATCCTTATATGCCAAAAATAATAGAAAATTTTTATGAAAATAATATATTTACATTTGATTCTTATTCAGTAGATTGTGTAACAGACACTATTCATGAAAATCCCAATCAACCACCCAAAAGCGTTTATAAACTAATGTCAAATACTACTAATCAGCTTCATTTTGCATATGCCGCCCAAAAAGGTCTAGTAAAACTAAATTCTAATGGAACAATATCAGACAGTAATATTCTTGGTAGTTTCATTGCTTTAAAAAACAACGACTCCGAATATGCTGCGTTTTTTAAGAAATATGGTTTCATTTTTCCTATAAGTAATGAAACTTTTGAAGAAATACACCCTAAAGACATAGAAACTATTATCAACCGGTTAAAGTATACTGTTGAGTTAATGTCTGGAATAAGCAGCATAAGAAAAAATTATAATAAATTTGCAGCGTTAATTATTCTTCTGCTTTTTTCAGAAGGCACCTCTATTAAAACCAGCTTAATAGACAAGCCTTATAACACTTGTAATCATAAAGAAGCAAGCCTTATTGAAGACCCATCAGAAATCCCAACTCGAAATGACATACAAATTATACGTCCTAGTAACACTGATTATTATGTTTACGATAGTATATTAGAAAAAAGTGTTAGTTTTGATATTAGTTTTTATAATAGCACTATAGGTGGATATGAATCAGACGCCAACAAAGCGAATTTATTATATCTATATGTCAACTATTATAATGATACTAATTTAAATTCTAGAAAATGTATTGAGTTGTTATATCATCTTTTATATGATTATGGAGAGATAAATGACATCAATGATAAGGGGATTATATATCAAGATGATTCCGTTCAATTTAGTCCGGAGATTCAAAGCGCTATTATAGATGTTGCAAAATATGTTATAGGAAACGAGATTAATGCGAACCTGTCAGGAATATATCCTGTATATAATACTGATACAATGTCCCCTTCTTGGAAAGTTGATTCATTATTAAGCGCCTTATATTTCTCGCTGTTTTATATAAAACCAGATATGGAACTATACAGACAATGCGCAAACCCACGATGCGGTAAATATTTTTTGGTTAAGACAACATCCACTCGAACAAAATACTGCAGTTCTGCATGTTGTAACCGTGTAACGCAAGATACTTACCGAAGAACAAAGCGTACTAAAAAAGAACAACAAAAAAAAGACATCTAACAGATGTCTTTTTTCTTTACGGTGCCGGAACTTTGTCCCTATTTAAAACAAGTTCTATACACTCTGATAAATTCACTTTATCCTTTACATTATTGCCCAAATAATGGTACATCAAATATCTAGTATCTATAACAATTCCTTGAATCCTCTCATAATTCTTCATCGGATCTTTATATTTCCAATCACCTACAGCTTCACCTATATTGGCCATATGCGAAGTAATTGCAAAACGATTTTTCGCGCTATTAAAAGGCATTATAAATGCATTAAACAAAGAATCGTTATTTATACCCTTACTCGTTTCCAAGTATTCTCCATATGTAATCTGCTTATTTATATCTGAACCATTGGGTAAATCGTCTGCCTCTGCAGTTCTGCCATATTTATAACATTTAGCATCAAGCACATAATATTTATTGTTATAAATCATTATTGAATCCGGTATTAACGGTCTCTTTATTTTATTTTCGCCATAATCAAGCAACCATCTTGTTCTAGGAAAATATTGTTCCTTGTTTTCTACTCCAAATGCTGCATCAATTAACTTTTCCCAAACATGATCAAAATCATCCGTCCCAAAATAGAATTGCCTTTCTGTAGTCTTTTCATCAACATATTCTAACATGCTCTTCATTGATTTAAACAAAGTTTTCTTTTTATCGTCATTCGTAGATTGTAACTTCGTATTCACAATGCTAATAGATGTTTTGATATCTGGATGTTCTCCTGGGACTTCTGGCATATAAGGCACATATAACCATCCTAATTTTTCAAATGCCTCATATACACAGTACCTATTAATTTGAGTTATTTGTTTATTATAGTTTGGCAAAGAACTACGCACTGTAAAATCTGTAAAAATAAATGAACTGATTCCATTTTTAGTCTGTACTAATGGGGTTTGCTCTTTTACAGTTTTCGTCCAATCCTGCGTTCCTTTAGCACTTGTTTTAAACACAGGATCCGTTTCGACATAATAATTTGAATTATTATCCAAAAAATACTCTATTACATTTCGATATGCATTTATTGGAAAATCAACCGTTTGTGGCGCCGCAAATTTATTAACAGCAAGTAAACGATCTTCTTTGGTAGTAAATTCTGATAGTATCTGTACTAAATTCTTTATATCTTTCCTAATTTGGATATCGCTTTCCGGCAAATCATATCCTATAGGAAAATATACCATCACTTCATCAGAATCAGCTTTTATTCCAACAAATCTGTCCCCATCTTCATTCGAATTTACATGACAATGCTTTTTTATATCATCATCCTTCTTTTCTGGCCCTAGTATATCTTCTAATGTCATAGATACACCGCCTTACTGATTCTTCGTCTTAAAAGAATCTGAAACATTTTCTTTAAATACATTATACCTATCAATACCTTTGGCATTTGTGAAATACTTAATGATGCTTTCCAATGAGGAGTATTTTCCTGTTTCAAACACTACTTCGCGATTGTATTTAAACGCATCATCCCATAAATATTTAAGTACTTTTTCTGGAAATTTTCTATTTTGTTTTCTAGCTGCCCTTATTTGTCTAAGTCTTTCAGCATCTTCATCTGACAGTTTTTCATAACGTTCTCTTCTCTTTAAATCCTCAAATTCCCTTTCATACTTTTCTTCTTCTCTATCGTCATACTGTAAATCTCTAAGATGAATAAAATACGCTCCCAATCTTTTATCTTCAGATGATGTCATTCTTGCATTATTGCCAATAATAATTTTATTTATCTCAACACAGAAGTCCTGCCATCTAACCGCTGTATCAAGAATTGTTGCATTCGCAAAATTGTCATCAATCTCATCAAAACTATTTTCAATTAAACGCATATCCCATCTACGCTGAAATGCTGTATCCAATGTAAATACATTTTGATCAGAAGTATTCATTGTTCCAATAATAGATAAATTTGATGGTATTCTAACCTTATGGTCTGGGTCTCCATAAATTATTTTAGCCATATTTGCATTTGTTATTCCATATTCACTAGTTCCAATTGGAAAACCATCATCTTCTTTATCTAAAATTTCCGCTTTTCTATCCAACAATTGGAAAACCTCGCCAAATATTGCTGGAGCGTTTCCTCGATTAATTTCCTCGATTACTAAAACATACTCTGTCCTTGGATTGTTATATGCTTCTTTTAGAATATTTGTAAAAGGACCCGCAGTAAATGCATAGCTTACCTGGCCATCCTCTGATACATTTGGCAGAATTTGTCCAATAAAATCAGAATAGGTATAATCCGGATGGAAAACCAATCTATCAACTTTAGTTTCCTTTGTACAATACTCATGCTCTATAGTCCAACTCTTTCCTGAACCAGGAACTCCATATAAAAGTACATTACTACCATTTGTTAATCTTACGCTTTCTAAATCATCATCTGCTTCATAAAGATCATCATCAACATTAATAACCAAATGACGTTCAAGATCCATCATAGAAAGAAAGGTACTATGTCTAGAATCCGAAGCAGAAATAACCTCGATAGTATAATTACTTTTTCCTTTTACAAAAAGTAAGATGTCATCTTCCTGCATTCCTCCCTCTGCATTTATTATCTGCTTAATATCTCCACCAAACCTAGGATCGGTAGCTAATAAAAATACTACATTGCCAGAAAATCCTGACTTTTTTCCTTTCATAATCGCAGATTCTTTGTCATTATAAATTCCAAAAAACCCATTTAGCACTTCATTCGTAACACTAATCTGATGAGTTATGTCGTGCTTAAGTATTTTTCTCAAATAAATATTCATTATTGTTTATCCCCCTCTTCAAGCTGTTCTACAACATATTTACTCCATTGCTCAGCAATTGCTTTAGCAAATCCCGGAAAAGTTTTACTTCTCCACGTTCTTCTCTCTGCTGCGTTCTTCGTTTTAGTCAATCCATCTGAATACCACTTAGGTAGTCTTTTTCCACTTCCAAACTCAATATACTCTCCTGGATCAACGACGTTTGTATGTTCTAATGGTGGTAAGTTTTTTAACCATAAGCATGTTTTTTTAGATGCACTATCACCAAAATGAAATGGTTGAACTATTTGATCCGGCTTTCTCCATCTAGTATTCATTATTCCCACAGGGTTTTCTATTGCTATATATTTAATATCTGCATTTGCAAGAGCCATAAAGAATGCTGCACCTTCTTCTCTATCCTGAGCTCTATGTGGGAACTTCGGATGAGGACGTCTTTGATCTATAGGCAAATCCTTATCATCAGGATGATAATACCATTTTGCTCCGCTAACTGCTAAGTATGTACAAGGTGGATGTGCTATCATCAAATCCCAAGACCCTTCAATATAATAGTCTTTTCCGTTTTGAAGTCGTCCACCTCCATTTTTTATTACTTCTAATACATCCTGATTAAAATGCCATTCAGGATGACCACCTGAACACTCTAGTATATCGCAACTATATGCATTATGACCTAAACGTCTAAACTCTGTGCACACTCTTTGACTTTCTTCGCATGCAACAAGTACATTTAATTTTTTCATTACTTATCATTCTCCAATATCTTATTTATTGATAATGCTATATTTTTAGCAAACAATACTGGAACTGCATTACCTATCATTTTAAAACAATAAGCATCTGACCCTATAAATTCAAAATCCATAGGAAAAGATTGGAGTAAAGCTGCTTCTCGTATTGTAATAGAACGTAACTGTTTAACGTCGGGATGAATAAACATAAGTCCATCTTTATAAAGATGTGACACTATTGTAGGAGAAGGTTTATCCCATTCTAAGCTTCTATATTTATTATGATTCGAAGTCTTTCCAGTAACTTTATGATAAAACTCAAGTTTTTCTTGTGTGGAAGCGTTATTCATAGATTTCTCAATCCACACCTTAAATACGTTTATGTCCCTCAAATTATTATATCTAGCTTTATGAAGAGAAATAATCTCATTCCCTATTTGTTCATGAGAAATATTTCTATTACCTTCTTTATATGGTTTATCTAACGGTTTAAATTTTGGCATATTACCAATTGCATCTCTGACCGTGCGCTTAGGTTCATGTGATTTCATAGAATCTAAACTTTGATAAAATTCCTCTACGCTATGATTACTCTTTTTCTCTACACCAATAATAATCACTCTACGTCTTTCTTGAGGAACCATAAAATCTGCTGCTGAATATATTGATTTTTTCATATCATTAGGCTTTCTTATTTCATATCCAACCTTTTCAAAAGCCTCATATATTCTTTCAATAACAAGTCGATCTCCTGGTGCCGCACTTAATATTCCAGGCACATTTTCAAATACAAACATTTTAGGACGATAATGGTCTACAACCTTTACAAAACTTTCAAATAAATAATTCCGATAATCATCCTTCATAGAATTTGGATCTTGTGCCCTACCTGCAATCGAATATGCTTGGCATGGCGGTCCACCAATAATTATGTCAACCTTTTTGTTCCCTAATAACCCATCAATACCTTCTTTTATTACTTTTTCTGCATTGTCGGAACCATATGTTGAAATAGTCTCTTCTGTCCATGAACCCTTCATTAATTCATCAGTTTTTTGTATATCGAAACGAATCACTCTCTCTTTAGCTTCTTCTTCCGAATACCCCCATCTCTTCACTAAGTTATTTCTTAATGTATCAACCATTGGTTTTTCCCATTCAACGTGAGCTAAAAACTCAAAACATCCCGATTGTAAAAAACCTTCTGACAAGCCTCCTGCTCCGGCAAATAAGTCAATACAAGTATATTTTGGCATAAATTCTATTGCTCCTTTCGGCTCTTTATATATTCTCTTATCCAAACACCTATTTCGATAGACGCTTTTTTCCCTTCTTGCCGAAGTATCTCCATAAATTCATCCTTAATTTCAGGTTCAATGGATATTTCAATTTTTGCAGTCTTTACCCTGCCTGATGGTCTTCCACTATTTTTTTCATTCATAAAAGTTTTAAACCTCGCCTCTGTAAATTGTGTTTTTCATTATTAAACCTGGTTTTTATCAGGGTCTGACCCTGGCACAACCCTGGCATTACCAGTATATCATACTGCTCAAAATATTACAATGTCTCTTTAAGAAATTTATTAGGTTTCTATCTTTCTTTACTTTTCATGCTATCCATGTTAAGATTTTCTCGAAATAAATTTCATTTTCTAATAATTCAAGGGAATCTCTTCCCATTATTCCAGCATTTATTATATAAACTTATTTGTAACCGTTTTATTTTTATACTCAAAAGGAGGTTTATTATTGTTTACAAAAAAAGATATTAGGAGCATTGATCGAAAGTATTTCAATGTTCTACAGGAAGGCTGTTACGCTATTACACTACAGTCCAAAAACACAAAGCATTATTGGCACATCGTTCATCAAGAATATTCTCACTTCTCTTCCTGCATAATAGAGCACAAGCACAACTACTCTGATTCCTATCACCGTCACAGAAACCAAAAAAATCTTAAAGCAGCAATGGCCGCCATCAAATCCCATGATGATTTCCAAATCAACGTTAGAGACAAGCAAAAGAAAAGAGCCCATAAAGCTCGCGCTTTACAGACTCCATCCCTTACTTAAACGGAAGTTCTTCATCAATATCATCTGGAATTGACACAAAATCATCTGGTGCTGAAGGAGGGTAGGAAGTATTAGCATTCTTACTCTCACAAAACTCATGCTCATCTACAACAACATCCGTTGTATATACCTTCTGACCATCCTTGTTTGTATAACTGCCAGTCTGGATTCTTCCAACGACTGCAATTTTAATTCCCTTATGTAGGTGGGACTCAACAAAATCAGCACTCTTTCCAAACGCTACACAACTAATGAAATCGGCTGTGCTTTCCTCCCCTTCTTTTCTTCATCTGCGATCCACCGCCAAGGTATATCTCGCAACCTTGGTTCCATTCTCTCCTGATGAAATTTTGATATCCGGTTCTCTCGTAAGTCTACCGGTCAACTCAACCTTATTCATGTTCCACCTACTTTCCTGCTAAATAAAGCTGAATACCTTCATAACTAATTGCTGTATTCATCTGATCCACCTCATCTGGTGCTACCTTTACAGAGAACACAACTGCTGTTGCAGCACCATTTTCAGCTTCATAACTCTTAGTAAGTTCATTACCCGAATTATCATATGCAGCCTCTACATAAACGTTCTCAACCATAAGCACAAGCTGATTTGTGGACGGATCTTTCGCATATACATTTACAATATCTCCATGTCTGATAGTTCCACTTACAGAGTTATTAAAGTCGTTTACCTTAATAGAAGTCACCTGAGTCTCTGCAGTGTACTTATCCATAACAGAATCCTTCTCAGCAATATCGTCCTTATTGACCATCTGTCTTGCAGATAGATCAGACTCAACATAGAAACCACCATCAGGTAATTCCTTGATGTCCGAGTAAATGCAGTCAGGTAAGATAGCCTTTTCTACGTCCTTGATTTCAAAGTAATCATCCACCTTATCTTCAGCGATAAAGGTATTTGCTTCGATATCCTTTGTTGCACATACCACATGTGCTTTCACCACTTCATTCTTTGTGATGTTTGTCATCACAAGATAAATTAGGCAAGCTACGATAGCAGCAAGGATAAATGGAATAATCAGTGATTTCACTGTAAATCCAATGTTTCGCTTACCCTTCTCAGTAGCCTTGTCCTTTGCCTTCTTATCTACTTCTGTATTCTTTTTCTTATACATAAACTTAAATCCTCCTAATAATTAATCTTCAGGGCACAATAGATATCCCTGGTTTTTCTGATATAGCTATCATCTAAAATACTCTTTAGATCGAATGTCACCTTTGCATATGCTGATGTCTTTCTTACAACCTCACCAGCTGGAGTTTTTACACTTCCAACTCGACCATAGCTTGTGGATCTAGCCCCACCGTTCCCTGAATATGTTGTAATTCGAACCTGCGAATCTTCTACCTCATATTCAATGAATGTCGTATATTCAAAGTTGTAATAAAACCCTTCCGTATTAGATATAGCATCCCTCATGCAAGCCATATAATTGTTATATGACTCCTCTCTGTTTCTAAATCTTACAACTGGATAGCCATAGCTTTCAGCTGTCTCAAAGTAATAAACATCATCAGCAACAAGCGATGCTAGAACCGAATCTGATAAGGCATCATCTATGGTATGCTGCTCGGACATAAGCTTACTCGCCATAGCAATGTACATCGTTGTAATCACTAAGATAAGTGCCAATCCAAACAAGATACAATATCCAACAGCTCCTGTAGCATCCTTCTTTTTACATACAAATCTTTCCATCGCCACCTCCTACTGCTTTGCAGTACTTGTTCTATTAATGGTGATGGTTGTCGGATGAGATGCCACTTTTGATATTCCACCCGCAAAGGCAAGAATGTTATCATCATAGGTTCCTGTAATCTTTAAATAGATTCGATCCCCATAGTTAACCTCTCGTGTTGTCGTACCAGAAATTGAAATATTATAAAGACCCTCGCTCTCTAAATCCGCAATCAATGCACTCTGGTCTGCCGGCTTCAAATATCCCTCTGTTTCCATAATCAAAAGGTATTCCCTCGCAGTCTGTCTCATCGCCCACTTGTCGCTAATACCAGAGAAGGCTCCAAAGATGATTACTAAGAACGCTGTTCCCATTACAATACCGATAAGCGCAACCAACATATTTTCAACTACGCCACTTGCTTCTTTTTTCTTTTTCATACGCCCTCCCTTCTAAAATGCTATCTGCATTTCCAATAATTTCATAATGATGCAGTAAAGAATCACGCCCAAGATATCAAAAGCTATCATCATGACATACATCATTATTTTATTCTCTAGAATTACACATCGTCTCTTATTTACACCGATCTGTTCACGCTCGATGTTATTCTCAAGCGTTTTTAATGACTCATCTA
Source organism: Lachnobacterium bovis DSM 14045 (assembly GCF_900107245.1). Classification (GTDB taxonomy): domain Bacteria; phylum Bacillota; class Clostridia; order Lachnospirales; family Lachnospiraceae; genus Roseburia; species Roseburia bovis. Next base: position 13,573 of record NZ_FNPG01000018.1, read on the forward strand.
CCTGACCTGTTGACTGCAGAGACTTAATCACTGTACAGAATGCGGAAATCTCACCATTATCAAAGCTAAGCTCCATTTCATCTAAGCACTCATCTAATGACATCCCACCATCTAAGTTATTCTTCAGACGAATAAGCGACATCTTTAGTCTCTTATTCTCTACTACCATAACTGCATCTCTTAGAGCATCTGCAATATACTGTCCGCCTCGCTTACCGTAGAGAACAGATCTACTCATTTCACAGATATCTGCCATCATTTCTTCGTTGCTACTCTTATTCATAAGTCTCAGATATACATCTAAAAAGCTCCAACCAATAGCAGCTGCAAGTATCGTAAATAACTGTGAACTTGAGCTATGCATTACCCCTTTTGAAACAAAAAATGTAATAATTGAACCCAAACCTGCAAATACAGTCTTATATAAATACCAATGGCCCACTGTAATTCCGTCACTTAGAAACACATCTGCCCCCATCTTCTTAAGCCAAATCTGTTTCTGATATATAAATTCCTGAAGTCCTTTTGCTTCCTTTACCTTCTTTAACTGCTTTCGTGCTTCTTCCTGCGGAGTAGTATGAAGTGCAAGCATTGCAATTGTCTGAAAGAAGATAAACACCGCAGCAAAGAATACTACCATTAAAATTCCTACTACCATTTCTCCTCCTTACTTATCTGTGCTGAACAGTTTCACTACTACAAACAGGTACAAGATTCCTGTAATAAGAAGTATTGCCTGTCCCACCATGTTGCTTGTTAATATGTGCTTTACATCAATGCCAATACCATTTCCAATGAATAAAACAATGAAAACGGATGCGATTGATATAGCAACAAGTGTCAGTTTCATAGAAAAGAGAATGTTTTTTCGCTCTTCTCTCGCCGACAAACTAGCAGCAATCTGCCCCATCATCTGCTCTAGTACTTCCTCATAATTTGCCTGAAAGTGCATACAGTTCTTCAGGTTTACTAGAATCGTCTGAAGCTGTCTGTTATCCGTTGATTCCTTCATATAATCAAATGCTAGATCCACATTACCGGTCTGCTCACAATCTAATAAAAACTTAGATATCAGCTCTTTAATTGGACCTTTCATTGATGGCAATGTATTCTGCATAATGGTTACAATATCTGAGCTTCCCTTTGAATGGTTAGAAAGAATCGACACAAACAAGGATGTTGTATCTTCAATCTCGTTATAAGTCTTTCCTGCTAATGCAATAACAATTACATACAATGCAACAAACTGCACAGCACCGATAAACAAGGCAATGAATACATTATGTGTAAATGCAATCCCTTCTATGATTCCACCCATAAATGAAAGTATTAATAGCATTAGATACTTCTCTCCATTGAGTCATGGAAGAAATCTCTTTAATCCACTTGTTAAAATCAATCGATCCATCTTATAAAGGAGCGACTTATTCTCGATAGAACCAAACTTAGATACAAAGCTTGCCTCCAAGCTCAGTTTCTTTCCAACACTATCCTGATGCTGTTTCACTAAGTTATCCCAAACGTTATGCTCTTTGAACTTCTTATGAATCATGTAGAACAGCGCTACGAGCAAGAGCCCTAATACTGCCCAAGCAACAATCTCATATCTACTCACTTGCTTCTCCCTCCTTTACTTCTGTTACATCACTATCGCCTTCAGGTTCCATCTCTGTCTCTTCCTGATTTTCTTCAAAATCAGGATCACTTGGATCAGATATAACAGAACCGTTTTCATCATAGATAATAATTGGATCATTCCAATCCACGTTTTCATCGTATGCTTCACCGTTGTATGTATCTAAATCTTCATCCGCTACATATCTGAATAATCCGACTCCGTTTACAAAGTAATAACCTGTTTTAAAATAATCAGGAATGGTAATAGCAATGCAATTGCTATGTAAAAAATCAAACTCATAACTTACAAACCTCTCTAATGAACCAAAGCTGTGAATGTTTGCTTTAAGTTTAAAATCCTGGTAATACGTACCTGTATAAAATTCACAAGCATATGACTTACCTTTCTGCAATCCCAAAACAGTACCACCATCCGATACGGTTTTCTTTGAAAGCTTTGTGTCACCAACCTTATCCAAATACAGTTTTGTAATTGACTGCAATTTTGATAAGGCACCTGCATCTGACTTCAAATCAATGTAATACTTGTAATCATCTTCACTACTCTGCGCAAATGGAATGTAATAATGATCACCACCATCTGCTATAAAATTTGATACACCAATGGTATATCCATAATCTGCGAAGCGCTCAAAGACAATAGAATCTGGCACCTCTGTATCCGAGACATATAACAACTTATCTTTGCTTGTTACTGTTGGAATTTTTTCATCTGCTTCATCACTTACCCAAATGCTTCTCGGATTATCTGTAACCTCCTCCAACTCTTTCCCTGTAAAGTTGATATCTCCAGTAATACAAGTCTGGAAGGTATTAGAACCAGATGCTTTATTCACATCTGATTCATTTGCATCCTTCCACACATATGCTTTCCCGCTTTCCAATTCGTCTACTGTTGAAAAGCTTGTAGGCCTACCACTTGCGTTACCACTTAAGGTCTCAAAAATACCGCATCCAGTAAGTGAAATTACAGAACACCCCGCTAATAGAATTGCAGCTATTCTCTTTACACACTTACTTTTCATCCACAACCTCCTCGAATGGATATACCGGCTTTAAAATAATAGAGTCCGTATTCTTATCCCATCCATCAATCTTCTTAATCTCGTCAATACGGAAATTTCTTAAATGAATTACATATTCGAATCCGCATAACTGCTTCAATGATTCCTTCGTCTTGTATCCTGTAGCCTGGCTAATGTAGTCAGCCATTTTGTCTACCGCCATCTCACAGCTTTCACCATGCACGGATGTCCAACACTTATGTCCAGTCATAGAAGCCTTTGATAATCCAGCTGCTTCACTACCTTCCTTAACCTCACCTACAATCACTCGGTCTAGATCCACAAGAAGTGCTGCTCTAGTTAAGTCTCCCAGGTTATATGACACCTTTGAATCACCACCACTAATCATTACATGAGCTGCTAATAGATCCGGATGATCCTCATCAAACAGTTCCGCATTCTCCTGACAAATCATCACGGATTCATCCCATGGAATTTCTTTAAGCATTGCATTCATAAGCGTTGTCTTTCCGCTTGCTCCCTTACCGGTAAATAAGATACCCTTTGAAGCAATCATCTTCTGAAATAGTGCATCAAACTGCTCATTTACTTCTGATAAAAACTTAAGCTCTACAATTCCATCGATACATGTTCTTCCCTCATCCGGCTGAAGATGATTAAACATTCCTGCCTGTTCCAAAGCTCTAAGAGTATATTTCTCCTTTGGGATCTTTCGAATTGCAATGCAAGTGTTCCCACTATCTGTGAGAAGCCCACTGATTGCTGTTATACGCAAAATGAAGTCATCCTGCGTAGCATCCGTGAAGGTCTGAATTGCATTAGCAGTTCCAAGGTTGACTTTGTTTCTTTCAAGCAATCTTGTTACAAAGTTCTTATAGTCTGCTCGATTAGCGAACCTCACTCCTGAATCCATACGCTTGCCATATCTTTTTACTCGAATCTGCTTGTCGTTATAGATTTTGATATCTGAAATCTCCTTGTCATGAATTAATCCATCAATAATTCCATAACCCCAAAGCTCTTTTCTTACTAACTCTAAGACTTCATCTTTCTGCTCTTCTGTCATTTCATTACCATCGACATCCTCATACTGAGACATTTCATCTCGAATCTGACTTAAAATCTTCTCTCTTGAAACTGACAGTTCATCATAATTACGCTTACTTAAGCTATTTAGGACTCCTGCATTCTGTTTCTTATAAAACTCATCTACGAGTGTCCTTGATAGTTCAATAAGCTCTAATTCTTTTGTTTTCAATCTCTACTCCTCCATTTCCTCTATGGTGTGATGTACCATCATACCTTTTTTATGATTGGAATAAATGAAGGTTGAAGCTACTACGATTACCATAACAAGTACAAAAGCAATAACCTTAATCAGAAGCGCTCTCTGTGCCTTTGGATCTGCTGCTTTCTGTCTTGCTAGTTTCATCTCTTCTTCCTTCTTAATTTCTTCTGCCTTCTTCTTCATTCGCGCTACATCCTCTGTAGATTCATACAATAGATGTTTCGATGGCTTAAAGAAGAAATAATATAGATATTTTCCATACGTCATGTCTTCGGTATAGTTACAGCCAAATGCGATTCCTACCATCAAAAGTCCAAGAAATATTGCTATACAAGCAAGTCTTGGAGTCTCTAGAAAGATAGGCATACACACATTGGCTGCTACTCCTAAAAGGACACATCCGAAGAACACTACCTTCTGTATGAATGTCTGATTCTTGAATGCATCGATTCCAAACAATGCATCTGAATCAATTTCCTCTAAATTTACATTTCGATTCATCTGAGGCATGTTATTTTTCCTCCTACATCATTCTCTGAACCATACTATCTGTTCCCTTTACAAGTCCTGCGATTACAATAGGTGTAATAGCTGACTGCACTGTGATTAACACGCACTTATAAATGTTTGATGCTCCTGAGAGATCAAAGTTAACCAGCGAAGTACACAGCGTTACACCTGTCTTTACGCAAATAACCATGAGCGCTCCCGATATGCAGAATCCAAAGAACGTCTTTAGATACTGCACAAGCGATCTTGAAATCTCGTGTCCCCCTGCACCCATCGCAATAGCAATTCCTGCAAAAGGCAAGATAACTAATGGCTTCAGTATTCTCTGAAATCCTGCGCTAATAATAGAGATGCAGGACGCCACCATAATGAACACCATCACGATTCCAGCAATCAGGAATAACAAACTACATCCGATTGTTGTCCATACCCCAGAGAACCATTCTCCTGAAAGCTCAAAGTCCGGTAGTTTTAGCGTGGAATCTATAATTGATTCCAAGTCACTATTCATGGTCAACTTGTATCCTGATGTTGTTCCCATCTTCGCTGTGATTCCATCTGCAAAGTCCATTACATAGCCCATGATTTTCCACATGTTGGCAGCTACAAATAGAATGATGCAGTATCGAAGTGCATCCATTAGAAATCTCTGTGCCTGCTGTTCTGGTGGTGCATTTACAACGGTCTTATAAAGCGCTATCAAAAAGAAAACAGTCGCTATAGGAACCGTTGCATCGCTTATAGCATTAAACAATGTGTGTACTGTTGAATAAGGTGTGCCTCCAGCTGCAGTCTTTGGACTTGTAGTAAAAAGCGTCATCGCTATTTTCATAAGCGTATTCCAGATAGTAAAAGAACAATTATAAAGTGCCTTTACTACATCAATCATTCTTTTTGCTCCTCCAAAAAATAAGTTCCGACCGGCTCCCGTTGCCAGCCGGAACTTCGGTTAATACGTTACTTATGTCAATGCATTTACCAATGCACTGAGACCGATAAGCACGCCGCCAGCAACAACGGAATATACAGCCTGATGTTCTCCCTGCTGATCCATCTGGCGGAATGCCATCGCAAACTTGATGCCACCATACACAAGCATTACTGCACCAATAGCTGAACCAATTGAAATCAGTACACCCTTTAAGCTTGTAATTGCCTTTGTGTAACTAGCAGCTGCCAAAATTGCTGTTCCAGTCATATTCGCTTCCTCCTTATCCTTTAAATTCAAGCTTGTATAAACTCTTCTACTTGCTTGTTACATAAGGCATATAGGAGTGCCTGTTCCTAAATCTGCATTTTTATTTGCAAATTTTTTCAACAAATTTTTCAATCGTATCTTCTGAGTGATCATTACTAAAGAATGCCTCTATCTCATCGAATCCATATCCATCCTTAATAAGAGGAACCAGATTCATAATCTGCCCATCGCTATAACCCGCATTCTTCAATTTCTGAACCAACATTACCCTATCCTTATAGAGTTTCACAGATTCATCTGTAACTTCATCCTCATCAAAGACACTATAGTCAAAACCATTATCCTGACTATGTGCCTTCAAATACTTCTCATAGTTTTCTTCTAGCATTGCTTTATCTTTTGCCATAATTGGCAGTGATGATACTGTCTCCCCAATGGTAAATGCTTTTATTAAATCATCTGCATCCTCCATGGTTAATCTAACAATGACCTCTCCACTCTCTCGAATCTTCTTTGCCTCTTCCTTCGCATCATCACCCGACAAAAAGAATCCTTTATTCTCTAATCTTGCCAGCTTTCTCTCTCGATTGCGCTTTGCAGGATCATACGGATTATGCTTTCGACACAAGAGCTTTACAAATGGTGTATTCTCCATCTGACACTTCTTCTGAAACAGTGGATCTGCACCCTTGATTACAATGGCGCATTCCCCATCCTTCTTCATCGCGAAGATATCCTCTGCAGATAGCAAGCTCTTCTCCATAACATCCTCAGATCTTGAACTAGAGCCCTTATAATCCTTCGCATCCGAATCGGATGCCTTATGGATGGTCTGAGTACCAAAATGCTTACTCAGATACTCACAGGAATCCATATCAGGTGCACCGAGAATATCTATAATGGCACAGTTACCAATCAAATCCTTGTCCATGTCATACTTAGGGAATTTTCTCTTAAGCTGAATAAGGTTCTGAATGATAATGACCGCTGACATATTTCTTGATCTCATGGTAGAAAGCTTCTCCACAAATGAGTCAGGTAGTGTAACGTTCGCAAACTCATCCATTAGAAATGTTAGATGCTGTGGAAGACTTTCATGCAAACTTGGATCAATTGCAGTCAAATGATAGAGCTCGTCAAAGAACAATGAATAAACCATACTAGGAATCCAATCGTAATAGCGCTTATCTTCACTAGTTACAATGAAAAGGATTCTCTTTCCTGACTTACTCTCTGGTGAAGGTTTTGAATATCCAAAGCTCTTTCCAATATGAATCTCATCTTCTGACAAAAGATCCACAACACACTTCAGCTTCATATATCTGCAATGTGCATCCAAAGAAGCAACAATAGAACTTGTTGTTTCCGCTGCTCCGTTATAAAACTTCTCCACTGCGACATAGCCAGGGAAGTCTGTATCATGATCTTTATGCCATTCCTTCTGGGCTTTTTTCATGATATCCATGATTCCATCCGGTCTGTTATCAATAGATCCATCCGCTTTTGTAAATACTGTTGTAGCATCTAAAAGCTTCACAAAAGTCTTCCAGTTCTGCATTTCCTTCTTGTAGTAATAATGAATCAGATAAATAAGCGATGTCAGAAGCACCTCTGCTGACTGCTCGAAAAACTGGTCATTTCCTCCCCCGGCATCATCCTGTGGTGTTGTAGACTTCATTAGAATTCCTGCAATACTCATGATGTCTGATTCGTTTCTAATATATTCGAAGGGATTGAAGTGAATACTCATAGGCATTCCTTCTTCCGATTCAACATTCATGACCATTACCTCATACCCATTGTCCTCGAAGTACTGACCTGTCTGTTTGTACAACTCACCCTTTGGATCAGTAACTAAAAAGTTTCCACACAACTGACTCAACATTGGTCGAGCTAGTCTAAATGACTTACCAGATCCAGGTGGTCCTACCACGAGCATATTTAGATTTGATGTTTTCTCATTATTGATTGAAAGGTATACATCTTCTGCAAGCCAGTAATTCGCTGTATTTACCTTAATCGACTCACCTATATGCTCGTCTCCGGTATTTACAATGACTTCATTCTTTTCATCATGGTTTGCAAACATCTTTGTAAATTCCTTGGCATTACCCCACTTTGCAACGCCATATTCCTGACCGGCAAATGGATGTTCAAAGCGTGTCATAATCATAATGAACGCCATTGAAAACGCCGCCCAAAATGTTCCAACAAACTTAATTGTTGCTGGTGTTACGCCTACAATATAATGATGCTGCTCAATAATGAACTTCTGAAAATTATTCATAAATTCATTGAAATCATTACCAGGCACCCAAACTGCTCCACATAAAAAACCGGCATAGACACAAAGAATCGTGCCTATGCCGTAGATTAATACAGTCTGTTCTACTGTCCTGGTATGTTTCTTTATTGAGGAGCCCTGATACTGAAAGCTTTTAAAAAACTCCTTAATAAATTCCATACTCTCCTACTTTCTGGCTGTGTGATGCATAGCCTTTGACTCATCCTTACTCTTTGTACTTGTAAGCTCAGCAATAATATCTTTTCCCTTAATGCTAGATACTTCTCCATCTGGTTTCTTCATTTCAAAGATGTCATCTGAATTAATCTTTAGTGTTGCCATTTTTTTATTTGCGCTTGTAACTGGTGCACCACTTACAAGACCTCCTGCAAGTTCAAGAGACATTTTTCCTTCTCCATCTGACATTACTGCCGCTGCAGGTACAGTAATAGTGGTATAAAGAGATTCATCATATCGATCTGCCTGTTCCTTATCTCGCTTAATACCTTCAACAAATTCCTTGGCTTCTTTTGAGCTATACTGTTTCTCTTCAGACCCCTCATCCTGGGTTTTAGAAAAATTTGAATCAAGCCCTTTGATATATGCCTTTAATCTATCTTCTGTGACAAGCGCTGTTGTTGGCTGATCAGCAAGCATTCCTGCATACTTAAGCATCTCAGGAAGCTTCTTCATCCAAGCTTCTCTTGTCATTCCCTTATCAGAGAATGTCTTCACCTTTGATGGATCTTTAGCATCCGTTACTGAATAAACAGAGAAGAATACACCATTCTCATCAGGTTCAAAGGTTCTCTTAATCGTAAAAAGCTCATTGTCCTGTGTCTTCTGACTGTAGAACAGCTCCTTACTATCAGGAACCAAACCTTCATCTCGGATTGGCACCATACACTCAATAGGCAAGAACTCTCTTACAATTCCAACCTCAGGCTCCATCGCAAGTGCCTTTTCAGGATTCTTCTCAAAGTTTGTTCCCTTGCCCTGACGAAGATACTCTTCAAAGGTGAGTGTGTTATCTCGGCTCATCTTATCCTTTGTTTCCTGAAGCTTATCCTTATTCTCTTCCTTCGCCTGAACAAGTTCTGCAAGTTCCCCTTCTAACTTTTCTTTTTCTTCCGGTGTTTTTGCATTCGCAATCTCCTCACGCTTTGCCTGAATCTTTGCATCATAATCCTTGTCCTTATTTTCTTCAGTTTCCTGACGAATACTCATCCAAGACTTCATCTGTTTCTGATGAATTGCAAGATCCTGTGAAGGTACTCCAATTGGAATGTAATCATCATTAGGATTTAGATCCGGCATGATGCAATATCTCAAGTTATTCTCCTGACAGTAGTATTCAAACGGTGAGATATATTCATCTCCAAACCTCTTTGGATTCTTAACCGTCCTTTCAAACATTTCCTTAGGAAGCTCAATTACTGGTGCAGTGCCCTCTGAGACTTCCTGAATCTTCTGCCATGTACTACTTCCAGGGCTTTTCAAATTCTTTTCATGAGCCCAATTTGACAATGTTCGAATTGCTCGAATTATAGTTGTGATAGCTTCATGGCTACCCTTTAATAGGTAATAGACACCTTTGTATTCCATCTCTACTACCTGTGCTACTTCATCTGCCATAGTTTATTCCTCCTACTTCTTATTTGGTCTACAAACCATTACTATGTCATCTGTGTCCATTGACTGATAAATAACACCATACTTTGTGCTATATGCTTCTGCAGTCTTTCCATCCCCCACATATATTGCTACGTGGTGAATTCCTAAATACCGATTATTATTTGATCCACCATAATAGATAAGATCTCCCGGTTTAAGGTTCTCCAATTCAGTGCCACTTAAAGACTTTCCATCCGATTCTAGTGTCTTTGCTCCACTTGCTGCAGTTGGCGGATAATTCGCTCCGTAACTGATATCTACCCCAGCTGCTTTTCATGCATAATACGCAAGGGAACTACAGTCATAATAATTCCCACTCGTTCTGTAATCCTGACTATATGGATAGCCAACCTTAGACAGTGCAAACCGCAACACCTTTTCCTGCGTTTCATCGCAATTTGCTTTCTCGATAATTTCATTAATCTTATCTTCACTTAGCGATGTATTAACGAATGTGTTATCATCCGTAAAGTTAGATACGAACTTCTCAATAGCATCATGAACTGCAATTGCCGGTGATAATGCATCAAACAGCAAAGCTATAATCATGACAAGCACAATCGCAATCGTTGCAAAAATCAGCACGTATGGCGCTAACAAGCTTCCAAGATAAGCCAACAACTTCTTCAAGTAATAAAAAGGATTGATGTACTGAAGGAATGTTCCGACAAGCCCACTCTTACCATCTTCAAAAGCATCCCCGGTCACTCCACCGATACCACCAACTTCATTGGAAATCCCCTTCTTTGCCTTAAGCATATTGGCTACATTCAATTTAGCTGACTGCTTTTTTCGTTCCTTATTCTCTTTTTTCTTGACGTCCTTCTTCTCAGCCCTTTTCTCATTTAGTTTCAGTTCTTTGGTCTCTATATTGCTTGCTTTATCATTTAAGAATCGCTCCTGTTCCTTAATCTTCGCCTTCTCCTCTTTGAATTCCTTGGAGGCGCCCTGACTCTTCATCTTGGCTTCAAGCATATCCTTCTTATCCTGAAGCTCCTGCTTCGCTTTCACATACTCAGCTTTTTCCTCCTTCAGAAACTTTTCCTGAGTTTTAATCTGACTAGCTATGTCTTTTCTCTGAGCTTTGATATCCTTATGCTTTGACTTTGTCTTCTCATAAGAAATTCTGACTGCCTTCTCTGCCATATCATCAACAGCACCAGCAGCTGTCCCATTATTAGAAAAGCTAGCTACTTCGTCTCCCACAAAACGAGACATCTCATTTGTAAAATGGGACTGACTTCTAAAGTCAGCCCCTTCACTCTTAAACGCCATATCCACCTCCGTCTGTATTTACAATCTTGTAAATCTCTGACTCCTTACTCATTCTCATATCAAACGGAACAGTAACATTTCCCATCTTTAAAAGTCCGGTTCCTGAATCAGCATTATCAACGAAGTTAAACATCGCTGGACTAATCTGTGGCAAGAACTTCATCAGTTTCTCTTTATCAAGAGTTGACTGTGATAGTAGTGCAAAATACTCCGTATTAGAAAGAATGGCGGATAACTTTCCTCCATTATCATTGTTAAGAAGGTCAGTCATATTCTGAGTGATGCCATTTAAGATACCGCTCATTTTACGGATTTCCTTCCAAAGCTTCAGGATAAATTCCGCTACCTGGGGAACTCCCAATAGTTCGTGGAATTCATCTACGTAAAGATGTGTCCACCTGCCTTCTTTCGCGTTATCCTTCACCTTGTTTCGGACTGTCTCCATCATTACAAGCATTGCTGTAAGTCGGATATTATCCTTAAGACCACTGATATCAAAAACAATGAATCTATTATCTAACATGACATTGGTTCTGTGATTAAAGAGGTTCAAAGATCCGTTAACAAAGATCTCCATTGCTGCAGCCAAATGAGCTGCCAGGCTGCTTCCTTCATCTAAAAGCCCCTGATAAATATCCTGAAGTGTTGGTGAATAAGCCCTTATCTGCTCTTCAACACTTAGATTCTGCTCTATGTCAAACATCACTGATTCCGTTCGCATGTAGCTTGGCACCTCATAATCACTTGCTTTCTCAGCTTCGCCATTTAACTTCTTTCTCAGTGAATAATTCTCTGAGTAAACCTTTTCAATAACGCTATCTATGATTCCCTGCTCCTCTGGCAAGATATCTCGTTTCATACAGCTTGATAACAATGACAGAATAAAGTCTGCCTTGTCTGAGATAATCTCTCTAAGCTTCACGTAATCCACATCCGTATAATCTACATCCATCGGATTAAGATAGAATTCCTTCGATGAATCAAAGCTGATAATCGTACCATCTGTAATCCCTGACAGATTTCCATACTCTGACTGTGGATCGATTATAAGAATCTGATCTGTAGGGTTATTTACAAATGTGCTTATGATTTCAGACTTCGCAAACACCGATTTACCGGAACCTGACTGACCAAGAATCAGTCCATTATGGTTCTTTAACAACTTCTTATTTGCAAAGATTGCATTCTGACTCAGCTGGTTTACTCCATAATAAGTTCCACCCTCATCATTAAGCTCCTGTGTCTTATATGGCATAAACATTGCAAGACATGTTGAACTTAAATTACATACCCTCTTAAACTCCTGTATTCCAAGTGGGAGGCAAGAATTAAAGCCTTCTCTCTGCTTACCAAAACAACTATGCAGCTTAATAGATTTCAAAGAAGCAATGTTCTTTAACTTCTCTTCGATCTGTGTCAGTTCCTCCTCACTATTTGCTAATACCATAACTAGAATTGTGGTATTAAAGTAATGCTCATCCAAGGAGTCAATCTCCTTGGAAAATTCGTCTAACTTCTCTTTCTCATTCAGAAGTTTCTGACTCGCATCAGCCAAATAATCATTATTATTTCTGTTACGCTGCTTTTCATTCTCAATCTTCATTCCGACAGCCATATACTTACGTCCAACTTCCTGTTTGAATCCTGCAATATCAAGAAGTTCGCTATTAACCGTCACATAGCTTGTACAGTTCAGCTTGCTTAAACTTGAGATGATGTCTGACTCCAATGACTTCGGATATTCCTCGATATACATCACTTTTCCAAATCTGCCATTTAGCATGAACATCTCATTTTCAAATCTTACAGATGCCGGAGCCAAGGTATTTAACCAATCATGACAAGCTGCATACTCCTTCTCAAAGTCGAACTTATAATTGTTCTCGATTCCAACATGTGTCACGTTATAAATCTTCTGCATTCTCTCATTGATGCCGACTGGTCTCATTATCGATCCCTGCATTCCATTCGCACCAATTCCAATAAATGCACTTCTAATTGCTGTATCTGTAGACATAAACATCTGCTTCGCATCATGCATATCTTCTGCCTTGATAGTAAGTGTCAGATAGATCGTCTGATACAATCCCTGTCTAGCATCAGAAACCTTATCTCGAATCACCTGGTTATAACTTCTTCTTAAAAAATCATATTTATCGCCCCTTAACGCATACAGTATCTTTTCATGAAACAGCTTCTCATCTACATATTCGTTTGCGACCGTGTATGAAAATCTGCATGGAATTGTCTTCAGGACTTTACCAAAATTGATAATGATTTCTTTCTGCTCTGCATCTGTTACACCCGCAAAGTTGATGTCACTTAAGACATACAGTTTTGAAAACATCTTGTTGTTCAACTCGAAGATTCCACTTTCATCGATACTCTTCACTGATAAGATATCCTGTACAGAGGTCATCTCCTTTACAAGCGGGACATCGCATGTCTTTGTCTGCTCATATTTGGTTTTAATTGCTTCCATCTTCCTGACCTCCTAATACATTCATCTGATCTAAAACATCAACGGTTACATTTCTCATGTACGTTAACTGCAATAGACCTAAGCTACTAATCGATTCAGCAGCAATCTTCTGGGCTCCAATACTTGGAGCGATAACGAAGCCTTCGGCTGATAAGATTGATATGATTGTTTTTTCTACAATGGCTCTCGCATCATCTGAATCACAAAGAAACATAATCTGAAATGAGCTATTTAGAAATTCCAAGTCACTCTTTCCTCGCCTGTTAAACTTCTGCTCAAGGGTTCTGCCAAAATCAATCTGATCTGCTGTAGAGATGCTATCTAAGTCATAAGCGATCTCAATTTCACATCCCATCTTTCTTAGTTTCTCAACGACATCGCCCTTAAGCGTTTCTGGATACTGCATCACAAAAAGTGTTTCACCAAAGTCGGCTTCCATTCGGAAACTGCTTACATCCTCAACCACCTCTGCAATGCATTCCTTCTTCCAATCTTTCTTTCCACGCACCATAGAAGCATATGAGAAGTTTTCCTTATTCCTATTTACTGCCTTCATCGTTTCATCAATACTGCACAGCGAGATTTCCATATGCTTGGCAACCTTCTCTTCATCTTCTGAGAAGTAGGTCCTTACCTCGTCATAGGTTTCTCCGTTTTCAGTGAGCGTCATATAGGTGTTTTCTTCTCCTTCACTACCAATTACAGTAGTTATCCTCACACTGGCCTTTAGCTCTTTGGCAAAAGATCCAGCTCCAATCCCACTTGCATTTCTGACCTTATAAACTCTTTTCCAACAGTCCCTCTCAAATCTGAAGGTTCCTGCCGGATCAAAGCTTAGTAATTTCATCGATGCTACTGTTATCTTTGGAACTGGAATGAGCATCCTATTTGCTTCACGGATACGCTTTTCTTTTTCTTTCTTTAGTCGCTTCTCTTCACGACTAATGGCTTTACTGCCAGCTCCTCTTCTCATGGCTACACCTCCTAATTAGTTGTGATCGAACCAACCATTAATGAGTGTTGTAATCTTGTTCTGGAAGTTTGGAAGTAATGTCTTTGTACCGAAAATGTACAGAAGACCTGCAATACCAGCAGCAACAGCAATAATAATGAACATAATGATGATCTGGTCAGAACCTTCCACCTTCTGTGCCATAAAATTCTTTGCTCTGATAATTGCTCCATCCATCTTTCTTACCAACTTATTCATTAACTAATCCTCCTTGTGATATTAAAAATTTGTAGTTTGTAAGTGGACCTCGCCTTACATAATGCATATAGACCTCAGACGAATTACATCTGCAGTTTTTCTGAAGATTTATTTTTCATCTTTCATCTATTTGCTTGTTACAAATCTCATATAGGCAACGCTTCCAGCCAATCTGCAAAAATACAACAAAAAAAAGATCTACGGAATATATCCGCAGACCTTCATCATTATTTATATTTGTTTTTGTGTACCATTCCGACCCCCGTCCCCCCTGCCCGACTCCCAGGGGGGCAAGTCAGCTTTGGATTACAACTTAGTAAAGGTATTTGCTCCGGTACGATCTTTGTCATTTACTTCGATTCCAAGCTCAACCTGATGGTTATAAAGCTTCACTCCAAGATTTGAAGGTGGTGTATCAATAAGATCTCTTAACGCAAAAGTCTTTCCCTTTTCCATTTCAGAAATCTTCGTTGTTACCTTGTTCCAAAGTTCTGCATATGTACGAAGTCTAAGTACCTCATCTTTACAATATGAACTAATATCAGGATATCCAGCTTCTTTCGCATAACTCTCTAGTCTCTTTAACTCTTCATCATTAACTGAAAATTGTACTCTCATAGTGTATCCTCCTGTTATTTATCATTATTTGCAGAGGTTTGTTCATCCCTCTGCACTGATATAATAACACCTTGCTGACGTTTGCGCAACCCCCTGCATAAAAATAAGGACCTCATTCGAGATCCTTATCTTCCTCTTCTACCATTTCTAATATTTTTTCTGATGTTTCAAGTGCTGTTCTAATATAACCCTCAAGCTCTTTGACTTTCTTTGGATTTCTCCTTTTTGCATCAAGTAGCATATCTGCTTTCTTTGCTGCTACACGAGTAGACTCAATCAATGCTTCATAGGTTGCATACCGTTTTGTGTTCTTGTTCGAAATTACATTCTTCATCAAGTCCTCATCGGGTTTTACGCTCTCATACCACTTGATTTTTCTTAGTGCTGGTGAATCTCCAACATACTTTCTTGCAGAACCAACATAGCTCCTGATATCTTCATGAATCGTATTAACTGCAACATTATATTTCTTCGCTAGTTGTCCTTCACTTATGCCTTTCATATATGAACGCAGCACATACTTCTGACGAGATGTCACGCCCACTTTGCTCATATATTTCATTAGTCCTTCGTCTTCAATAATCTGACGATACCTTGGGACTATCTTTTTCTTCTCCTCCATATTCACCCTCCATTGTTACATTACCCCATATAGAAATATTATCACAATACAGAAAAAAGGACATTGCTAATGCAACGCCCTTTAAACTCTATTTATTATAAGTGCTTCTATCAATACTTGTATGGAATGTAGTAAGCAAGTATCGCTGTGTTGTCAACTTCTTTTCTGTTATATTTCCAGCATGGTCTGAAACCGCAATCACATAATACTCTGGTAAATCACTAGCTACATTATCATCATAATAGATATTAAAGTATGAGTGCGTGTCTGAACTTGCCCAACTTCCATTCGTTGTACTTGAATAAATAGGATATCTATGACCGTCTACAACCTTATAGAGCATTACACTTCTAAGACCAGATGTCACATTTGGATTATTCACGCTTCTTCGCGCTTCATCATCCGTGTGCTGATTTATAACATTATCCTGACAATATCCAGATACCGTCATTCCCTGAATTACTTTTGTAATCTCAGTTCCATCAATCCCAGGCTTCGTAATATCATACTTTGTTGTAACATAAGCTGTCGATGAATGATCAACATTATCCGTTGCAACAATCTTCCAGGTGTGAATCCCTTCATACCTAGATGTGAGCGTATAGGATACGCTACCACTTCCTCTTGCGACTTCTCGTCCTACATCATCATAAATAACCATAGACGACATTCCAGAACCAGTATAACTGGTCCCTGTAAGATAATCTGTTCCGCTTACACCAATGACCGGAGCTCTATTTGTCCAATCCGTATTCGTTGTTTCAAGTCCATGAATCGCGGGATTACTATGATCCAAGTATATATATGCAGATGTTGCTGACCAAGAATTCCCCTTTTTGTCTGTTACCGTCATTCGGTATTTAAAAACACCTTCACTTGTTTCTGTGTATGTCTTGGTCTGTAGATTAGTTGTTCCATTATATGTCCATGTCTTAACTGTAGTTCATGTTCCCGTCACCCTTGAATAACGCTCTAATACAATACTACTTAGACCAGAGCCCTCATCCTGTGCAGTTACAGTTACAGTTCCATTCCCTGCACTCCACGAATTAGGTCTTGCAACAATCGAACCTGTAGGCTTTGTCTCATCTTTCCAATGTGCCTTCATTGTAACTGTTCCGCCGTCCTGGTCATGCGTATATGAACCACTAGGATAGTAATGACCACCAATTGATGCCACCCAATACTTAAAGGTCCAGCCCCTTCGTGTAGGCTTCCCACTTCTTAGTGTTAATGTCTGCCCCTCTTTCTTTGTCTGACTTGCCGGAGCACCTGTTCCTCCATTTGCATCATAAGCTACAGTATGTTCAATTTTTCTTATCTTCACAGCTGATACATATGTTAAATAGCCACCACTATATTTCCAAACACCATTTCCCTTGTCATAATATCCTAAAGCTGCAAGCTGCTGTTTTGCTTCTGCAACTGTCATATTATAATTTCCATGGCTAATTAAATCGGCTAATGCATCATCTAAAGATCTTCCTAAAACTGGATTCTGTGTATTTAATTCTATTCCATCATTAGGGCTAGTATATGTATGACTAGTTGTATTTCCAAAACTCTTAATCGGATTCTTTGTTACAACAGTCAATTCAATTGCATTGTCTGATGCATTGTAATAATAATAAAATGTGTAGGTATTGCTTCCACCTATGTTTCCCTGTCCAGTACCTCCTGTATCTCCGATATTATCTGCATATGTTGTAATAGGACTTGCAATAAAAAGACAAAACATCAACATCACGACGCCAACTAGCTTCTGCTTAATATTCATACTACTCCTCCTCTCCACTATAAATTGTTATCTCAATATACACCGTCTTTTTGTAAGTAACGTCCCCTATTCGATACTCTACTTCTGCGGTTACATTCTCTGGGATCTCCACGCCAGCTTCTGTCTTCATAGTCTGATAGTAGACTTTAGATGACTTAAGTTCATCGTACTTCGTGTCTTTAAGCAACGACTTAAGAACACTCGATTCACCATTTAATACATATAGTTTTCTTCCATTTGCATCATACGTTTCATCATCAAAAGTTACATCCTTAAGGTTTGTATCCATCCCATTAGATTCCATTAGTCCATTGAATATCCCATCTGCAGACTTCCCCTTATAATCAAATCCAAAGACTTCCTTAAAGCTTAACTCCTTAATCTTATCTTCTATTAATTCACCACTCGCTAACGCTTCTGTTAAATCAAAGGTAGAATCTGTCTCATCTTTTAGGTTGATATCCGAAGTAACATACTTCTCGTAGGTCATACTGCTATTACCATCTAAATCATTTGTCTCGGTTCTTTTCACAACGCTCACTGAGATATGATTAGCTTTTGCAAAGTAGTTTTCACACTCTGTAGTGATTGGATTGTCTTCACTGACTTTGATTGCTTCTTTACTCTCCTTCTTTCCGCAACCAGAAATGGTCCCAAGAAGCGTGATTGCTGCCAATGCTACAATTAAACATTTTCTCCTCATTACTTATCCTCCCCTGTTAAATGAATCATCGTTCTCAAAATACTCTTCTCATAACCTCGTAACACTTCTCCTTCATCCTCAGGATTAAGCAATGCTACAGGCACCAAACCATTCCTTGCTATGAATAAGTATTCTTCTTTACCATCAATGATTACCCCTAACTTCTTAATATATGCCGACTGTTTCATATATCCTGACACCGCTGATAACAGATTCGTACCAGCGAAAGTTGCCTCATCTTCAATGGCTCCATCCTCACCTACAATCTGAATCTTAATAGGAACATCAATCGTTTCATTCCAAGCATCTTCTGTATTAACCTGAGGCTCTTCTTCCTTAATGAATCCATTAATCTCAATAATTAGGTTATGAATATCATCAAGCGAATCCATTGATATCACATGATTCTCACGAATTAGATCCAAATCTCTAATATACCTATGACCATTCTTATCAATAAGATTCTCTACAATCTGTTCTCTATCATCCGGAATTTCCAAATCATATCCAGACATGTAATCCATATAGCGATCCGCCAACATTAATGCCTGATAGTACTTTGCTTTAAATCCAGCTTCAAGGTGAAACATCTCCATTAAAATTCGATTGTAATACTCCTTAAACTTCAAATACTCCTGAATGCTAAGTGTTTTCCCAATGTATTCACCAAAGCAAACTGACACAAAATCAAAGTACATAGCCAATGAAGCCTTATCAATTTCTCTATATGGTAAGAGACAATACTCTCCTGACAAGAGGTCTTCTATCATATACTGGCAAAAATCTTCTGTAGCTTTTGTAAGCTCTAAAAGACTGTGATCACTGTTGTTATATGATTTGGCTGATATATTTCTCGTTAAGCCAAAAAAGATATCATTCTTTCTCTTCATCAAAGAGTATTCCGGCATATCCTTGCATGGATGACACTCATTAAAATACAAAGTCTTATCATAGAACGGAATCTCAACGCACTTTGTCTTTGAGCTCTTTGCCTCAACCATTCGAAGCTCTTCGCCAATATCCTTCTGATTCTTTTTCTTCTCCACCACCGACTTCATGCGATCTACAAGAGATGTTCTTTTCACTTCCGGTTTTGCTACGTTCTTTACTTCTTTTTTCTCTGGCTTTTCTTCTTCCTCAACCTGTGGCATTCTCTCGATCTGCTTTTCCAAGTCAACAATTTCCTTTTCAAAGCGATCAAGAAATGCTTCATTCTTAGCTGCTGTGATCTCGATTGCCTCTTTCTCATAATCAGCTGCGCTCATTGCGTTGATTTTTGAAAGCTTAATGATATTAATAACCCTAGAAATCTGAGCTTTATACTCTTTTATTAACTGTCTGGTTAATCTAGCATTAAAGTTCTCTGTCTCAGCCTCTACGAGCGTTCTTACCTTAACCATCGCAACTGCACTCTTTGCAATATCATCAATCTCAGCACCTTCATTTTTCATAAAGACCTGATTGTATTCACCAAGCGCATTCTTCAGATCCGAAGCCTCCATGCGTCTCTGTAAAATAACTAGGGTATCCCCATCTGTGATAGTGAATCTCTCTCCTGGTGTTGCATTTATGATGTCCTCCATCGAGTTCATCATTCTTCTAATCAAAACTAATTCATCGTTCATTACATAAACCTCCCAATGACATAAATTGCCATGATAACTATCAAAACTATTGAAAATCCTGGTATCACTGCCATATCTCCTGACAATGCAAACTTCCTTTTCCTACATCGATACTCAATAGCACCGATACCGATTGATATTGCTATTGAAGCTGTCAGTAATAAGCACTCTGTAATAGCAAGTGCTATGATATTTGAGGCTGGAACACATACTAGACATATATTTGCAAAAAGAAGGAACATATCACTATCTCCATCTCCCCATACCTTAAATACCTTCATTAAAATGAATAAAACGGAATGTACTACAAGAAAGCAGATAACCTCTGCTTTCCTGTAACTAACAACATTCCACAAAACTATTGCCCAAGCATCAATTAGGACTAAACAGGGAAAGGAAAAGACTGTTCTTTCCTTGATATCCTGGACAAAGGAAACTATCAAAAATATTGCTGTAACAACTGCCATAACAAGTATTAACCTATTCATTACGCTTCGTCCTCCTTCTTAAATACAGACCGAAAGTTCAGTCTAGATCTCTTCTCATCCCAGCCATCTACTTCTAAAATCTCATCGATTGAAAAGTGGCTCATATGGATTAATACAAAGGGCATACATGTAAGCATCTCTTCCAATGTCTCCATTGAATAATCAGATACATATCTTGCGCACTGAGCTAGTCTTGTTACCGAACTAGCTGCATCGTTTGAATGAATCGTCCCAAAGAATCTCGCTCCGGTACTCATCGCTGTGGTGAATACATATAATGCCTCACCACCCTTGATTTCACCGATGATGAAATTATCAATATCCTGCAGAAGACCAAGTCTAAGCTCATCTTCCAATGAAAAATCCGTTACCACATCATGCTTTCTTACTGTCATTGTGTGCTCAAACTGGATCTGAGGATGAACATTGGAATACAGCTCATCTGACTCCTGTGAGACTAAGACAGACTGATTGAATGGGATTAGATCTATCATGTTATTAAGCAATGTAGATTTACCTGAACCACCACGACCCGAAATTAAGAATCCATATCCAGCAGATATCCTGTCCTTTAAGTACTCAATCATCTCGTCATCAAGCATGTTGTTTTCCTTTAAGTAATCCCAAGACAGCTTTGTCTTAGGCATCTTTCGAATATGGATATTGTTCTTTTCTGTTGATGTCACATAAGAAAGCTGCACATCAATTCTCAGATAGAACTTCTCTACGCCTTTTCGATCAGTACAATGACCAAGTGCAAATTCTTCAGCCCTGCCTAATCGATGGATTCTAAGGATTCTTTCAAACCAATTCTTATAGTCATTCTCATCAAAGAAACTTATATCTGTTAGATATCGTTCTCCATTTGCCTTTACAACTATGTGGTTATAATTCAGCACCTTAATATCTGATACATCCTTAGCCTCTATCAACGGAGTAAGAATGTAATATCCAAAGACACACTGTCTGAACATCTCTAACAGCTTTTGAACATCCTCATCAGTGATATCTCCAAAGTTACAAACAACATAGTCTTTCGCTCTATCCATAAGCATGATGAAATCCTGTTCTGTTCCAGTGATACACTTTTTAACGAGTGCCTGATTCAGATCACATACATTCGCTTTTAACTGCAAGAATCTTTTATTTAGCTTTTCATCCTGATACAAAGACTCTGTATGATAAATATCTGACTCAAGTTTCAATGGGGCTTTGGATTCTTTTGTATAAAATAAATTGCCCATAACGACCTCCTTTACAATGCATATAGGAATCGCTATGGGCATATCTGCAGAAATTATCTAACTTTCTTCTTACTTTCTTTATTCAATTCATTTTTAGCTGCATTTTCATTATCATTCACAATACAGCTTCTCACTCCGTAGTCTCTACGAATGTCTTTTATTCTCTGGTTAAATTCCTTTGCAGTCATCTCTTCTGACGAAAATTCCTCAAGTTCAACTCCTGCTTTACTCATCACGGTTACTGTTGTTGATACAGAATTTCGTCCATTGATTACTGCCGGCAAGGTTAAAACCCTGATATAACACTCCTTATTATCTTTTGATGTAAGATATACCTGTCGTGTCTTAAGAAGGTTATATAAAAAAGCTTCATTCTTTGCTTCTGAATGTCCGATTGCTGTAAATAAATTTATTTCATCATTTCGCTCTTCTTCATTTCCTCTACCCTGAAATGAAAGAATCGCTTTATACTGATTTGATAGTTCCTTTACCTGAGCCTGAGCGTAAATAAGCTGGTTATTTAAGTCTTCTGCATACTCGGCAACTTCCGCTATCGTTTTACCATATCCGTCCTCTAAGCGTTTTTCTAATTCCTGATAACGCTCATATTCCAACTGATATTCCTTCAAATCTGCAAATTCATATAGATACGCTTTTTTTGTAATCAACTGCATTTCTTTATAAATTGCAATCTGTGGCTTATACTTCGAAAGTAATTTCTTTACGGATTTAATCTCTGTTCCAAGTTCCTTCTTTCGTTCTACGATTTCTCTTTTTGCAGCTTCAGGGTTATTAGTTGTTGAATAGGTAGTTACAATCTCATGCACCAAAGACAGTCTTGCCATTTCCTCTGAAGCCTGCCTCATTGCAAAATTTCCATGAATCTTAGTTAACCAAGGATTTCTCCCTAGCTTCAACATATGTATAGCTTCTCTCTTCTCCTTTTCAGTCATATCTTTATATTTTTTTATGACATTCGGAGTATAGCTCACTACATCTCTTCCAGTAATTGTTGATACATGATTTTTTACTTCAGCCAATTCAAATGGCTCAAGTCTGTTAGAAATACGTTCTTTTATTGCATCTAGGGTATAATTATTTCCCAAATTATATGACCTCATTGCCTTTGACATTTCAGCAGTTCTAAGCGACATATACTGACCTATATTTACAACACATCCGCTTTCCCTTAAATACTGAACACACATATCCAAATCTGTACTATTTTCTATTGCATGATCAATTAAGTTCCTGAGCTTAATTTTCCTCTCTACGATTGATAGCTTTTCAGCTTCTAACTCCCTTTCCCACTCTATATTAGGAGTAAATCCATACCGCCTTGCCAGCTTGTTAACTGCGGGATGTAATTTCAATGTAAGGTAGTCATTATCCATATGTATTTTTCTTCCATCTAATCCAACTGTATTAATCAACACATGAATATGCAGATTATCTGTATTCGTGTGAACTGCATATACAGCCTGATTTTCTGGAAGCAATTCATTCATAAGATCATCTGCTAAGTTCATTAAATTGCCTGCATTCTCTATACCAGATTCTTCTTCATTTAGAGAAATAATTAAATGAAGCGCCACACGCCCTCCGGTCTTTCCATAAAATTCCTTCACCTGCATCATTTCTTCAACAGCAAACTTGATATCAGAGATCTGCCGACAACCTATGTATAAGCCTTCGACAGTTTTTATATCATTCAAAACGTAATTGACCTCTCTAACCACCTGTCCCTCAGTAATATTACTCAGTTTCATATCACATTTTTCTTTATTCATAATGTATGCAAGGGATGTAGACATGTTCTTCACACCACTACGATTCATACTTCCATCTTTTATATGTTTAATCTTTGCGATAATTCCACTTCCCATATTCCCTCCATACCAAGAAAAGCTGCCCTCAGGCAGCCTTTACATGGGTAACAATTTGTAACAATCCGTAACTCTATTTACTAGTTTCTATAACTCCTCAAATTTAGAAATCACTTTCATGTGAATATCTTCTCGAAGAGTCTGTGTCATAGGATAACAAATATCCTTATAATCTCCCTGCTGATTTCTTCTAGAAGGATAGCTAACATATAGATTGCCCTCTTTTGATCTCATCACTTTGATTCCATTAATAACAAAATCTCCATCAAGTGTGATGCTTCCGTAGGCTTCTAATCTATCTTCTCCAGCCTTCTTTGTCAGCCTAACATCTGTAATCTCCATATTTATTCACCGGCTAGGCTTTCGCCTAGCCAGCTACTCAACCTCCTTCCTACTTGCTTCTGCCTCTCTTCTTAGAAGCCTCCTGTGCTGCAGCCTGTTCCTGCTCAACTGCCTGGTCTTCTGACTGCTCCTGCTTTTCTTCCTTTACCTTCTGATATTCCGCAACAATGGCATCATCAATCTTGTGGTAAAGCTCCTTACTAAGAGGAAAAGCAATGTCCTCATAGGAACCATCACTCTTCATTCTAGATGGGAATGCAACGAAGTTCTTTCCGTTTTTATCCTCCATCACTCGAATTCCTCTGACTGCAAACGCTCCATCTAACGAGAAACTACCAAATGCCTTGGTTCCCCCTTCTCGATTAGATAAGCTGAGTCTAATGTCTGTTACTTCCATAACTAAATCCCTCCTTAGCGATGACGTCTAGGTCTACTTGCTTCCTGAACTTCAGTGTCCTTCTGATTCTTCTTAAGCTCCTCGATTGTTGTATCAGCTAATGTGATGTCCTTAGACTTCGCATCATACTTATACACATGATCTGAAAGCTGCTCTTCAGGTGACACTTCATTTCCGTTTACTTCCTGTACCATATTGGCAAGCATCTCAGGAGTTCCCATATCCTGACTTATAGCGATTACCTCATGCACTGACGATGGTAAGATATATAAATCCTTTCCACCAAGCTTCTTTGATAATTCATCTAATACATCACTATAGAAAATAGCTGTTGCGC
Organism: Lachnobacterium bovis DSM 14045; assembly: GCF_900107245.1. Taxonomy (GTDB): domain Bacteria; phylum Bacillota; class Clostridia; order Lachnospirales; family Lachnospiraceae; genus Roseburia; species Roseburia bovis. The sequence goes on from NZ_FNPG01000018.1 coordinate 38,196, forward strand.
CATTTACACTATTAGAATTTGAAATGACGTACATCTGATTTTCCGGCGGCATACTATCCATCATAGAATCAATTACCTCCTCTGGAACACCGTCTCTACCAAGCATATCTCTCATGATTTCGTTCATTGTCTGAAGCTTGGCAGGAAGCTTTTCCTGACTGTTCTTTACTGCATACTGGTGAAGATCTTCCACCGTAGCATCCCAATACTTCATATGCTCATCTTTAATTGTGATGGTAGCCATTCCGTCTTCCTCAGGATCTCCAACAAGTACCTTATAAATAAAGGAAAGGTCTTCCTTTTCAGTATGTGGAGTATGCTCAAGCATCTCACGGTTCTTCTCTGTATTAACTACAGTCATAATTACACGATCTTTAATGAACTCAAAGTTCATAAAGTCAGCTGCAATATTCTCAGCAAACTCCGGTCCTTCCATATGATCGCTAGTTACCTTTGCGATGTTGCCAACCACTTCATCAAGGTCAGCGCCTCCCTGGTACTTCTCATAGAAGCCTTCAAGATAAATGTTTGGTGTTACCACCTTACCTTCCGGTCTTACTGATAAAGCCTGAAGCTTCATACCATTGTTCTTTGTTACTGTGTTAATTACTACGTCTGCGTTTGCGTACTGCTCTGGCAAATGATTCTTAATTTCCTCAGTAACCTGTTCCTGAAATTCAGTAAAACTAAGCATTTTTCTTTTCCTCCTTCTCGTTTTCATTCTTTGCTAAGACGATGCGATCCGCATACACCTTAAGAATGTTTGTACTGTCTTTGCTCTTCTCTGTAACAACAAGAGCATTTTCTAAAATGTAATCCATAATTCTTTTCCTCCTTGTTTTGTGCTGGACTACTTGCTACATCTTTCCTATAGACATATCCCAAAAGTAATCTGCAGAAATATTTCACTTTTTATCTACTTTTTCCTCTGTGCGGTCTGTCAGCTATCTGCTGATCTATTTCTACGCGTTTATTCAATTCTGTTCTACAGTCTTTAATTGCTTTCTGCACTAGCGGATTCTGTCGATAATACTCAATCATATTGATCATGTCTTCATGCATATGACCACCGGACATTAATTCATATTTACCCTCATAGTCAGAACCATCCTGTAGTTCAAACCCAATTCCACCATGCTGATAGCTATCAAATAATTTGAAAGCTTCCTCCAAGGTCAAACCATCTTTGCTGTAACCCAATGTTTCAAACTCCATATTCTCTGCGTAGTAATATGAAATCTTTGCCTCCGGATTGAGCTTCGTCACGATAGGTTCCTCACTTAAAAAGTCTGGTGCCTCATGGAATCCAAATGAATCCACATACCACGCTTCATCCTTCTCATCCTTATGAAGCACTACAATGTCACTTACACTTAATGAGTGACCCTTAAAATCATCAGGGTGATTGATATTGAATGTTTCATAAATGGAATCCAATGTATCTGATTCTTTGAGTGGGGCTGAATAAATTAAGTCATAATTAGATGGATCGACTCTCACACCAAGCTTTTCCAACACAGAATATGAACTGAAGGATAACTCTCTGTTTGCCTTCTCATTCAGCTGATAAATCTCAAAAGTTGGCTCCTGCTTCTTCTCCTGGCGTTTTGCTAACTCTGCCTCTATCGCACTTGAAATCTCATCAGCTGTCTTCTTAATGATTTCCAAGTTATCCTTCAGCTCTGACACCTTCTTGTCCTTACTCCATCCACTGATATAACCAAAGGAATAATCCGAAGTATCCAACCCAATCATCTGAGATACCCAATATGCAACTGACTCAGCCTGTACCTCTTTTGTTTCTCTATCCCATTTGTCTTCTTTGCCACCATGTCCAAGAGATGCATGTCCAATCTCATGGATCATAGTTTTAATTGTCTGGAGCTCCGGCAAGCCTTCCTTCACAACAATTCTCATTTCACTTGGGCTAAAGTATCCATTTGCTGCAGACTGAATTTCTTCAAATGTAATCGGAACAGGACTTACTTTAATCAGCACCTCTTTTAATGTCTCAAATGAATCCACATTCTCATCTAGCATTGTTGCCAGTGTTGGAAGTGGCTTTCCATCTGTGTCTGAATAATCAAATACATATGCCGGTCTGAATGTCTGGTATTCACGAACAACCTCCTCTGTAAGTGGCTTTCCATCTTCGCCCTTTACTGGATGATTCTGCTCATCAAACACCTGCTCCTTCACATTTGTCTTAAATCTCATTGGCGCAATAATCATGATCCCATGACTACCCTTTTTTACTGCACGCCCAAATTCATTTCATTTTTTAAACCCGCAAACATAAGTCGCATCTGGTCTCTGACTTGCAATTAAGATGCAATTGTTAATGCTATAGGACTTAAACTTCGACATCGTCTGGATATACTCCTTATACTTGTCAGAAGAGAAAATATCTCTAACTCCATTCTCAAGCTTTTCCTGTATATCCTTCATCTTCTCGCTTCTATCCATTTGTTAACCTCCTAATACATGAGATAATCCATAGCCTCACAGTATTCGATTACAGCATTTGGAACCGCCTGATATACTGCTCTAAATCGTGGCATACCATCTGGTATGTTCCACTCTGCCCCCTGCTCTCTTTTAACAAATGTATGAACATAAATCGCTTCTTCTGTTTTATGCACAGATAAAACCACTTTATGCCCTTTATACAGATGCATTGCATCTAGCACTCCAAAGTTAAATTCAGCAATTGGACAAGTATCCTCCCATTCATATGCTGTAATGGTATATAGATAATCTGCATCCTTAACCATTCCATCAGCCGGCATCATTTCCTTAACTAACTGAGCCATTGGTAATCTCTTTACCTTATTGTTTTCTATAAAAGCAACCAGCTTTCCTTTTTCATCACAAGCTGTTTCCTCGTCTTCAATCGCAAATTCGATTAATTCCTTCAAACACTGCTTACATGTAATCTGGTTACTATAAACTGCTACTAATTCGTTCATTTACTTCTCCTTTTCAACTTGTGGTCACGATGACCACAAGTGACCTAACTTACTATTTTCTTTTTCAAATCATCTAGCTTTGCCAACAAAATCAACTTTTCTTCATCTGTGACACTCGGCTTCATTGCAATGATTTTGATATCTCTTTCAACATCAGCCATTCACTTTATGATTTCTCTGTCTCGTATTGCCGGTGGTTTGAATTCTTTGTTCACTGCCATTAAATGCTTGATATACTGCGCACGTTCCAGCCCTAACTTTCCTCTTGTAGATTCAAAAGCCTCGTAGTCTTCTGGGGATAATGACAGCGTTAACCTTTTACTATTTCCCATTACGACTCCTCTTCTTCATTACCATCTAGGTTCATTTCATATGTAGGTACAAAACTTCCTTTTTTAAGAGGTTCCAATTCCTTCTTGTCAGCTTTGGCGCCACACTCTTTTTTCTGTTTACCCGTTATCACGAAACTCGTATTACTTCTCTCAATACCGAGATCTGACTGAATTAAACGAATATCATCAATAGGAACTAACTGGAACTTTGTGGGTTCCCCATTATATACAGCTGTGATATACCAATCCCCAGATATCAACTCCTCTGCTAAACGCTGTTTCATTTTCCATTCACTTGCCTTTGCGCACTGTCTTATGAGGTTCTTTACATTCTCATAATTATTTCCAATGTCTGGGGATTCTAACAATGCAATCAGCCAATTAGCATCTGGACACTCATCGCCTACATAATTAAGCAATCGTTCCAAATCTGTATTTCTATATGGTGAATTGAATGCATATAAAGCAAGCTTTTCCTGATTAGTTAAGCTATTATCATTCAAAATTTCCTGTACCGAAATTGCTCTGCCCTCTAAATAACTTATCTGCTTACTTGCTTCTTCCTCTGAAACATGAAGACTTGAACTAATCTTGTCTTTCACGGAAAGCTCTTTCTTTGGATTTACATTTTTCAGATTCTTCAGCTCCTGAAACCGCCTAACAAACCATTTGGGTGAAAACACTGTTTTTAAAGTCTTACGCTGATAGTTTCTTTGATTTAACTCCTTTTCATCTGGGAGTTCCTTATAAAAAGCTTCTCTTAAAACACCATACTTATTCAGGTAGGAATCCTGATCCACCTTTGCAGGAACAGATTTCATAAAAATACCATCTCTGATTTCTTCTACCTTTTCTGCCTGAACAGTGTCTATTAATAAAACCTGAGGCTTTACTTTCTTACTAGATTTGTTTTTAGCTGCCGCCTTTTTCTTAGCATCCACTAACGCCTTTTTAAGCTCTTCGTTTTCACTTCTAAGTTTTTCAAGCTCTGTGTATTCTTCAGCTTTGATATGTGTTAGCGGTGAAAAAAGGTCATTCATCTCTGATACTATTTCTCTAGCCTTTGCAGAATCCACAGTTAAGAATTCTCCATTCATTCGAAACATGCCCGGATTGGTGTTTGTTACAGCTCCAATCTGTGATGTAATCGTTTGCTTTTTAACGCCTAGTGATGCTAGATGATTTCTTATCTCTTCTGGCGTATGACTTTCCTTCACCACAAACCGATAGATTTCTTCATAATCACCAATATGCTTTAGTAACTTGCTATCCATTTTTCCTCCTTTCTAGACTTGTGGTCACAGTGACCACAAGAACTTTATTGATTGCTTTCAAAAGTCATATAGAGAAACTTAGTCTCAAATCTGCAGAAATTTATTCAAAAAAATAAGCCAGGCTTTCACCTGACTTAAACATTAAGTACGAATGCATCGTACACACCCCAAACCATTGATTTTACTGGGGTTTATGCCATTCTTCACTATATACATGACCACTTCGTACCATTTTTTATATTTTTACACTACAACGATTTTGGTATTAGCAGGATTCGCCTTCATGCACACTTTATTTTCTTCGAAAACAAAGAAAGCCACCTGTGGTCATCGTGACCACAAGTGACTTTGCATCGGCATACCATCTGCCCAGGGCATCTGCATAAGGGAGAACCCTATAACCCCATTGTATTAACACTAACGTTTATTAACTTGTGTGATATTCTGATTCTGATCTTCCTTTTACATATGATTCTATCCCCTTATATGTCCCGTAATATGTACTTTAACCAAAAAAGAGCCTCTAGCACTACTAGAGACTCCCTATTCTGGCATTCCTAAGTAATAACCCTGGAAAAAATCTGCACCAAGCTCTTTCATAGTGTTAAACTCAGCCTCAGTTTCTATTCCTTCTGCTACTACTTTCATTTTCTTAGCATGGAATGTATCAATCATTTCTTTAATACGAATCTGTCTGAACTTATCCTTATCGATATCAGTAAGTAATGTTCTATCAATCTTTACAATATCTGGATTAGCAGCGTTAACTACATCCATAGTATTAAGTCCAGTTCCAAAATCATCAATAGCAATCTGGTTATCATTAATATCCGCTATTTTTCTTTTTGCTTCAGCAATATCAATCGACAAATATGGATACTCTAACGTTTCCAAAATCATTGCTTTCTTATCTTCACCAAAGTATTCAATATATGCATTTACTTCTTCCTCTGTAAATATCTCACACGGAAATGTATTTATCGAAAGAATTTCCTTATAGCCTCTCATAAAATATGCCTGAGTTGCTCCAAATAAAGTTGCCACCTCAAGTATATGAAGCTTATCCTGTTCCTGATACTCGGTAATCAGCTCCATAACATCCTTATCGTGTGGACGCATCAATGCTTCTCGCGCATATATTGTCTTTCCATCTGGATAAAATATTGGCTGGAATACATATTCAATTTTCAATTCTGATAATGCTGCCAAAATGTCTTCTGATAATGGCAAATTGTCAAAATATATCATATTACTAACTTCCTAGATAAAATTGCGTATGAAAATAACGCAAAGTTCTACTCTTATATTATATCAAAACTTTATTCTTAGTCTATAAGATAAATAAGGCAAAAATAAGGCACATCAAATTTCTCCAACGCGCCTCAAAAAGTGTTTCATATAATTTTATTCAAGCTTTGCACCAGCTGGAATTGCATCATTAAGCATAACAAGGTTTAATCTCTCCTCGCCATTCTCCTCATGAATTGCTGACATAAGCATTCCACAAGAATCAATTCCCATCATACTTCTAGGTGGAAGATTTACGATAGCAAGTAATGTCTTTCCAACAAGATCCTCAGGCTCATAGAATGCATGAACACCAGAAAGAATTGTTCTATCTGTTCCTGTTCCGTCATCTAAAGTGAACTGAAGCAACTTTTTGCTCTTAGGTACTGCAACACAGTCCTTAACCTTCACGACTCTGAAATCTGACTTACAGAAAGTATCAAAGTCTACGTTTTCTTCTTCAAAAGGTAAAAGTGAAATAGGAGATGTCTCTTCAACTACTTCTTCTGTTACCTGATCTTCTACGTTTAATTCTAAATTATCCATAGGATAAGCACACTCCTTTTCTTATTTTGAAATACGTATTGTATTATACCAAAGAAACCTCGATTTTACTATGAATTCCGCATATAGAAACAGCCCCTTCTAGTAATGTAAAGGCTCGCTTTGCTTCTACCTTGACATCACTAGAAGGAGCTGTAAGTTAGTAATCAAGGCACTTCATAAATGAAGTGTCTCTTATTGCATTTGAGCCCTTCTAATATTAGTTTTTCATCGTCATGTTAACTGCTATGCTAAGTTCTAATAAACCAATAAATCCTGCAGTGATCACTTTCAGAATAATTCGAACAACCGTAGCTCCCACCTTATCACAAAGCGCCCAAAGCAGTCCCACATACATAATTGTACTTGCGATTCCAACTACAAATGATACATACGGAATCAGTGTTAATGCCATGTAAACAATAACAAATACGATTCCAGCTCCAATTCTAAAACCTCCTGAAAAATTTTTCATAAACTGTCCGGTAATAACTGCAGCATAGATAATTGCTGGAATTAGATTAATAAAAGCCATCTTCATACTGGCTTCACTTGCACATGCACTCTTCATGTCGATACCTCCATTAGTTCACTTGTGGTCATCGTGACCACAAGCTATTATTCTTTAACCAACACCATATAAATCATGATTTACTTCTGCAGTATAATAATGATCCATTGTATTTGGCGCATTATAAAGCGATGTAATCAGATATGCCTTGATGTTATTTACTTTAGTTGTGTTATTGCTTATGCATCCAATAACATACTGTAAATGGCTTGATGTCAGCTTTAAGAACTTACTCTTAACCAACTGATATGGATAATCTTCACCACCAATACGTATTGTCTTTCTTGGAACACAAACAACATCACAGATGATATTAAACAGTTCGTCATACAGATTTCTATCTGACCATGACTTATCACTCATCATAATATCATAATCAATGTTGTCTTTGATAATTTCCATGTATGCTGATGCTTCATCCATCGCATCAATCTGTCTAGTGACATTTTCTTCGCCTGATCGATAGATAGGATTAGTCTCACTAAGTTTATTATTATCTAGTATATTATTCGGGCTCAATTTCTGCGCTGGTACCGGTTCAATATTTGAGATGGTACCCCTACTAAGTCTTATCCGGCGCGAAAAATTATCCGGTTCATATGGATTACCAGCACTTAATATGGACTGGTTCGTATTTTCAACCGGTTCAAGATTTGAGCCGGTACAAATATTGAACTGGTCCTCTATTTTATCCGGTTCTAATTTGGTACTGCTCTGGCCATCATTCGGAATAATAGGTTCATCGACTGCCTTATTTTCCGAAATGAAATTCTTTACATAAATGATATTAGCTTTTCCATTCTGCTGAATCATTTCAATCAAGCCAACATCCTGGAGCTCCTTTAGTAAAGAAGCCCCAGTATTCTTCGCAATGTTTAAATCTTCTGCAATACTAGTAATAGCATATTTAATATACACCCTGTTCTCATCATCAAGCCAACCTCTCTTTCTTGATAAAGACATTCTATCAAGCATAAGACCATATAATAGCTTTGCATTATTAGTAACATCCTTAAATCTCGAATCTGTGATTAATGCTTTAGGTAAACGATAAAATGTAAACTGTTCTGACTCTTTACCATAGTAATAATCCAAATCCAGTTTCCCCATTAGTCTACACCTCCTCTCTCTTTCCATTCGTCAAGTAATCTGATTATTAACTCCTCAATATCTTCATTCGTCATTGTAGGATCAAAATAAGAATCTAACTTCTTTGCATTAAAAGTTACTTTTCTTACCTTAGGTTTAACCACAACGAGGACTCCCAAAACCGATTCTCTTGTAAACTTCCCTGCTTTAGCAATCTCCTTAATCTTTCCTGACTGTTCGGTAGATACGCTACACTTCATATCTCTTAACACAACATACAGAATCTTCTGTTCTTCTTCTGTTAGCTGTGAAAAGTCCACTCCCTGAACAATCCCTAACTTGCCATCATCCACAAGCTTCATAAGCTCTTCAACGAGCTTGGATAAGGAAATATACCTCTGCACCGTTTTAGCGCCCTCTCCAGCCTCTTTAGCCATCTTATCGAGACTTCTACCACCATTTACTCCCTGATGCTTTAAAGCCTCGTATTTCATCGAATACGCCTTTGCTTTCTCACTTGGTAATAATTCCTCTCGCTGAATATTGGAATCAACCATAATAAGGACTGCTTCATCATCTGATACATCCTTAATAATCATTGGCATTGTCTCTTTGCCCGCAAGCTCTGATGCGTGTCTTCTTCTATGTCCAGCCAGAATCTCATAACCACCTTCCGGTCTTGGTCTTGCGATACCTGGCACTAATACTCCATATTCTTTTATACTATCAACAGTCTCCGCCATTTTTTCATCATCTATAACTCTAAATGGATGATTCTTAAACTCATGCAGTTCATTTAATGGCACTTCCACAATCTGTCCTTCAACCTTTTCCTTTGCAACTTCTGAAGACATAACCTCTTCATCGGTTCCTCCAAAGATTGAATCATATGCTGATAAACTTGCTCCCGCTACTGCATTTCTTCTACTCATTACGCAATCACCTCCGTTGTTAATGCTTCATACGCTGTTGCTACTGTTCCTTTTGGATCATATTCATAGATGCTCTTTCCTACAGTTGTAGACTCTGCAGCTCTTACTGAATGTGGAATCTTATTCTTAAAGATATTAATCTTCGAACCGTATGCCTCATCAAGCATCTCAGCAATATCCTTGGCATAATTTGTTCTTGAATCCACCATTGTAAGAAGAATTCCTTTAATCTCTAAAGACTGATTAATCTTCTTATGAATCTGATTGATTACTCTCAGTAGTTCTTCCAAACCCTTGATTGCTAAAAACGTAGGCTGAACTGGAATGATAATCTCATCACCAGCTGCTAAAGCGTTAAGTGTAAGCATTCCCAAATTTGGTGAACAGTCGATAATAATGTAGTCGTAATCATCCTTGACCATTCCAAGATATTCACTAAGTATCGTTTCTCGCCCCATAACAGTGATAAGAGCAGTTTCAATGCTATTCAGTGAATTATTTGCCGGTACAAGATCTACACCTTCTTTATGGTGCAAAATAGCCTCTCGTGGATCGAACTCCACTTCATCAATGACATTGTTATAAACAGTGGTCATTGTATATTCCATCTGCCCTGGATTATGAAATCCTAATGCTACTGTAAGACTGCCCTGAGGATCGTTGTCTATTACAAGAACACGCTTCCCCTTCTTTGCTAGTCCTATTCCTAAGTTAACTGTTGTTGTTGTCTTTGCTACGCCACCTTTTTCATTGGCACATACTAAAATCTTACTCATACGATTGCTCTCCTTTTAATTGCTCTCTGTAGTTGCTTCTTTTTCTACTTCCATGTATTTTCTAAAATATTTCTTGGTTCCCTGATTTTTAAAAATCTCTGATGACTCTGTGACCTGCACTTTTCTCAATGTGCGAATCTGCTTTTCAAGCCAGTTAATATCTTCTTTTGTACCCTGTACTCGAATCTTTATCATTCTTCCTCCTTTATCCTCATTTTCTGTATTTGCAACCATATGAGCTGCATCTAACGCTGTATTTCTCATTTTTTCCTCCTTATCCATACATTGTCTCTATGTATTCATTCAAAACTTCTACGTTCACTAGACATACTCCATTAATCTTCCTTACAGCCCCAGCTTCTTTCGCTAATTGCTGAAATCCATGAATCCCAATGGAGTATAGGTCAGCACCTTCCTTATAGCGGACATACTTCTTCTGACCGGAGTTTACTTTGATATCTAATGACTCTACCTTCGTTCTCTTATAAGACATATAGACCCTCCTATCCGTAAATCTGCTCAATATATTTGCTCAGCACAACTGTGTTAACCAAGCATGTCCCATGAACTTTTCTTACCGCATGCGCTTCACCCGCCAAATCCCGGAATGAATGCTCACACATCGAATATATTTCTGCCCCTTCAGGAATCCTGACATATATTTTTCTTCGCTTAACCGGCTCAGCATATAAGGCATCCGGTTTTGTTCTTTCCTCCATTTCATCAACCTCCAAAGTTTTCTTCGATGTAGTCTATAACCACATCAATATTAATAAGTACGATGTTTCCAATTCTTCTAATTGAATTTGCTTCCTTAGCAAGTGCTTTAAAGCATGTCATACTCATTGAAAAATACTCGGCCGCCTCCTGGTAGCGCATGTACTCTTTCTTTACTGGCTCATAACTCTTAGCTTTCTCAAGTACAAGTTCTGTCTGCATCTGACGTTTTCTTTCTCTTAACTGAACCTTGTAAACCTTCTCAAAGATTGTTCTATCAATTAGCTGAGCTTTTCTTATTTCAAAAAACGCATTCGCAGCTCTTGCCATTTTTCGGCACTGTACACCAGACAAATCGTATTTCTCGCAAATCGATTCTTCAGTAACAAATCTCGGCACTGCATACTCTTTGAGATAATCAATCTGTGGTGGCTTAACCTTTTTTCTTCCCACATCCTCACTTCCTTTCTTTTGATTTTTGTAAGGTTCGAGAAAACAAAAAAGACATCCCGATTAGTATTTCTACTAATTGAAATGTCTTTAATGATTCTCATACAAGTTGTTCCTTGTTTGAGATAGTTATTTAATTGAAATTATTTGACACAAAGGACAACAAATTGTTTTGCATATTGCTTCACATGCATCCCTTATGTTTTGCATATTTGTAACGATGCGTGTCGTACTAATATGGACTGTTTAAGGTCTATATGTAATACTTCGTACTCAAGCTGACGCGATTGAACTACTTCTGGGAACCGTTCGGAGTAGAACTAGTGTTCTGACTCTTTAAAGTAGGGAACAATAATACATCTCTAATTGCCTGAGAATCTGTTAACAACATAACTAATCTATCAATACCATATCCGATACCGCCTGTTGGAGGCATACCAATTGATAATGCATTTAAGAAATCTTCATCTGTATGATTAGCTTCTTCATCACCTGCTGCAAAAGCTTCTTCTTGAGCCTCAAAACGTTCTCTTTGATCAATTGGATCATTTAACTCTGAATATGCATTACACATTTCCCATGTGTTAATAAATAATTCGAAACGTTCTACTTTTGTAGGATCTTCTGGTTTCTTCTTTGTCAATGGCGAAATTGCAAGTGGGTGATCCATTACAAATGTAGGCTGAATTAATTGTTTTTCACAGAATTCTTCGAAGAATAAGTTTACAATATCACCTTTAGTATGACGCTCTTCAAATTCTACATTGTGTTCTTTTGCAAGTTCTTTTGCTTCTTCATCTGTTTCAACTGCATCAAAATCAACTCCTGTATATTTTTTGATACAATCAATCATTGTAATTCTTTCAAATGGTTTACCAAAATCAATTTCGATTCCGTTATATGAAATCTTAGTAGAACCACAAACTTTTTCTGCTAAGTAGCGGAACATAGACTCTGTAAGTTCCATCATTCCGTAGTAATCTGTATATGCTTGGTATAATTCCATTAATGTAAACTCTGGGTTATGACGTGTATCAACACCTTCGTTACGGAATACTCTACCAATCTCATAAACTCTTTCTAAACCACCAACGATTAATCTCTTTAAGTACAACTCTAATGAAATACGTAATTTAACATCTTCATCTAATGAATTGTAGTGTGTTTCGAAAGGTCTAGCAGCTGCACCACCTGCATTGTGAACAAGCATTGGTGTCTCTACTTCCATGAAGTCTCTACCATCTAAGAAATTACGAATCTCTTTGATGATTTTAGATCTCTTAATAAAAGTCTCTTTTACTTCTGGATTCATTACTAAATCAACATATCTCTGACGATATCTGATATCTGTATCTGTTAAACCATGGAATTTCTCTGGTAAAATCTGTAAACTCTTTGATAAAAGAGTAACTTCTTTAGCATGAATTGAGACTTCACCTGTTTTAGTTTTGAATACAAAACCTCTAACACCGATGATATCACCAACATCATATTTCTTGAAATCTTTATATGTATCTTCTCCGATGTCGTTTCTTGTAACGTAAATCTGGATATCACCTTTTAAATCACGAACATTTGCAAAAGATGCTTTACCCATTACACGTTTGAACATCATACGTCCTGCGATTGATACAAGTTTTCCTTCTGGAAAATCTTCTACAGGTACAACAATGCTCTTACCATTTTCATCTACTGGTGCTTCAAAATGTAATTCTTCATAGTTTTCTTTAACATCTACTGAATGATGTGTTACATCGTATTTTGTTATTTCGAAAGGGTTTAATCCTCTTTCCTGTAAATCTTTTAACTTATCGCGACGAACCTGTAATAATTGATTAATATCCTGTCCGCCTTGTCCATTATTCTGCTGGGCCATATTTTCCTCCGCTTTCTTAGCAGAATTTAATCTGCGTTATTTACATTGAACGCTGAATTTCTAGTACTTTGTACTTTAACTCTCCAGCCTGTGTTTCTACTGTTACTGTATCGCCAACTTTATGTCCAAGTAGTGCTTTTCCTACAGGTGACTCGTTAGAGATTTTTCCTTTTAAGCTGTTTGTTTCTGTTGAACCAACAATTTTATATTCAAGTTCTTCATCAAATTCACAATCTAAGATTCTAACTTTACACCCGATATTTACTTTATCTGTATCAGCTTCTTCTTCAACAACTACTTCTGCATTCTTAAGGATTTTCTCGATTTCCTCAATACGAGCCTCGATATCACGCTGCTCATCTTTAGCAGCATCATATTCAGCATTCTCGGATAAGTCGCCTTGTTCACGAGCTTCCTTAATTTTCTGTGCTACTTCTTTACGTTTTACAACTTTTAAATCTTGGAGTTCATCTTCAAGTTTTTTGAGACCCTGGTAGGTCAAAATATTTTTCTTATCCATACGTTTTACCCTTCTTTTATTATATAATGTACCTATTTTAACTAGATTATTGTATATTATTATTATGTCAATGTCAAGCAAACTAGGGCTTTGTTTTTCCTAATAATTTCAACATTTTAAACATTTTTATTATAGATTTCGTGGTCTAATAATTCTTGCATATCTTCATATGACTCTACTTCATTAAATTTAACTCTAAGTTTTGATGAATTATGATATCCTGCAGTATACCATGCTGCATGTTTACGCATTTCTCTTACACCTGTATACTCACCTTTGAAATCAATCATCATTTTTCCATGTCGCAAAATCATATCGGCCACTTCTTCAAGCGATGGCTTTGCTAAATGCTCACCTGTTTCAAAATAGTGTAAAATCTGTTTGAAAATCCATGGATTTCCCTGAGCACCTCTTGCAATCATAAAACCATCACAATTGGTTTGCTCTTTCATTGCTATTACATCTTCTGCTGTCAACAAATCTCCATTTCCTATTACAGGAATAGATACTGCTTCTTTAACCTGACGTATTATATCCCAATCAGCTTTTCCAGAATAATACTGTTCTCTTGTCCTTCCATGAACTGCCACTGCTGCTGCACCTGATGATTCTGCGATTTTTGCAATTTCGACTGCATTAATATGATCATTATCAAATCCTTTTCTAAACTTGACAGTAACTGGTTTTTTAGTTGCTTTTACAACTTTTTCAATTATCTCTCCAACTAATTTTGGATTTTTCATCAAAGCTGAACCCTCACCATTATTTACAATTTTAGGCACCGGACAACCCATATTTATATCCAAAATATCATAAGGTCTATCTTCAATTTCCTTTGCTATTTGAGCCATGATATCAGGATCTGACCCAAACAATTGTAATGAAACTGGCTTTTCTCTTTCATCAATCGCCAACAATGATTGTGTATTTTTATTTTTATATAATATTGCTTTAGCACTAATCATTTCCATGCACAATAGACCTGCGCCCTGTTCTTTGCATAACAAACGAAATGGCAGGTCTGTTACTCCTGCCATTGGTGCTAAAATCAAATTGTTAGGTAATGTAACATCACCTATTTTTAATTTTGTAATTTGATTATTATTCATGTGTGTTTCTATCTTTCTTATATTTTATATATCTTTTTATATGATTTTTGTTCATATATTTTCTTTTGTATATTCTAAAAATACTTTTTTATTTGTTTTTTCTATTTTGTTTTTTATAAACTCTATAGATTCCTTCAAGCGTCAAATTTGGATTATATATATCTATGCTATCAGTTTCTTCGGCTATTATTCTGCCAAGTCCACCTGTTGCAACAACTTTTATATTATCCATTTTGGCTTCTTCTTTCATCTTTTTAACGATGTATTCTGTCTGACCTATTTGTCCGAATACAAGACCAGCTTGCATACTTGAAATTGTCTCTTTTGCCATAATTGAGTTTGGTTTTTTTATCTCAATTTCAGGTAACTTTGCAGCTTCCTCCCACAAAGCTTGTGCCGATATTCTAATACCAGGCGCTGTTACAGCACACAAAAATGCTCCGTCTTCATCAACAAGATCATATGTTGTTGCCGTACCAAAATCAAGCACTAAAACAGGACCACCGTATATTTCATACGCTGCAACCGCATCTACAATTCTATCTGCACCTATTTGCTGTGGATTAGCTGTTACAATTCTAATTCCTGTTTTAATTCCTGCTTCCACTACTATCGGCTTAATATCAAAATACTTTATAAATGCCCCCTCTAATGAATGCATAACTTTAGGCACTACTGAACAAATTATAGCGTCTTTTATTTCCTTAACTGATATTCTGTTCTTTTCTAATAATGTTGCTAAAACCATTGCATACTCGTCGGATGTTCGTGGCATTTTAGTTGTTATTCTAAAGCTTGCCTCCATTTTGTCTCTTCTACAGTCAAAAACCCCTACTGTAATGTTAGTATTACCGACATCTATTGCTAAAACCATTTCTTATTCCTCCTGGTCGAAGCCCTCTCCTAAGAATAAAATTCTATGATAGAGTTCAACGGACTCCAACAATTCCACTTTCGTTTTTTGTAATTGTTTTATTTTAAGGATGCTTCCAATATCATCATATAATAAATCTCCCTCTTTTGATGATGTTTTGAATTCCAGATTTCCTTTTTCATCAAAAACTAATTGTAAAATCCCACCTATTTCTTCGGTGTATAAAACACACATGATTCTTAGTTCTTCTTTTATAGAATCTGGTAGCCCCATAAAATTCTCATTTAAATAATATTTTTTGTTGTATGCACTTGCACCGCAAAGTACAACTTCGTCTTTAGTATCTTCTATGTTGTTTTTAGACATATCCATACATTCCTCTCACTGATACTTCGCCACTTGCTACGTGACGTATTTTATTATTTATTTCAACAATGAGCTCGCCCGTATTAGTAATCCCTCTTGAAATACCTTCGTATGGTTCCTTAGGATCTAAAACTTTTACTTCTTTATCTAAGTTAATCAGTTTTTTATTATAAACGTCTTGCACATTGCTCAAATCATTTGTCTCTAAAAAAGCATTATAGTATTTTTCAAAATAAAACAAAACTCGTTCAATGATAACATCTCTATTTATTTTTCTATCCGTTTGGGTAAAAATAGAGCCTGCCACATCTTTTATTTCATCTGGGAATGACTCATTATTAACGTTAATTCCAATTCCTACTACTATATTGTTGATATAATCTGCCTGAATACTCATCTCTGTTAGTATTCCACATATTTTTTTATCTCCTATAACAATATCGTTAGGCCATTTAATATTAGCTGGTACATCTACTATTTCTTCAATTGCATCTGATACTGCAAGTGCTGCTAAAAGTGTCAACATAGGTGCACAATATGGACTAAAATCCGGTTTCAAAATAAGTGTCATGAAAATCCCAACACCTTTTGGAGACTCAAAATTTCTGCCTCTTCTTCCACGTCCTGATGATTGTGTATCTGCAATTACGACTGTACCATGTTCATAGCCTTTTTCTGCTAATTCTTTTGCCAATATATTCGTCGATGATATTTCGTCCTTATATACTATAGTTTTTCCAAATGTCTTACTTTTTATAAGACTTCCTACCGCAAAATCTGTAACTATATCCGGTGTACTCTTTAACATATACCCTCTTCTACTTACTGCATCAATCTTATATCCGTACTCTCTTAACGTATTTATTTCATTGCATACGGTTGTTCTTGACACGTTTAATAATTCACTTAATTTCTGACCAGAAATATATTCATCATTTGCGTTTCTTAACATTCGTAATATTGCAGTTTTCACTTCTATTAATCTCCTAATGTTGCTTTCATTATTGCTTTTATTGTGTGCATTCTGTTCTCAGCTTCATCAAAGACTACTGATTTTTCTCCTGTGAAAATCTCATCAGTAACTTCCATTTCTTTTAAGCCAAACTTCTCATAAACCTGTTGTCCAATTTTAGTATTAAGATCATGGAAAGCTGGTAAACAGTGCATAAATATTGCTGTATCTTTTGCATTTTCAAATGCTTTTTTATTTACTTGATAAGGTAATAAATCTTTTATTCTTTCTTCCCAAACTTCATCTGGTTCACCCATAGAAACCCATACGTCTGTATAGATTACATCTGCATCTTTTGTTGCCTCTTCTACAGAATCTGTCAATGTTATCTCGGCACCTGTTGTTTGTGCTACTTTTCTCGCGTACTCAACTAGCTTTTCTTCTGGGTAATATTTTGGATTAGTACATGCAACAAAATCCATTCCTAATTTTGCACATGTAATCATCAAAGAATTTCCCATGTTGTATCTGGCATCTCCCATATAAACAAAACGAATTCCTTTTAATTTGCCAAATTTTTCTTTTATTGTCAACATATCTGCAATCATTTGTGTTGGATGAGATTCATTAGTCAAACCGTTCCATACTGGAACACCTGCATAAGTTGCTAAAGTCTCTACTATTTCTTGTTCAAAACCTCTGTATTCTATACCATCAAACATTCTGCCAAGAACCTGAGCTGTGTCAGCTATACTTTCTTTTTTTCCAATTTGAGAACCTGATGGATCTAAGTATGTAACATTCATACCTAAATCATATGCTGCAACTTCAAACGAACATCGTGTTCTTGTTGATGTTTTTTCAAAAATTAATGCTATATTCTTTCCTTCAAGATCATTATGTCTAATACCTTGTTTCTTTTTATCCTTTAGCTCTTTTGCCAAATCTATCAAATATAATATCTCTTCGGCACTTAAATCCATCATCTTCAAAAAATTTTTACCTTTTAAATTCATAACAAATCCTCCGTAATATATTTATAAAATTTATTTAATCCCTTTTTTGTAATAATAGTATTTTAACCCATGTACAAAATATTGGCAACCCTTCAAGAATTATCGCATAAAAAAGGCACCTCACACTATTTAAAGTGCTCAGCGCCTTTTAAGAAATTATGCTTAAAGTTAAAAAACTAAATACCTATTTTTTAGAAGAATACCATTCCACCAATTACATGTCCACTGTATGAACTTGATGAAACATCACGGAAATTCTTCACTCCACCTACGTTATCTACACCACTTAATGCTTCTTGTGCTGCTCTAATTGATGTAGCGCTAGGTCCTTTTGCTAATGTTCTTTCTAATTTACCTGTCATAGCTGGTCCAAACTGACCTCTCTGATAAATTACACCATAAAGTGTACCATCAGCATATCCACTTTGTACTCTGTTGACTACAACTGCACCTACAGCTAATTGACACTCATATGATTCTCCACCGGCTTCACACTGAATAAGTGCTGCAAGTAATGTTACATCGTTAGAACTTGCTGCAAGTGATGATCCTTGTGTTCTTGCTGGAGCTGCCTTTTGGCTAGTTGCTTTTGGGCTAGATGACTCTTGTCTTACGGAATTATCAGCTTTTGCTTTTTTTGCTGCTGCTTCTTCCTCTTTTTTCTTTGCTTCTTCAGCTGCTCTTGCTGCTGCAGCTTCTTCTTCAAGAGTTATACCCACATTTGTTTTGATTTTTACATCAACAAATTGTTTACTTACGAAATTTGTAGCATCGTTTACTTTTACAGCAACCCACTCATCATTTGTTTGAGTGCCTCTATCTACTTGAATGCTTTCGCCTGTTGCAAGTACTTTTGTAACTTCTGCGTTAGTATCTTGTGTAGAACGAACTCTAAGTCCTTCTGTTTTTGATATTGCTACTGTTTCGCAATTTTGTGAAGCATAGTTTAATGCATCTAAACCAAAGTAACACATATCGTTTCTAACGTATCCTTGTACATTACCAGAAGAAATCTTTGTCCATTGCTCTCCTTTTTCTACGACAGTTGCTTTGCTACCTTTATATAACTTTCCAACTACTTGTGCATCCTGGTTAGCATCTGCTCTAACCAATAAAAAATCTTCAACTTTTGGCATCAATGCGTCAGTCCATTCTTTTTCTTCGTCTGACAATTTAAGCTCTTGTAATACGCCTTTAATTTTCTCGCCAACCGCTTCATATCCTTGCACTTTTATTGTTGCGTTTGTATCTTTCTTGTTTTCTAATGATGTTCTTGACACATTTAAGCCTTTACCTGCACGTCCTCTGTTTGATTCAGTGTATGCTACCGTAACAACTTTGTTGTTCTTATATTTAGCTAATGTATCTTCTCCGTTGTTAGTCATTGCTGCGACTGTAGTCATAACACAAAGTGAACTAAGTACTGTCATACTACCTATCACTTTTTTGTTAAACCTCATAAAATTTTACCTCCATATGGTGTATATAGAATTTCAATTCTATTACACTAATATTTCGTTTTTGAATTTTGTATTTCATTTGTTACAAATTTATTACTTGACACAGTATAGCAGACACTAATTTTTTTGTCAAATTGGTGGATATTTTTTCTTATGAATTTTCTTTAGGCTACTTAGAAATGCTTATTTTATGGGATTTTTACGTCATTATTTTCATTTTGACCCCCTTGGAGCGGCAATTATATTGGGCAAATTGCACAAATAATTTTATAATCATTATAGTGTTACGCTTATATGATGTTTGTAATATATTTGTAATATATTTTCCGCTATTTATCGCATATACACACAACTCTTAACTTAAATATATAATTTTTTTCTTATCGCCTTGATGTTAGTTTAATCTAACTGTTTTTTTTAAAAAATGGGCTTATTTTTGTTGATTTTGTACATAAAAAAAGGTTATAAGCTGTACTTTCAAACCTCTTATAACCTTCTTTTTTAAGCATTTATTTTATAAAATGCGTTGTTTTTGTACTTATATAGATACAATCCACATACAATATAAGTATTATTTTAATTACTTTTTCAAGTGTAATTCTATTGCACTATTTATATATTAAAGTCTCTTTAATAATTCTTCTCTTTGTGCTTCGAAACCTGGTTTTCCAAGTAATGCAAACATGTTTTTCTTGTAACTCTCTACACCTGGTTGATTAAATGGGTTAACTCCTAATAAGTATCCGCTTACACCAACTGCAAATTCAAAGAAATAGAATAATTCTCCAAGATAGAATTCATTCTGCTCTGGAATATTTACTAATAAGTTTGGTACATTTCCGTCTGTATGAGCTAAAATTGTACCATTCATAGCACTCTTATTTACGAAGTCCATGTTTTTTCCAGCTAAATAATTTAATCCGTCTAAATCGTCTTTATCTTCGTCGATTACAACTTCTCTACGTGATTCTTCTACATTTAAAACTGTTTCAAACATGATTCTAGAACCATCTTGTATGAATTGACCCATTGAATGAAGATCTGTTGTTAAATCAACAGAAGCTGGGAATAAACCTTTTTGATCTTTTCCTTCACTTTCACCATATAACTGTTTCCACCATTCAGATACATAATGGCAGCTTGGCTCATAATTTGCTAAAACTTCAACTGATTTACCTTTTCTTAATAAGATATTTCTGATAGCAGCATACTGTAATGAATCATTGTCTTTGAATTCTTTATTTAATGCAAGTTCTCTACCTGCTGCTGCACCTTCCATTAATTTATCAACATCTGCTCCACTAACAGCGATTGGAAGTAAACCTACTGCTGTAAGAACTGAGAAACGTCCACCTACATCATCAGGTACTACGAATGTTTCATATCCTTCTGCTGTTGCAAGAGTCTTTAATGCTCCCTTAGCTTTATCTGTTGTAGCGTAGATACGTTTTGCAGCACCTTCTTTACCGTATTTTTTCTCAAGCATTTCTTTGAATACTCTAAATGCGATAGATGGTTCTGTTGTTGTACCAGATTTTGAAATAATATTTACAGAGAAATCTCTATCTCCGATTACATCGATAAGATCTCTTAAATATGTTCCACTAATACTGTTTCCTGCATAATAAATCTCAGGTGTTTTACGTTGTTCTTTTGTAATATTGTTATAGAAACCATGTCTTAAGAACTCGATTGCAGCTCTTGCTCCTAAGTATGATCCACCAATACCGATAACTACAAATACTTCAGAATCTGACTGAATTTTTTTTGCAGCTTCTTTAATTCTAGAAAACTCTTCTTTGTCGTACGCAACTGGTAAATCGATCCAACCTAAAAAATCATTTCCTGCGCCTGTTTTGTTAACTAATTGCTCTTTTGCGTCATTTACAAGTTTCTCCATGTATGAAACTTCTTCTGTACTAATGAAAGATGACGCTTTTGAATAATCAAATGTAATTTTACTCATCTTTAAACACTCCTTTATTTGGTTGACGAATTCGTATAAATTATAGCAATACTGCAACTTTTATTCAAGCTATACGCGAAATTTTATGAAAAATTCACTTTTATATTTGCTTATTTTTTACTAAAGTTGTAATATTAAATTTGCTAAAGCTTTTATATAGAAAGAAGAGGTTATAACATATGAAAAAAATTATTATGACAGGTGGCGGAACTGCTGGTCATGTTACACCTAATATAGCATTGATGCCAGCCTTAAAAGAAGCTGGTTACGACATATCTTATATTGGTTCATATAATGGTATGGAAAAAGGGTTAATCGAAGCTCAGGGGATTACATATTACGGAATTTCTTCTGGAAAACTACGTAGATATTTCGATTGGAAAAATTTTTCGGATCCTTTTAAAGTTTTAAAGGGATATTTTCAAGCTATTCACTTAATTCGTAAAATCAAACCAAACATTGTTTTTTCTAAAGGTGGATTTGTATCTGTTCCTGTTGTACTTGCTGCAAAATTCTGCAAAGTACCTGCAATTATTCATGAATCAGATATTACACCTGGTCTTGCAAACAGACTTGCAATACCTAGAGCAAAAAAAGTCTGTTGCAATTTTCCTGAAACAATGAAATATTTACCTGAAAACAAAGCTGTTTTGACAGGTTCTCCTATTCGCTCAGAATTATTTGGCGGAGATTCTCAAAAAGCTATTGAATACTGTCATTTTACCAATACTGACAAACCTATTCTTCTTATTGTAGGTGGAAGTTCTGGTTCAAAAGTAATAAATGAATCAGTTCGTAAGGTTTTACCTGAATTATTAGAAAAATTCAACGTAATTCACCTTTGTGGAAAAGGCAATCTGGATCCTTCATTAGATGGCTTAGTTGGTTATGCTCAGTTTGAATATGCTAATAAAGAACTAACTGATATGTTTGCTGCTGCCGATTTAGTTATTTCTCGTGCTGGTGCTAACTCAATCTGCGAACTTTTAGCTCTTCGCAAACCAAATATTTTGATTCCACTTTCAGCTGCTGCTAGCCGTGGTGATCAGATTTTAAATGCACAATCATTTAAACGCCAAGGTTTTTCGGTTGTTATTGAAGAAGAGTCTTTAAATGACAAATTACTTTTAGAAACTGTTAATTCTACATTTGCAAACAGGGAACAATATATAAACTCTATGGAATCAAGCGGACAAATTGATTCTATTGGCGCTATTATTTCTTTGATAGAAGAAACAGCAAAATAAATTATTGAAGATGTATTTTTTATAAATACATCTTTTTTTATAATATTTTTATAAATAATTTCTTTTCTTTTATAAATGAATCTTTTCTTTTATAGAATTTTAATTTTTGACCATCATTTTTTATCCCTTTTCACTCCGATAAATTAAGTATAACTTGTAGTATATCTCAAAGACGATTATAAATTTTAAGGAGGAAATATACATGAGCAAACCCACAAATAATATTAACTCAAGGTCAAATTCCAAAAAACCTAGTGCTCTTAAATCGGTTAGTGGAAAACTATTAGCTATTTTAGTTCCTTTGATAGCAATTTTAACAATTATTCTAATTTTAGTTCTTATGACATATGCCAAGAAAATCATACTGGTAACAGCAAAAGATTCTCTTGATAATGAATCTCATTTCCAGGCGAATTCTTTAGCCGAGGACTTAACGCCTCTGATGGCTCATTTTGACGGAATCGTTTCAACGCTTGAACACACTGATCTTGAATCGGATGCTCAAATATTGAGAATTCTAGAACCAACAAGAAAGTACTCCGATTTATCTCGTTCCGGCGTATATTTTGGTCTTTCTGACAAGAAGTATTATTACTATAATCAATATGATAAAAGCGATTACTCTGCAGATACTGACCCATGCTACGAAGATACATATAACCCTTTAGAGCGTGGTTGGTACAAAGAGGGACTCGACAAAGAAAAATTCACCTTCGTTGGCTCTCCATATACAAGCCATGATACGGGCGCTACTGTTATTACTATGGCAAGAAAAATTAAATTAAAAGATGGTCGAACAGGCGTAGCTGGTGCAGATATAATTCTTACCTCTTTGATTGATAAGGTTTCAAAAATCAAGCCTATGGAATCTGGCTCTATGATGCTTGTTAGCGATGACGATATTCTTTCGTATTTTAACAAAGACTATAATAATAAAAAATTATCTGAATCAAAAGATGATGAATTTTTGGTAAATGTACAGCCAGTACTTAAAAAAGCCACAAATAAGATTATTTATGGGGATAACAATCCAACAACTGCCATAAAATCAGGTGATGGAAGCACGTATTATGTGTCTCCTGCAAGTGTTAAAGGTGTCGGTTGGACCGTCGCTTGTTCCGTAAAAGAAAGCACCGTTTTATCATCCGTTAAAGTATTTCAACGTATTGGTTATATTATTTTAGTAATTGCAGTTTTAATTATCGCAATTGTTTTACTAATCTTTATAAGAATGTTTGTATCAAAACCAATACAACAAATCACAAAAGTTATTGAAGAAATTACAAATGGTAATTTTACTGTTCACATTCATTCTAATTCATCAGATGAAATTGGATTTATGAGTAATTCTCTACAAAACTTTGTTTCAAGGATGCGAGATTCAATTTCTTCTGTAAAAACAACATCCGACAATTTAGCTCTACAAGCTGAAAACAGTATGCGTGCATCTAAATCTCTAAGCCAGCAGGCTACTGATCAATCTACTTCTATGGAACAGATTCGACTTGCTATGGACGGTATGACAGATGCTGTTGGTGAACTTGCTAATAATGCAACTGATTTGGCTGGAGAAGTAAGTGATCTTATGGTTAAAGGTGATAATGCCAATGAAACTATGAGTGCACTTGTAACTAAAGCTCAAAACGGACAAAAAGATATGAAGAATGTTCAAAAAGGAATGCAAAATATTGCAAATTCTATGAACGAAATGAACGATGTAGTTTCTGCTGTAAGTGAATCTACTCAAAAAATTGATTCTATTATTGAAATGATTAACTCTATCGCAGAACAGACTAATTTACTTTCACTTAATGCTTCTATCGAAGCTGCCCGTGCCGGTGAAGCTGGTAAAGGTTTTGCCGTTGTTGCTAGTGAAATCGGAAATCTAGCTTCTGATTCTGCTGATTCAACAACACAGATTGCTGCCATAATTAAGGATATTACCGCTCAGATTAATCAACTTTATGATAAATCAAAACAGAATGTAGATGAAATTGCTACTAGTTCTGAAGCTGTTACTGTAGCCGGTAATACATTTGCTGAAATTTATAGTGATGTACAAACTACAAATGATACTATCCAATATATGATGGATATGATGAGTAGAGTAGATAATATTGCTTCTTCTGTTGCCGCTATATCTGAAGAGCAGTCTGCAAGTAGCCAGGAAGTATCTTCATCTGTAGAAAAACTTGCAGTCTCTGCCGAAGAAGTTGCCGCAGAAAGCGAAGAAGTTGCTGATTCAGCAAATACTGTAACAGAATCTGCAATTGGTATAAAAGAATCAATGAGTATATTTACAATTGATTAATATTTAACTCATGATATTTAATTTATAAACGTATACAAAAAAATATGCATATCCGCTTTTATGGCAGATATGCATATTTATTTTAACTATTCTTTGTTTTCTATTCTATACCATAATCTATTTAGAATTAATCTATTTTCATCTCTTCACAAATTTTTTTCATCTCTTCAGGATCAATTTTTCTTTGCTCCCAATCAACCACACCTGTTGTATCATCCTCTTGTTTCTCATATCTTGGAATTAGGTGCATATGGAAATGAAATACTGTCTGTCCTGCCACTTCACCATTATTTTGGACGATATTGTAGCCTTGACATCCCAATTTTTCTTTTTCTATTTTTATGATTTTTTGAGCTAATACTGCTGCTTTACCCAACAATTCTGGGTCTATTGAATACACGTCTTTATAATGTTCCTTTGGTAAAATCAACGCATGTCCCTTTGTTGCTGGTGATGCATCTAAAATAACATTAAAATCATCATCTTCATAAATTGAATTTGTAGGAATATCTCCATTAGCTAATTTACAAAAAATACAGTTATCATCCTTCATATTAAATCCTCTTTTCTTCATTATATTTATTTTAAACTTTATACTAATTGCTCTGATAAAAACATATCATCTAGCAATCTTAATATTTTAAAGTTACCTTTTGCTGTTATTGCGCCTGTCATAAATGCCCTTTGAAATGTAAGTTTTCCTGCTAAAATATCGTCAAACATGTCTTGTCTGATTTTTATTATTACATCTACAGCTTCATTTTCACCATAATATGCCTCGACATTTGCTCCGCTTACTCCAACGTAGAGCGGTTTTTTTAGTCCTTCTATGATGAAAGAATACGCCACTTTCAAGTCTCCCTGCGGTCTAAACCTTGTAATCAAATCATTCTTATAGGGTTCGACATTTCTAACATCTCTATTTCCTAATAAATCCTTATACATAGAAGCTAATTCTTCTATATCTTCTTTTTGTTTTTTTACATATGTATCATCTGAGACATATTTAGAAAGTTGTTCACTTTCTTGTGGTGTAAGACTCAATGATTGAGTTCGAAGAACTGTCTGTTTTACGGCCTGATTACTTGTTGGCAAATTCTGCACTCTTTGAGAAATTGTTCTATACAAATTCTCTGCCTTTTTTTCTACTATCAAATTGTAATCCTCGCTCATCTTAAACGTAGCTAAATCATCTACATATCCACATAAGCCTGGGCAAGGTGAACCACCAAGTATTTCCCATGCATTACATAACGTCATTTCTCCCTCTCGTTCTCCATATGTTGTGGACATTACGATTGGTTGCATATAAGTTGTTGCGATTTTATTTTTATCTCCATATAGCCAACAAGCGTCTAGAAATTGCTGCATATATCCACCTATCCCAAGCCATTCAACTGTTGTTGCAAGAATGATACCATCAGCATCTTTAAATGTCTGCGGAAGGGTTGCAATCTCGTTTTTATGCTCATATATATTGAAGCGTTCAACATCAACTCTCAGTTCACGTAATACGTTCTCCATTCTCGTTATTACATAAAGTGTTGGGTCATCTAAAAGCCCTCGACCCCCATAATAAATCTTAATTTTCATATCTTACACCCCTTTAACAAAATTTTTAATACGTCTAAAAAACTACTCAAAAACTTGTTTAAAAACACCTTCTATAATTAAGTATATTAATTTTTCTAGGCAAAATCAACCTTGTTAATCACGAAAAAAATATAGTTTTTCTTCTAAGCTTATATGAAAATCAATTTGCAATTAAAAAACTAGCTTATCTTTTATTTCACTTCCGTTGCCGTTTTTTAGAAACTTTTCAATAATCTTTTCAACAACATATATCACAAAAGTAATGAACAACCCACAAATTAATCCACATAAATGTCCTACATTGTTTATATTTTCCCGCCCAGAACTTTTACCTAACAAAAGCATAAATACAGCTAAAAATACTATTTCTTTTTTTGAAATATCTAGTTTTCTCTTGCTTCCAAAACAAATCAGAATTACTGCTGCTCCTATTAGTCCAAAAATTGCACCAGATGCTCCTGCTGAGACATAATTTTGATATATTTTAAAATAACTAACCATAAAGAATTCTAATAATCCTCCAATTATCCCAGAAAAAAAATATATCAATATAAACCTAAGTTTTCCCACTGCCCATTCAACTCTGTATCCTATTAAGGTTAAAATCAGCATGTTTCCCAACAAATGTTCCACATTAAAATGGGTAAAAAAACAAGTCAAAAATCTGTAGTATTCTTTATTTTTTAATGTATTATCTGTAACTCCATACATTTTATAAATCATGATATAATTTTTATTATAAAGAAAATAATTATTTATCACAAAAATCAGGATACATATAGCTACTATTGTCACAGTTATCGGAAATCTTTTTACAAAATCTAATTTTGTCTTTATTGTTTCTTCATCTACCATAATTTTCTCCCTAATAAAGTATTGAGCTTTTTATAAAAAATATTCTATTTTATAATTTATTTTGATTATATCATGCACAATTTAGTTTTTCAAACCTGTAAATATATTCAGATTTTTTACATAACACGGTATTTCACATTGGCAACCAGTAAAACATCGTTTCTTTTAAGCCTATATTTTTTCTGATATTCTAATGGTTCACCATTAATTAATGTCCCATTTTTCGAATTTAAGTCCTCCACAAAATATTCCGCTTCATCCCTAGTTATTTGGCAATGCATTTTACTAACTGTGTTCTTTTTTATAAAAACATCTGCATTGGGTGAATTTCCTATTATCACTGATTTTTTTTCTACGTAGAAATCTTTTATATCATCTATCCCTTCATAGATAAATGTTCCACTTATATTGTCAGAAGAATTCCCTAGGCATACTGTCTCAAAAGTTTCGTAATCACCCTCATTTTCTGTATCATAATCTAATTCCGGATAGATTACGGGTGTTAAAATTTCATTTTTTTTATTATTCTTTTCATCTTTTTTTGCTCTACCTGTTTTTTTTAAAGGATTTGTTATATTAGAAAAAACATTGTCTGGTATCTTCCAGCCGTTTTTTTTGCTCTGGCTTTTTAAATCAAAGCTTTCTTCATATTCTTCATATATTCTACTATTGTTTTCCTCATATGTTTCATCATTCGATATTCCTAAGAAATCATTTACCACTCTTTTGCCTTCATTAATTTTACTTTGCAGTTTTTTTATAAAACTATCCTTGAAAGACCCTTGTTTTTGGGGAGTATTTTCTTGGATTATTCCTTGAGGAGGAGCTTCATATTCTTCCTGTATTTCATAGTGTTTTAAATCTGTACTATTCGCGGAATAAACGGGTTTATCAGATTTAGAATTTATTCTCTCTGACATATCCGCGTATATTGAAGATTGTGTATACGTCGATTTTTCTAAATATTCACGGTTTTTATATTCCATTACGTACTTTTGAATTTGCCTAAAACAATTTTCATCTTTACCGATTTTTTCATACAAACCATAAATAAAATCAACAATTTCTTTGTCTTCATGCGAAATATTATTCATAAAATTTTCTATTAACATCCGGAATTCTTGTAAAAAACTAGTCTGTTTCGGAGGATATATAGTAAAAAATATTTCTTTATCATCTACATAAATGTATTTTGGATTCAACACAAAAGCATCTATGTTTATTAAATTTTTTTCAAGTATGTCAACTTGCCTTAATATTTTTTGAACTAATTCTTTATAAAGTTTTATGTCTACTTTTTGGATTTTACAATATTTATCAAATGATTGCATTCCGGTTATATCATACCAGTATTCAGCTATTCCATCGTTATAATTCTTTTGACAGGGCAAAATTTTTGCTATTTTTTTATTCAATAACAAATATTCATCTATTTTTTCACATTCATCTGCCCTAATTTTCATAAAACTTTTCGTTGGAGTTTTAAAAAAAGAAACTTCCTGTAAAAAATCTGACATGATTACTTTTATCCTTTCCTATTTTTATTTGTTTTTTTTGAAGATTTTTATTTAATTTTAAATTTAAGGGGCTATTTGTTTTTTACTTTGCTACATATGGTTCATCTTTATTAAATTGAGTCAGATAAAAATCATTAACTTCCCACATGTTTTCAATTTTCTTTTCTTCATGCTCATTATTTATCTCTTGATACATAAAAATTGATAAATTGCAAGTCACCAAAAACACTCCTAAAAGTAGCGGAACCAATATTGCTGCCTCAATTGTATAGGATCCTTTTATTTTTTTATCAAAAATTGAGCTTTTTCCATTTATAAAATTGTCTTTTAAATTGGTTGCATACAGATTCAATTTTATTAATTTAAGTTTTAACATAATACTTTTTTTCTCTCTTTTTCACACATTTTCTCTTTGCAATTTTTGCTCTAGAAAAGAAATTTAATTAGATTTATAAAAACGTATGAAACAAATAAAAAAGGTACAAATGGCATCTCATATCTTTTATTTTTTTTCATAATTACTATCTCATATAGAGCAATTAATCCTGCAATAAAAAATGCTATTAACATTATGTTTACCACGTTTTTCGCACCTAAATATAAACCAATAACGCCAATTACCATCGCATCGCCGTAACCAATAATCTGATTTGTAAATTTAGAAACCAAAAACAATACAGTTCCAGGAATCAATGATATAACCAGAGTTTTTACAACTCTAAATATTATTTCAATACTCATAGTGCCTGAAATAATTGTTGCCAAAAACGTTAACGTGACACCTACCACACCTGTTATTAATGCAATATTTACTGGAATCTCTTTAAATTTTATGTCCATATATGCATTATATCCTAGATAAGTCATGCAAATTATCCCCATAATTATTGGAATTATCATGTATTTAATCATACCTGGATATAACATCATTAGTTTTATATTTGAAAAAATATTTATACTTTGCATTTTGTTTCCTCTCTTATGTATTTTTACTCGTATTATTTATTATTAATAAATTTAGTTTTTTATATTTGACAATAATTAATTATTTCCACCGCAGCTTTTACATGGAGATTTTCCCTTAGCTTCACTAAGTTTGACTCTTTTTATTGATCTTTTTAATCCGCTACAATTTTTATCAGAATGATAATTGGTTCCATAGTCAGTAATATAATACTGTGTCTGATTATTTTTTACGCAATGTGAGCATTTGTAATATTTGCCACCTGATTGATTTCTTGCGGAATTTATATTCTTTTTATCTATCGAATGTATTGATAAATCTATATGACTACAGTTGATATCCCTATGATAAGCATATCCTGTTTCTGTTATATATACGTAATCCACATCATCGTCTCTTTCAAGTCTTGGGTTGTCTCCAGTCCACCTTCTTTGATGGGAGGTCTGAAAAATACGAATAGAATCTATATTGGCAAATTTAATTGGCATCTTTATTTCGTAGCTTATTTTTAATAAAATATCATCTTCAGTACAACTACTTCCATTGAAATTTGTCATTATCCAGGAGCCTTTCATGTACTTTTTTACCACTTCATACTTTGATACGTGGTGAAAATAATATCCTTTTGCCATTGAAAGTGCAACAGAATCACTCTCAACATTAACTGCCATCGCTGCTGTCTTTCTTGTTGCATATGTTGCACTTTCTTGTACAGCCGTTTGCACCTGCAGTATCCTAAATATCATGAGAATACTGGCAAAAACGAATACCAATACAGGAATGACTACTGCGGACTCTAATGTTAATGATCCTTTTTTACAGGTGCATATGGGTGTCTCTGATTTTTTTGTATGTTTCTTTCTTGTTTTCATTTTGAGAGAGTTTCCTTTCTTTTATTATTTTTTAGAAAAAATATTTTATTCTTCTTTTTTGATGGTTTTTATTTATCTGTAATTTTGAGATGAGATTAGAGACACCCATATACACCTGAAATTTGATGTATACATTACTATTAGATTTAATTTTTTTTATTTGATTTTCTTACATTTTTTAGATAAGAATAAATTGCGCTATTATTTATTTCCAACGAATTTATTTTATCCGTTTTCAAATCAACAAATCCTAGAAATACTGTGTTTATCTGGTATTTGTAATCCACTTTTGCTTCTAAAACTACATTATCTAGTTTAAACTTTTCATAGCCTTTTTCTTGCCTTATATTTTGTTCAATAATATCCATTGCATGCATTGTAGTTTCCTTTTCACTTTTTAATGCAATAAGAATTGCTAAAAATTCTTCATATTTTAATCCTTTTTTACACTCTTTGGCCTTGAAAGATTTATTTGTTAATGCTCCTATTCCCGACAATCCTAATGTCCATTCCTCTGGCGATTTAACTACACTTATTTTTCCACCACTCATGAGAGTCCGTAAATCTAATATACTTTCTCCATATGCCCATGCCGTTATTAAACCTATTTTTATGCACTGCATAATTTCCGGACTGAGAGTTATAACACTTAATGTATCAGCCAGCGCCTCTATCTGAGCCATTTTTGCCTTATCTTTATAAATTGAAACCATGTTCGATGCAATTCTCGAAATTAGTATTTTATTTACAGCACTTTTTAAATTAGAGATATCATCCTTTTTCCCGGCTATGATGTATTCTTGTTCATATTGAATTCCTGCATCTTTTCTCGGATTTCTATATGTCGAAAAATACTTGCTAAAATAATGAACCAATGCAACTTTGTCTACTACAAAACCACCCGAGGAAACATTAATATTGCCTCTTTGTTTATCTCTTTTGGATAATAAGTTCTGGTCATTTATTTCTTTTTTTGATAAGTCCTCTGGATTTTTAAGAACAATTTCTAAAATTCCTTTTTGCTTTAATTCTTTTATAACTTTAATAGGATTTTCACTTTTATCGCCATTTTGGGAATCCAAAACATTAGATGAGTTATTGAACGAATCACTATTTTCATCATCTTTTTTTAATGAAATATTATGTTTTTTCGCATACTCTTTAGGATTATCTATTGCTTCATCTGCATCATCTAAATCCTTATGAGTTTTTTCTTGAGAATTTTTAGCATCAACCGATTTAAATTTTTCCTTTGCTTCATTTATTAAAGTTTTTGGTAATCCTCTTTTTTCTTTCTCAACAATGGCTTCAGTAAATGCTCTACCTTCACCATCTGTCATTAACAAATATTTTTCTACAGAAGCTTCACAACTGTTTATTTTTATCAAATCTAGTGGAAGTCTTCCTTTAAAATTTGGACTATTATTCAAATTTTTATTTGTATAATCTTCTATTTTAGACATTGTAGAATCGAAACTTATTTTTTCTCTTCTTTCATCTGCCCAATATCCCAATAGTCCATATTTTTTGTACAATGGCGTATTATATTCTGCAAATATACTCTCTAACACTGCATCTGAATTCATTCTTGTAACTTTTTTCATCTCAGTAATTCTCGCCGCTTCAAGTAAAGAAAAGGAAACCGCGAGAATTAGCATAAATGAAAGCGACGCAAAAACTGTAACACTTGCTTTCTGAGTTTTTTTCATACTTATCTTGATTATTTTTTTATTATACTGAAGATGCTTTGTCTGAAATAGTTTTAAATATCTTATTAACAATTGATGTAAGTTGTTCTTTAAAAATTAAAACCAAACCGATTAAAACGACCAGAATTAAGATCATTTCTACAACTCCAACTCCATCTTCCTCTCTTAAAAAATTCATAACATTTGTTGCTACTGTGTTTCTTACTTTGTTTAATAATTTCATTTTTTTCTTCAAGGATTTTTAAAAAGTTTTTATTTTATCCTTGATTCTCCTTTCTTTTTTTATTAATTTTTTATATGTGAAATGTAAATATAGCAGGAGCAATAACAACTGCCATTACAATTCCAAACATTATCATCATAGGGCCTAAAAGTTTTGTACTGGCTTCTTCACCTAATTTTTTAGCCAAATTTTTTCTTGTTTCGAATGCTTTATAGGTCTCTTCCTCTAAAGATTTTGCCAAACTTGTCGACCCTTTTTGCATATTTTGTATTAAAAGCCTTGAAAATTTTCGATATTCTGGAATTTTTGTCCTCTCAGCAAATTTCTGAATAGCAATTCTATCCGATACACCGTCTTTTATCTCATTACTAGTTATAATTAATTGCTTATAACCTTCTCTTTCTTTAGCTTCTTGTCTTTGTTCTTGATAGTTTTCTGCAATTCTATGTATGCTTTGCGAAATTGACATACCTGCACCTAACAGAATCACGAACTTTCCAACTATATTTGGATAATCAATTTTTAAGCTCTTTTCCCTATCTTTTTTAGAATTTTTCATGTCTTCTAACTCTTTGAATTTTAAAAGAACAGATATTACAATCATAAAAATACTACTTTTAAAAAAATAGAAATTCGACTTATTCTTCCATTTTATTGCCACTCCATCTATTTTTTTTGGCAAATTAAAATAATTGGATTTAGTATTTTTTTGTTCATTATCAATTTTGGAATTTAGTTTATATAAGAAATTTTCTTTTTTAGATAGTTTTTTTCGATAAAGATTAAGAATTATTTCAAGTTTTTCTGAATATTTACCACATATAAGAACTCCTTTTAATACAACCTGACTTCCTTTTGAAGAGATCTTATCAAATATCGGTTTCCCTGAAGGCGTAATAACATCATATCTGTCAAAATACCACTCAGCAGTCACTAAACCATCTACCCATTTTTCTTTTAAATTCAGTTTATTTACTACATGATCTTTATTGTCATTTCCTGTAAAAAGATTCTTCTTTATCTCTTTCTTTGCTTTTTCAAAAAACTTATCCGCTTGGTCCTTTGAAATACTAGCTTCTCTTATTTTTACGTCATAATCATAATTTTTTACCACTCCATCAGCATCGATTTTGACATGAACAACTTTATAAGCTTCACCTATCTCATTCTTTTTTAATTTTGTATTTTCTTTTCCCAAAAAAGAAACAATATCTGCAACTAACCCTAGCAAAGCTATAATGATACATGCAATTATAATTTTTTTATTTTTCATCTATACCTCAATCTCCAGAATCTTTTTTGACCATTTTAAAGAGACAAAATACGCTCCTAAACATATGGTCATAAATAAAGTTCCCCAAATGTTGTTATATAATGCATTCAAATAACCTGTTATGAAGTGACCTTTGTCAAGTGTAAATTGCAAAAATCACCACATTTCCTTTCTTTTAAATTTTAACACTGGGTACAGAGGTAGAACCTCAGACTAACAGTCCCCGGCCTTGGCCACTCTGTTATACGTGGATTGGTTACCAACAGGTCAATGGTCCGCCGTGAATCTTGCCGTCTCCTAGCGTGAATCAAAATATATATAATATAATGTCAACAGAGGTTAATCGCAAATAATTCGGACCTTAGAATGCTCCAAGGCTCTACCTCTGTATCCAGTGTTGATTAGTTATTTTTAGCAGATAAA
>NZ_FNPG01000004.1 GCF_900107245.1 Lachnobacterium bovis DSM 14045
CTTTAATTACATCATAAAAAGGTGTAATACAGTTATTACATTTACGGGTTTTTGATTTTTCAAATCCATTAATATATTTATCTACGGTTCTACGATCTATACCTAATTCTCTGCTTATTTGGCTTTTATTTACTTTCAAAATGCCTTCCTCCATAAATGGTTTTAATTTATATAAATCATTAACTGATTCAATCTTTAAATCTGATATGATATCTGATTTTATAATCATTGTGAGTTCCTCCTGTTTAACTCATATATCATATCATTTGTACATTTTTATTTAATATTTTTTGTACATAAATAAGTATAACTTTATACGCTGCAACGAGAGGATGGATATCAGTCTTGCGTAACGGGCGTTATAGCCCAAGGGTGTCCCCGATAAACCATTTACCCTCTCATTTTAGCTTAATAATGAAGTTGGAAAACTGAATGATAAATATTTTATATATCCAACAATTACATTGTAGTAGGGTGTCCATCGTGAGGTGGAATCTGAAGGAAGGTGGAGGCAAATCTCTGGTCTGACGAACAGAAATCACATCAGGCTATAGTTAAGGATAAGGTTGCATTACAAACTGAAGTCCAATAACTACTCGGAATTAACTGTAGTAAATGTGGCAGATATATGGAGAGAAAGAAATGTGTGGTACCAAGGGAGGTCTTGTCAGCAAGTGGAAACAGAGTATGAAACTTGTAGTAACAACGAATGGCAAGAAGTCAGCAGAGGTCATAGTACCATTGTGGTTGCAAACACGGTGGGAAGGACTGAACTTTAGGAGATGTGAGTAAATGAATGTAACCAATGATGGATTTAAGGACAGACAACTTCATATTGAGGACTATCTGCAAATGGTATCTGCGGAACAGGGAGAGTATGCAGAAGTGTCCGCCCATCAGAGGATTACTGAAAACAACGACATCATCACAGATTTTCAAACGGACAAGCTGTTGGAAAAGATTTTATCTAACGACAATCTAAATCAAGCATTTAAGAAGGTAAAATCAAACAAAGGAGCAGGAGGAGTTGATGGGATGAAAGTAGATGAACTTCTGTCTTTTCTCAAAAACAATGGAAAGCAACTTAAACAACAGTTATTGGAAGGGAAATATAAACCTAATCCTGTCCGAAGGGTAGAAATACCAAAAGAAACAAAAGGCGAGTTCAGAAAACTTGGAGTACCAACAGTTGTAGACCGCGTCTTTCAACAGGCAATTACACAGGTACTTTCACCTATTTATGAGGAGCAGTTTTCAGAAAATAGTTTTGGCTTTAGCCCACGTAGAGGTGCTCATGATGCACTAAAGCAATGCCAGGCAAATGTTAATGACGGATATGTATACGTGGTAGATATGGATTTGGAGAAATTCTTTGATACAGTATGTCAGAGTAAACTTATTGAAGTATTATCACGAACCATCAAGGATGGAAGAGTCATTTCACTAATCCACAAATATCTCAATGCTGGAGTGATTAGCAGAGGGATATTTGAAAAGACAGAAGTAGGAATGCCACAAGGTGGACCGCTAAGCCCATTGCTCAGTAACATAATGCTGAATGAATTAGACAAGGAATTAAAGCATAGGGGACACCGATTTGTTCGTTATGCAGACGACTGTATGATTTTCTGCAAAAGCAAGAAAAGTGCAGAAAGAACCTTGGAAAACATCATACCATTTATTGAAGGGAAACTTTTCTTGAAGGTGAACAGAAATAAAACGTGTGTGGAACATATCAGCAGAGTTAAGTACCTTGGTTATAGCTTTTATAGGTATCGAGGCAAATGCAGATTTAGAGTTCATCCAAAATCTATCGTAAAGATGGATGAAGGAAAAAATCCGAGAATTAACAAAACGTAGCAATGGATGGGGAAATGAATATCGTGCATTAAAACTAACTCAATTTATAAGAGGATGGGTAAACTACTTTGGATTGGCGGATATGAAGAAGCTACTTCAAGAAACAGATGAATGGCTAAGGCATAAGATAAGGACAATCTACTGGAAACAATGGAAGAAGGTTAAAACAAAATTCAAGGAACTCAAAAAGTTAGGCGTGGAAGAAGAAAAAGCGTGGATATGCGCAAACATGCGAAATGGCAACTGGTATTGTGGTAGTTATTTTATATTACAGACTGCGTTTAACAACAAGAAACTCCATGAACTAGGATACCCAACATTCACGGAGTTTTATTTGAAAATATGTGAAAACTAGAGAAGCGCCGTATACGGAACCGTACGTACGGTGCTGTGGGAGGTCGGTAGATAAAATAATTATCTACCTCCTACCCGATTAATTATTTATTAAGAAAAAATATAAGCTATAAAACAATGCTGGTTGGTTATTCTTAACAAATAAAAGGTGGTATACAATGGAAATTGGTTAAAAAATCAATTCGATGATGCAAATGTAAAAATTATAGTTGCTAAAATGATGTAAATGCACACAAAAATGTTGACATAATAGTGCAAATGCACTATTATATATTTAAGGTAAATGGAAAGGTAATAAAAAGAAATCAAAAAGGTTTAAGGAAGGGGAAAATGAAATGAGTAAAAAAATTATGAAGGCTGTTTTGTCATTAGGGCTTGCATCATCTTTTATCATTACAGGAAGCTTTAATATAGTTAAAGCTTCACAGGCTAATGACTTCGCTCAAATGACACCAGATCAACAAGAGGCAAATTATGGAAATAAGATGTTTTTTAAACCAGTGGATCAAAATGGAATTAAATCATTTGTCGGAGATCCAATGCCTTATTATGAGAATGGAAAGTACTATATGTACTACTTAAAAGATGGAGGAGATAGTTTTAGACACTCAATTTATTTAGCTACTACTAAGGATTTTGTGAATTATGAGGAATATAAAAAACCAATTATTGAAACAGAGGGAATAGGACAGGAAGAATGGATTGGCACAGGATCAATGGTAAAAGTTAAAAATGAGTATTTATACTTTTATACAGCACATGCTAATACAGATGCAACAGGCTTTAAAGAGACAATACGTGTTGCAAAAGGAAATAATCTTACAGATTTAAAGAAAGATAAAAAGTTTGAAGTTACACCACCAGAAGATATTCATCAAAAGAATGATTTCAGAGATCCTCAGGTGTATTACGATAAAAAAACTAAAAAATTATCGATGACAGTTACAGCATCAAAAGACGGTGTTGCGAGAATTTTGAAATATTCAATTAGCGAAAACTTGAAAGAAGTTAAATATGATGGAATTATATTTACAGAACCTACTGGAGTATTTTGGAATCTAGAATGTACAGATACATTCAAATTGGGTAATCGTTGGTATATTACTTATTCTGCACAGGATGATACATTGTGGTATGCTTCATCAGATTCTCAATTTGGACCATATAGTGAGCCAAAGAGATTAGAAGGTAAACTATTCTACGCAGCAAAACATGTTGAAGATGGTAAGAATACATACATGGTTGGTTGGTCAAGACGTTCAGATCAAACAACATCAATGGATGTAAATGCATGGGCTGGCAATCTTGTTGTGCAGCAGTTGAAGGTAAATTCAGATGGAAGTTTATATTTAGCACCAGTAAAAAATTATGTTAGTACATTAAAAGCTGGACAAAGAAGTAAATTTAATCATTTTACACAGACATCAGAAACATATATGATAAGAGGATCATTTTCATATAAATCACTTGGTAATTTTGGCTTGAGTTTTGGATATAGCGACGATGCAAATCAAAATAAGTTAATTACAATTAATCCAAAGGATAATACATTAGAGTTGAATTATGAAAATGGTAAGAAGCTTATAACTAAAGTAAATGCTCCATTAAAACCAGGCAAAAAATATTCATTCACATATATTAATGATGGTTCAACAGGCGTATTTTATATTGATAAAATAGCAGCGTTAACAGTTAGATTACACGGAGTAACAGGAAAAAATGTATATCTCTACACAAAAAATGATTCTGTGAAATTTAGTGGTATGGAAATATATAGAAAAAATTAAGGTATAGATAAGATACAAGCAAGTAATACAATACATCGCAAAACTTCCCCAACGTCAGAATAAAATGGCGTTGGGGTTTTTATAGTGTGCGCCTTGCGGCGCACGTTTCTAATGCAATGTCATTAACTTTAGAGTATTTCTTACAAAAATCAAAGTTTTTAATGATGGTAAGGAAGATGATTGTATGGAAAAAATATTTTTGGGCATGCAAAATAGGCAGGAATATACTCCCTGCCTGTTGCAGATATGTATTAGTTGAATTAAGACAATCTATAATTAAAACTCATAACAGAACGATTTTTCTTCTTGCGTCGGATTGCCTTTCTGTTTGGACGAATAGGTGTCAAATATTTAGACAAAAGATTTTTGATTGTTTTGCAACTAATCTTTCTCTTGATAAATAGTCTAGATGCATGAATTGCTATTGAAAAACTAGATTTATAATTATGTTTTCGTGTCAAGCATTCTAGTTTATGACTACTCATTATTAAAGATACAAAATTATAAAGCAAAAGGTGTGCATATATTTCTTGATAGATTAAATCTGTCTTGCGGGCGTGAAAATTTAATAGACCAAGTGGATATTTAAGGTCTCTAAAAGAAGTTTCTATTCCCCAGCGCATAGAGTATAGCTTTTTAATTTCAGAAAGCGAAAATGTTTCGGCAGGTAAATTTGTAATGATTGTTTCATAGGTATCTTCGCCGAGCTTAATTTTTAGAATTCTAAAAGGAAGATGATAAAACATAAGAACATTGCGCTCACCTGTAGGATTGATGAAAAAATCAAGGTTTTCGGGATGAGATATACGTTTATAGGTGTTTTTATTTTGTAAAGTTTCCAGTGATCTTTAGTTCTTCCAGCAGACAAATGTAGATTGATAAAAATGTCGTATTCATTGTCTTGTGGCAAATCAAGACCATTAGCTATACCGCCGCTACTAGTAGCATCTTTGACTCGAAAAAGGAATTTCCCCCCTTTTTCTTGTATGTGAGCAAGTGCATTATAGGATTCGTATCCTCTATCAGCAATAATAAGAGTATCCATAGTGCCTGCATTACGATCAACCATGTCAATGAGAGCCTGGTTTTCATTTGAATTACGACTTTTCTGAATGATGGTATCAACATATATTTTGCCACATACATCGTATAGGGCATTTAAATGTAAAAGGTTATAAGGCCTTTGATCATTTATTCTAGGAAAATAAGAATTTTTGTCTTTAGGATTAGTTGGTACGTGTAAATCAGAACCATCAATAGCTAAAACGCGGTAGCTCTTGTATGTTGCATTAGGATTTGAACTGTTGGTAAAGAATTTGAAGATATCCTCAAAAGCAGTTGGAGTAGTATCTGAACAGTTGAAAAAGGATAAGAGTTCGTTGTTTATACTACCTCCAGACATTTGGAGAATTGAGTTAATAGTAGCTTTAAAAGAAAGCTTACGCGTTCTAGAGTGGTCAGTAGGAT
Organism: Lachnobacterium bovis DSM 14045; assembly: GCF_900107245.1. GTDB lineage: Bacteria > Bacillota > Clostridia > Lachnospirales > Lachnospiraceae > Roseburia > Roseburia bovis. The sequence continues at coordinate 5,469 of NZ_FNPG01000004.1, forward strand.
TTTTTACATAAGATGCTTTGTTAAGTAAAACTTGATCAATAGAATCAAATAAATTTCTACGTAGTGTGTTAGGTTTTAAATATTTCATGCGGTTCCTCCTGTGAAAAAAAGAATGTACTTAATCACAAGGGATTTTTTGCTAAGTAATTAGCAAAAAATCCGCACACTATGAAATATTTGTCAAGCATATTATATGCAGATGATGGTGTGGTACACTGCAAAACAAAAGAAGCGGCTCTTTACATAAAAGAGTGTCTGGCTAAAAGATTTGCAGAATGTAAACTTGAATTACATCCGACCAAAACTAGAATTGTGTATTGTAAAGATAAGGACAGAACAAAGGATGAAGACGTAACAGAGTTTGATTTTCTTGGCTATACTTTCAAGGCTGTACACATCATGTGTAAGGATGGGAAAATGCGTTCAAACTTTATCGCATCAGTCAGCAAAGTGTCAGCTAAGACATTCAGAGACAAAATTAAATCTCTAGAAATTCATAAGAGAACTGGATGCAAAATCGACATAATTGCGGAAATCCTAAACCCTATGCGAAGAGGCTGGATTAATTATTTTGGGAAATTCAATCCATCAGCCATGAAATATACACTTCAATGTATAGAACGTAGGCTAGTAAAATGGGCAATGTGTAAATATAAGAACCTTCGTGGGCATAGAAGACGGGCAGAAAAATGGCTCACGTCTGTAAGAAAACGAGAGCCAAGATTGTTTGCACACTGGAGCAAAATGTATTCGTATTGTTAAATGATAAGAGCCGTATGAAGGGAGACCTTCACGTACGGTTCTGTGAGAAGTTTGAGGTGAAAATCCTCTTACTTACTCGACTGGGAGGTCGGTAGATAAAATAATTATCTACCTCCTACCCGATTATCTCTTTATAAATTGCCAGAAATTATCGAAAAACATATATATTGTAAAATGGTTAAAAGGAAGGAGTATATCATGGGGGATTTATATAGGGAGTTAGAATTAATTGAAAAAATTAAGGGATTAAAAGAAGCAGGTGTAGATTTAGATAAAAATGATAATGAAAAACAACAAACAGCTCTGCATATTTTAGTAAAAAAAGATAATTTGGTAGGAATTAGGGTTATGCTTAGAGAAGGTGCAAATCCAGAAAAACAAGATATATATGGATGCACACCTTTGTGTATTGCAGCAATAGATGGGAATTTAAATGCTGTAAAAATATTGATTGATCATGGAGCTAATCCTAATATTATTTGTAAACGTCTAGTAAGGGATGAAAATTGTGAAAAAAAATCAGACACATTAGAGGGATTAGAAACAAAAGAGGAATATATAGAAGACAATCTCTTTTGTCATGTAATAAGTTTAGCAAAACAAAAAGACAATTCACCAATTGTTCGTAGCAGGTACTTATCTATTGCAAAAATAATGGTTTTTAATGGCTTAGATTTAAAAGATTTAAAAAACAAAGAAGCTGCTAAAGGTTACAAAAGCATACAAGGACTGTTTGTATGATTTAGCAGCAATATGCAATAAAAAGTATTCAATATAGAGTGTTATTGAATTTGATGGAGGATAAAATGATTCCTAGAGGATGTCAAAATTCCTTCGTTTTGTAGCTTGCTTATTTCGTTTGAGAGAGCACTCCTGTCAACAGAAAGATAATCAGCCAACTGTTGACGATTAAATGGAATGGTGAAAGATGGATTTTTTGCTTTATTCGATTCTACAGACAAATAAGCAAGCAATTTTTCTCTTATAGTTTTTTTTGACATAAAATCGATTTTTTGTGTAAGATTAATATTTTTTTTAGCAATAGTCGTAAGCATGTTTTGAATAAGTCTTGAGTGATATGAACATACAGATGAACAAACAGTAATAATTTTTTTAATATTCAAAAACATAATTTGACATTCTTCATTTGCAACGACACTTGATTCGGCTGGCATATAAGATATAGCTGCATAAGATTCTCCAAAAATTATTCCTGGAGTCAATTCTGTTATAATTGTGCGATTTCCCCAATAATCTTCTCGTATTACCATTGCCGTTCCGCTTAATATGATACCGATCTGATGTATATTATCACCAGAACGTAAAATAAATTCATTTTTTGAATATTTAGCTATTCTAGCTGATAAACAACCTAACATATTTTTTATTTCATCTACTGAAATACCTGAAAAAAGTGTTGTATTTTTTAACAAAGGTAAGTATTTTTCCATTTGATTCTCCTTTTGATATTTATTTTTTCAATCGATATACTATATGATATTATCGGCTGAAGAACTAATTGTTTGTTGTACTTACAACAGAAATGTTATAAAAAAAATAATACACTACATTGAGAGCTTAAACAAGTTACAAAAATTATTAAAGGAGATTAAAAAATGGATAATAAAATGTTTTGTTTTCAATGTGAACAAACTGCAAGATGCTCTGGATGTACGAGTAGTGTAGGAGTATGTGGAAAATCATCAAAGACAGCTGAACTACAAGATAATTTAGTAGGTGATTTAATAGCATTAGCTTTGACAGTAAATCAAGGTAAAGATTTAGAAGATAATATCTCAGACGAAGTTATAAAAACAGTTTTAGAGGGACTTTTTACTACTATTACAAATGTTAATTTTAATGATGAAACATTGGAAATAATGATAGAAAAAGTAAAAAATTTAAGAAAAGAAGTTGCAAGAGAGAGTAAAGTAGAAGAAGCACAAGCCTATGATATGAAGAAAATCTGGTATGCTAATGAAGATATTAGATCACTTAAATCACTTATTTTATTTGGAATAAAGGGTATGGCTGCATATGCTTATCATGCTTGGGTAATTAATTATAGAGATGATGAAGTGAATAAATTCTTTATAGAAGCATTATGTGAATTAAGTAAAGATAATTCGCTAGATAATCTTTTAAAAACTGTTATGAAAACAGGAGAAATCAATTTAAAATGTATGGCATTGTTGGATAAGGCAAATACATCTACTTTTGGTAAACCTCAACCGGCAAAAGTGTCATTAACAGTGGAAAAAGGACCATTTATTGTAGTTACAGGTCATGATTTAAACGATTTAAAACTTCTTTTGGAACAAACAAAAGACAAAGGAATCAATATTTATACGCATGGAGAGATGCTTCCAGCACATGGTTATCCTGAATTAAGAAAATATGAACATCTTAAAGGAAATTTCGGAACTGCTTGGCAAAATCAGCAAAAAGAATTTGCAAATGTACCAGGAGCATTTCTTTTTACAACAAACTGTTTGATGCCAGTTAAAGATAGTTATGCTGATCGAGTATTTACGACAGAAGTTGTATCATATCCTCAAATGATTCATATTGGAGAGGAGAAAGATTTTACTCCAGTAATCAATAAAGCTCTTGAGTTGGGTGGATATGAAAAAGATATGGAGTTTACTGGTATTAATGGTGGACATGAGGTGATTACAGGCTTTGGTCATGATACTGTCATATCTGTCGTAGATAAGGTTATTGATGCTGTTAAAGCAGGGAAAATTAAACATTTCTTCTTAGTAGGAGGATGTGACGGGGCAAAAGTCGGCAGAAATTATTATACCGAATTTGTTAAAGCTACTCCAAAAGATACAGTAATTTTGACACTCGCTTGTGGAAAATATCGATTTAATGATTTAAATTTAGGCGAAATTGAAGGGCTCCCAAGAATTATGGATATGGGACAGTGTAATGATGCTTATAGTGCAATTCAAGTGGCGGTAGCTCTTGCAAATGCATTTGGCTGTGGTGTAAATGAACTGCCGTTAACTTTAAATATTTCTTGGTATGAACAAAAAGCTGTGTGCATATTATTAAGTTTATTGCATCTTGGAATAAAGAATATTTTATTAGGACCAACTATTCCAGCATTTATTTCAAAGAATGTATTGAATATATTAGTTGAAAATTATAATATTGCACCAATTAGTACTCCAGAAGAGGACTTACGAAAAGCATTAACTAAATAAGAAAAAATATAGAATCAATAGCCGTTCTCAACGTTCTAGTGTCGGGCTATTTGATAGTGCTGTGGATTGTTGAACTCCTCCTACCACTTTGATGGTTAAAATAAGGTTACAACCACAGCATTTTTTGTTTTTATGAGGTGGATTATATGGTATATGTAGGAATTGATGTAGCAAAAGATAAACATGATTGCTTTATAAAAAAAACAAATGGTGAATATATAGAAGTTTTTACCATATCAAACAATTTAGAAGGTTTTAGAAAGCTTTATACGACAATTCTAAAATTTAACATTCAAAACGAAGATATACAGGTTGGACTTGAAGCTACTGGACATTATGGGTACAATCTAATTTCATTTTTGCTCAAACAGAATATGGTTGTGTATGTTATAAATCCATTGCATACGAATTTGTATAGGAAAAGTATGAGCCTTAGACTAACAAAAACGGATAAAGTAGACGCTTGTACGATAGTTTCTATGCTTATGTCTAATGTGAATTTAAAATCATATACGGATTTGAATTTTATAAATGATGATCTTAAATTATTAACACGTTATAGATATGAAAAGGTAAAGGAAAGAGCAAAATTAAAAACATCAGTTTCAAGATTGATTTGTATCTTATTTCCTGAATTAGAAAAAATAGTTCCAACGATTCATAGTGCTTCAATATATGCAATGCTTTTGCAATATCCAGATGTATCATCAATTGCTAATGCTCATATCACTAAATTAACGAATATTCTTTCTACAAATTCAAGAGGACATTATGAAAAAGAAACAGCACTAAAAATAAGAGAAACAGCAAGAAAATCTATTGGATTAAATATGCCTGTAAAATCTTTAGAACTTCAACACACAATAAAATTAATTGAAGAACTTGAAATGCATATAAAAGAAACAGAAGAAAAAATTAAAATCATTATGGATAAATTAAACTCTCCGATTTTAACAATCCCAGGAATTAATTACAGATTAGGAGCTATGATTTTGGCTGAAATAGGGGATTTTTCGAGATTTAGTTCATCAGATAAAATTTTGGCTTATGCAGGTTTATCACCATCTACGTATCAATCGGGACAAATAGAACAATCTTCTTATGCTCATATGGAAAAAAGAGGCTCAAAATATCTTAGATATGCAATCTTTAATTCAACGAAATTTGTTTGTCAATGGGATCCTGTTTTTAGTGAATATTTAGCAAAAAAGAGAGCAGAAGGAAAGCATTATAATGTTGCAATATCTCATGCCGCAAAAAAATTAGTAAGAATAATATATCATTTAGAAAGAAATAATGAAGAGTATATGAGAAGAATTAAAAAATAATAAAAACAACGAATGACAAATTTTAGTTAAAATCATATAAAAAAATTATATTAACTTACATCGTGTTAAATATATTTATAAAATATTATACATATATATACTAAGTAAAGAATATATAAGTTTAAGGAAAGATAGACGAAAAAAATAATAAAAATATTCTAAATGTCATTGACATATTACAAATATTAGATTATACTAACAGCAGATAAAAACTTATAACACAAATTAGAATCAATAGAAAAGAGGGATGAGTATGCCTTTAACGATGGTTGATGTAGGTTCGGAATATGAAATAGTTCGAATTGGTGGAAAAAATGAAACTAAAAAATTCTTAAACAAGCTTGGATTTGTTCAAGGAGGAAAAGTTTCGGTTGTTTCTAAAATAGAGGGCAATCTTATAGTAAATGTTAAGGATGCGAGAGTTGCATTGGGTAAAGACATGGCAAATAAAATTATTGTTTAATTAATTTAAATATAAAAAGGAGCTTTTAAATGAGAACATTAAGAGATGTTGGCATTGGAGAAAATGTCAAAGTAAAGAGAATTACTGGAGAAGGCCCAGTGAAGAGAAGAATTATGGACATGGGGTTAACAAAAGGCACTGGCATATATGTAAGAAAAGTTGCACCACTTGGAGATCCTATTGAAATAACTATTAGAGGTTATGAGTTATCAGTTAGAAAAAATGACGCTGAAATGGTACTGTTAGAAGACTAATTGTATAATTTTTTGAATTTTAGATGAGGCAAAGATAAAATAATTTTTTTTGCCATATTAAGATGACAATTATAGTGGGAATAAAAGTAAAATATATAAATATAAATAAAACACAAGACAAATTATACAACAGATAATAATTTATTAAAATAAAATGTAAGGAGATTAGTAGGATGGCTTTAAAAATTGCATTAGCAGGAAATCCTAACTGTGGTAAGACCACATTATTCAATTTATTAACAGGCTCAAATCAGTATGTTGGAAACTGGCCAGGTGTTACAGTTGAAAAAAAAGAAGGAAAGCTTAAGAGACACAAGGACGTAGAGATAATTGATTTACCAGGTATTTATTCCTTGTCACCATATACTCTTGAAGAAGTTGTGGCTCGAAATTATTTGATTAATGAGAAACCAGATGCAATCCTTAATATCATTGATGGAGCTAACATTGAACGTAACTTGTATTTAACAACACAGCTTATTGAATTAGGAATTCCTGTTGTTATGGCAGTTAATATGATGGACGTTGTAGAGAAAAAAGGCGATATAATCAATGTAGATAATTTATCTAAAAATTTAGGTTGTGAAGTAGTTACCATTTCAGCTTTGAAAAATGAGGGAATTAAAGAAGCAGCAGATGTGGTAGTTAAAATTGCTGAAAAACAACAAAAAAATACTTTGACGCATAGATTTGCAGATGATGTTGAAAAAGAAATAGATGAAGTTATTAACAAACTTCCAAATGGAGTAGCACAAGAACAAAAAAGATTCTTTGCTATTAAATTACTAGAAAGAGATAGTAAGATAAATGATTTAATTTCTAGTACTCCGAATGTGGAAAAAGAAATTAGTACCTTAGAGGAAAAGTTTGACGATGATACAGAAAGTATTATTACTAATGAAAGATATGAATATATTTCATCTATAATTGGAAGTTGTGTAAAAAAATCTAACAGTAGAAAAGAATCTGTTTCTGACAAAATAGATAGAATTGTAACGAATAGATTTTTGGCGTTACCAATTTTTGCAGTAATTATGTACATTGTATATGGAGTTTCCGTAACTAAGTTTGGCTCACCAATGACGGATTGGACAAATGATTGCTTTTTAGGAGATGATGGTTGGAATTTGTTACACTTTGGACCACATATTCCTGGTGTACATGGCTTTATAGGAGAACTTTTAGATAAATCAGGTTGTGCTTCTTGGTTAGCAGGTCTTATAAATGACGGTATTGTACAAGGTGTTTGTTCAGTATTAGGTTTTGTGCCTCAAATTATGCTATTGTTCTTCTTCCTAGCATTATTAGAATCATGTGGATATATGTCAAGAGTCGCATTTATTATGGATAGAATTTTCAGAAAATTTGGTTTATCTGGTAAATCATTTATTCCAATGTTAATTGGCTCAGGTTGTGGTGTCCCTGCTGTTATGGCGTCAAGAACAATCGAAAATGAAAGAGATCGTCGTATGACAATTATGACTACAACATTTATTCCATGTAGTGCCAAGTTGCCAATTATAGCTTTAATCGCTGGAGCATTTTTCCATAATAGTGCACTTGTTTCAGTAAGTGCGTACTTTATTGGAATTGCTGCTATTGTTTGCTCAGGTATTATACTTAAAAAGACAAAAATGTTTGCAGGTGATCCAGCACCATTCGTAATGGAATTACCAGCGTATCATATGCCAACTGTAGGAAATGTGTTTAGATCAATGGGAGAAAGAGGATGGTCATTCATTAAAAAGGCTGGGACAATTATTCTTCTTTCAACAATTTTTATTTGGTTTACTCAGTCATTTGGTTGGGATTCAAAAGGTCATTGGGGAATGCTTGAAGCAGAACAAATTGATGGGTCGATTTTAGCAAGAATTGGTTCAGTATTTGCTTTTATTTTCAAACCACTTGGATTTGGTAATTGGAGAATGGCTGTAGCCGCACTTACAGGTTTGGTAGCTAAAGAGAATGTTATCGCAACTATTGGTATGACATATGGAATTGCAGATTTAAAGAGTGAAGCAGGTGCAGATTATTGGAACCAGTTAGCTGCTTCAATTCCAGCAGTTGCAGGTTTTGCATATTTAGTATTTAACTTATTATGTGCTCCATGTTTTGCAGCTATGGGTGCTATAAAACGTGAGATGAACAACACAAAGTGGTTCTTCTTTGCAATTGGTTATCAGTGTTGTTTAGCATATGCTGTCGCATTAGTAATCTATCAGTTAGGTGGAATTTTCACAGGTAATGTAAGCTTTGGATTTGGAACAGTTGTAGCAGTTGCTTTAGTAGCTTGTTTCATTTACTTATTATTTAGACCATATAAAGAAAGTAACGAACTTACAGTAAAAACAAAATCACTTGCTAAATAAAACATTTTTCTTGCAATATATTATTAAGCTATAAATTATATATTTTCATAACAAGAGTTCTTATCTTGAGTTTTATCAAGGATAAGAACTCTTATTTTTTAAAACAATATAAATGCAATGGTTGAAATTACGAAAAAATTATTATATTTACAGCAAATTGACTATCAATATGTGTATTTCGTCACATTGACAAAGAAAATTAATAATCTTTGTTAGTTTGCCTATGGAAAATAGAGTGATAAATGTTTATCATATTATTTGTAAAGGAAAACGCAATATAAGTTGCAAAAGAAAATTAACTATAGGTTTAGGGAGGAATTAAGGAATGGCAAGTTTATCACTAAAAAATATTTACAAGGTATATCCAAATGGATTTGAGGCAGTTAAGGATTTTAACCTAGAGGTTGAAGATAAAGAGTTTATCATTTTCGTAGGACCATCTGGTTGTGGTAAATCTACAACATTAAGAATGATAGCAGGTCTTGAAGATATTTCATCAGGTGAATTAAGAATCGATGGAAAAATCGTAAATGATGTTGAACCAAAAGATAGAGATATCGCAATGGTATTCCAGAACTACGCTTTATATCCACATATGACAGTATTTGATAACATGGCATTTGGTCTTAAATTAAGAAAAGTACCAAAGGATGAGATTAAGAAAAAAGTTGAGGATGCAGCAAGAATCCTTGATCTTGAGAAATTATTAGATCGTAAACCAAAGGCTTTATCAGGTGGACAAAGACAACGTGTTGCTATGGGTCGTGCAATCGTTCGTAATCCAAAAGTATTCTTAATGGATGAGCCACTTTCAAACTTGGATGCTAAACTTCGTGTTCAGATGAGATCAGAAATTGCTTCATTACATAACAGATTAGGTGCAACAATTATCTACGTTACACATGATCAGACAGAAGCTATGACATTAGGAACAAGAATTGTTGTATTAAAAGATGGTGTTGTTCAACAAGTAGATTCACCACAAAAATTATATAATGAGCCAGATAACTTATTCGTAGCTGGTTTCATAGGTTCACCACAGATGAACTTTGTTGAAGCAGCTGTTTCAGTTAATGGAGATAAAGTTACAGTTTCAACTGGTGATTGCAAATTCGAATTACCACAAGAGAAAGCTAAAAAAGTTATCGCTGGAGGATACGCAGGTAAGAACGTTATCATAGGTATCAGACCAGAAGATATTTATGAAGATGAAGAATCACTTGTAAAATATGCGGACAGCAAATTCACTGTCGATGTTACAGGATATGAATTATTAGGTGCTGAAGTATTATTATACTTCACATTAGCAGGTGCTAACATGTCTGCTAGAGTAGGCTCTGATACTAAAGCAAGAATGGGAAGTAAAATTCAGTTAGCTATCAATCCAGAAAAAGTTCATATTTTTGACAAAGATTCTGAATTGACAATTACTAACTAGTTATGTAAAATTAAATAGTTGTAAATTATTAGACTGGGTGTGATATTTACACCCAGTTTTATTTTATAGCGCGTAAAGCTAATAATAGGCTTCATTTGAAGCCCTTTCCCAAGAAGTTCATTTCATAAAGAGATGTTCAGTGGTATTCGGATACAAAGGAGTTTTTATATGTTTACAAACCAAAAATTACAAAATACATTAGATGAAATTAAAGAAATAACAAAAAAAGACGTGGCATTATATACACCTAAAGGAAAATTAATTGCTTATACAACTAAATTTTTAAATGAAGTTGAAGATATGGTTAATGAGTTTTCACATTCTATGGCTGAAAGTCAGACAGCAAAAGAATATCATTTTTTTAAGGTAATTGTAGAAGGTGAAACAGATTATATTTTAATTATGGCAGGTGGAGGAGAAGACACATATATGGTTGGTCGTCTTGCAGTTTGTCAAATTAGAAACTTGGTTGTAAGTGCTGCTGGACAGTACGATAGAAATAATTTCATTCAAAATGTCTTATTAGGTAACATGTTAATTGTGGATATTTTTAGTAAGGCAAGAAAGCTTCACATAGATCAGGTTCCTAGAGTAGTTTTTGTTATTGATACAAAAGATAAAGGCATTGATGATGCAATGGAATTAGTGAAGAATTTATCTAATGTTAAAACAAAAGATTTTGTGACAAGTGTAGATGAACATAATATTGTTTTAGTTAAAGATGTTTCAGATATTAAAGAAAGTAAATTAGAGGATGAGTTAAGAAACATTGCTAATCTTTTAGTTGACACCTTACAAATGGAAGCGATGATAGATGTTCGTGTTGGTTACGGAAATGTAATCAATCAGATTCCAGAAATCACAGATTCTTATCAGGAAGCTAAGATGGCACTTGAAGTAGGAAGAGTATTCTTCTTTAAAGAACCAACTATTTCTTATGGTAAATTAGGAATCGGTAGATTAATTCACCAATTACCAATGAGCTTATGTGATATGTTTATTAAAGAAGTTTTTGGCAATAAGATTCCAGAAATCTTAGATGATGAAGAATCAATGTCAACAATTATGAATTTCTTCTCTAATAATCTTAATATTTCAGAAACTGCAAGACAATTGTATGTACATAGAAATACATTAGTTTATAGACTTGAACGAATTGAGAAAGCAATAGGGCTTGATATTAGAAAATTTGATGATGCTATGACTTTTAGAATAGCTGTAATGGTTATAGCTCATATCAAAGATCAAAAAAGGAGTTAATGTAAAGTATGGCAAGAAAACAATCATACGATGCAAGTAGTATTTCGGTCTTAGAAGGTCTTGAAGCTGTTCGTAAACGTCCAGGAATGTACATTGGTAGTGTTTCAAGAAAAGGATTAAATCATTTGATTTATGAAATAGTGGACAATTCTGTTGATGAACACTTAGCTGGAGCGTGTGATACAATAAAAGTCACATTGGAAAAAGATGGTTCATGTACAGTAGAAGATAACGGTAGAGGTATACCGGTTGGAATGCATGCTAAAGGCGTGTCTGCTGCAAGGGTGGTTTTTTCTACATTGCATGCAGGTGGTAAATTTGACAATAATGCATACAAGACATCAGGTGGTTTACACGGTGTTGGTTCGTCAGTTGTTAATGCATTATCAACACATATGGATGTGTGGATTAAAAGAGAAGGATCAATTCATCATGATGGCTATGAAAAAGGACATCCTGTTGTAGAATTAGAAAACGGTTTATTACCAATTGTAGGTAAAACTAAAGAAACCGGTACTAAGATTAATTTTTTACCAGATGGTACAATTTTTGAAAAAACAGAATTTAAAGCTGAAGATGTAAAAAACAGAATGCATGAAACAGCGTATTTAAATCCTAATTTGACTATAATTTTTGAAGATAAGAGAAAAGATGATGTTGAACATATAGAATTTCATGAGCCAGAAGGTATTGTTGGTTTTGTAAAAGAATTGAATAAAAATGGCGAGAAATTGCATGATATCATTTATTATAAAGGTGAAAGCGATGGAATTATGGTAGAAGTAGCTTTTCAGTATACTAGTGAATTCCATGAAAATATATTAGGTTTTTGTAATAATATTTATAATGCAGAGGGTGGTACACATATTACAGGCTTTAAGAGTATGTTTACTACAGTAATTAATAATTATGCGCGTGAACTTGGTATTTTAAAAGATAAGGATCCTAATTTTACAGGAGTAGATGTGAGAAATGGAATGACTGCTGTAGTTTCAGTTAAACATCCTGCTCCAAGATTTGAAGGACAAACTAAAACAAAACTAGATAATCAAGATGCATCAAAGGCAACTAGCAAAGTTACTAATGATGAAATTCAGCTATTTTTTGATAGAAATTTAGATACATTAAAGACAGTTATTTCGTGTGCGGAAAGAGCAGCTAAGATTAGAAAGGCTGAAGAGAAAACAAAAACAAATCTATTAACAAAACAAAAATTTTCATTTGATTCAAATGGTAAGTTAGCTAATTGTGAAAGCAGAGATGCTAAAAAGAGCGAGATTTTTATTGTAGAGGGTGATTCAGCCGGTGGTTCAGCTAAAATGGCTAGAAATAGATTATATCAAGCAATTATGCCTATAAGAGGTAAAATTTTAAACGTAGAGAAGGCAAGTATTGATAAAGTTTTAGCTAATGCAGAAATCAAAACGATGATAAATGCTTTTGGATGTGGTTTTTCAGAAGGATATGGAAACGATTTTGATATTACCAAATTAAGATACGACAAAATAATTATTATGGCTGATGCCGATGTTGATGGAGCACACATTGCAACGTTATTATTGACATTATTTTATCGATTTATGCCGGAGTTGATTTTTGAGGGACATGTGTACGTGGCTATGCCACCATTATATAAAGTTATTCCATCACGCGGAGAAGAAGTATATTTATATGATGATGAGGCTTTAGCAAAATATAGAAAAACTCATAAAGGCAATTTCACTTTACAAAGATATAAAGGTTTAGGAGAAATGGATGCCCAGCAATTGTGGGAGACAACATTAGACCCTAAAACAAGAATGTTAAAAAGAGTTGAAATAGAGGATGGTAAATTGGCATCAGAAGTGACAGCAATGTTAATGGGAACTGATGTGCCACCTAGAAAAGCATTTATTTATGAACATGCAAGAGATGCTCAATTAGATATTTAAAAAAAGAGGTTAATTAAGAATGGATGCAACAAATATTATACAAACAGAATACTCTGAATTAATGCAAAAATCCTACATTGACTATGCAATGAGTGTTATTGTTGCAAGAGCTCTTCCTGATATTAGAGACGGTTTGAAGCCGGTACAAAGACGTACACTGTATGATATGTATGAATTAGGCTTAAGATATGATAAACCATATAGAAAAAGTGCTCGTATAGTCGGTGATACAATGGGTAAGTATCATCCACATGGTGATTCTTCAATTTATGATGCGTTAGTTGTTATGGCACAAGACTTTAAAAAAGGTATGCCATTAGTTGATGGTCATGGTAACTTTGGGTCAATAGAAGGCGATGGAGCAGCTGCGATGCGTTATACTGAGGCTAGACTTCAGAAAGTTACTCAGGAAGTTTTTTTATCAGATATAGAAAAAGATGTAGTTGATTTTGGACCTAATTTTGATGAAACAGAAAAAGAACCTATAGTGTTGCCTGTTAAAATGCCCAATATTCTTATTAATGGTGCTGAGGGTATTGCGGTTGGTATGGCGACTAATATTCCACCACACAACGTTAATGAAGTTTTAGATGGTGTTGTTGCTTATATGAAGAATCCTGATATAACGAATCATGAAATGATGAATTATATTACAGGTCCTGATTTTCCAACAGGCGGAATTATAGCTAATAAAAAAGATTTATTGAATATTTATGAAACTGGATCTGGTAAAATCAAAATTCGTGGAAAGATTGAAGTTGAGCAGGTTAAAGGAAATAAAGAGCGTTTAGTAATTACTGAGATTCCATACACTATGATTGGTGCTAACATTGGTAAGTTTTTAAATGATGTATATTCACTGGTTGAATCAAAAAAGACGAATGATATAATTGATATTACTAACCAATCATCTAAAGATGGTATTAGAATAGTATTAGATTTAAAAAAAGGTGCGAATGTAGAAACTCTTAAAAATCTTTTATATAAAAAGACTAAACTAGAAGATACATTTGGCGTTAATATGCTTGCTGTTGTTAATGGCAGACCTGAGACTCTTAGCTTAGTATCAGTTATCAAGCATCATGTAGATTTCCAATATGAATTGGCTACTAGAAAGTATACAAATCTTTTGCAGAAAGCTAGAGATAAAAAAGAGATACAAGAAGGTTTAATTAAGGCATGCGATGTAATTGATTTAATTATTGAAATTTTGCGTGGTAGTAAAAATATTAAAGATGCAAAAGCATGTCTCATTAATGGAGATACTTCAAAAATAAAATTTAAATCAGAAATATCTAAGATTCAGGCTGGTGAATTACATTTTACAGAAAAACAAGCTAGTGCAATCTTAGATATGCGTTTATATAAATTAATAGGTCTTGAGTTAGATGCATTAAAAAAAGAATATGAAGAAACACTTAATAATATCGCTACATATGAGGATATTTTGGAAAACAGATCTTCTATGGCAAAGGTTATTATTAAACAGTTAAATACATATAAGAAAAACTATGGTAGAGAACGTAGAACTGTAATTGATAATTTAAAAGAGGCTGTTGTAGTAGAAGAGAAGATAAAGACAAAAGATGTTGTATTTTTAATGGATAGATTTGGCTATGCTAAAACAGTGGATGTATCTGTTTATGAAAGAAATAAAGAAGCAGCAGATTCTGAAAACAGAATAATTTTAACAGTAAAAAATACGGATAAGTTGTGCTTGTTTACAGAACAAGGTCAAATGCATTTGTTAAAAATTATAGATTTGCCTCATGGTAAGTTTAGAGACAAGGGAAGTCCTATAGATAATTTAAGTAATTATGACAGCAAAGAAGAACGATTAATTTTTGTCGATAGTATTTTAAATCTAGCAGACAAAAAACTTTTATTTATTACTAAAAAATCAATGATAAAAGTTGTAGATGGTAAAGAATTCGATGTTACGAGAAGAACTACATCGGCGACTAAACTCAATGATGATGATATTTTGTTAAATATTAGTATTTATGATGAAAATAACACAATTGTTATGCGCTCAAGAAAAGAAATGTTTTTACGTTTTGCATGTAATACAATTCCAGAAAAGAAAAAAGGTGCTGTAGGCGTTAGAGGCATGCGTTTAGCGGATAATGACGAAATAATAGAAACATATTTTGTTTCTGATGATTCTGATACTATTTCAGTTGATGTAAAAGGAAAAGAAGTTGTTTTGAATCGTCTTCATGTCGCTAATAGAGATACCAAGGGTGTAAAAAAATAATAATACAGTTAAAGAAAAGTTCTAATAATTAGCCACAATAGCTAGAATGAAAAGTTATATCAAAAAGATTTATAATTTTTACTCTGGCGATTGCTGGCTTTTTTTATAAAAAATAAATAGTTCTGTTTATTAATATATAAAATGTGGTAAAATGAAAGAGAGATTTTATAGCGTATGAAAATTTTGTGGGGAGCAAGGTTGACAGCATTATGTATTGCGCGGAAAGGGTTAAACATGGATAATATTAGTATTAATAAACTTAAAATTTTTGCATCTTCAGGACGTTTTTATTATGTAAGTGCACAATTATTTCAAGATAATAAAAAAGTAGCGGCAGAAGATGACATAGAGGATTCTACCAATTATAAAATGGTTTGTGATACCATAATAAGTGAGTTTGCTAAATCAGATTTTAATTTGCTAGAAACAATAACAGATAGAATTAGTAAAGAAATTCTATTACGATTTCCTCTTGTTAAGAAAAATATAATAGAGGTTGAGTATAATAATTCTAAAAGAGACATCTTGTTTGAAAAGGTTGTAACTAGCATTACTAGAAAATGGAGCAGGGTGTATGTGTATTGCCAGACTCATTTTCAAGGAGATATTTCTGAAAATCGAAAGAAATTCTTAGATACAATTGATAGGATATCAGAACATGAACTGATAAAAAATGTCAAACGTTCAACTTTAAATCTATTGAAGTATGAAGGAATGATACTAAATACAGCTGTTGAATTTGATACTATTTTAGAATTAGATTCTTTGATTTCATATCTCAAATATATTGAAAATCAGGCAAAGGTTAAGAATAAAATTGATATTGAGTTTAACATCGTTTTCTTTGATGATTTAGTATATGATGATGAAAATATAGTGATTCCATATGTTGGAATGGAAGATAAGATATATATGCTGAAAGCAATATCAGAGCTTAATCCTAATAAACATCATCCGATTTCAAAGGTGACAGTTGGAGAATTATATGGAGAAAAACTAGATATAATCAAACGAAAATTTGATAATCAGGATAATCCTAAATTAGATTATCTGCAGCAATCAGAGGAAGTTTACAAAGTAAAGCCAGATGAAGGTTATATTGTAAATCAAACCGTAGACAATGAAGAAAGTTATTTCGAAAACCTAGATACAGATTATGTTATGGATGATGAAGGTTATGAGTTGAGTCAATCAATAGACCATGGTACTACTTGTGACACTAAGCAAGAACCTGTGTGCAAAGTGACACAAGAGACAGAATATGACGAAGTTGAAGAAAGAAAACAGGAACAAAAAAATGTTTTAGAGCGAAAAATAGCTGAGGCTAAGAATGTTTTGTACACAAGTAAGAGCCTTACTTCAAATTCAGTGAATCTTATTGTTAATAGAGAAAAAGATTTGAATTCTAAGTCAAAATTAGTTTTGTTTGATTTAGATGGAACTTTGATTGATACGTCAGAGGGAATAACTAAGAGTGCTAGATATGCACTTAATCATTTTGGAATATGGGATACAAAATTAGAAAACCTCAAATTCTTTATTGGGCCTCCATTGAATCAGACTTTTAAAAATACTTATGGGTTTGACGATGATAAAACAAAAGAGGCTATAAAGATATTTAGGGAACGATATTCAAAGGTTGGATTGTTTGAAAGCAAAACTTTTAAGAATATAGGGAAATGTCTTAGAGAATTAAAAAGAAATGGCTATAGTTTAGCAGTTGCTTCTTCAAAACCGGAAAACTCATGTCGTCAAATACTTGAATATTTTAATTTATTTGAATATTTTGATGAAGTAGTAGGAGCAACGTTTGATGGCCGAATAAATACTAAAGAGGAAGTATTAGAGGAAGTATTTAGAAGATTTAAAAATACTCCAAGAAAAAATATGTGTTTAATAGGGGATACTATTTTTGATGTAAAAGGAGCAAAAAGCAAAGGAATTCCTTGTATTGCAGTATCATATGGCTTTGGAGATACAAATGAATTAGAAGCATCAAATGTATTTGCAGTTTGTGATAATGCAGAGGATATACCAGAAGTTTTGAAAAAATTATGGAATTAAGTTATAAAGAAAAAATAAGAATATTGTTTAGAGAAGCATTTATACCGTTACTGTTTTATCATGGAATATTTTTCTTTACAGTTACAATTGTAGGATTTATTCTTTTTGGAGGTATTGAAAAAAACTATATGATTTGTCACATGGCAGGAGCAGGTGTTACTGCTTTTGCTATGTATCGAACATATAATAATGATATTTGGTGGTCAACTAAATCCGATAAAAAAAATATAAAAGAATTGTTTCTTTTAATAGTTGCAATAATACTGATAGCATTTAGTTTGAATGATTTGTTAATTAATTCACCACTTATTACTATGTCAAAATCATATAAAAATACTAGCAAGATTTTTTATACTGGCGGATTAATAATTGAAATTATTGGAAATGCTTTTTTGACACCATTAGCAGAAGAAATAGTATATAGAGGTATTGTTTTTAATAAATTAAATTTATACTTAAAAAAACATAATTCTATAATAATTTCGGCATTGATTTTTGGACTGGTGCATGGAAATATTGTTCAGTTTGTATATGCTTTTGTTTTTGGCATAATTTTTGCATTATTAGTCGAAAAGAAAAAAGGTATACAAATATCGATTATATTACACATGTGTGTTAATTTATTTGGAGTTTTGAGAACGAACTTTAAATCTTTAAATATTTCTTTTTCTTCAAACATCAAAATAGATTTGTTAATAAAGACTGTGTTACTAATTGGCGGATTTTATACAGTTTTTGCTTTTATTAGAGCAAAAAAATAACCGATAAATAGACATAAGAGAGTATATTAATTTACTTATGTCAGTTTAGATGTTATAGAATAAAAGGAGCGGAAAATGGTTGTAGATGCGTGGGTTGTGTTAAGTGCATATACAGTATTGTTATTGGTTTTGATATTGATATTTCAAAGAGGAATGCTACATACAGATTCAGCAAAACAATTCGTAAGACTTATTACGCTTACGCTAGTTCTTCTTGTGTCTGAAGTGTTTGGAAGAATAGGTGAAATATATCCTAAAAACTTTTTATTTATGGCAAAGATAGGATATTTTATAATCTTTTTGTTTGATCCTTTAGAATATTTAGTGGCAATGGATTATATTAATAAATGGATGGAAAGAGCAGATTCAAAAGGATGTATAGTATTTAGAAGAGCATTTGAAGTGTTTGTTTATGGAAATATGTTTTTGGTGTTTATGTCAACGATTTTTGATAATCATTGGTTTTATTATTTTAAAGGAAATAATTATTACAGAGGAATGTTTTTTTATGTGCGAGCAGCCTTGGTTATGATATATTGTCTTCTTTTGGATTTATATGTTTTTATTTACCGAAAAAGGATAAATATATTCTATCGAAAAGCTATTTTGATGTTGCCTGTGTTGTCATTATTTGGAGTAATAGGTCAGGTGTTAATACCAGATTTAGAGATGACTTATGCAATGATTACGGTAGGATGCCTTTGTGTTTTTTTCTATTTGCAGGGAAAAGATGTAAATATGGATTATTTGACCGGAGTACTGAATAGACGTGGAATTGATATGAGCCTAACAGATGCTATAAATCAATTCTTGAACAAAGAAATAAAGTTTTCTGCAATTATGATAGATATAGATCATTTTAAAAGTATAAATGATAATTTTGGACATTTAGAAGGAGATAGAATTCTTACAGAAGTTGCAAAGATATTACGATTATCTGTAAAAAATGAAGGAACGATAGGCAGATATGGCGGCGATGAATTTTGCATTATAATAAATATTGATGATAAAAAAGTTTTAAAAGAGAAGGTAACAGCTATTCAGAAAAAAACAAAAGAAATCAAAGGAGAGATTGAAGTCTCAATTAGTTGTGGATATAGTGTTTATGAGCCAACACACTACGTTAGTGGCAAAGAGTTTATTATGGAAATTGATGAACTTATGTACCGAGAAAAAATAGAACATCATTTACAAGATCGAAGAAGAAGAACAGAAGAAAAACCCCAATAATTGTATTGAAAATTTTGATTTCATGGTATATACTAAAAAAGTGCATGTATTTTAGTTTGTTTTTAAGAATACATGTATACAAAGAGATGAATATACTTTTTAGTATAAAGATAAGGAGATTTCAAAATGAGTAAAGTTCGTACTAGATTTGCACCTAGTCCTACAGGAAGAATGCATGTAGGTAACCTTCGTACAGCTCTTTATGCATATTTGATTAGTAAGCATGAAGGCGGAGATTATATTTTAAGAATAGAGGATACTGATCAGGAACGTTACGTTGAAGGTGCGGTTGACATTATTTATAGAACTATGAAGAAGACAGGTTTAATTCATGATGAAGGTCCTGATCTTGATGGTGGTTGTGGTCCGTATGTTCAAAGTGAGAGACATGAAAAAGGTATTTATTTGGAATATGCTAAGAAACTTATTGAAAAAGGTGAAGCATATTATTGTTTCTGTACTAAAGAACGTCTTGAAAGCTTAAAACAAAATGTAGCTGGAAAAGATATTATGGTATATGATAAACATTGTTTAAGCCTTACTCCAGAAGAAGTTCAGGCAAAATTAGATGCAGGAGTTCCATACGTTATTCGTCAGAATAATCCAACTACAGGTACTACTACATTTAAAGATGAGATTTATGGAGATATTACAGTAGATAATTCAGAATTAGATGATATGGTGTTGATTAAATCTGACGGATATCCAACATACAATTTTGCAAATGTTGTAGATGATCATTTAATGGGAATTACACATGTTGTTAGAGGTAATGAATATTTATCATCGTCACCTAAATATAATAGATTATATGAAGCATTTGGTTGGGAAGTACCAGTTTATGTACATTGTCCTTTAATTACTGATGAAAATCATCATAAATTATCAAAGAGATCAGGACATTCTTCATTTGAAGATTTGATAGAGCAAGGATTTTTGACAGAAGCAGTTGTAAACTTTGTTGCTTTATTAGGATGGAGCCCTTCTGATAATCAAGAAATTATGTCTTTACAAGAATTAATTGAAAAATTTGATTATCGTCATATTAATAAATCACCTGCTGTTTTTGATTATACTAAGTTAAAATGGATGAATGGAGAGTACATCAAAAAATTAGACTTTGATAAATTCTATGAGATGGCTTTACCATATATCAAAGAAGTTGTTACAAAAGATTATGATTTAAAGAAAATTGCAAAAATGGTTCAGACAAGAATCGAGATTTTTCCAGATATTAAAGATCATATTGATTTCTTTGAAGAATTACCAGAATATGATGTAGCAATGTATACTCATAAGAAGATGAAAACAAATTCAGAGAACTCATTAGAATTGTTACAGAATATTCTTCCAATTCTTGAAGAACAGGAAGATTATAGTAATGATGCTTTATATGAAGTTTTACTTAAATACGCTAAAGATAACGAATTAAAAACTGGATTCGTTATGTGGCCAATTCGTACAGCTGTATCTGGAAAACAGATGACACCTGGTGGAGCTACACAACTTATGGAAGTATTAGGTAAAGAAGAGTCAATTAGAAGAATTAAAAAAGGTATAGAGATGCTTTCTAAATAATAAGTACTTTAAAAAAAATAAGGATATAAGAACTAAAGAGGTTAATTCATGAAAGAAAATACTTCTCAGCAAAAGGCCATTCTGCATAAGGATGGCCCTATGCTTGTTCTTGCAGGTCCAGGATCAGGCAAGACAACGGTTATTACACAAAGAACTAAGAAATTGGTTACAGATTATGGAGTAGATCCATCTAAAATATTAGTTATTACTTTTACGAAAGCAGCTGCAATAGAAATGAAAGCCAGATTTCAAAAATTAATGGGCAGTACAGTTGCTAATGTTACATTTGGAACGTTTCATGCAGTGTATTTTACTATTTTAAAGTATGCATATCATTATAGAGCTTCAAATATTATAACTGAAGAAGAGAGATATAATGTTATGAAGCGTATTATTTCAAATTACAATTCCCTTGAATATGATGATATTAATGAATTTATAAAAGATATATATAGCGAAATTGGAGAAATAAAAAATTCAAGATTAGATATCAATCATTTTTATTCAAAAATTTGCGGAGAGGAAATCTTTAGAGAGATTTTTTTATCTTATCAAAATGTTTTGCAAATGAATAAAAAAATAGATTTTGATGATATGTTGTCTATAACGTTTGAACTTTTAGATCAGAGAAAGGACATTTTAGCAGCATGGCAATCAAAGTATAAGTATATTCTAGTGGATGAATTTCAGGATATAAATAAAATTCAATATGATATTTTAAAGATGTTAGCTTTGCCTGAAAATAATCTTTTTATTGTAGGTGATGATGACCAGTCTATATATAGATTTAGGGGGTCACGCCCAGAGATTATGTTAAATTTTCCCAAAGAATTCAAGAATTCTAAAAGAGTATTATTGGATACTAATTATAGATGTCAAAGCGCTATTGTAGATGCATCATTAAATCTAATAAGCTATAATAAAGAGCGATTTCAAAAGAAAATCATTGCACATAATCCTAAAAAAGAAGATATACATTATGCTATTTACGAAAATCAGGCAGATGAAAGCAAGAATATAATAAATATTATAAAAAAACATATAGCAGATGGAAAATCATATGATGATATTGCAATATTATTTAGGACGAATACTCAACCAAGAATGCTTATAGGCAAATTAATGGAGTATAATATTCCATTTAGAACTAAAGATAATGTACCTAATCTATATAATCATTGGATTGCAAGAGATATTTTTACTTATATAAAATTGGCACATGGAAGTAGAGATAGAGCTGATTTTTTTCAGATAATGAATAGACCAAAACGCTACATTAGTCGTGATTCAATACTAAGTAAAACAGTAGATTTTGGAAAATGGAAAGCCTTTTATAATGATAAAGATTGGATTGCAGAAAGAATTGATAGATTAGAATATGATTTAAAAATGTTGCAAATGATGAAGCCTTATGCTGCAATAAATTATATTCGAAAAGGTATTGGTTATGATGATTTTATTAAAGAGTACGCTGAGTATCGTAAGATAAATGAAGATGACTTAATTGAGACGTTAGATGAGTTGCATCAAGTTTCAAAGGAATTTGAGACTTATAATGAATGGAATGAGTATATCGAAGAATATACAAAACAGATAAAAGATATTTCAAATCAAAAAAATCAAATAAAAAATGCTGTAACTCTTGCAACGCTTCATTCATCAAAAGGATTAGAATTTGACACAGTCTTTATAATTGATGCGAATGAGGGAATTATGCCATTTAAGAAGGCTGTTTTGCCACAGGAAATAGAAGAAGAGCGTAGAATGTTTTATGTCGGAATGACTAGAGCTAAAAACAATTTGTATTTGAGTTCGGTAAAATACTATAGTAAAAATAATAATGATGTCTCAAGATTTATAAAAGAATCTAAAAGAAAACACATAGAAAAACAAACCGCAGAAAACATAAATAAAAAAAATAATCCCCAGTATTAGCCAAAACAACTTATTCCTGCTAATACTGGGAAAATAAAATGATTCATATTAATTATTCATCACCAAGAAGTATTTCACTTTCAAGAGAATCTAAATGCTTAAGAGCTGCCATATATTCCTCATCTGTTTCAACATTCTCGATAGAAGGAATTCCATTTTCATCTTCAGCATATCTATAGATATAGAAAATTCCTTCTGAATTTTCATTTCCATCTTTATCAAGAGGTATTAAAGCAATGTAATCTTGACTTTCCATTTCAAAAATTGTTAAAATTTTACATTCAATGTCGCCGTCATCAGTTCCAATTGTAACTCGAATATTATCGATTTCGTCTTCTGTTACGGGTGTTACTTTTTCTTTATCTGACATAAAATTTTCCTCATCTTTCATATAATGTAACTTTTATAATTGTATCAAAAAAGTAAATAAAAATCTAGAGGATTTAAACAATAGCGTGAATATAAATTTCAAGGTTGTCCTCAAGATTTATGATTTGACCGTCGTTTAACTGGATTATTGGTCTAGTCAGATTTGTATTTAAAAAAATTATTCGACCAATTTTGTTGTTACTAAGTAATACTTCACAATTTATGTAGGAATTTGCAATTCTTTCTAAAAAAATTAAAATATACTGTGTTTTATATTTTTTTAAACCATTTTGTTCAAAAGTTGCAATTACATCAAATGGACACATTCCACTTCGATATACTCTATTTTGTGTCATGGCGTCATATACATCAGCAATAGAAATGATAGCGGCAAAATCTTCAATCTCATCCCCTCTTAATTTTGAAGGGTAACCTGAGCCATCATAACGTTCATGATGCATTAATGCTGCATTAACGATTCTAGGGTCTAAATCCTTATTTATTAATGCTTCGTAGCCAAAAATAGGATGTTGTTTTATAATCTCAAATTCATTAGGGGTAAGTTTTCCAGGCTTAAGGATTATTTCTGAAGGAATCTTACATTTCCCAATGTCATGTAACAAACCAGCTAGTGTTAAAATATTCAAATCCTGTTCTTTTAAGCCTAACCAAGATCCTAAAAGTCTTGCAATCATTGAAACATTTAAAGAATGAGCATATGTTGAGTCATCTATTTGATGCATTGAATGAAGTTTTCCTAAAAGATCATAAGCTGTAGGGTTAAGGTTAAAAAGGGACATAACTTCATTTAATAAAAGCTCTTGATTAACAGGCCTATTTTTTAAGATAATATCATTTAATTCATCTTTTACAACGTCAATTGCATCAGAATATTTTGCCTTGAATACTTTAAATTCTTTAGAATTTATTATTTTTTCAATGTGGGAATGTTCAATATGTTCTTTGTGCATTATTGAATCTTTTATATTTTGAGGCAAATCCCCATCTATAATTTCAACTTCTTTAATATTATAAAAGCGAAGTTGAGAAATAACTTGTTTTGTGACAATAGCCCCCTTGGGAACGAGTAATTGTTGCATTTTTGAAAAAACATCATCTGCAATTATCATGTTAATTTCAAGTTTATTTACTGGAATTATATTCATAGTTCCTCTCCTCCTAGAACAAAAATGCTAAAAACATATTAATAAAAAGGGTGTACAATATTTTGAAAAAAAGATATAATAAAAAAGTGTGACTTTATAGTATATTAAATAAATTGTTCTATACAAAAGTATCGAATAATTCCATGCTAATAATTAGATAGGTTATAAAATAAAAAATAAGCAGGTGAAATGATTTGTTAACTGTAAGAGAAGGAAATTATGCCATAATGGGCGTTACGCAAAAAGAAAATAAAGTATATATTACATTTGAATGTGAAAAAGAGGAACAATGTAGAGTTGTACTTTTAAATCGTCAAACTAAAAAAAAGGAAACCATAGAAGTCTCTGACGAATTTGTTTTAGGATCATTACGTTCGATAGAAATAGAAGGTATAGATATGAAAGATTATGACTACTATTTTGAAATTAATGGACAAAAAATAATAGATCCTTATTCAAGAAAAATCGTAGGTCGAGAAAAATGGAATAATTCAGCAAGAAGAAAACGTTCATATGAAGTGTTTTCGTCGGTAGATAATAGTAGTTTTGATTGGAAAAAAGATAGACAGCCTGAAATTCCTAAAGAAAAGATGGTAATGTATAAATTACATGTTAGAGGCTTTTCAATGGATACTAAAAAGGAATATGCAGGCACTTTTTTGGCTATTAAAGATAAAATATCCTATTTGAAGAATCTAGGTATAACTACTGTAGAATTTATGCCGGTTTACGAGTTTGAAGAGATGAAAATATCGTCAGTAAACATGGCAAAGCTACCAGATTATGTTAAATGGACTAATAAGCCAGATGATGTTATTGTTGAACCTAAAAAAGAAAAGAAAAATTTAGGTGTTAATTATTGGGGATATGTACCGGGTAATTATTTTGCTGTAAAATCTTCGTATGCAAAAAAAGCAGATGATGCTTCAAATGAATTTAAAGAATTGATTTATGAATTACATAAAAATAATATGGAATGTATAATGGAGATGTTTTTTGAAGGAGACTTAAATCATAATTTGATTTTAGAATCATTAAAGTATTGGGTGAGAGAGTTTCATGTGGATGGATTCCATCTTTTAGGAAATAATTTACCAATTCCAGCGATTGCTCAAAATGTGATGCTAAGTAGAACAAAGATTTTTTATGACAATATTCCAGGTAATATTCTAGATAATCAAAAGAAATATAAACATTTATATTTATATAAAGATGAATATTTATATCAGGCAAGAAAAATATTGAATCATATAAATGGAGATATGGGTGAATTTATTAATCAACAAAAGAAACAAAACGCCAATTATGGTTTTGTTAATTATGTTGCTAGCAATAATGGTTTTACATTAGCAGATGTGTTTATGTATAATGATAGGCATAATGAAGCAAATGGTGAGAATAATTCTGATGGCAATGCATGGAATTTTAGTAATAATTGTGGCTATGAAGGCTTATCGCAGAAAAAATATATAAGATTTATGCGTCAAAAACAATGGAGAAATGCGTTGGTAATGCTGTTTTTAGCTCAAGGGGTTCCATTGATTTTGTCAGGCGATGAAATACAAAATTCTCAAAAAGGAAATAATAACGCGTATTGTCAGGATAATTCAATAGGTTGGGTAAATTGGCGTAATAATAAGATGCAAGCTAAAGATATTGAGTTTGTTAAGGATATTATAGATTTTAGAAAAAAACATCCTATTATCTCAAATCCTACACCATATTATTTTAATGATTGTTTATCAAAAGGAATGCCAGATGTATCATTTCATGGAGAATCAGCATGGGTTACAGGCATCGATAAACAAATGATGGCAATGGGTGAATTATATTATGGAGAATATGATGTTGATGGTAAAAAAGAAAGTATTTATGTTGCATACAATTTCTTTTCAGGGGTAAGCTCATTAGCTTTGCCTACATTACCAGGTGATAAACAGTGGCATTTAGTGATGGACACTTCTTCAGAAAAGACTCCATTTTTAAAAGAGCAGGTTAAATTAAAAAATCAGCAAAAGATAATGATTAATGCTCAATCTATTAAAATTTTAATAGGAAGATAGTAAATGAACGTATTTAAACATTTTAAAACAATTACAAAACATAAAATATTAGTTATGAAGGGGTGTTTTAAATTAGGCTTGATAAAGCAGGGACTTCTTCATGACTTGTCAAAATATGGATTAACGGAATTTAGAGTTGGGGCTAAGTATTATAAAGGATACATGAGCCCTAATAATGCAGAGAGGATGGACAAGGGATATTCGTCAGCTTGGCTACATCATAAAGGACGAAATAAACATCATTTAGAGTATTGGATTGACTATGGGGTTTCGGATGATAAAAGAGCAGGAAACATGGTTGGAATGAAGATGCCAATTAAGTATGTTGTTGAGATGTACGTAGATAGAATTTCTGCATCTAAGAATTACTTGAAGGACAAATATACTGATAAAAGTCCATTAGATTACTATGAACGTGGTAAATCGCATTATTTGATTCATGAAGATACAGCGAGCCTTTTAGAATATATGCTTTTTATGAATTATAAGAAGGGTGAAGATTATACATTTAAGTATATCAAACAAAATATTTTAAAAGGCAAAATAAAATATGAAAAAAAGACTTTAGATGAACTAAAGTCTAAATTGTAATTTCAGATATTATTTTTTGCATATCAGTTGGTAAAGGTGCAACAAAATCCATTTTTTCACGAGTTATAGGGTGAACAAAGGAAAGTTTATAGGAATGAAGAGCTTGTCGATTCATAAGAGTATTATGTGGATTATATAAAAAATCTCCAATTAGGGGATGATTTATATATTTCATATGAACTCGAATCTGGTGAGTTCGTCCAGTTAGTAATTTAAGCTGAACTAAAGAAATGTCAGCTTTTTTGTTGTATCGTAACCTTTTATAAAGTGTTTTAGAATAGTCTCCTTTTTCAAAATCAATACATCTTGTAATAATAGACTCTTTTTCACGAGCAATTGGTGCCTCTATTTCACCAGAATTATCAATTTCACCTTCACAAATGGCAACATATATTTTTTGAATTTCGTGTTTTTTTGTTTGAGCGTTTAGTATAGATGCAGCAAGTCTGTTTTTGGCAATTATACAAAGCCCAGTGGTATCACGATCGAGACGAGTAATACACCTAAATACAATGGATTCATTTTTTGAATTAAAATAATATGTTAAAGCATTAGCAAGAGTATTATCATAGTTTTTTAAAGAAGGATGAATAGGCATAAAAGCAGGCTTGTTAATAACTAGTATGTCTTCATCTTCGTATATTATATCAAATAAAAGTTTATTAGGAATAATATTATTGTCATTCGTTTCACTTAAAGTAACAGTAAGAATGTCATTTAATTGTAATTTGTTTTTTACGTATGCCCATTTACCATTTATAGTTATACTTTTTTCATATTTTTTTAAATGGGTGATAATTTTTCTGGTATAGCCCAGTTCTAATAAGAATTTTTCAACAGTATAGTTAATATGTGAAAAATCGATGTTATATTTTAATACGCGAAGCATTAGTTCCTCCTTAATAAATGTTTTGTCGAAAACACATATATTATAGCAAGTTATAGTTTTTTTTGAAAGAAGAAAAAATAAAAAAAGGGTTATAATTTTAAAACAAATGTGATATACTATTGTGGTCTTTAATTAAACTAGGTCTAGTTTAATTTTCCTATTAAATTATAAAAATAAGTCAATATCAATTTTAAAGTAAATTATCTTTTTTATACGATTCCTTTTAATTTAAAAAAATAATCATTTTTTGGTTATAAATAATAAAAAGGATAAATTTGCATTTAAAATAAAAAGGATAAATTTGCATTTAGATAAGATTAGACTAAGAAAAGAGGTTTTATGTATAGTAGAGTAGAAAGTTCTATGTTATTTGGCATAAAAACGATGGAAGTATGCGTAGAAGTTGATATTTCTAATGGTATGCCAATGATTGATATGGTAGGGTATCTTGGCTCAGAGGTAAAAGAGGCAAAAGAAAGAGTAAAAACAGCTCTTCATAACTGTGGTATTTCATTGCCTCCTAAAAGAATTACAATTAATCTTTCTCCAGCAAATATCAAAAAATCTTCAACAGGATTTGATTTACCGATAGCAGTTGCACTATTAACGTCACTTGGGGTTTTAGATAAAGAAAAAGTTGAAGGGCATATATTTATAGGAGAACTTAGTTTAAATGGTGATTTGATGCCTATAAATGGTATTTTGCCTATGATTGTGGAGTCACTTGATAGCAATAAAACGTTTGTAGTTCCCAAAGGAAATGAAAATGAAGCAAAACTGATTTCAGAATCAAAAGTATCTTCTTTTACAAATCTAAGAGAAATCATACAATTTTTTAATATTGAACCGTTGATTTCAAAAGCTTATACTTCTAAAAAAAATTCTCAAAAATCATCCCCAAATAATTCATTAAAAGATTCTAAAGAAAAGAATAAAATGGAAACTAATTTAAAATCCTTTTTGGGAGAAACGAAAAATATTACTATTATTAACAACCAGAATAGTAACAGTGAATTGCCTGATAATGAAGAAAAAAAGATGGATTTTAGTGATATAAACGGTCAAAGAATCTTAAAGAGAGCGTGTGAAATAGCAGCTAGTGGAATGCATAATATGCTGATAGTTGGCCCTCCAGGAACAGGAAAAACAATGATTTCTGAAAGAATGTCAACTATAATGCCACCACTAAATGATGAAGAAAAACTCGAAGTGTCAAAAGTATACAGCGTATGTGGATTATTAAAAAATAAAAAGAAACTTTTAGAGGATAGACCTTTTAGAAATCCTCATCATACAATTACAAAAGCTGCGCTTGCGGGTGGTGGAATTACGCCAATTCCAGGTGAGATATCGCTAGCACATCAAGGAGTGTTATTTTTAGATGAATTTACAGAATTCCAAAAATCTACAATCGAAGTATTACGACAGCCATTAGAAAACAAAAATATAAATTTAACAAGAATGAATTATAACGTTACGTATCCTGCTGATTTTTTACTTTTGGCTTCAATGAACCCATGTAATTGTGGATATTATCCTAATATGCAAAAATGTAGATGTACACCTAGTACATTAAAGAGATATTTAAATAAGCTTTCTCAGCCGATTCTTGATAGGATTGATCTTACTGTTTTTGCTCCTGAAGTAAAATTTAGTGAACTGGTAAAAAAACAAAAAAATGAGACTTCTTATGATATTAGACAAAGGGTTATAAGGTGTCAGCAAATTCAATATGAAAGATATAAAGATGAACCGTTTTATCATAATTCTCAAATTCCTGCTAATAAGCTTGAAAAATATGTTCCTTTAGATGACGAACAATTAGGATTTATGAATAAAATTTATGAAAGAGATAATTTGACAGCAAGAACATTTCACAAATTATTACGCGTAATTAGAACTATTTCAGACATGGATGGGTCTGAAAAAATAAAAATGGAACATGTTATGGAGGCACTTTGTTATAAAGGCTTGACAAAAGAGTATTATGAAGGAGGAATGTAAAAGTGAAATATGCATTATGGTTGTCAAATATAAAAGGAATTTCAAGTGGGAAAATAAGAATCATAAGAGAATTTTACAAAAATGCAGAAACGATATATAATCTTACAAGAGATGAGTTAAAAAAGATAAAGGGTCTGACAGAAAAGGATGTTTCAAATATTTTATCTAGTAAAGATAATTGGAATTTAGATTCTAAATTATATCAGTTATATGAAAATGGTGTTTCGTTTGTTTCACAGGAGCAAAAAGAATATCCCAAAAATCTTAAAAATATTGTTGATGCACCGTATAGTCTCTATTATAAAGGGAATTTACCAAACTCGAATAGTAAGTCGGTTGCTATAGTTGGTGCGCGTACAAGAAGTCAATATGGAAGTCAGGTGACTACTAGACTTTCTAAAATGCTTGCAGATGAAGATATTAATGTCATTAGCGGATTAGCTAGAGGAATTGATGCTGATGCTCATACAGGAGCGTTAATGTCTAATAAGACAGGAAAAACATTTGCTGTTTTAGGTTGCGGTGTAAATGTTTGCTATCCTAAACAAAATAAATACATATACGATAAAATAATTGAAAAAGGTGGCGGAATTATTTCGGAATATCCACCTGATACTAAACCGCTTAGAACATTGTTTCCATCTAGAAACAGGATAATTGCAGGGCTTAGTGATTGCACGGTAGTGATAGAGGCAAGAGAAAAAAGTGGATCATTAATAACGGCCGATTATGCAATGGAACAGGGAAAAGATGTATATGCGCTTCCTGGAAGAGTAACCGATGAATTAAGTTTTGGTTGTAATTACTTGATAAAACAGGGCGCAGGTGTTATAGTAAGTCCCGAGGATTTTCTTAAAGAATTCAATAGTTTTTATGAAAATTTATGCTCTCAAATAAATTTTTATGAAAAATTACTTGAAAAAGATGAATTGTTGGTGTATAGTTTACTAGATTTTACCCCAACCAATTTGGGAACAATAATTGAAAAATCATCGATGAATCTCTTAGAAATTCTGGAGATTTTAGAACATCTTAAGCAAAAAGGCTATGTAAAAGAAATTATTTCAAACTATTTTGTTCGTTGTATTTAATATTTTTTTGCTAAGATGTACTTGAATTTTATGAGTTAGGAGTATATGGGTATGGCTAAATATCTGGTAATAGTTGAGTCACCTGCAAAGGTAAAGACAATAAAAAAATTTCTTGGAAAGAATTATGAAGTAATGGCATCAAATGGGCACGTTAGAGATTTACCTAAGAGCCAGCTTGGAGTTGATGTTGAAAATGATTTTGAACCAAAGTATATAACAATTCGTGGAAAGGGCGAAATTTTGGCTAAACTTCGAAGAGAAGTAAAAAAAGCTGAAAAGATTTATCTCGCAACTGACCCTGACCGCGAGGGAGAAGCTATTTCATGGCATCTTACCCAAGCGTTAAAACTTGAAGGCAAAGAAGTATATAGAATTAGTTTTAATGAGATTACTAAATCTGCTGTTAAGGCTGCATTTAAGAATCCTAGGAGTATTGATACAGATTTAGTAGATGCACAGCAGGCAAGAAGAATTTTGGATCGTATTGTAGGGTATAAGATTTCTCCACTTCTTTGGGCTAAAGTTAAAAGAGGATTAAGTGCAGGTAGAGTTCAATCTGTTGCTCTTAGAATAGTTTGTGACAGAGAAGAGGAGATTAATGCATTTATCCCTTCAGAGTATTGGAATTTAGAGGCTAATTTATCTGTTGAGGGTGAAAAGAAACCTTTAGTAGCTAAACTTTTTGGTAAAAATGATGAAAAAATAAATATTTCTTCCAAGGATGAAATGGACCAGGTATTAAAAGATATGGAAGGGAAGAAGGTAGAAATCCTTAACGTAAAAAAAGGCGAAAGGATTAAAAAAGCTCCACTCCCATTTACAACTAGTACAATGCAACAAGAAGCATCAAAGGCGCTAAATTTTCCTATTCAAAAAACTATGAGAATAGCGCAGCAGTTGTATGAAGGTATTGATGTAAAGGGGCAGGGTACAGTTGGTCTTATAACATATTTAAGAACAGATTCTACACGAATTTCTGATGAAGCGCAGGAGACAGCAAGAGAGTTTATCTCTGAAAACTATGGTGATAAATATTTATCAGCAGGTGAAATTAAAAAAACTTCAAAGGTTAACGTACAGGATGCTCATGAGGCAATAAGACCATCAGATATTAGTCGAGTACCATCAGAAATTAAAGAATCTCTTACAAGAGATCAATTTCGTTTATACAATTTGATTTGGAAACGTTATACAGCTAGTAGAATGTCTAATGCTAAATATGAGACAACAACAGTGACAATTGGAATTGGCGAGTATCGTTTTAGAGTATCTGCATCAAAAATTGCATTTGATGGATTTATGTTGGCTTATACGGAAGCTGACGAAGAAAAAGTAAAGAGTAATGTAATGCTTAAGTCAATTGATGAAAATTCCAAGCTTATATTGAATGAATTTGAGCCTACTCAGCACTTTACACAACCACCAGCACACTATACTGAAGCATCGTTGGTTAAAACATTAGAGGAATTAGGTATTGGTAGACCTAGTACTTATTCTCCAACAATTACAACAATCATTGCTAGACATTATATAACAAAAGAACAGAAAAATTTATATGTAACAGAGATCGGAGAGGTTGTAAATTCAATTATGAAGGAGTCTTTTTCTTCAATTGTTGATGAAAGATTTACAGCTAATATGGAAGCTTTGTTAGATAATGTCGCAGTTGGTAAGATTGCGTGGAAAACGGTTATAGAGAATTTTTATCCTGATCTAAAAAAAGCAGTAGATGAAGCGGAAGAACAACTTGAAAAGGTTACGATTGAAGATGAAGTGACCGATGTAGTATGTGAAGAGTGTGGACGAAATATGGTTGTTAAATATGGACCACATGGTAAATTTTTGGCGTGTCCAGGTTTCCCAGAGTGTAGAAACACAAAGACGTATTTTGAAAAAATTGGTGTTTCATGTCCAAAATGTGGAAAGGACGTTGTCATCAAAAAAACTAAAAAAGGTAGAAAGTATTATGGCTGTATTGATAATCCAGAATGCGATTTCATGAGTTGGGGTCGACCAGTTAATGAAAAATGTCCAAAATGCGGTGGTTATATGGTTGTAAAGGGCAAGAAGATTGCATGTCAGGATCCACAGTGCGGTTACATAATGGATAAACCACAAGAAGAATAAGAAATACAGAAAGGAACGGGATATATGAGCGTTCAATTATTAGACAAAACAAGAAAGATAAACAAATTACTTCACAATAACAGTTCATCAAAGGTTGTATTTAATGATATTTGTGATGTACTAACTGGAGTGTTAGAATCTGACATTTTAGTAATTAGTAAAAAAGGAAAAGTCTTGGGATCAAGTGTATGTAACGGTGTTGACGAAATTAAGGAATTAATTGTTGATGAAGTTGGAGGATATATTGATCCAGCATTGAATGAACGTCTTCTCGGAATTCTTTCAACAAAGGAAAACGTTAATTTAGAGACACTTGGATTTGGAGAAGAAAGCAAAAGATATCAGGCAATTATTACACCTATTGATATTGCAGGTGAGCGTTTAGGAACTTTATTTGAGTATCGAAGTGATAGAGAATATGATATTGATGATATTATTTTAACAGAATATGGTGCAACAGTAGTTGGACTTGAAATGTTACGTTCAGTTAATGAAGAACATGCCGAAGAAGAGAGAAAAGTTCAGATTGTTAAATCTGCAATGAGTACATTATCTTATTCTGAGAAAGAAGCTATTGTTCAAATTTTCAAGGCTTTAGATGGTACAGAAGGAATTCTTGTAGCAAGTAGAATTGCAGATGAAGTTGGAATTACACGTTCTGTAATTGTTAATGCACTTCGTAAATTTGAAAGTGCAGGTGTTATCGAGTCTAGATCATCAGGAATGAAAGGTACATATATCAAAGTTATTAATGATGCCATTTTTGATGAATTAAGCAAAGGTGATGATGATAAAAAGAAAATTTATAGCTAATATTTTACTTTAAATTATATAACTTGAAATTTTATATTTGAGATAAATTTTTTTATTAAGTATTTATACTAAATGTTTATATTATAATGAATCCTATATCAATTCAAAATATCGTGCATCGAAAAAATGTACGTGTTTAGGAGTTGATATAGGATTTTTTGACGTTAAGACATTTAGAAAAATATATTATTTTTTACATAAAATTTACCGATAGAGTATCTATAATAGAGTGAAAAAGGAGGGATTTTGTGTTTGATTCGACATCATTTAATTATATAAATGTTTTAACCAAAGCAGCGGATGCAAGTAATAGGAGAAAAGATATAATTTCTAATAATTTAGCAAATGTTAGCACACCAGGTTTTAAAAGAAAAGATTTAGATTTTGAAAGCGTTTTGAAGAGAGAATTAGGAAACTTTAAATATACATCTTTAGACAGTAAGATTAAGGATACAAGATTATATAAACTAAATCCTGTGGTATATACAGACAGATCACAGTTTTCATACAGATTAGATGGCAATAATGTTGATATTGATACAGAAAATGTAGAATTAGCATCTGAAACGATTAAATACCAAACTTTAACACAAAGTATAAGCTCTGAATTTAATCGAATGAGATATGCGATGGGAAAATCATAAATTTTTAGTTAAGAATATATAAAATAAACCGAAATTATTTAAAGGAGGTATTAAATGGGATTATTTCAAGCTTTTAATATAAGTGCTTCTGGTATGACAGCTCAAAGATTTAGAACTGATATTATAGCAGAGAATATAGCAAATATTAATACTACAAGAAATGAAAATAATGTGCCATATAGAAGGAAAATAGTTACTTTTCAAGAAAAATCAGTTACACCATTTAGTGAATATTATTCAACCTCTAGAAATAAATTGGTGGGAAATGGAGTAAAAGTTACTTCAGTTCAAGAGGATAGAACAACAGATTTGGTACAAAAGTATGATCCTTCAAATCCTGATGCAGATGAGAACGGTTATGTTTATTATCCTAATGTTAACACCGTAACAGAGATGACTAATCTTATAGATGCAACTCGTGCATATGAAGCAAATGTCACAGCGTTTCAGGCATCAAAGGCAATGGCACAAGCAGGATTACAGGTTGGAGGAAGATAGTGACATAGTAAATATTATATGAATATAATGATGTAATAAATTAAGGTAACTTAAAAATAAATAGAAAGGGCAAAAATAAATGATGAATATTGGAGCAGTGACAGGTGTAACCTCGGATTATGTTATTGATTTTGCAAAGAAAAATGATTTATTAGGTTCCGAGTCGTTTCAGTCAGTTTTAGACACAGCGATGGAACAGATTGATGAAACAAACTTATTACAAAACAGAGCAGAATCAGAAGAAATAAGGTTCGCCTTAGGAAAAGCGGAAAACACACATGATTTAATGGTAGCGGAGACAAAAGCTTCGGTAGCTTTACAGTATACGGTTGAGGTAAGAGATAAAATTATAGAAGCATATAATCATATCATGCAAATGCAAGTTTAATTAAAGGGGTAATGTAAATGCCAGAACAAGTAAAAAAAATATTAGACCGGTTTCTCGAGTGGTGGAAGAAGTTTGAAACCAAACAAAAAGCTCTTCTTATCAGCATAATAGCGGTTATAGTCCTTGCTTTGGTAATATTGGGAGTAGTGGTATCAAGACCATCGTATGTGACAATTGTAACTTGTGAAGATACCAAAAAGGCTAGTGAGGTTAAAGAATTATTTGATAAAGATGGAAGCATTAATTATAAAGTATCGGATGACGGTTTGACCTTTAAAGTTGTTAAAGAAGATGAAGCTAATGCTACTATTTTGTTGGGAAAAAATGACATTCCATCAGATGGATATAGTATTGAGAATGTTACAAGTGGAAGTTTTTCGACAACAGAAGCAGATAAACAAAAAAAATATCAATTATATTTAGAAAAAAAATTTGCAGAACATCTTAAAACTATTTCACATGTAAAAGATGCAAAAGTTGATTTGAAATTGCCAAGTGATGATGGAACAATCAGTTCAAAAAAAGAACAAGGATATGCATCAATTGTTTTAGACTTATCGAAGGATTTAGATGAAGATCAAGCATATGGAATAGCGCAGTTTGTCGCAACGGAGTTAGGAAATGAAGATACATCTAATGTTATGATTATTGATACAAAAGCGAATGTTTTGTATGCGGGAACAGATTCAGAAAACCAGGTTGGAGCAGCTAGCTCTAAATTATCATATCAGCAGAAACAGGAAGCTAAGATTAAAAAAGATATAAAAGACCTTTTGGTAAAATCTAAAACTTATTCGAATGTTGAAGTTTCTTTGGGATTGAAACTTGATTTTGATGATACAGAATCGGTACAACATAATTTTTCTGCACCTGATGGACAAACAAATGGTATGGTAGGTTCAGTTAGTGAATATGGTTCTGAATCAACAGGAGGTCCGGCAGCAGAGCCAGGAACAGGTTCAAACGATGATACGACATATCAGACGCAAGATGGTAATACTACATCATCAACTATAAGTGATAAAACAACAAATTATCAAAATAATGAAGAAATAATCAAAAAGAAAAATTCAGGTGGAACAATAAAATATTCTGAATCAACAGCATCTATTAAAGCAACACAGTATGTTGTATATGATGAAAAAAAGATGAAATCATCTGGAGAATTAAAAGGACAATCATTTGACGAATTCGTTTCAAAAAATTCAAAAGCTAAAACTGTTAAAGTAACTAAAAACATGAAAACTTTAATTGCAAAAGCAACAGGTTTAGATGAAGCAAATATTGAAATTCAAGTTTTGCAGCAACCTGAATTCGTTTATGATGATTCAAGTATTAGTGTAACTGATATTTTACAAATTGTTTTAGCAGTACTGATATTTGCGTTATTAGGTTACGTTGTATTTAGAAGTACTCAAAAAGCTAAAGAAGTTGAAGAAGTTGAGCCGGAAGTATCTGTTGAAAGTTTGTTGCAACAGACTGAAGAAGCTGAAAAAGATAATCTTGAAAATATTGGTTATCAAGAAAAATCAGAGACTCGTAGGCTTATTGAACAATTTGTAGATGATAACCCTGAGGCAGTAGCATTGTTGCTACGAAATTGGTTG
The DNA here is from genome assembly GCF_900107245.1 of Lachnobacterium bovis DSM 14045. Lineage (GTDB taxonomy): Bacteria > Bacillota > Clostridia > Lachnospirales > Lachnospiraceae > Roseburia > Roseburia bovis. The sequence continues at coordinate 42,561 of NZ_FNPG01000004.1, forward strand.
AATGAGGACTGGGAGTAGAAGATTATGGATGAATCATTAACAGGAGTACAAAAAGCTGCTATTTTGTTAATTGCATTGGGTCCAGAAAAATCAGCAGCAATTTTTCAACATTTAAAAGAAGAGGAAATAGAAGAGTTAACTCTAGAAATAGCAAATACAAGAAGTGTCTCAGCTGAAACTAAAGAAGATGTGCTAAATGAATTTTATCAGGTTTGTTTAGCACAGCAGTATATTGCCGAGGGTGGTATTGGTTATGCAAAAGAGCTTCTTGAAAAAGCACTTGGTGATGACAAAGCTCAGGATGTTATTTCTAAGCTTACGGCATCGTTACAAGTTCGTCCATTTGAATTTGTACGAAAAACAGATCCAAGTCAGCTATTAAACTTTATACAAGACGAACATCCACAGACAATTGCGATGATTTTGTCATATTTGACACCATCGCAGGCAGCTTTAGTGCTAGGAGCATTACCTCCTGAAAAACAGGCTGATGTTGCAAGACGTATTGCGTTGATGGATAGAACGTCACCAGATGTAATTAAGGAAGTTGAGAAAGTGTTAGAAAAGAAATTGTCATCTTTAGTAAATCAAGATTACACTATCGTTGGTGGTGTAGATGCTACAGTAAATATTTTAAATACAGTAGATCGTGCTACAGAAAAGCACATTATGGAGACTCTCGAAATCGAAGAGCCAGAATTGGCAGACGAAATCAGGAAAAAGATGTTTGTATTCGAAGATATCTTGTTGCTTGATGATCGTGCAATTCAAAGAGTACTTCGTGATGTTGAAAATGCGGATCTTGAGCTTGCACTTAAGAGTTCAAATGAAGAAGTGCAAAATGTTATCTTCAAGAATTTATCTAAGCGTCTTGCATCTATGATTAAAGAAGATATAGAATTTATGGGCCCTGTTCGTATGAAGGATGTTGAAGAAGCACAGCAGAAGATTGTAAATATTATTAGAAAACTAGAAGATGCTGGCGAGATTGTAATTTCAAGAGGAGGAGGAGACGATATCGTTGTCTAATATTGTAAAACAAGGGTTTATCGTCAATCAACCTAGTGATATTAAAGTTATAGATTCTGATAAAAATTTAAAAGAGCGTTTTGGAGAGATAATTTTATCTCCTGAAAAGACTGTAAGTGCTACCACTAGTAGTGGTAGCTCTTCTTCAAAAGGGACAGAAGATATTGCATTAGATACAGATTTAATCATTAAAGATGCGCAAGAAAAAGCAAAAAGTATTATAGAAAAAGCAAATAGTGAATCTGATGCAATTATTGCAAGTGCAAAAGAAGAGTCAATAAAAATATATCAAGAAAATAAGAAACTAGGTTATGAAGAGGGCGTTAAACAACTAAATGATGAAATAGATAAAAGAAGAGAAGAACTAGAAGCAGAATATCTTTCCAAAAATACTAAGTTGGAACAATCTTATGCCGAACGAGAAGAAAGTATGGAAAAAGACATAGTAGATGTTGTAGCTCAAATATTTGAAAAGGTATTTAGAATACAGTTTGCAGATAAAAAAGAAATATTGCTTTATTTGGTAAGAAATACAATTTTAAATGTTGAACCAGATAAGGAATTTAGAATAAGAGTATCGACAGCCTATAGGTCATATTTTGAAGAACATATTTCAGAAATCCAAGATAAAGTAGGAAATGGAGTAAATCTTGAGATACTTAATGATTCTAGTTTAAACGATTCACAATGCCTGATTGAAACTAATACAGGTGTATTTGATTGTGGAATTGATACGCAATTGTCAAATCTTATTAAGGATATTAAATCCTTAGCTTAAAGTTTAGCTAGCAAAATAGAAATATTTGATTTTTAAAGAGTTAGATTGTAACTGGTTAAATTATAAGAGCTAAATTATAAAGAGGCTTGGGGGTTGATTCATGTTAAAAGAAACAGAAAAATATTTACAACTTTTAAATAAACAGTTTTATGATTGTTATGGAAAAGTTGCAAAAGTAGTTGGACTTACAATTGAATCAGTTGGACCTGAGGCAAAATTAAATGATCTTTGTCGTATATATTTAGATGATAGCGGGAACAAGTCGGATTACGTCATGGCTGAAGTGGTAGGATTTAGAGATATGCGACTTATTTTGATGCCTTTTGATAATACAGAGGGTATATCTGTTGGTTGTGTTGTAAAAAATACTGGAAAACCACTTATGGTAAAAGTAGGAGATAGTTTGTTAGGCCACACTGTTGATGGAATAGGAAGACCTACTGATGAAGGATATGATTCCGAAAGTTGGCAGGAATATCCTGTAGATTCATTGCCACCAGATCCAATGAGAAGAACGATTATACATGATATTCTTCCATTGGGTGTAAAAGCAGTCGATGGTCTTATAACCGTTGGTAAAGGACAACGTATTGGTATTTTTGCAGGTTCTGGTGTTGGAAAAAGTACATTACTTGGAATGTTTGCACGTAACACTAGAGCGGATGTTAATGTGGTTGCTTTGATTGGAGAGCGTGGACGTGAAGTTAGAGAATTTATAGAACGAGATTTAGGCGAAGAAGGTATGAAACGATCCGTTGTCGTTGTTGCTACTTCGGATAAACCTGCTTTAATTAGAAATAAAGCTGCAAAAACTGCTACAGCAATTGCAGAATATTTTAGGGATCAGGGTAAAGATGTTCTTTTAATGATGGATTCTTTAACTCGTTTTTCTATGGCGCAAAGAGAAATGGGATTAGCTTCAGGCGAACCACCGGTAACAAGGGGATATCCTCCATCCGTATATTCGGAAATGCCTAGAATTTTAGAAAGGGCAGGAACTTCTGATAAAGGGTCTATAACAGGTCTATATACGGTTTTGGTTGATGGAGATGATTTTAATGAACCAATTACCGATACTGCAAGAAGTATATTAGATGGACACATAATGCTAAATAGAAGATTGAGTCATAAGAACCATTATCCTGCAATAGACATTTTGCAGAGTATTTCAAGGGTTATGGGCGCGATAACATCAGATAGGCATAAAGAATTGGCTGGAAGATTAAAAACGGTTATGGCGACGTACAACGAAGCAGAAGACCTAATTAATATTGGAGCATATAAAGAAGGCTCTAACAAAGATATTGATTATTCAATAAAAAAAATAAAAATTGTAAATGAATTTCTTTGTCAAAAAACAAATGAAAAGTTTTCATTTGAAGATGAACTTAGCTTGCTTGCAGGAGTTTTTGATGAAGAATATGTTGTGGATGAAGAAAGTACAAATAATAGTATTACAGATATAACGTAATTAAAGAGTTAATAAATGGTTGGTGATGTCAATGGCTAAATTTATTTATTCAATGGACAATATTTTAAATATAAAAAGAAAACTTGAAAATCAGGCAAAGATTGCGTTTGCTCAGGCAAATACCAAATACAATGAAGAAGATCAAAAACTAAAAGATTTATGCCTAAAAAAAGTAGAGTATGATGCCATATTAAGGGATTCCTTGAATGGAGAAAAAAAGCTAGATTTAGCCGAACTGACAAAGTGTAGAAATAACATTAATGTTGTAAAAAAGATGATACAATTTCAGGTTATAGAAGTAAATAATGCAAAAAGAATTCGCGATGAGCAGCGTTTATTATTGCAAGAAAAGATAAAAGAAAGAAAGACACATGAGGTTTTAAAAGAAAAAGCTTTCGAGCAATTTAAACGAGAGTTGATGAAGGAAGAAGCAAAGGAAATAGATGGATTAATCAGTTATACGTATTCAAATAATAATGATAAATAGGTTGATGATGATTAAGTGTAAGATAATTAAGCGTATGGAGGGGTTTTATGGCAGATGCAGATGTAATGGATAAAGAAGAATTAGACGAAAAAGCAAAGAAGAAAGAAGAAAAGGCAAAGAAAAAAGAAGAAAAAAAAGCAAAAAATAAAGATGGCGAACAATCAAATGAAAATGAAGAAGATAAGCTTTCAAGTAAAATTTTAGTTTTTTTCATTACAATTTTAATTATTGCTATTTGGCTTGGAATAATAGGTATCCTTATAAAAGCTGATGTTGGTGGATTTGGTTCGACAATATTAAGACCATTAATAAAGGATCTTCCTTATGCCGAGAAAATTTTACCAGAAGAGGTGAATAAAGGAACTGAGATTGATAATGCTTATAAATTTGAGTCAATGGATGCGGCAATTAAGAGAATAAAGGAACTTGAAGCTTCAAATGATGAAAAAAGTGAATCATTAAAGAAAAAAGACGAGACTATTTCTAGTTTACAATCGCAGGTAAGTGAGTTACAAAAATATAAAGATAATCAGGAGGCATTTCTTAAAGAAAAGGAAAATTTTTATAAAGAGGTTGTTTACACTGATAACGCACCCGATATAGAGGAATATAAAAAATACTACGAAAGTATAGATGCGGAGAACGCAGAGACTTTGTATAAGCAGGTTATCGAACAACTTCAATCTGATGAAAAGGTTAAGGAATATGCAAAAACATATTCAGCTATGAAACCTAAAGAAGCAGCGGCAATTTTTGATACAATGACTAATCAGTATGATTTGGTTGCGGAAATATTAAATAATATGGATGCCCAGTCTAGAGCTAATATTTTAGGTAAAATGAATTCAAAAAATGCAGCAGCTTTAACAGCAATTATGGAACCTAAATCTAAATAATGTAAAGTTAATCTCGCTTTTAAGTAGTATTGTGATAGAAAGGAGGCTGACCTATTGGCAGATGCAAAAGTTTCAGCTGCATCAAAGGGTCTTGGCGTAGATGCTATGATGGCACAAGCTACTGCAAATACTAGTGAGACAAAAAAAAGCTTTGGTGTATCTGAACAGTTTCAAAAGTATATGCACCAAAGCTTTTCTAGTAAAAAGACTGATGTGGCAAGCAATTTGGCGGCTAATAAAAATGACAATAAGATTAAAATATCAAATCAGAAAAAACTAGTGATAAAAGAAGCTAAGGTTTGTAGTCTTGATGATAAATTAAATCGAGCATCAACAAAAGATATTTTAAATCAGGTAAGTGACATAATAAGAGACATTGTAGAAGAACAATTTGAAATAGCGGATGATGAAATGGAAGAAGCTCTTTCAAATTTAGGATTTGGTGTATTAAATCTTTTAGATGTAAAAAATTTAGCAGATTTTGTTTCAGAAATTTCAAACAGTGGTGATATTACTAATTTGTTATTAGGAGAAGATTTTAGAAATTTATTATTAACTATGCAAGACATTTCAAAGCAAATTCAAGATATTATGGGAATCACTTCAGATGAAGTTGGTCTAATTCCTGAAAAAATAGTATCTGAGTATACGTTAGCTAATTATGTTGATAATAATACAGATGTAAATCATGAGGATAATCAAAAAATTCTAAAACAGGGTGAAGATGTTGGTGGAAAAGCTGTTTCTACTCTTTCGAGTGAAATAAATACGAGTGAAAATGGGGATAATAAAAGCAAAGTTGTTGATGACAAAAATCTAAATATAGAAGTTGTAAAAGAAGAAAGTAAAGCTGAATCAGATGAAAATAAAGACAATTCAAATTTAGGAAAAAACTTAAATAAAGATTCAACAATTGAGGCTGGACAAGTAAAAGATAATACTGAAAAAGAGAATAAGAATTCATTTGAAAAAACAAAAAATAATATATTGAATAAATCAAATGAAGATGGAACACTGAGTGCACATATTAATACCAATAAAGTTGATGTATCAACTCCACAGGTTAATGTTACACAGTATATGCAGGGAGATAGAACACTAGTTTTAATCGAAAGAATTGCTAATAATTTAAAAATTGTTATGCAGGAGCATGCAACAACTATGGAAATGCAATTAGAACCAGAAAACTTAGGCAAGTTGTTTTTACAGGTTACAGCTAAAAATGGTGAGATTCATGCACAGATTTCAGCTCAAAATGAAGCAATAAAGAGTATAATTTCAAATCAGTTAGTTGCACTAGAAGAAAATTTAAAGAATGCCGGTTTGAAGGTTGAAGCTATTGACGTTACAGTTGCATCACATAATTTTGAACAGAATTTAGAACAAAATAGTAAAAGAGATGAGGAAAATGCTAATATTTTACAGGGTAACTTAAAGACTATTAGAAGAAATATTAATTTAGATAGTCTTGAAGACTTAACAGGTCTTATGTCTGAAGAAGAAATGTTAGTAGCACAGATAATGAAGGATAATGGTAATTCTGTTGATATGACTGCATAGCTTATTCTATGTTTGTTAAATATGTTTAATTGAAAATGTATAAGGAGTGATGGTATGCCAACAGCAGAGATAAGAAATGGTGTAGTAGTAAATAGTAATAATCAGCCTGAAAGTAAAATTACGTCGTCAAAATCAAAAGAAGTAACACAAAACAAATTAGGATATGATGCATTTTTAAAACTATTGTGCGCTGAAATGCAATATCAGGATCCGCTAGAACCAACAAGTAATACCGAATATGTTGCTCAACTTGCTACGTTTTCTCAGTTAGAAGCAATGCTATCTATGCAAAACACTACAACCACTAATATGGCTAATTCTTTAGTTGGAAAGATTGTTACTGTAGAAGATGAAGAAGAAGGTAAATTAGTTGAAGGTGTAGTTGATTATGTCAAATATATTGATGACAAAGCATATGTATCAGTTGACGATAAATTATATGAGATAGATAAGGTTAAACAGGTTGTTGATTCAGATTATTATGAGGCTAAATGTTTAGCAGAAGCATTAACAAAGCAAATTGAAGATCTTCCAGTGAAAGAAAACCTTACACCAGCATATAAAGACGCAGTAAATCAAACTTATAAAATATATGATTCAATGAGTGCGTATGCTAAAACATTTGTAGATAAAAGTTTAATTGAAAAATTACAAGAATTAAAAGAAATAGTTGATAAATTCAAAGTTACTACTGAGGAAACAGATGACAAAACACAAGAAACTGAAGAAACAGATGATAAAGAAGAAGTAAGTGACGTTGAAGAAACAACTGATCAGTCTGAAACAGGAACAGATGGAAATAGTTAGGTATTAGATTTTATTTTTAAGTCATAAAGGAGGGATTTGGCATGGCTTATAACAAAATAGCAAACCAATTCACTTCCATTGAACAATTATCGCAACAGTATTTAAAGAATAAATCTTTACCTGAAAAACAGGAAAAGAATAATCTTGATTTTGCGGACATCTTAAAAAAGAAGCAGGATGCGACTGGAGATGTTTCGTCTGAGTTAAAATTCTCTAAACATGCTTCAAATAGAATGACTTTAAGAAATATGAATTTATCAGCAAGTCAGAGCAAACGTTTAGAAGAAGGCGTTCAAAAGGCAAGTGAAAAAGGAATTAACGAGTCTTTAGTTTTAGTAGATTCGATGGCTTTTATTGTAAATATTAAAAATAAGACAGTTGTAACGGCTATGAATCAAGAAGAATCAAAAAGTAATATTTTTACGAATATTGATGGTGCAATTATTATGTAAAGCTGGACCTTATGGAAGCTTTTTATTCCCGAAAGATAGAAGGAATAGTGTGCACCAGATAGAAATTAGGAGGTCACTGCATTATGATGAGATCAATGTACTCTGCTGTGTCAGGTCTTAAGACACATCAGACAAGAATGGACGTTATAGGTAACAACATTGCAAACGTTAATACAGAAGCTTTTAAAGCATCTTCTGTTAGATTTACTGAGATTATGTATCAGACAACTGCAAGCGCATCTGGTGGAGATGCTGCAAATGGAGTCGGTGGTGTAAATGCAAAACAAATAGGTTTAGGTGTAACAACAGGTTCGACAAAAATCAATATTACATCAGCAGGTGCAGCAGAAACAACAGGTGATCCTTTTGATATTAAATTGACAGATAGTCAGACAACTAACTTTTTTATAGTTTCTGATGGTAAAAATAGATTTTTTACAAGGGCAGGTTCTTTCTACATTGATGGAAATGGTTTCCTTTGTATGAGTTCAACAGGTTATACAGTACAAGGATGGCAGACAACAGTAGATGCAGATACAGGTGAAGTTAGTATTTTAAAAGATACTGTTTCTCCATTGCAATTAATGTCACCTAATACCAAAAACTCTGCTCCAGAAGCAACAACTGATGGTCATGTTCTTGGTATCTTAGATAAAAATGATACAAATGTTACTGATCCTGATAAAGGATATACAATGAATCTATCAATTTATGATGATTTAGGATATTCATATACAGCTAAATTTACTGTTAAAGCAACTGATGCAGAGGGTGTTTATTATATAGCTTTAACAGACATACAGGATTCAAATGGTAAAACAGTTGTAGATAATAGTGGAAATCCAGTGTATGATCCAGAAAATCCTGCAACAAGCAGATTAGGAGAATTCTTTAAACCACAATATTTAGTGTATGATGGTTCTAAAGGTACTTTTACAGGAATGACTGAGGTTACAGCAGATATAACTGATGCAGCAGCTGTAAGAGCAGCTGGTAAAGATGCGAGAACTACTGTCGAAGGACAAGACGTAAAGGATAGAGTAAAATCTATAACATTAGAATTAAAAGGTAAGTTAAAAGTTGATGGAAGCGGAGTACCAGAGTTAGATGCAAATGGTAATAAACAATATGATGCAGGTTACATTAATGCTGCAGAAGGTAGAAACTTTGCAAATGTAAATATAGATTTTTCATCAATGCAAAATTCAAATAATGGAGGTGTTTCTACTCTTTCATTAAAAAATGGTACTTCTGCCGGTGTTGGTACAGGTAAGAAATTAGGTGCTCTTACAGGTATTACAATTGATCAGTCTGGTTTTGTATATGGGGCTTATAACAATGGTAATACAGTTCTTTTAGGACAGATTCCAGTAGCACAATTTGCAAATGCATCAGGTTTGGAAAAAATAGGCGAGAACTGTTACAAAACAACATTAAATTCGGGCGATTTTGATGGAATTGGTGTTGCAATTAATGCAGATGGTTCCAAGATGACATCAGGACAAATTGAAATGTCAAACGTTGATTTATCTGCACAATTTACTGATATGATAGTTACTCAAAGAGGTTTCCAGGCCAACTCAAGAGTTATTACAACATCAGATACACTTTTAGAAGAATTAATTAATTTAAAACGTTAAGTTAATCTAAAATAGATTTGATATTTAGCCGAAAAATAATGTGAAAATTATTTTAGGCTATTCAATTAGGACTGGTTAACTTACAAATAAATAGGGGGATGATGTTTGAATCATTCCCCTTTATTTCTATCAGAAGCATTAAAGAATTAAAGCTAATCGTAGATACAAAAAATAATATGTAGTTTAATTGCGTGACTAATTGGCTGAGAATAATAAGTTTACAAAAAATAAATAGACATAGTGGGTAGCATCTAGTAAAATTAAAGTATCAGGAAATGTAATAAAAATACAAAAAATTATTAGAAAAAACTACCCGACTGTCTTAGGAATGGAAGGTGTATAGTATTGGATATAGCATCTCTAGCAGGAATTGTACTTGGTTTAGTAATGGTAGTTTTCGGTATCATTAGTTCCGGTGGCGTGGCCGCATTTGGTAACTTTATTGATGTACCGTCTGTTATTATCACAATTGGTGGTTCTCTTTCGAGTACACTGGCCGCTAATAAATTACCGGATTTTATTAATGGTTTAAAAGGTATGGGTCTTATTTTTAAAGAAAATACACAAGATCCTGGCGAAATAATAAAAAGTATAATTGACATGTCTAACGTAGCAAGAAAAGAAGGCTTATTAGCGCTTGAAGAGGCCGCTAACAATATCGAAGATCCTTTCTTAAAAAAAGGAATTATGTTGGTAGTTGATGGTACTGATCCAGAATTGGTACGTGGTATTCTTGAAACAGATATGATGTGTTTACAGGAAAGACATAAAACAACCATTTCATTTTGGGATAAATGGGGTGAAATGGGACCTGCTTGGGGTATGATTGGTACACTAGTAGGTCTTGTAAACATGTTAAAGAACTTATCAGATTCATCAACAATTGGTCCTTCAATGGCGGTAGCTTTGCTTACAACATTGTATGGTTCATTAATTGCTAACTGGATTACAAATCCGGTAGCGTCTAAGTTAAAAGTAAATGATTCTCTTGAGGTTACTATGCGAGAAGTTACTGTAGAAGGTCTTCTTTCTATTCAGGCTGGTGAGAACCCAAGAGTTATTGAGGAAAAGCTTAAATCATTCTTAGCTCCTTCACAAAGAGATAGTGTAGGTGCGAGCGGAGGTGGAGGTGAAGAGTAATGGCAAAGAAAAAAGAAGAGGAAGCTCCTAAAGGTTCGCCAGCATGGATGGCTACATTCTCGGATCTTATGAATTTGCTATTATGTTTCTTCGTTTTACTTTTCTCAATGTCTAGTGTAGATGCAGCAAAATTTGAAATGGTTATCTCTTCTTTGCAAAGTAGTTTTAGTATATTACCAGCAGGAGGAGCTAGTATTGGAAATGGAAACATGGTATCGGGAGGTGTTGCACAGTTAGAATTTCTTGATACCTACTATAATGCGATGGCAAATTCCAAAGCATCAGAAAAAGCAGATAATGAAAATCAGACTCAGCAAAAAAAATTAACAGAAAATAATAACACTGGTACAGAGACTCCTGAAAAAAATTCGACGACAAAAACAGAAACACAGCAAAAAAAAGAAACAGCTGTAAAGGAATTTAAACAGCAGGCCCTTGATCAATCAGAAGAAATGGCAGAAGAAATACAAAAGATTATTGATCAAGCGGGAATGACAAATAATATTCAAGTTGATTTTAATCAACAATATGTACAACTAAATGTACAAGGCGCTTTGCTTTTTGATTCAGGTAAATCTGATGTCAAAGCAGAAGCAGCTCCAATCCTAGATAAAATATCACAGATATTAGGATTATATACACAAAACACGATAGATATAGAAGGACATACTGATAATGTTCCTATTTCATCAGCGAAGTATCCAAATAACAATGTGCTTTCGATGTATCGTGCATTAAGCGTTATGGATTATGTTTTATCAAAAACAAATTTAAATCCGGCAAATGTTAAATCGTCTGGAAGAGGCGAAACAGTGCCAGTTGCAGATAACGGCACACCAGAAGGAAGAGCCTTTAACAGACGTGTAGAGTTTAAAATTTATAATTCATTGAGTTCAGATATTAAGTAATTGGGCAAAATTAACGAAAGTACTATTGATAAAAGATATTAATTTTTCAACGAGAGGTAGAGAACATGAAGAAGAATCTTATATCAGTTATAATATTGGCTTTAGTTTTTGTAAATGTAGTATTATCTGGTCTTATGGTATTTTCAATTTTACCAGAAACACAAAAAGCTAATAAATTAATTGAACAGGTGAGTAGTGCGATTGATTTAGAGTTAAAGAATGGAAGTGGGGCATCTGTGTCTGATGTGCCAATTGAAAATGTTGAGACTTATCAATTAAAAGATGGAGATAAGACTACTATGACGATTAATTTGGCAAAAGGATCAGATGGCAAGAGTCATTTTGCAGTATTAGGTATTTCTTTGTCATTGGATAAAACAAGTGAAGGCTATACAAAATATGGTCCAACTGCTTTAGATGAAAAGAGTACAATTATTCTAAATGATATCAATGTTATTGTTCGCAAATATACAATTGAACAGTTTAATGCTGATACAGATGCTGTAAAAAAGGCTATTTTAAAAGATATTCAGGATATGTTTGGAAAAGATTTTGTTATAGGAGTTAATTTCTCAACAGTACAGACTGAGTAAGAGAAGGTTATACGAAAGAAGTGCAAAATTTATAAATAGGTGGTGAGATTATTTGAGTGACGTATTATCCCAAAGTGAAATAGATTCGTTGTTAAATGCATTAAGTTCTGGAGAACTTGATGTTGACGAAATAAAGGAAAATGATGAAAAACCTGTAAAAGATTATGATTTCGCGCGACCATCAAAGTTTTCCAAAGAACATTTGAGAACACTTGAGATGATATTTGAACATTATGGTCGCTTATTATCAACGAACCTTCCTGTATACCTTCGTAAGGCAGTTCAGGTATCTGTTGTCAACTCAGAAGCAGTTACTTATTCTGAATTTGCAAATGCACTATCGAATCCGGTTTTATTAGGAATTGTAGATTTTTCACCATTACAGGGTAGTATAATATTAGAATTAGCTTCTAATTTAGGCTATGCGATGGTGGATAGAATGCTAGGAGGAAGAGGAGAGCCACTTGATAAACAGCGAGATTTTTCAGAAATTGAGTTATTGATTATTGAAAGAATTTTAGTTGTTTGTGTAAATCTACTATGTGAGCCATGGGAGAACGTAGAGGATATTCATCCAAGATTAGAAAGAATTGAGACTAATTCTCAATATGCACAAATCATTTCGCCAAGTGAAATGATTGCTATAGTAACACTTAATATTACTATAGGAGATGTAGAGGGACTTATGAATATATGTTTGCCTTACATCACAATTGAAGATATTATGGATAGATTGAATACCAAGTATTGGTTTTCAAATATACAAAATCACGATGAGACAACATATGCAGGTGATATTGAAACTTTAATTTCAAAAGCCCAGATTCCTATGCGAGTCATCTTAGGACAATGTAATCTTTCTGTACTTGATTTTGCCACATTACAGGCAGGCGATATAGTCAGGTTAGATCGAAAAGTTGATGACGAACTAGACGTTTATGTTGGGACTATTAAAAAGTTTACAGCATTACCTGGTGCGTCAGGAGATGCCTATGCAGTAAGGGTCACTTCAGTGGTTAGAGAGGAGTAGTATTTTATGGACGGAGTATTATCCCAAGATGAAATCAATGCATTAATTAATGGCGGCGGCGATTCTTCTGGAAGTGAAGGCGGTAATGAACCCGAAGATACATCTGCTGAAGGTGGAGGGGGCAACACTTTAACAGAAGACGAAAAAGATGCCATAGGAGAAATTTCAAACATAAGTATGGGCTCTGCAGCAACTACTCTATTTGCTCTTGTAAATAGAAAGGTTGAAATTTCAACACCTATTGTTTCTTATTCTACTTGGAACGATATAGAGGAAGACTACGAGAGACCATGTGTTTTTATTAGAATTGCATATACAGTTGGATTAGATGGAAGTAATATTCTTGTTTTAAAGGAACGAGATGTTAAAATCATCACAGATTTGATGATGGGTGGAGATGGATTAAATGTAGAAGGCGAACTAGGTGAGCTACATCTAAGTGCTATTAGTGAGGCTATGAACCAGATGATGGGTGCCGCATCAACTTCACTTTCTTCGATGCTAAATAGGATGATTGATATTAGTCCACCGGTTGCAGATCTTATCAATCCACAAGATGATGTTGATGAAGCTTCAATTGATGAGTTTTTGACACATCCGTTTGTATTAATAAAATTTAGAATGCAGATTGGTGATTTGGTTGATAGTGAGATTATGCAGCTATATCCATTTGAATTTGCAAGAGAGATGTGTAAAGGTGTATCCGCTAATATGGAAGAGGAAACTCAATCTGCAGCGGCAGCTCAAGCTGCTCCACCACCTGCTGCAGCACCACAGCAAGCACCTCCACAGAATTCTCAACCAATGGGAGGACAACCAATGGGACAGGTTTATAATCAGCAACCTGTAAATGTTCAACCAGCTCAATTCCAGAGCTTTAGTGGGGGGCAATTTCAACAGGTGCAGCCAGAAAATATTGATTTAATAATGGATGTTCCGCTTAACGTAACAGTTGAGCTTGGCAGAACTAATAAAACAATTTCAGAGATTTTGGATTTAAGTCCAGGTAAGATTATTGAGCTAGATAAGATTGCTGGAGAGCCAATAGATGTGCTTGTAAATGGAAAGTACGTTGCAAAGGGCGAAGTGGTAGTAATCGAGGAAAGCTTTGGAGTAAGAATTACAGAAATTATAAATACCGTAAATCCAATCAAAAATAGTTAAAGAACAGGAGATATGAGATTATGGCAAAAAATGTATTAATTTGTGATGACGCAGCGTTTATGAGAATGATGATTAAAGATATCCTTTCAAAAAATGGATATACAATCGTTGGCGAAGCTGAAAATGGAGCAAAAGCCGTAGAAAAATATGAGGAAACAAAACCTGACCTCGTACTCATGGATATTACGATGCCAGAGATGGACGGTATACAGGCTCTAAAAAAAATAAGAGAAGGCAATCCAGATGCATGTATTATCATGTGTTCAGCAATGGGACAGCAGGCAATGGTTATAGAGGCAATTCAGTCTGGCGCAAAAGACTTTATCGTTAAGCCTTTCCAGCCAGAGCGTGTATTAGAAGCAGTTAAGAAAGTTATTGGTTAGAAAAAACAAATTAAATATAAAACGAAATTGGCAGGCGCAAGTTATTGCGTGTGTTGTGCAAAGAATGTTTGTTTATTTGATTAAAAGGGGGACTACAGCTGTTTATAATAGGATGGACTATATAAGCAGTTTGTAGAAATCACCCTTTTAAGTATTGTTAGAAAGTAAAGATTTTTAAAAACTATGAGAGTTTAATATAAGGGAATGAGGTTTATGAGTACAATTGAAAGTTTTATTCAATTAATAGGAGTCCTGCTGATTTTTTTGATTGTATTAGCTATGGCATATTATGTTACAAAATGGCTTGCAAAGTATGAAAAAATACAAGGGCATAACAGTAATTTAGATGTGGTTGAAGCGACTAAAATTGGAACAAATAAAGCTATTTGTTTAATCAGAATTGGGGAAAAGTATATTGTTGTAGCAATAGGAAAAGATAATGTTACATATCTAACAGAAGTAAAAAAAGACGAATTAACAGACTTATCATTTTTAGAAAGAAAAGAGATACCAAAACCAGAAGATTCATTTCAAGAAATATTAGCAAAAATAAAAGAAAAAATACCAAAAAAGCAGGAATAAAATTATGAAAAAGATGAGGATAATAAAAAGGAAAGTTGTAATTGTATTTTTTTTAGTAGTCTCTTTTTTGTTTTTTTGTTTTACATTAGATAGCAAAAAAGTTAAGGCTGGTGAAATAAACAATTATCAAAAATATAATACTTTTGTAATTTCGGCGATAGATAATTCTTCTAGCGATATTAGCAAATTAAAAGGAGATAATACGGGAGTAGATGTTGATGCCAAAAAAGATAATAATAATGGTTTGTCTATAAACTATAATAATGATAATGGTTCACTTTCTACACCAATAAAAATGCTTCTTGTTTTAACAGTTTTATCATTAGCTCCAGCAATTTTAATTATGCTTACATCGTTTACTAGAATCATTATTTGCCTTCATTTTGTGAGAACAGCTATTGGTACACAATCCGCACCTCCTAATCAGGTGTTGATTGGTCTTGCACTGTTTATGACTTTTTTTATAATGGCTCCAACGTTTACAAAGATAAATGATCAAGCGATAAAGCCATTAGATAAAGGTGAAATAACTCAAGAGAGGGCTATAGAAATTGCAGAAGAACCATTACGTGAATTTATGTATGGACAAACTCAGACAAAAGATGTAAAAGCATTTGTAAAAATGTCAGGTAAAGACATAAAATCATATAAAAGTTATGATGATATTCCTTTTACAACACTTGTACCTGCATTTATTTTAAGCGAATTAAGAACTGCATTTATAATAGGTTTTTTAATATATGTGCCATTTATAGTAATAGATATGGTAGTTGCATCGGTACTTATGTCTATGGGTATGATGATGCTACCACCGACAACGATATCATTGCCGTTTAAAATATTGTTATTTGTACTTGCCGATGGATGGAATTTAGTTATTTTAGGTGTTTTACAAACGTTTCAATGACAAAAAAGATTTATTCACATGGAGAGTTTTAAATATGTGAAAAGTTTTTAGGACAAAGAGGTTTTTATTGACTGAGAAAGAGGTGGGGAGAAAATGATTACAGAAGGAATTATTCTAGATATTGCGAGAGATGCTATTTTTACAATAATTATGGTTTCGGCACCTTTATTATTAGTTTCTTTGATAGTAGGTTTAATTATCAGTATTTTCCAGACAGTTACATCAATTCAAGAGCAAACACTTACTTTTGTGCCAAAAGTTATTGCAGTTTTTGTAACAATGCTCATTTGTGGTTCATGGATTTTGAATGTTATATCAAATTTTATGATAAATCTATGGTCACAATTTAGTTATTACATAAGAACAGGTAAATAGCTTATGGTTACGTATGGTGTAACATTAGGTGATGTAGAAAAGTTTATATTGATTCTAGTTAGAATTGCATCATTTTTGGTAGTAGCTCCTTTGATTGGTGGAAGAGATGTTCCTAATAAGGTTAAAATTGGATTTACAGTTGCACTTACAATTTTTCTTACACCAATAGTTGATGCTGGAAAATACACGAGCTCTGGTGTAATATCTTATTCGACGTGTATAGTATTGGAGACTTTAACGGGACTATTAATGGGATTCGCAGCATATATTTGTACATTTATTGTTGTTTTTGCGGGCAATGTCATAGATATGGATATTGGTTTATCGATGGCAACGGAGTTTAATCCAATAACTAATACAGAAGTTACAATAAGTGGAAATTTATATTTATATTTTATAACATTGATTATGATTGCATCGAATATGCATTTGTATATAGTTGGAGCAATTATAGATTCATTCAAATTAATTCCGTTGGGGGGAGCACAGTTTCAATGGAATCATTTGTTAAAAACAATGATTAAATATATGTGTGAGTCGTGTGTAATTGGATTTAGAATATTTTTGCCTTTTTTTGCATGTATAATGATTTTGAATTGTGTTTTAGGTATTATGGCAAAAGTAGCACCTCAGATGAACATGTTTGCAGTTGGTATTCAGATGAAACTTTTAGTTGGTTTGGTGGTAATGTTTTTAATAGTTTTTTTATTGCCAGATGTAACAGAATTTATCACAGATGAAATGAAAACAATGATTAAATTAATAGTTGAGGGAATGAAATCTAAATGATGACAAATGAAATTATCAGGTATTATAATGAAAAATCTAAATCAAATGAAATTACCTGGTATTATAATGACAGAACTAGAAAAATAGATAATAAATTAGAGCTGAATTTACAGCTTTTTGCAGGTGATAGTGGAGATAAAACAGAACCCGCAACTGCAAAAAAATTAGAAGATGCAAGAAAAGAAGGTAAGGTTGCAAAGAGTAAGGAATTAACGGCTGCTTTTGATCTTATTACATTGTTTCTTGTTATGAAATTTTTTTTATCGTATATAGGAGAACATTTATTAAATATATTTAAGATTGTTTATGGCGGAATAGGAAGGTATGCAGATGAAGAAGTAAATAAATTTTCTTCAAAAGTAGTAATGTCAATGTTTATGGATGTAAATATTGAGATGTTATATATTGTCTTACCGATTTTTATTTTTGGATTCGTGATCACTTTTTTATTAAGTGTCGTACAGGTAGGCTGGAAAATAGCTCCTAAAACATTACAACCTAAGTTATCAAAATTTAATCCAATTAATGGTTTTAAAAGAATTCTTTCAAAGGATTCCTTTTTTGAATTGTTTAAATCAATAATTAAAATTGGACTTATTTTTTTGATAGCTTATTTTTCTATAAAAGATGAAAGAGAAAAAATTTTTATTTTATATAAAATGCAGTTAAATCAGGCTTTAACTTTGGTTGGAGATATAATTGTTAATACAGGTTTAAAAATAAGCATATGTTATTTGATAGTAGGTTTGAGTGATTTTATTTTTCAGAAATTAAAATTTAAACGTGATATGAAAATGAGTAAGCAAGAAGTTAAAGATGAATTTAAGAATACAGAAGGAGATCCACAAACAAAGGGTAGACAAAGACGTGTTATGCAAGAAGCATCTCAGAGAAGAATGATGCAAAGTGTACCAAAAGCTGATGTTGTAATTACAAACCCTACACATTATGCTGTTGCATTGTCATATGATAAGGAATCAAAAGGAGCTCCAATTGTTGTAGCAAAAGGTGAAAACTATTTAGCACAAAAGATTAAAGAAGTTGCAAAAGAAAATAATGTAGAAATTGTTGAAAACAAGCCATTAGCTAGAACGCTATACGCTAATGTGGAAATAAATGAGGAAATACCGCCAGAACTCTATCAGGCTGTTGCTGAAATTTTAGCAAGTATTTATCATAAGAGAGAAAATAACCGATAAAAAACAATAGGAAAATTAGTTAAACGGGAGGGGGTAACGGGCACATGAAAAGAATAAATTTGTCAGATGTTGGAATTGCCGTGTATTTATTATGTGCAATTATCTTCTTTATAGTGCCAATTCCATCAATTCTATTAGATGTAATGTTGGCAATAAATATTTCTATTGCTCTTATTATTTTATTTAATGTGCTTTTCGTAAAAGAAGTTTTAGATATGTCGTTTTTCCCAACGTTGTTGTTATTTACAACAATTTTTAGAATTTCATTAAATGTTTCTTCAACAAGACTTATTTTGTCTACAGGTGATCCGGGAAATGTTGTAAGAACATTTGGTAACTTTGTAGGTGGCGGCGATATGATTATCGGTACCATTGTTTTTATTGTGCTCGTAATTATTCAATTTGTAGTTATAAACAAAGGTTCAGAACGTGTTGCTGAAGTAACGGCTAGATTTACATTAGATGCTATGCCTGGTAAGCAAATGGCGATTGATGCAGATTTGAATACAGGTGCAATTACAGATGAACAAGCTAAAGAACGTAGAGAAAAAATTCAAAAAGAATCTAGCTTTTTTGGAGCTATGGATGGTGCAACTAAGTATGTAAAAGGTGATGCGATTGCAGGTTTGATTATTACGGTTATAAATATTGCTGGTGGAACTACAATGGGAGCAACTCGTCAGGGGTTAGGACTTCAGGAAGCTTTACTCCAATATGGTATTTTAACTATAGGTGATGGACTTTGTTCGCAGATTCCATCTCTTGTGATTTCACTTTCAACCGGTGTACTTGTAACAAAAGGTTCAAATGAAGCCGACTTTAGTGGAGTTTTGGTAAAACAGTTATTTGGAATTCCGCGAGTGTTATATTTAGTCGGAAGTGTATTGTGTTTTTTGGGAATTTTTACACCACTTAATACAGTTTTATTTATTGCATTAGGAGCAGTTTTCTTAGTGACAGGTAAAAAAATTGATTCAATGCTTGGAGTAGAAAAAATCGAAGAAGAAGTGGAACAGATTGAAACCGAAGTGGAAGAAATACGAAAACCAGAAAATGTTGTTTCTCTTTTGAAAGTAGACCCAATAGAACTAGAATTTGGGTACGGTATAATCCCTCTTGCTGATATTAATCAAGGAGGAGATTTGCTCGATCGTGTTGTAATGATTAGACGACAGATAGCTCTTGAATTAGGAACTGTTGTACCAATCATTCGTTTAAGAGATAACATACAGTTAAATCCAAATCAATATATTATTAAAATAAAGGGAATACAGTTAGCAGAAGGAGAGATTTTGTTTGACCATTATATGGCAATGAATCCAGGTTTTGTTGAAGAGGAGATTACAGGTATTCCAACGTATGAACCTTCTTTTCATTTGCCAGCTATCTGGATAAGTGAAGGACAAAGAGAAAGAGCAGAAAGTTTAGGTTATACTGTTGTAGATCCTCCTTCAATAATTGCTACGCATCTTACAGAAGTTATAAGAAATAATATTGCAGAGTTGTTGACTAGACAAGATGTTCAAAACCTAGTAGAGAATCTTAAGGAAAGCAATCCGGTTTTAATTGAGGAATTAACTCCTAAGCTTTTAGGATTAGGAGAAATACAAAAAGTTTTACAGAATTTGCTTAATGAAGGCATATCAATAAGAGATTTGCTTTCGATTTTTGAGACCTTAGCTGATCATGCAGCGGTAACTAGAGATACTGATGTTTTAACGGAATATGTAAGACAAAGCTTAAAGAGAGCTATCTCTAGCAAATACTTCCCTGCAAATGAAGTGACAAGTATCGTTACACTTGACCCTAAGATTGAACAAGAAATTATGCAGTCTGTTAAACAAAGTGAGCAAGGAGCTTTTATAACTCTTGATCCTGAGCGCACAAAAAATATTATGGATGCAGTAGAAAAAGAAGTGAATAAGCTTGAAAGCTTGGGAAAAAGTACAATTATCATAACATCACCTATTGTGAGAATGTATTTTAAAAAGTTAACAGAAGATTATTTTAAAAATTTGATTGTTGTTTCATATAATGAAGTAGATTCGGGTGTAGAACTACAATCAGTGGGGATGGTGACGGCGTAAATGACAATAAATAAATATCAAGGAAAAACAAGGGAAGAGGCGCTTGAAAAAGCAAAAAAAGAATTAGGAGAAAATGTTGTTGTTATGAATGAAAAGACAGTTAAATCGAAGGGAATTTTAAGTGCATTTAAAAGTCAGATGATTGAAATAACAGCGGCAGTAGATGAGGAAAAGGAGAATTATATTAAGGATATGAAACCATTTAAAAATCAGATGAAAACACATGAGAGTATAGATTTATCAGTAGATGAAGAAATTGAAATTCCAATTAAAGAACCTGTTGGAGTTTCCTTCGAAAAAGATACAAATAATTCTTACGATAACGATTTATATCAGAATGGGGTATATTCTAATAATTTGAATAGTACATATACAAATAAAGTTTATCGCAATGAATCAGAGAGCGGATTGTTTAAGAATTTTAAAAAAGAAAAAGAGATTGATAAGGATTTTAGTACGCTAAGAGATGAAGGCGAAGTTAAAGATTTTGTATATAAAAATAGCGAAGCAAAGGAAAAAGTTCAAAAGCCAATATTTGAACAACTAAATGAAAAGGTTGCTCTTGAAAGCATAAAAAAACCTTCTGTAAGAACCGAAGAACCGGTAAAAAGAATTATTCATGGTAAAAACGAATCATCCGAGATAGATGATCGCTTAGAAAATCTTGGGAGCATGTTTGAAAAAAAACTAGGTGGTACTATTGCACAAGAAAAGATGTTTTATAAAGCTCCTACTGCAGAAGAAATTAATTTTGTTAAGATATTATATAAGACTTTGTTGAGCAATGAAGTAAGTGAAAAAAACATCAATCAAATTTTGTGTGAGGTAGAAAAATTTATTAGACCAGGAATCAGTTTAGATACAATTTTATCTAATGTATATCAGAAATTGATTCTTCGATTAGGTACACCTACTACAATTAAGTGTTCTGGGAAAACACCTAAGGTTGTGTTCTTTATTGGGCCAACAGGGGTTGGTAAAACAACAACAATTGCAAAAATTGCTTCAAAATATAAGATGGAAAAAAATAAAAAGGTAGCATTTTTGACAGCAGATACATATAGAATTGCTGCTACAGAACAGTTAAGAGTTTATGCAAATATTCTAGATGCACCGTTATCAATTATTTATTCAGTAGACGAGTTGAATGAAGCTGTCTTGCAGTTGTCAGAATATGATTTAATTTTTGTTGATACAGCAGGATTTTCTCATAAAAATATTGAACAAAAAAATGATACTAGAATTTTAATTAATCAGTTAGATGAGGAATATGAAAGAGAAGTATTTCTGGTTTTGAGTGCAACAACAAAATTAAAGGATTTAATGGAGATATCAGATAGTTTTCATGAGATATCAGATTATAGTATTATTTTTACTAAATTAGATGAGACAACGTGCTATGGCAATATTTTAAATATCAAATTGCATGCAAATGCTGATTTATCGTATGTAGCTTATGGACAAAACGTACCAGAAGATTTATCAGTAATTGATATTCAAAAAGTTGTAAAGCATTTATTGGGGGGAAAATAAACGAAAATGGATCAGGCACAGCAATTACGAGAAGCCATAAATCATAAAAAGCAAAATGCTCCGTTGAAAAAAGTAGCCCGTGTTCTTGCTGTAACAAGTGGAAAAGGTGGCGTTGGCAAATCAAATATTTCTGTAAATTTAGCAGTGGTTTTACAGAAACTAGGGAAAAAAGTAATCATTTTTGACGCAGATTTTGGTTTGGCAAATGTTGAGGTCATGTTTGGAAGTAAACCAGAGTATACTTTATCAGATTTGATATATAGAGGAATGAGCATTAGAGAAATTATAAATATTGGACCTCATGGAATTGGCTTTATCTCGGGAGGATCAGGAATAATTGGATTAAACAATTTAGGTAGAAACCAGATTTTATATATGGTCAAATCTCTTGAAGATTTAAATGAAATGGCAGATTATATAATAATTGATACAGGAGCTGGAATTTCTAATCAAGTGGTTGAATTTTTGA
The DNA here is from genome assembly GCF_900107245.1 of Lachnobacterium bovis DSM 14045. Classification (GTDB taxonomy): domain Bacteria; phylum Bacillota; class Clostridia; order Lachnospirales; family Lachnospiraceae; genus Roseburia; species Roseburia bovis. The sequence continues at coordinate 64,840 of NZ_FNPG01000004.1, forward strand.
AATTTAGCCCAGAAGTTCTTTTGGTTACAACTCCGGATCCAAGTTCTATTGCAGATTCTTATTCATTACTTAAGGCCTTATATAAAAATCCTGGATATATAAAAGGACACACTAAGATTCACGTTATAGCCAATAAAGTTGTTTCAAAGGAAGAAGGAAACGGCGTCTTTTCTAAATTGAGTTCTGTTGTTACAAATTTTTTGGACGAAGAAATAGACTATTATGGAATGATTCCAGCAGATGTTCAACTAGAAAAAGCCGTTAAGCAACAAAAAATCGTTTCTGAAGTAAATGCGAATGCTAAATCATCAAAAGCATTTAGAGAATTGGCAAATAAACTAATTGATAAAGAAGATGTAACAGATAGGACAAAAAAATTTGGAATATCACAGCTATTTTCAGAAATTTTGAATAATAAATTATAAGATAAAATTCTTTGAACAATAGATTATAGGGCAATATCATAACTTTAAGTTTTAGTAGTGGTTCAAGCTTAAGGAGATAATTTATGACTTTTTTAAAGGATGTTGTTAATCCAGGCGATAAGGTTAAAATTTTTATGAAACAGCCTGTAAAAAAGAAAGATGGAACAGAAAAAGTGTTTTTTGAAACAGAAGTATTAGACATTACAGAAGAAGGAAATATTGCAGTTGCTATTCCAACTAGGAAAACAAAAACTGTGTTATTCCCTTTTAATGTGGTGTTTGTCTTTACTTTTTTTACAAAAAGCGGAATATACAAGTGTGAAATCGAGATAATTAACCGATATAAAATACAGAACTTGTCCTTTATGGTCCTTTCAGAAAAAACTAGAATTAAAAAAATTCAAAGACGAGAATACTATCGTTTAGCATGTACGCTAGATATGAATTACTATCTTTTAACTCAAGAAGAAAGTACCTTGAATTCTGCTGAGGAAATATTTAACAGTATGAGAGAAAATGGAATCGATCGTTTAAGGGAAAGAAAAGCAACCATAGTAGATATTAGCGGAGGAGGGTTGCGTTTTGCTTCAAAGGAACAAGTTGGTAGAGAAAATTATATCTTAATTAACGTGGCACTTTGTACAGGTGAAATGGAAAAAGAGTTTTATATTGTTGCGAAGGTTATTGCGTCATATAAAAACTCTAATGATCATGATATTTATAATCAAAGAGTTGAATTTATTTTTAAGGATAATAAGATTCGAGATGTAATTATTAGATATGTGTATCAAGAACAAAGAAGATCACGCAAAAAGAAAAAATAGGTGGCTCGAATGAGAAAAAAAATTTTAGTTATTGATGACTCTGCACTCCTGAGAAGAGTTATGTGTGATATAATCAACTCAGATAGTAATCTTCAAGTAGTTGATACATGCAAAGACGGAGTAGAAGGATATGAAAAACTAAAAAACAATACATATGATGGCGTGATTTTAGATGTCAATATGCCGAGAATGTCTGGACTTGAGCTTTTAGAAAAGTTGAAGGCTGACAATATTAAAGCCAAAATAATTATTGTAAGTACTGTAGCAAGAGCGGAATCGCAGATTACAATAAGAGCTTTAGAATTAGGGGCAATTGATTTTGTCGAAAAACCACTTAATATTATCGAAGCTAAGGGTGATGTTTTTAAAAATAGATTGCTCGTAATTTTGAATAATTCGATTGTGTCAGATGGTGTAGGAAAAACAAGGCGAAAAGATTTTACGCAGCAGTCTGTTAGTTTTCCACCTAAAGCAAGTAGCACACGAAGAGAGAGACAATCCGATAATTCATGTGTCGAGAAGTTTAAGCCGGTTGAGGTTTCATCAGATAAAAGGCATCAAAAAATTAGACCATCAAAAGGAGCAAAGAACGTATTAATTGCAGTAGCGTGCTCTACAGGAGGACCCAAAGCATTACAAAGAGTAGTGCCTTACATTCCTAGTGAAATTGATGCTCCAATTGTTATAGTTCAGCATATGCCTAAAGGATTCACACAATCGTTAGCAGAAAGACTTAATGAGATAAGCAAGGTAAGTGTAAAAGAAGCAGAAAATGGAGAAGTCCTAAAAAAAGGTGTAGTTTATATTGCACCTGGAGGTAATCATTTAGAGATAAAGAAGGTTTCTGATTCATCACATAAGATTGTTTTTAACGATATGCCTGCTATTGGTGGATTAAAACCCTGTGCCAATGTAATGTACGACTCTCTTATCACATCAGGTTATGACAAAATTGTATGCGTTGTGCTTACAGGAATGGGTGCAGACGGTACAGCAGGAATAACATCTTTAGCATCTAAGAAACCAGTATATATTATTTCACAAAACGAACAAACTTGTGTAGTTTATGGAATGCCAAGGGCAATTGCTTTAACGGGACTTGTTGATGAGGTAGTTCCATTAAATGATGTTGCAAATTGTATTACAAAAAATGTGGGGGTAAAATAAATGGATGTAGGTCAATATCTTGAAATATTTATTGATGAGAGCAGTGAACATTTACAGACTTTAAGTGACTGTATTATGACACTTGAACAAGAGCCTGATAATAAGGATACTATAAATGAAGTTTTCCGTGCAGCTCACTCTTTAAAGGGTATGGCAGGAACTATGGGATTTAAAAGAATGCAACATTTGACCCATGATATGGAAAATGTTTTTCAGGAAGTTAGAAGTGATAAGATTCAAGTTGATAGCGCGATGATTGACTTGCTATTTGAATGCTTAGATGCGTTAGATGGATATCTTGCGAATGTAAAAAATACTTCTGATGAAGGTACTGAAGATAATGAAAATATAATTAAAGAGTTAAATGATTTTTTGGCAAAAGCAAACGGGGAGGCTCCAAAATCATCAGCTCCTAAGAAAGAAGAGAGTGCACCAAAAAAAGATGATGCACCTGCTGCAAGTGGTGGAGAAGATGTACATATTCCGAATCTTGAATTAACAGATAAAGAGATTGATGATATTAAATCGGCTAAAGATAGCGGACATAAAATTTATTATATAGATGTAGCTATTCAAAAAGATTGTCTTTTAAAAGCTGCTCGTGCATTTTTGGTTTTTAAAGCAGTTGAAGAATTCGGCCAGATTCTTGTGTTCCGTCCAAGTTCACAAGAGATTGAAGATGAAAACTTTGAATTGAATTTTAGTTTTGTTTTTGCAACATCAGAAGAATTAGAAAAGATTGAAGCAGCAGCAACTAGTGTTTCAGAAATTGAGAATATAACCTCTATTAGTGTGACAGATGTTGCTATGTTAGATCAGTCACAAGCTAAAGAAGAAAAGAAAGAAGAGCCTAAAGAAGAGAAAAAAGAAACACCGGCAGCACCAGCAGCAACACCTGCACCGGCGGCACCAGCAGCAACACCTGCACCAGCAGCTAAAGCAGGCGCAGCAAATAATAAGAATACAAAGGTTGCTAAACCGGTTGCAAGTAGAACTGTACGTGTAGATATTGAAAAATTAGATGCATTAATGAATCAGGTTTCAGAGTTGATTATTGCTAAGAACTCAATTGTTTCAATGAGTAATACGGATGGAAATGGCGTTAATTCCCAAGGATTCCATGAACAGATTGAGTATCTTGAAAGAATTACAACAAGTTTACACGAATCAGTAATGAAAGTTCGAATGGTTCCAATTGAATCAGTTGTTAATAAATATCCAAGAATGATTCGTGATTTGTCTAGAAAATTAGATAAACCAATGGAACTTACAATGACTGGTGAAGAAACAGAGCTTGATAGAACGGTAGTAGATCAGATTGGTGACCCTTTGCAACATTTGCTTAGAAATTCAGCTGATCATGGTATTGAGTCTAAGGAGATTCGTGCAGAAAGAGGAAAACCAGAATCTGGACATATTTTCTTGAACGCTTATCAGGAAGGAAATAATGTCATTATTAAAGTAGGCGATGATGGCAATGGTATTGATACAGAAGCTGTAAAGAGTAAAGCTATTGAAAGAGGTATAGTTACACCAGAACAAGCAGAGTCTATGTCACAAAAAGAAATAGTTAATTTATTATTTATGCCTAGTTTCTCAATGGCTAAAAAGATTACAGATATTTCTGGTAGAGGTGTAGGACTTGACGTTGTTAAGTCTAATATCGAAGGCTTAGGTGGTGACGTAGAGGTTGAATCTAAATTTGGAGAGGGTTCAACATTTACTGTTAGGTTGCCTTTAACATTAGCAATTATTCAGGCTCTATTGGTTGAAGTACGTGGAGATAAATATGCTATTGCATTAGGTTCAATTCTTAACATAGAGGATATTGCAATTGGTGATATTAAGTATGTAGAAAATAGAGAAGTTATTAATTTAAGAGGAACTGTTATTCCTATTATTAGAATGGATAAGATACTTGGTATTGAACCAAGAGAAGAAGATCCCGATGTATTAACAGTTGTTATTGTAAATCGTGGTGATAATAATGCCGGACTTGTTGTAGATAATTTAGTGGGACAGCAAGAAATAGTTATCAAATCATTAGGTGATTACATTAAAGCAAACAAATTAATTAGTGGTGCAACAATCTTAGGTGATGGTGAAGTTGCTCTAATATTAGATGTAAATACATTAATGTAATCGGGAGGTGAACAATATGTCAGAAGCAAATGTTGCGGAATTTGAAGAAGTTGAAAAAGTACTTACACAATATATTGTAGTTAGAATTGGCAGTGAAAAATATGGAATTGATATTGGATATGTTGACAATATAGTAAGAATGCAAAAGATTACAAAAGTTCCAATGGCACAGGATTATTTTGCAGGCATAATTAATTTACGTGGTGAGATTGTTCCAGTTATGAGTATAAGAAAAAAGATGGGATTGTCAGAAGATGTTTTTACAGGAAAATCGAGAATTATTATTTTAAAAGTTGAAGAAAGAGGAAATCTCGGAATTATTGTAGATGAAGTAAGAGAAGTAATCACATTGAGTGAAGATGATATTGAAAAAGTCAGCAATGGTGGATCATCACATGGTACACCTAAGCAGAGTTTTATTAATGGAATTGGAAAAAACGGCGAGGAATTAATTTCATTATTTGAAATAAATGACATTATAAGTGAAAAAGAGAATTCTAATTCAAATTAGTAATATTTATTAAAAAGAAAGTATTTTACAGGAGGAAGTATGGCAAATTTTTCCTTAGATGATGTTAACAATATGTATATTGATGTTTTAAAGGAACTTGGAAACATAGGTGCTGGCAATGCAACAACTGCAATTGCGAGCATGATTAGCGAAAAAATTGATATGAGGGTTCCTAAAGTAGAACTTATGGAAGCATCGAAACTTGGATCTGCAATTTGCCCAGAAGATGAGACTATAGTTGGCATTTTTTTAGAAGTGCAGGAAGATATTTCGGGAAGTATGATGTTCTTAATGAAAATGCCAGCTGCTCATTATTTGGTAAACAAATTGATGATGAGAGATTTAGAATATAATGAACCTTTTACGGAAATGGATTTATCTGCCTTAAAAGAAGTGGGTAATATTATCGCTGGTTCATATTTATCAGCACTATCATCATTGACAGGTCTTGTTATTGGACCATCCATTCCATCCATTTCGGTTGATATGGCTGCAGCAATTTTAAGTGTCCCAGCAATTATGTTTGGTCAGTATGGAGACAATGCACTTTTTATTGAAACCGAATTTGGCGATGATGTAATGATTGAAGGTTATTTTATTTTAATGCCTGATGAAGACTCATATGATAAGATTTTGGGTGCATTAGGCATAAGTTTGTAAATATAAGGAGCAAATATTTTATGGGAGTAACTCTTAAAGTAGGTATGGCAGATTTAAAAATTGCAAAAGCTCCAGACTCTCTTACTACGTTGGGATTAGGTTCATGTATTGGCTTGACTTTGTATGATCCTGTGGCAAAAGTTGGGGGATTAGTGCATTATATGCTGCCAGATAGTACACAGTTAAAAACTAATACTAATATTGCTAAATTTGGAGATACAGGAATCGTAGAGCTTTATAATCAAATGATAAAACAAGGTGCATCTCCAAGAAGAATGGTGGCCAAAATTGCAGGTGGAGCTAAAATGTTTGGTGGTAGTGGTATTTCAAATATAGTAAATGTTGGGGAAAGAAATGAATTAGCAGCACAAAAAGCTTTAAAGAAATTGAATATTCCTTTAGTTGCACAAGATACAGGATTAAATTATGGTAGAACAGTAATATTAGATTGTGAAACAGGAGATTTTATTATAAAGGCAGTAGGAAAACCTCTTAAGACAATTTGAAGTGTAAGAGGATTTTAAAGAAGGCGGTAAACATATGAATACTAAATACATACCTGCGATTGTTATGCTTATAGGAGGTTTAATTGATTGTATATTTGCAATTATAAACCATCTGAATCTCTTTGATTTTACATTAGAACTGTTAATTGTTTTAGTTGTTTTCCTTGTCATCGGCGAGTGCGTAAGATATGTTTTGGATAGAAATTTAAATAATTTTTCAGATAAAAATGAAGAAGATGATGAAGAGATGGATGAAGACGACGAAGATTACGATGAAGACGACGAGGAGTATGGAGAAGACGATGAGGATGAAGCTGATAATGTGGATTCTTTGGAAGAAGATGATGATTATTAGTTAAAAAGATATAAAGAAAACTATATAGAAAATGAGGGGTTGTGCGATGATGAAGGTAGTAGAGAAAGAAAAATTATGGCAGGAATACTCAAAAAATCCAACTCAAGAGACAAGAGAGCAGTTGATAGTTGAATACGCACAGTTAGTAAAGTTGGTTGCAGGACGATTGAGTATGTATCTTGGATATAATGTCGAATATGATGACTTGGTAAGCTATGGTATTTTTGGATTAATAGATGCCATAGATAAGTTTGATTTGTCTAAAAATGTTAAATTTGAGACTTATGCAAGTTTAAGAATACGAGGTGCCATACTCGATCAGATTCGAAAGATGGATTGGATTCCAAGGACGGTACGTCAACGTCAAAAAAGGATTGATGAAGCTGTCAAACAAGTTGAAATGAGAACTGGTAAAAATGCAACGGATGAAGAATTAGCATTAGAGTTAGGTATTACTGACAAAGAATTAAATACTTGGCAGTCACAATTAAAAGTGACTAATGTAGTTTCTTTAAATGAATTTGAAGAAACAGGACCAGAGCTTGTGATGGATACTCGATGTAATTCTAAATTTGCACCACCAGAAGATGTTATTGCAGAAGATGAATTAAAGCAAAAATTATCAGATTCATTAGGAGTTTTAACTGATAACGAAAGAAAAGTTATTGAATTATATTATTATGAGGAAATGACTTTGAAAGAGATAAGTAGAATTCTAGGAGTATCAGAATCAAGAGTGTCTCAGCTTCATACGAAAGCACTTGCAAAAATGAAAAAAATAATGGGCGATTACTTGAATATTATTGTTTAGAAAAGTGTTAGCATATTCATTTTGTTAAAGGATTAATTTGATAGAACAATTAAAATGGGAGAAGTAATCATGAAAAATCAAAAATTTGAAATAGTTGTTCAGGATAAAATTGCATACCTTAAAGTAATACCACCAGAGAATGCTGGAAAAAGAGTAGATGTACAACAGGTGGTTTACTTTTTGAGTCATGAAAATCTAAATGAATATAATTTAAAAGAATTAACAAGTGTTGTTAATGATGCAACTGATGAAAAGCTAGTAAAACTAGGAGCAACAGAAAAAGAAATTTTTGATGAATATGTAGATTGTGATATTGCTTTTGATAAAATGAGTGCAAAATGTATTTTTTTCCCAGGAACAGAATCTGGGAAGAAGCTGACAAAAAAAATGGTGTTAGATGCATTATCAAATAGTAAAGTCTGTTATGGTATTTTAGAAGATGAAATTGATTTATCATTACAGAATAAAATGTTTTTTAATGAAGTTGTTTTAGCAAAGGGAAAAGAATTAGAAGAAGGAAAGAATGGAGAGGTTAAATATTTTTTTAATACTAATCCAAGTCACAGACCAAGAACAAAGCCAGATGGTTCAGTAGATTATAAGAACTTAGACACAATCAGCCAGGCTAAAAAAGGCGATGTTGTTGCAGAAATTATTAAAGAAGAAGAGGGAAAACCAGGTATAAATGTTTTAGGAGAAGAAAAGGCCCCTAAAGCAGTTAATCCTGCTACGGTTGTTGCAGGAAACGGAGTTACTTTTAATGAAACAGGAGATAAACTTATTGCTGAATTTACAGGACATATTTCTTTAGATAAGGGTGCTGTTGTAATGTCCGAGGTATATGAAGTCGCTTCAGATGTGGATAATTCGACAGGAAATTTGTCATATGCAGGAAGTGTAACTATAAAAGGAAACGTAACAAGTGGTTTTTCAGTTACGGCAAATGGTAATATAGAAATTGAAGGAATGGTAGAGGATGCCTTTATTGAAGCCACGGGACAAGTAATAATAAAAGGTGGTATTGTAGGTAAAGGAAAAGGTGTAATTAAATCAGGCGAAAACGTTATAGTAAAATATATAGAAAGTGCAAAAGTAATAGCAAAAGGCTATATTGAAACGGATATTATTTTAAATAGTGATGTTTCAGCTGGAATAGATGTTAGAGTTGCCGGGAAAAAAGGAATTATAAATGGAGGCGTTGTAAGAGCAGGTAGATATGTAGACGCAAATGGAATAGGCACATCTATGGGTTCTCCTACAACGATTATGGTTGGAATAGATCCAAAAAAAAGAGAAGAAATGTCAAGATTAACTCAAGAGTTAGTAGATAAGTCGGAAGAATTAGAAAAAATTAAAGTAACTGTTACAAATTTTAGTTCAAGAATTAAAAAAGGTGAAAATTTTCCAAAGGACAAGATTCTCTATGTGCAAAAATTGGCTTTGATTTATAAAGAACAACAAAAAGCACTTGTTCCTATGAAAGAACAATTAGAAAAACTAAAGGCAGAATTAAAAGAAGCGGATAAGTCATATGTTGTTGTATCAGGTGATGTTCAACCAGGTACCATAATTATTATTTCAGATTTAAAATATACGGTTAGAAGCAGTACGGCACACTCAAAGTTTGTAAAACGTGATGGTGAGGTTCGAATTGCTGGTATTGAGTAAAGGAGGAAATTATTATGGCTATTACACCAGTTTCCATTAATGGAGTAATTCAAAGACTTGATGATATGAATCATTTAAAACAGCATGAAGAGAGTAAACCATTAGTAGATCAGCAAAACATATCACATGAAGTAGCAAAACAACAAGAGTTGAAATATACTACTGTTCAACAGACACATAAATCAGATCAGCTAGACAAAAAATATGATGCAAAAGACAAGGGTAGTAACGAATATAAAAAGAGAAAAAATAAAAAGAAAAACGCAAGCTCTAAATCAGATGAAGAAGGTGAATTTGGAAAAGTAACAGAAAAAAATTCACATTTTGATATTACTATTTAGAAGCCTTTTTTGAAGTGGCTACATAAGTAAGTTAAAGTATAAATAAAGGTGTGGATTAAGGTTAGGTTTTAAGAGAGAAGGGGAATAATATGGGAACAGTTGAAATTAGTTTAATAGTCATGGGCGTAATTTTTATGATTGCAAGTTTTTTCATTGAAGAGAGATTGTCACAAAATGACATTGAAAAAATCAATGCTTTAAGCGAAAAACAAATGAAAATTGTTATTGAAAAACAAATGAAAAACGCGGATGTTACTATTGATGAAAAAATAACAGAACAGCTTGATTATAATCTCGAAATAGCAGAAAGAGCAATGGAAAAAGAAACTAATAGTAAAGTTATGACTATTAGTGAATATTCTGACACTGTGTTAGATTCAATGAATAAGACTCACAATGAAATTATGTTTTTATACAGTATGTTAAATGATAAACATGAGGAATTAACAAAGCTAGCAGGTGAATTATCTGAGTTTTCTGCAAATATGAAATCAACACAAGATGAGGTGTTAGCGAGACTAGCACAGACGGCAGAAGATGTTGAGGAAAAACTAAACGATACTGATAAAATTGAAGAAGATGAGTTACTTTCTGAATCTATAAAGAATGGTAAAACTAATACAGATAGTGACGATAAATCGAATCATAATGTTGATATTCTTCGTTTACACAAGAGTGGAAAAAATAATGTTGAAATTGCAAAGGAGCTAGGACTAGGTCTTGGAGAGGTAAAATTTGTAATCGGATTGTATCGAAATAATGTTAAGGAGGCGATACAATGAGATTAAAATATTTTATTAGAGGTCTAGGAACTGGCATTTTGTCGTCTACAATTATTTTGATGATTCTTTTTTCAGTGAAAGGGCCAAAAGATTTGACGGACGCAGAAATACTTCAAAAGGCCCAAAAAATAAAAAAAAGTTCAACTGAATATAATTTAAAATTAAAAAAAGATAGCAAAGAAAAATCTACAACAAATAATAAAGATTCTAAAGAATCAACGAAAAAAAATAATACTACAGAATCAAAAACAAATAAGATTCGAAACCAAGGTACTGAAAATGGTCAAGATACATCAAGTAACAAAAATGAAATAACAGTAGTCGTTAAAAAGGGAGAAACATTAAAAGAAATATGTGATGAACTACAGGATAAAGGTGTCGTAAAGAGTTCTGAATCAATGAGACATTTTATGGTTGAAAAAGGATATGATAGTTTTTTACATGCAGGTTCCTTTAATGTGAAAAAAGGTATGTCAGAAGATGAAATTGGCAAAATTTTTTCAAAATAAAAAGGACTATTCAAAAAAATGAAAGGGAGGATTATAAATGAATTCAAGATTAGATTTTAAATGTTCTTCTTGTGGGGAAGAATTTGTTTTTTTAAAAGGTGTAGAAAAATCTAGTAAAGATAAGGTTGCAATTATGAATGCAATAGAGGACTATGGAGAGCCCTTTAAAAAAGAGGTTGAAGAGTCAATTAATAAAACTGTATTCATTGAGGCTATCGCAACATTTAATCCTAAGTTTTGCCCAAAATGTAAACAAATAGTTCAAGGAATTACGATTTCAAGTATATATAAAGATGGTAAAATTTCAATAATTGAGTCTCAATGTCCTATTTGTTCAAGTGAACTAAAAAATATAGATTATAAGTTTCTAAAATGTCCAAAATGTAAAAAAGGACTTTTGAAGGTTAAAGAAGTAGATTGAAAAAGGATTATGTGTTATTATAATTCAGAGATATTATTTTTTCGTTTCTAAAAACGAAAGGAAGAGAGGAGCAGTTTAGTTGATAGCTAAACAAAAGTATTATGAAGTTTTTAGGTTATATGAAAAAAGCTATCAAAAATTATAATGACACTAATCTTGTTATAAAAATAGTTTTTGGTATGCTTGTAGGTGTTTCTTGGGCATTAGTTTTCCATAATTTATTAGGAATTAAAAGTGTCGATATTAGTATTTTAGGAGATATTTTTGTAGGTGCTCTAAAAGCAATTGCACCTATTTTAGTTTTTGTATTAGTAAGTAGTTCTTTAGCATCTGGAGATTCTAAATTAGATTCAAGATTTGGTATGGTAATTTTTTTCTATTTATTAAGTACATTTTTAGCTGCAGTTTCAGCAGTTGTCTTAAGTTTTATTTTTCCACAAAAGCTTATTTTGCATGCAACATCAGCTGTAGGAAAAGCCCCAGAAAGTTTATCCGCTGTAATGAAAAATATAATTTTTAGTATTATTCAAAACCCAATAAATGCTATAATAAACGGTCAATATTTAGGTATACTTTTTTGGGCAGTCTTATTTGGATTTGCTTTGAAAAAATGTTCAAGTAAAGTAACAAAAGATATTGTTGCGGATTTTGCAAGTGCAGTGTCCTTGCTTATAAAATGGATTATTAGTTGTGCTCCATTTGGAATTGCAGGTATTGTATATAATACAATTGTATCAAACGGATTTAGCTCTGTTTTAAAATATGGTAAAGTGTTATGTTTGTTGATTGGATGTATGCTTATAGTTGCTTTGATTATTGATCCTTTAATTGCAGGTGTAACTTTAAGAACTAATCCATATCCACTTGTATTTAAATGTTTAAAAGAAAGTGGAATTACTGCCTTTTTCACAAGAAGTTCAGCAGCTAATATTCCAGTTAATATGGAATTATGTGAAAAAATGGGATTAGATAAAGATATGTATTCTGTTTCTATACCGCTAGGTTCAACAATTAATATGGATGGTGCAGCAATAACTATTACCATTATGACTTTAGCAACAGCACATACACTTGGTATTCATGTTAATATTGGTACTGCTATTATTCTAAGTATTTTATCTGCATTAGCTGCGTGTGGTGCATCAGGTGTAACAGGTGGTTCGTTATTATTAATTCCTATGGCTTGTTCATTATTTGGTATTCCAGACACAATTTCTATGCAGGTAGTATCTATAGGTTTGTTGATTAATGTTGTTCAAGATTCTTTTGAAACAATGCTTAATTCTTCAGGTGATGTAATGTTTGCTGCAACAGCAGAATTCTATCAATGGAAAAAAATTGGTAAACCTTTACCTGATTTTATGACTAGTAAATAAAAATTTAGTGATAATTAAATAAAATTATTAAAAAAATAGTACAAAATAATTTTTATTGTTGAATGGTCGAAAAATATCATTAGAGCTGTAAGCCTATTGAAACAAGGCGTAATTTGTGATAATATATTTTTCGACTAATCACAAATTTTACGATGATTTAATGATGATTTAATATAGTTTTTTTAATATTTGTATAGATAAGAGTTCTTAAGTCTTCGTAAAATTTGTAGAAAAAAAGGAGAATCATACTATGAATGACTTTTTATTATTTATTCTTGCATTAGCCCCAATCTTATGTTTGATTGTGGCATTAACTGGTTTAAAGATGCCAGGACATTTAGCTTGTTTAGGAGCTCTTGTCATTACAGCAGTATTAGCTGGTAGCGTATGGAAAATGACACCAGCAAATATTGGATTAGCTTCGTTAGAAGGTATCTGTAATGCACTATGGCCAATCATTATCGTTATTTTGGCAGCATTATTTACTTATAACTTGACTTTAGAAACAAAAGCAATGGATTCGATTAAAGCAATGCTTGCTAGTGTTTCTACAGACAAAAGAATTTTAATGCTTTTAATAGCATTTGGTTTTGGTAACTTCATGGAAGGTATGGCTGGTTTTGGTACAGCTGTTGCTATTCCTGCTGGTATCCTTGTTGGATTAGGATTTGATCCATTACTTTCAGTTGTAACATGTTTAATTATTAACTCTACACCAACAGCATTTGGTTCAGTAGGTGTACCAACAAATACAATGCATGCAATTACAGGTCTTGATACAGTTAAAATTTCATCAGACGTTGCATTAATTCAGTCAGTAGTACAATTCATTATTCCATTTATTGCAGTAGTAGTAATTGGTAAAGGCTTTAAAGCATTAAAAGGTTTAGTATTGTTTACATTAATTGCAGATTTAGCATATATTGTTCCACAGTATGTTGTAGCACAGTTTATTGGTCCTGATCTTGCCAATATTATTGGTGCAATTATTTGTATGGTTGTAATCATTTTATATGCTATGTTCGCAAAGACACCTGATAATCCAGATTTTAAAGTTGCATCTTCAGGTGAGAAAAAACAAACATTAACAATTGTTCAGGCATTTAAAGCATGGTCACCATTTATTTTCATTTTTGTATTTTTACTTTTAACTTCAAAATTAGTACCATTCATTAATAAACCTTTACTTAAGATTGCTTCACAGGTTAAGTTTTATCCAACAGGTAAACCTTTAACATTCTGTTGGGTTAACACACCAGGTGTATTAATTTTATTAGCTGGATTTATTGGTGGAGCGATTCAAGGCGCTAGCTTTAAGACAATGTTAGGTATTTTAGGTAAAACTGTTAAATCTAACGTTAAAACTATTATCACAATTTGTTCAGTTTTAGCAGTTGCTAAAATTATGGGATATAGTGGAATGACATCTTCTATTTCAAAAGAGTTAGTAAGTGTTACAGGTAAATATTTCCCACTTATTTCTCCATTAATTGGTACAATTGGTGGATTTGTAACAGGTTCAGGTACATCAACAACTGCTTTATTTGGTAAAGTTCAGACAGAAACAGCAACAGCTATTGGAGCAAATAGTGCTTGGCTAGCAGCTGGTAACTTAATGGGTGCTGGATTAGGTAAGATGATCTGCCCTCAGTCAATTGCAATTGGTTCTGCTGCTGTAGGTTTAAGCGGTGTAGAAAGTAAAATTATGGGTAAAGTTGTTGTATGGACAATACTATTCGTTTTATTAGCTGGTATTATTTGTTATACATTCCCATTAATTGGATTAGTTTAAATGCTTAATAGAATTAAAAAATTGATTGATTTTTCTAAAAATTAATTATTTTACTTTAGATTTAGATAATGATTTTTTAAATATCGTTTTAATGAATGTTTCTAGAGCCTCAATGACAAGTAGTCATTGAGGCTCTTTTTTGTAAAAAAATATTTTAATAAATATAAAAGACATGAATTGATAAAAAAGGTGAAAAATATAAAAAGTAAAAAAAAAATAAAAAATTATTAAATAAGGCTTGACAAACTTTAGTTATAAATGTATTATATAAAACAGTTAGAGAACACTAACCGAAAGGAGCTTGTATGAGTTCAGAAATTATTGAAATTTTAAATCGGAGAGATTTAAAAAAACTTGAATTGCAGATTATTGTACAGTGCACTCCAGTATTAATAAGAGATAAGTCGTCAAATTTGTTGAGTGTTGAAGAAAAGTATGAAAAATCTGTAGTTAGAATTTGTAAAAGTGTGTTTTTGGAGACGTTTGAACTTGCACGCTTTAATGGGAAAATAATATTCTTAGTTTATGACGAATCAATTATAAAAGAATACTTTTCTCAAAAAGAGAATGTAGATGTTTTATATAAAATAGGATATAAAAAAGGAAACTTTGAATACAAATTATTAGAATTCAAAAAAAGATATAATGTGTATTTAAAAAAAAGGGATATGTTTCCACATGAGATGGGTGTGTTTTTAGGATATCCAATAGAGGATGTAGTTGGTTTCATAGAAAACAATGGAGAAAATTCGTTGATGACAGGTTATTGGAAAGTATATGCAGATGTTTCTTTTAAAGAGAAACTTTTTAAGAAATTTGATGATTGCCAAGTGCGAATACTTAAAAGTTATGCATCTGGTAAAAGTTTAATAGAAATCGTTAATAATGATTTTATTTAAAAAAATCATTAGAAAATAATAAAAAGGTCATTTAGGAGGATAAAGATGGATAAAATTAAAGTGATTTATTGGTCACAGACAGGAAATACTGCTGCAATGGCTCAGGCTGTAGCTGAAGGAATAAAAAAAGAAGGAAAAGAGGCTGAAGTGTTAGATTGCAGTAGTGTATCAGTTTCAGAATTGCAAGGAGATAAAGCTTTTGCATTAGGATGCCCAGCTATGGGGGCTGAAGAATTAGAAGAAGGTGAAATGGAACCTTTAGTAGAAGAAATATGTGGAATTTGTTCTTCTAAAACAATTGGTTTATTCGGCTCATATGGTTGGGGCGATGGTGAATGGATGAGAAATTGGGTTGACAGAATGAAAGCTGCCGGCGCAACTGTTGTAAATGATGAAGGCGTCATTTGTCAAGAATATCCAGATGATGAAGCAATATTAAATTGCGAAAGTTTAGGTCAGCAATTGGCTAGTGTATAGCAAATTTTATTTGCTTTCAAAAATGGTAGCAAGTCGAAGTATCTCCCACTTCGCTTGATATATAAATTATATAGACTCCGACAAAGATTCGCCATATCTTTTCTCTCGGAAAATTTGTTAAAAACTTAGTGTAGAAAAATAGAACGTTAAGAGTAATCTTAGCGTTTTATTTTTTTATAAAAACAAAGAATAGACACAAAATATAATTTGACTTTTTCATATACAGTTGTTAATATATAAAAGTGTGTTGATTTAATTGTTTTAAGTGCAATCATAGTATAATGGATAGAACGCAAGACTCCGACTCTTGAAATGTGGGTTCGATTCCCGCTGGTTGCATACAATGATATAATAAATTTATAAGAAATACTAGGAGGACTATTATGCAGAGTTTGCGTGATAAGATAAAACAATTTTTTTCACCAAAGGGTAAGAACGGCAGTTTTCTAAAGAGAAATTTTAGAATTATTGCTGCATCTATTCTTTTAGTTATTTTGGTTGCAGTTTTAGTATATGCTGTGGCTGTTGATAGCGGAAGACTTAAGAAAATGGGCAAAATTGAAGCTGGTAAAGCAAATATTGAAAATTTTGAGTTCGATAAGAAATTTATTAGCGATAAGAAGTTAAACAAAAAAATCACAAACTTAATGAAGAAATACTTTGATGGATATGCTAATGCTGATATTGATAAGATGAGTGAAGTTGCAACACCAATATCTAGCGAGGAAGCAGCATATATTAAATTCATTACAAGTGAATATGATTCATTTGAAAATGTAAAAGTATATGTGAAAAATGGTTTAACAGAAGGTTCGTACTTTGTTTCAGTATATTATGGATTAAAGTTTAACAAAGTTGATGCTACCGTGCCTGGTCTTGAATTCTTCTACCTTGAAACAGATAATAATGGTAAATTGTATATCAACAACTTATATAGTAGTTACAATTTCTCAAAGAATGAAAATGCAATGGATAAAACAATCTATAGTTTAATTTCAGAATATGAGAAACAAGATGATGTAGCTGCTCTTAGAAAAGACACTGAAACAGCATACAATAAAGCTTTAGCTAAGGATAAAGCACTTGCAACAGAAGTTACAAATGTTAAAGACAAAATCAAAGATTGGACTAAGAAAGAAAAAGCTAAAAATAGTGATGATAAGAAGAAATCAACAGATAAGAAGGATTCTGACAAAAAGTCTGATGACAAGAAAGATGCTGATAAGAAGTCAACAGAGAATAAGCCTGAAGAGAAGAAATCTGACACTATTAAAGTAAGTGGTACTGGTATTCTTGTAAGAGATAGAGCTGGTACTGAAGGAAGTAATTTAGTTGGATCTATTGATGCTGGTGAGTATAAGAATCTTGGTCAAGAGGGTGATTATTATTATATTCAGTTCTCAGATGACAAAGGTGTTCATACAGGTTATATCAATAAACAATTTGTAACTAACTAATGAAGTAACTATTGAAAAGGAGCGGAGACTTTATAAGTCTCCGTTTTTCTGAATAATAACAAATATTATTGAAGAAAGAGAAAATAGAATAAAAAGTTATAACATGTATTAAAAAACAAACAGAGTTTTTTTAATTAAAATTTGAAATAAATAACGATACATAATAAATAACAATAATAAATTAAAAAATAGATGAGGTAACAATGACAAATCAAGTTGAAGGTGTACGTATTAACAAATATCTTAGTCAGGCAGGCGTATGCTCAAGAAGAATGGCTGATGAACACATTTCAAAAGGTGAGGTGTTAATAGATGACGTTGTGGCTGAAAGTGGAATAAAAGTTATGCCCGGACAGAAGGTTTACTTTAAAGGTAAACTAATAAATGAAGAAGAGGAATTCGTTCTGATTGCATTTAATAAACCTGTCGGAGTTGTTTGTACAGCTGAAAAGAGAGAAAAAGATAATATTATTGATTATATTAATTATCCAAAGAGAATTTTTCCAATTGGAAGACTTGATAAGAATTCACAAGGATTAATTTTACTTACAAATAATGGCGATATTTTCAATAAAATTATTCGTGGAAGTAATGAGCATGAAAAAGAATATATAGTAAAAGTTAATAAAGTGATAACCGATGATTTTATAGAATGTATGTCAAAAGGTGTTTATATACCAGATCTTGATAAAACAACTCGCCCATGTAAAATAAAAAAAATAAATGATAAAAGTTTTAAAATTATTTTAACGCAGGGCCTAAATAGACAAATACGTCGAATGTGTAAAGAGTTTGGGTACAGAGTTACATTTTTAAAACGTGTTAGAATTATGAATATTCAATTACGAGATTTGGAAATAGGAAAGTACAGGGATGTAACACCGGCAGAGTTAAAACTCTTAACTTCAAAAATTTCTAGCTCTACAAATGGCCCACGAAGACTTCAATAATAAAGTTTAAGAAAAAATAAATAGGTGAGTGATTATGGATAACAGAAATAAAATTGAAGATTTAGTCAAAAAACTAAATAAGGCGTCTGAAGCATATTATTCTGGTGGAAATGAAATAATGTCCAATTATGAATGGGATGCTATGTTTGATGAATTAGTTGTACTTGAAAAAGAAACAGGTATAGTTTTGCTCGATTCTCCAACTCAAACGGTGGGAACGGATAAAGAAACAGGAAAAAAAGAACAGCATGAATTTCCGGCTTTGTCTTTAGCTAAAACAAAAAGTGTTGCTGAACTCATTAAATGGGCTGAAGATAAAGATATATGGCTTTCATGGAAACTTGATGGCTTGACGTTAGTATTGACATATGATGATGGGAAACTTACAAAAATTGTTACAAGAGGTAATGGTACAATTGGAACAAATATTACTCATCTAAGTAATGTAATTAACGGATATCCTTTAAAGATTAATTATAAAGGTCACTTGGTTGTTCGTGGAGAAGCTACAATTTCATATACTGATTTTAATGATATCAATGATATGATAGAAGATGATGATGAAAAATATGCTAATCCTAGAAATCTTGCTTCTGGTTCATTAAATTTAGATAATCCAGAGGAAGTAAAGAAAAGACATGTGAAATTTAATGCATTTACTTTAGTGCATATTGATGATGAGATAAATTCGTGGGGAAAACGAATGGATTATCTTAAAGAACTTGGTTTTACAGTAGTAAAAAGAGAAAAATGTACAGCATTAACAATAGCTGATGCTGTTGAAAGATGGACTAAAGATGTTGAAACTGGTAAGATGGATATTCCTGTTGATGGATTAGTTATATGCTATGATGATGTTGAGTATGCACAAACAGGAAGTATTACTGGACATCATGCTACTAGAGCTGGTTTGGCTTTTAAGTGGCAAGATGAATCAGTTAAAACAAAATTAAAATATATTGAATGGTCATGTGCAGTTTCAACAATTTCACCAGTTGCTGTATTTGAACCGGTTCAAATTGAAGGTACAATGGTTTCGCGAGCATCATTATGTAATTTAAGTGAAATCGAAAGATTGAATTTAAAGGAAGAAGCGGAAGTAGAAGTAATTAAAGCAAATAAAATTATTCCTAAGGTTATATCTTCAGAAAATGGAGTGTGCGAAGTTAAAATTCCTGAGGTATGTCCGGTGTGTGGTGCTAAAACAATCATTCATGTAAGTAAGACTGGAACCAAAACACTTCATTGTGTAAACCAAAATTGTTCTGCTAAATATGTTAAACGATTTGAGAGGTTTGTAAGTAAATCGGGAATGGATATAGAGGGATTATCAGTTCAAACTATTTTACGCTTTATGAATGAGGGATTTATAGTCGATTTTAAAGATATTTTTAAATTAAATAGGTATTATGACACAATAAAGAATCTAGATGGTTTTGGTGAAAAATCTTGTGAAAATATCGATAAAGCAATACAAAAAAGTAAAACTATAAAGGCAGTTAATTTTATTTATGCTTTATGCATTCCAATGATAGGATTAGATGCTGCTAAAAGAATAGTGACAAGTATGGGATTTGATGAATTTGTTAAAAGATTAGAGAATATGATTCCTTTTAATGATATAGATGGTATAGGAGAAGAAAAGTCGAATTCTATTCTTAAATGGTATCATGAAGGTACTAATAAAGACGAATTTGAAGCTTTATTAAGTGTTATCAATATTACAGATGGTCAAAAAGTTACTCTTGATGGAGGAAAATGCCAAGGATTGACATTTGTAATTACTGGAGATGTACATAGTTTTAAAAATAGATCAGAATTCAAGTCGTATGTTGAAGCTGAAGGAGGAAAAGTAACTGGATCGGTTTCTAAAAAAACAAATTATCTTGTTAACAATGATTTAGAATCTACTTCTTCAAAGAACAATAAAGCAAGAGAATTAAATATTCCTATCATTTCGGAAGATAGGTTTAATGAGATGTTTAGAAACTAATATTTGGTGAGTTTTAAAATGTTTAAAAAATTCTAATATATTTTGTTTAGAGGTTTTAAATAGAAATATTTTAGTATGAGAGAGAGGGATAATAATGCCAATTAAGACACAAAATGATTTACCTGCGAAAAGTATTTTAGAAAGAGAGAATATTTTCGTTATAGATGAACATAGGGCTATCCATCAGGATATTCGTCCTATTACTATTGCAATTTTAAATTTAATGCCATTAAAAGAAGAGACAGAATTACAATTACTTAGGATGTTATCGAATACTCCACTGCAAGTAGATGTTTCTTTTTTAAAGTTAGAATCACATGAATCAACTCATACATCATTTAGTCATTTAAATAAATTTTATGAAAAATTTAGTGATGTACAAGACAAAAATTATGATGGTTTGATTTTAACGGGTGCGCCAATTGAACTAATGGAATTTGAACAAGTTGATTATTGGGAAGAATTATGTAAGATTATGGAATGGTCTAAGACACATGTTACATCTACATTGCATGTTTGTTGGGGAGCACAAGCAGGATTATATTATCACTTTGGCATAAAAAAACACATTTTAGGGCAGAAGTGTTTTGGAATTTTTAAACATAGAGTAAGAAATAGAAAAATACCACTTGTTAGGGGATTTGATGATTATTTTATGGCACCACATTCAAGACATACTGTTGTAAGAAAAGAAGATATTGAAAAATGTGATGATTTAATTATTTTAGCCGATTCAAAAGAGGCTGGAGTATTTCTTGTTATGAAAGAGGATGGTAGACAAATTTTCATGATGGGTCATCCAGAATATGACAGATATACACTTGATACAGAATATAAAAGAGATATATCAAAAGGGATAGAGATGGATCCGCCACTTAATTATTATCCTGATGATGATCCTAGTCAAAAACCAGAATTGTCATGGAGATCACATGCAAGTATATTCTATACAAATTGGTTGAATTATTATGTATATCAGGCAACGCCATACGATTTTAGTTATAATCAATGTAATACTGATAAGTTGGTATAAATTTGACACTCTTATAACGTAAATAATCTGTCATAAAATAGACAATTAAAACATTATTTTTTCTTTTTTGATAAAGAGAATTAAAAATAATGTTTTCAAAAGATGTAATTTTTGTTATAATAGAATATATAATTACTGAGGAGGCATAAAATGGCTGAAAACAGAAAAACATTTAAGATAAAAGAAAGTGATTCTGGCGAAGTTAGAGTTGCGGATGAAGTAGTTGCGATTATCGCTGGACTTGCTACAACTGAGGTAGAAGGAGTTAGTTCTTTAGCTGGTAACATCACTAATGAGATTGTTAGCAAGCTTGGAATGAAGAATCTTTCTAAGGGAATTGTTGTGGAGGTTTTAGAAGAGGAAGTTAAAGTTGATGTTGCAATTAATATTGCTTATGGATATAGCATCCCAGAAGTATCTAAAAACGTTCAGGATAAAGTTAAAAGTGCTATAGAAACTATGACAGGTTTAACGGTTGCAGTTGTAAATATAAGAATTGCAAGTGTTGACATGTCAGAAAATAAATAGGACTTTTTAATCATTTGAATTTATAGTATAATCAAGGATGTCATTAGACATCCTTATTTTTTGATTATATGTAAAAATAGATAATAATATGATAATGGTATAATACTATGAATTTATAATACCAAATAGAAAGGAACCCCCAAAATGAAACGATCACAAATTAGAGAAAATATTTTTAAATTATTATTTCGTTTAGATTTTCACGATAGTGAGGATATGAAAGAACAATTAGACTTTTATCTAGATGATATTGGTTTGACCCAAGACTATCCAGAAATTCAAGATGATATCTCTAAAATGACAGATGAAGAAAAGAATTTAGTTATTGATTCAGTAAAGAATATTATAACAAATGTTACAGAAATTGATGAAAAGATAAATGAAGTGTCAGATAATTGGAAAACATCAAGGATGACAAAAGTGGATTTGACTATAATTCGCCTTGCTGCATATGAAATCTTATTTGATGAAGATGTACCAAATAAAGTAGCAATTAACGAGGCTGTAGAACTTGCAAAAATGTATGGCACAGATAAGTCGAAAGCATTTGTTAATGGTGTTTTATCTAGATTTGTAGAGTAATTATGAATAAAAATGTATATAAAGTTCAACAACTAAACAATTATATTGGCAATATGTTTGCGCAAGATTTTATGTTAAAGAACATAAGCGTTGAAGGTGAAGTATCAAATTGTAAGTATCATAGTAGTGGACATATATACTTTAGCCTAAAAGATGAAAAAGGCTTAATTAAATGTATAATGTTTAAAGGCAAAAGAGCAGGACTAGATTTTATCATGAAAGATGGAGATTGGGTTGTGGTAACAGGTTCTGTTGAAGTCTTTGAACGAGATGGAGTGTATCAGCTATACGCAAAAGAAATTGAGCATGGTGGCGATGGAGATTTATTCCTTAAATTTAATGCATTAAAAGAAGAACTTGAAGAAATGGGAATGTTTGCTCAAGAATATAAGCGCTCGATTCCTAAATATGTAAGAACATTAGGTGTTGTTACAGCAAGTACAGGTGCAGCAATCAGGGATATTCAAAATATTGTTACAAGACGTAATCCTAAGGTGAGGGTGATATTGTATCCAGCTTTAGTTCAAGGTGAAGGTGCTAAAGAAAGTATAGTTAATGGTATAAATGTATTAGAGCAAATTGGTGTAGATGTTATGATAGTTGGAAGAGGCGGTGGATCATTAGAAGATTTATGGGCTTTTAATGAAAGAATTGTTGCAGAGACAATATTTAATTGCTCGGTTCCAATTATTTCAGCTGTCGGTCATGAAACGGATTTTACGATTGCTGATTTTGTTGCCGATTTAAGAGCTCCTACACCTTCGGCGGGTGCTGAGCTTGCGATTTGTCAATATTCAGATATAATTAGTGAGTTAGAAAAATATAATGATGAATTAAATCAGAAACTAGGCTATAAAATAAATAATATTTTATATAAGTTAAAGGATCTTGAAAATAATGTCAGACTTAAGAACCCTGAAAGACTTTTAGGGGAGAAAAAAATGAGAATCAACACATATTTGGTTGAATTGAAAAATTCTATGCATAAGAAGTTTGCTGATTATGAACACAAGTTAGCTATTTTATCACAAAGTATTGATTCGAAATCTCCAACTAAACGTTTATCTGGAGGCTATGCTTTTGTATCTGGGAAAGATGATAAAAATATTAAGTCCGTTGAACAATTAGAAATTTCACAAGAAGTTAATCTTTATTTTATGGACGGAAGAGCATCGGCAAGAATAATAGATGTTGAGCAAAATGGAGAATACTATGGCAAAGAAAAAGAAAGAAGAAATTGAATCTAAATCTATAGAAGAAAGATTTAGTGAAATAGAAGAATTACTAAGTAAGATGGATTCTGATGATATTTCACTTGAAGAATCATTTGAATATTATAAAAAAGGTTTGGATGAAATTAAAGAATCCTATAAAATGTTACAGTCAATGGAAGGTGAAATGCTTAAATTGACTGAAGATGGAGAACTAGAGGAGTTATAATATGTGTTTTAAGGAAGAAATCACGAAAAGAGCAAAAGAGATAACTGAAAAAATAGTATTGTATCTTCCTAAAGAAGAAGGATATCAGAGAACAATTTTTTCGGCAATGAACTATAGTATAGTAGTTGGTGGAAAAAGAATCAGACCAATGTTGATGAAAGCAGTATATGATATGTTTGGTGGTACATCTGATTCAATTTATCCTTTTATGGCTGCAATTGAAATGATACACACATATTCGCTTGTGCATGATGACTTGCCTGCTATGGATAATGATGAATATAGACGTGGCAACAAGACAACACATGCAAAATATGGTGAAGCAATGGGTATTTTAGCAGGTGATGCTTTATTAAACTATGCTTATGAAGTGGCAATTGGTGCTTTTGATGTTGATTCGGATAACAAGGATTCAGTAATTAGAGCATTAAAAGTTTTGACCCAAAAAGCGGGTGTATATGGTATGGTCGGAGGACAGGTAGTTGATGTTGAATCGGAAAAAAGTCCAGAAAGCGTCATCACTCGTGAAAAATTAGATTTTATCTACAGGTTAAAAACGGGAGCATTGATTGAAGCTTCTATGGTAATTGGTGCTGTGCTAGCAAATGCCTCTGAAGAAGATATTACAATGGTTGAACAAATTGCTTCTAAAATTGGATTAGCATTTCAAATACAAGATGATATTTTAGATGTTGTAAGTACCTTTGAAGAATTAGGCAAACCTATCGGTAGCGATGAGAAGAATAATAAAGAAACATATGTAACATTTGAAGGAATAGAAAAATCAAGAGAAGATTTAAAAAAGCTTACCGATGAGGCTATAGATATGTTGCATTCTTTCGGAAAAGATGATAAGTTCTTAGAACAACTTTTTGTATATTTGGTATACAGGAATAAGTAAGTTATTAGAAAGGCTTTGTTATGATTTTAGATAAAATACATAAAGTTAACGATATAAAGAAACTCAATTCAGATGAATTAGAACAACTAAAAACAGAAATTCGCAATTTTTTGATTGATTCTATTTCTGTAACAGGTGGACATTTGGCATCTAATCTTGGTGTTGTAGAATTGACAATGGCGCTCCATTTGTCATTTAACTTGCCTACGGATAAGATTGTATGGGACGTCGGACATCAGTCATACACTCATAAAATTTTAACAGGTAGAAGAGATGGCTTTATTAAGTTGCGTCAATATGGTGGAATGAGTGGTTTTCCTAAATCTGAGGAAAGTGATTGTGATGCATTTGACACAGGGCATAGTTCTACTTCTATTTCTGCAGGCTTAGGTTTAGCGACAGCTAGAGAAATTAAGGGTGAATCCAATTATGTTATATCTGTAATTGGAGATGGAGCATTAACTGGTGGAATGGCATACGAAGCACTTAATAATGCTTCAAGCCTTAAATCAAATTTTATAATTGTTTTAAACGATAATAACATGTCAATTTCTGAAAATGTCGGTGGTGTTAATAAGTATTTAAATGGTTTTAGAACAGCATCGGCATATATTGAATTTAAAGATGGTGTTATGAATTCACTTAATAAGATTCCAGTTTATGGCAAAAAAATGGTTGATAGAATAAAAAGAACAAAAAGTGGAATTAAACAATTGTTGATACCTGGTATGTTTTTTGAAGAGATGGGAATCATGTATCTTGGCCCTGTAGATGGAAGTGATATTAATTCCATGTGCAAGATTTTTCAAGAGGCAAAAAGAGTAAATGGTCCGGTTATAGTACATGTTATTACAAAAAAAGGAAAAGGTTATCCACCAGCAGAAAGACATCCATCTAAATTTCACGGAGCTCCTCCCTTTGACATTGAGACAGGTTTACCGTTAACTAAAAAGACACAAGCAAATTATACAGATGTTTTTTCAAAAACCATAACAAATCTAGCTAAGGATGATGAAAGAATAGTTGCTGTTACAGCTGCAATGGAAGATGGTACGGGATTAAGCAGATTTAAAGCTAATTATAGGAATAGATTTTTTGATGTTGGTATTGCTGAGGGTCATGCTGTAACTTTTTCTGCCGGATTGGCAAAAAATGGTTTAAAACCAGTGTTTGCTGTATATTCGTCATTTTTACAAAGAGGTTATGATCAAATAGTGCATGATGTGTGTTTACAAAATTTACCAGTAGTTTTTGCAATTGATAGAGCAGGATTAGTTGGTAGTGATGGTGAAACTCATCAAGGGATTTTTGATATTTCTTTCTTATCATCAATTCCTAATATGACGATTATTGCGCCTAAAAATAAATGGGAATTAGCAGAAATGATTAAATATGCGTTTGAATATGATTCTCCTATTGCAATTCGTTATCCTCGAGGAACTGCTTATGACGGATTAAGTGAATTTAAGGAGAAAATCAGAACAGCTCGTGCTGAAGTGATATATAATGAATCACAAATAATTCTTTTTGCATTAGGAAGCATGGTTAAAATAGCACAAATTGTTCATGATAAGTTAAAAGAAAACAATATAAATTCTACACTTGTTAATGCGAGATTTGCGAAGCCATTTGATAGAGATTTTATTAAATGTGCTTCAAAAAAACATTCTCTTCTAGTAACATTAGAAGAAAATGTTGCAAGTGGTGGCTTTGGAGAACACGTTTCAAGCTTTGTAAAAGATCAAAATATTAATATTGAAGTTTTAAACATAGCAATTCCGGACATGTATGTTGAACACGGAAATGTAGATGTTTTATATAAAAGTTTACGAATAGATCCTGAATCTGTATATAATTCTGTATTAAAAAAATGGAAAAATATACAGAATTAAGGTATAATATTCAATAAAGTGTGAATAAATAATCATAGAATGAGAGATAATAAATGAAAGAAAGATTAGACGTTTTAGTTGTAAAAAATAATATCGCACCTTCTAGAGAAAAGGCAAAAACTTTAATTATGGAAGGTAAGATTTTTGTAAATAATAATAGAGAAGATAAACCAGGTAATACTTTTCCAGAAGATGCGAAGATAGAATTACATGGACAGACTTTAAAATATGTTAGTCGTGGTGGATTAAAATTAGAAAAAGCTATGGCGCAGTTTAATATTGATTTAACAGATAAAGTTTGTATGGATATTGGTGCATCAACGGGTGGATTTACTGATTGTATGCTTCAAAATTCAGCTAGGAAAGTTTATTCAGTAGATGTTGGATATGGTCAGTTTGCATGGAAATTAAGACAAGACAGTCGAGTCGTTTGTATGGAAAAAACAAATATTCGTTATGTAACACCTGATGATATTGATGACAGACTAGATTTTGCATCATGTGATGTATCATTTATTTCTTTAACTAAAGTATTAATACCAGTCAGAGAATTATTAGCGGATAATGCTGAAATGGTTTGTTTAATTAAACCACAATTCGAAGCAGGTAAAGAGAAAGTTGGAAAGAAAGGTGTTGTAAGAGACCCTAAAGTTCATGAAGAAGTTATAGAAAAAATAGTCAATTTTGCCTTAGAAAATGGCTATTCAGTTAAAAATCTTGAATTTTCTCCTATCAAAGGACCAGAAGGAAACATTGAATATTTGGTACATTTACAGAAGGCAGAAATAGCTACAAAGGAGGAGTCAGTTGACATACATGAGATTGTAAATCTGGCTCATGGTCAATTAGATAAGTAAAGTTATGAAAAATTTTGTATTGATTACAAATGAATTTAAAGACAATGATTTGGTATTATCTAAAAAAATAATAGATTATATCAATAAAAAGGGTGGAAAAGCAAAAGGTTTAATAAGTGGAGTCGAGGCAACAAAATCAAAGCAATTTGATATAACGGATATTCCTGTTGATACCGATTGTGTTTTAGTTTTAGGAGGAGATGGCACCTTAATTAGGGCTGCCACTAAATTGTCTTCCTTAGAATTGCCATTGATTGGAATTAATTTGGGAACATTGGGTTATTTGTGTGAGTTAGAGGAAAGCACTATTTTTAATGCCATAGATTTGCTTTTTAAGGGCAATTATTTTATAGAAGAGCGTATGGCATTGATGAGTAATCCATGTAATGTTTCAAATAACATGATTGCATTAAATGATGTTGTAATTCATCAAATGGGAGGATTGTCAATACTATCGTTTGATGTTTACGTTAATGGAGAGTTCCTTAGTACATATAATGCTGATGGAATTATAATTGCAACACCGACTGGGTCTACAGGATATAGTATGTCAGCGGGCGGACCTATTGTTGATCCTAAAGCTAATATGATAGTAATAACACCTATAAATGCTCATAATTTAAATTCCAAAAGCATTGTTATTGGAGATGACGCTGTAGTAGAGGTTAAATTACGTAGAAGATGTGCACAAAAGGATGATAGAGCTCAGGTTAGTTTTGATGGTGATTTTGTAAAAGAATTATATTCAGGCGAATCTTTTATGGTTACAAGAGCAACTTCAAATATAAAAATATGCAAATTGAATCGTAAGAGCTTCCTAGAGATTTTGAGGAAGAAAATGGCAACATTTAATTAGCTCCGACACACTAAAAATATGAGAGGAGATTAGCTTTAAAGCTAATATATAAAATGAAAACTAAGAGGCAAACAAAGATTATAGAATTAATTAAAAAAAATGACATATGTACACAAGAAGAGTTATCTGATTTTTTGATTAAAGAAGGTTACAAGGTAACACAAGCGACGGTTTCTAGAGATATTAGAGAATTAAAACTAACGAAAATTCAGACAGTATCCGGTAAGCAAAAATATGTAGCGTTTAGCGAAAAAAATGAAGGGATGCTTGAAAAATACCATAGAGTTTTTAGAGATGGTTTTGTTTCTATGGATTTAGCACAAAATATTTTAGTGATTAAAACAGTTTCTGGCATGGCTAATGCAGTATGTGCTGCTATTGATGCAATGGATTTTAGCGAAATAGTTGGTTCCATTGCAGGAGATGATACTATAATGTGTGCAGTTCGAACAACAGTTGATGCAGAAGCTTTAATTAAAAAACTTAGAAAACTTGTTGATTAAAGAGATGAGTATTGGGAGAGTGAATAGGATAATATGTTACAGAATTTGCATGTAAAGAATTTAGCATTGATTGATGAGGCAGATGTTGAATTTGGAGAGGGATTAAATATTTTATCAGGGGAAACAGGTGCTGGAAAATCAATAATTATTGGCTCGATAAACATTGCTCTTGGAGAAAAGGCTCCTAAAGATATTTTACGAAAGAATGCTGAATTTGCTCTTATTGAATTGACTTTTGAAGTAAAAAATCCAAATACAGTGAAACGATTGAAATCATTAGGTGTTGAAATTTCAGAGGATAATATTGTAGTTATTAGTAAAAAAATAAAGCCTAATAGAACAATAGGTCGAGTTAATGGAGAGACAGTTTCTACTAGTAAAATTCAAGAAATATCTTCAATTCTAATAGACATACATGGACAACATGAACATCAGTCACTTTTGAACAGGAAAAAACATCTTTTAATTTTAGATGAATTTGCAAAAAAGAATATTTGTGATATTAAGGAAAAAATATCGGAGGCATTTTCAAATTATAGGAAGTTGATTAATGAACGAGAGAATGCCAATATGAATGTTGAGGAAAGAAATAGAGAATTATCGTTTTTAGAGTTTGAAATCAATGAAATAGAAAGTGCTGATTTAAAAGAAAATGAAGATGAAGAGTTAGAAGAAAAATTTAGATTCTTTTCTAACGGGAAAAAGATACTTGAAAAGTTAAATAGTGTTAGAGAGATAACGAACGGAGAACTCGGTGGTGTTGCAGAACTTTTAGATAAGGCAATGTATGACGTTCAGTTTGTTGTAAATTATGATGATAAAATTCAAAATTTATCAAATGAATTATCTGAGATAGAAAGCTTAGTCAATGATTTTAATTATGAATTATCAAATTATATTTCAGAATTAGATTTTGACGAAGCGCAGTTTTATGAAATTGATTCTAGATTAAATCTTATTAATTCATTAAAAGCAAAATATGGACGTACCATAAATGATATTTTAGAATCTTATGAAGAAAAGACAGAACGAATTCAGGTTTTGCAAGAATATGATGAATATATTAAGAATCTAGATGAAAATATAAAAAAAGAGAGAGACAATTTAGAAACATTATGTAATGAATTGTCTTCAATTAGAAAAAAAGCATCCGTAAAACTAGTCGAAAAAATTAAATCAGCATTATTAGATTTAAATTTTCTTGATGTTAAATTTGAAATGAGTTTTAATAGAACAAAAGATTATACCAATGAAGGATTTGATGATATAGAATTTTTGATTTCTACTAATCCTGGTGAACCTGTTCGACCTTTACAAGATGTGGCCTCTGGTGGTGAATTGTCAAGGATAATGCTTGCAATTAAGGCAATTATGGCAGAAGATGACGAAATTGAGACGTTAATATTCGATGAAATCGACACAGGAATTAGTGGTCGTACAGCTCAAATGGTATCTGAAAAAATGGATTTGTTAAGTCAAAGTCATCAGATTATTTGCATAACTCATTTACCACAAATAGCAGCAATGGCTAACCAACATTTTTTAATTGAAAAATCAATTGAGAAGGATTCAAAGAAAAATGAAATGACTGTTTCTAGGATACATTCTTTGGATTATGATCAAAGTGTAAACGAATTAGCTAGGATGATAGGTGGGGTAGAGATAACAGAAAAGGTAATTGATAGTGCACGAGAAATGAAAAGCTTGGCAAAAAGCAAAAAAATAGGCCTATAGTTATTGGCTAAAAAACATATATTATAAAAAAACTACGTAATATAAATATATTATTCAGAAACTTTAGTTTAGATATAATATTTGCTTGAAATAAGTATATAATAATATTATAATTAGAATAGTTGCTTTTTTTGTGTGAATTAAATCATAATTCACGAAAGAGTATAACTATTCTAATTTTTTGTTGGAATAATATAATTATTATAGGAGTATATTGTAAGGAGAAGGAGTTATGGTTAATATTGTTTACGCAACATCGGAAGCTGTTCCATTTATTAAAACAGGAGGTTTAGCAGATGTTGTTGGTGCTATGCCTAAGTATTTATCTAAAAAAAAGTACAAGGCATTTGTTTTTTTGCCAAAGTATCAGTGTATTGATGAAAAATTGAGTAAAAATTTAAAATTTGTTTGTAGTTTTTACATGGATTTAGCTTGGAGAAAACAGTATGTTGGTATTTTAGAGGGCAATTATGAAGGTATTAAATATTATTTTATTGATAATGAATATTATTTTGCCGGCGATAAGCCATATAATATGATTCATGAAGATGTTGAGAAGTTTTCATTTTTTTCTAAGGCGGTTCTAGAAGCATTGTTTTATCTAAATTTAAAACCAAATGTAATTCATTGTAATGATTGGCAGACTGGATTAATTCCTGTTTATTTGAAAGAATTATATAAAGATAATTATTTTTATAATGGAATAAAGACAATTTTTACGATACATAATTTGAATTTTCAAGGTAGATGGGCTGTTAATGCGATACAAGATGCTACGGGTTTGCCAGAATATGTTTTTACTGATAAAGGAATAGAAGCATATGGAGAGGCTAATTATTTAAAAGGTGGTCTAGTTTATTCCGATTATGTTACAACTGTAAGTCCTACATATGCTAGAGATATTTGTACACCTGAAGGTGGCGTTGGATTAGATGGCGTGCTTAGAAATAAGGGAAATCATTTATTTGGAATAATTAATGGAATTGACTATAAAATATATAATCCTAGACAGGATAAGAAGATTAGCGCAAATTATGATGCACGAGAATTAAAAGGGAAGAAGAAAAATAAACGTGATTTACAAAAGATGTTAAACCTTCCACAAAAAAGTGATGCGTTTGTTGTAGCTATGGTTTCAAGAATGACGGATCAAAAAGGATTTGACTTAGTAAACTACGTTTTAGATGATTTGGTGAATAATTATAATATTCAGTTTGTTTTTTTAGGAACTGGAGAAAAGTATTATGAAAACAGTTTAAAGTATTTTCACGAAAAGTATCCAGATAAAGTTAGTGCACAAATAGGATATGGCGAAGAAGTTGCACATAAATACTACGCGGGAGCAGATGCATTTTTAATGCCATCTATGTTTGAACCTTGTGGTCTAAGTCAACTTATTGCCATGAGATATGGCACAGTTCCAATTGTTCGTGAAACAGGAGGTTTGATTGATACAGTGGAGCCATATAATGAATTTGAAAATAATGGAACAGGATTTTCGTTCGCAAATTATAATGGAGAAGAATTAGCCAGTACAATTAAATATGCTTATGATGTATTTTGTAATCATAAAAGAATGTGGAACAATATAATACGTAGAGATATGACTTTCGATTTTTCGTGGAAAGCTTCAGTACAAAAATATGAAGAATTATATGATAGCTTGTTATAGCATATTATGATATAGATATAGTATGCTATAACATATATATAACAGATTATAACAAAAACATAACAATTTATAATATATACATAATAAAATGTAAAAAATACCGGCCAATATTAGTTAGAATTTATAACTAACTTTTAAGGCCGGTATTATATATTTATGTTTTGATAAATAATGTTTTATTATTTATTTTAATAGTTATTAAATTAATCAATAATTTAATGTTTAAATTTTCTGATAAACTAGTGTTATTATGTTTTAAACTTTATGCTTTTTAAGAAATAATTGATTTTTGACATTAATACATAAATATAATACATAGATTTGATTAAGAGATGTGATTATCTACAAAACAGAAATTTTTTGAAGTGTAGACGTGATTATAGAATAAAGATAGAACATATACGTGTAGACGTGATTATGGAATAAAGATAGGACATATATGTGTAGACATAAATAGATAAATTAGATATATTAGATATATATAATTAGATTTTCTGCTGTTTTCTATAAAAATTAAAGAAAATATTTACATATTAATAAATTTTTAATTATATTAGAGAAATTATTTGAATTAAGACTTGTAATATTCAAATAACAAAAAAAGAATTTATATGAACAACATAAAGTATGATGAACATAAAGGTTTAAAACATTTAATCCTATATAAAACCCCCAATACGATAACTTGTTTTAAAGAAATTGATAGCAATAGTAAGCTAATCAAATTATTCTAGAATAGAAGAAAAGTAATATTCTTCTCTAAATAGAATATGGACTAGAATAGTGAGATATTTAATTAGAATTGACTAGTTATCGTATTAATAGTGGTTTTTATTTTTTTCAGTAAAAAATTAAATATAAAATATAGGAGATTTGTTAAAATTGTAATAACCAGTGATTCAATGAATTACTAGAATAATCTACTAAAAATCTTATAAAATATATGTATTAATAAGATAGTATATTAATAAATTAATAATCGAGAATATTCTTTTGAATAAAAATATGCATTATCTGATAAAATCTGTTCATCTTTTAGAACAGTAGAATTTGCATCAGAAATCATTGTATTGATAGTTTTTTTATCAAATTTTCCATCGTCTGGAATAATAATTAATAGTGATAGGTAAGATTTGAATCTTTTTTATTTAGTTTTATATTACAAATGTATTTAAGATTTAATACAAATTATAATACTTAAAATAATAAGATTTTCCACCTTTTCCCCCACTCCACACCGTACGTGAGATTTTCACCTCATACGGCGTTCCATCAAATCTGTTTTACAAGTCGATTTTCAAAAAGCTATTTCAAAGATCTATTTTATAAACCTATCTTCTTTATAAACCTATCTTCACAAATTTGTTTTAAAAATCACTCAAGCTTATAGTTTATTTTTGTAAAAACATTATTTGACTAAGGGCTGTCCCTCAACAAGGTATTATAGTTGTTTCATCGGTATATTGCCCTCGCTCTCACTGATATAAACTGTGTTACCACAGAACGTTTTAACGAAGTTGCACCTTCTATACGTTATCAGCTTTCCACGTTCCTATTTCTCTATCTTTGCATATATCCTTAGATGCTCTCTTTAGACCTGTAAGCTTGACTGCAAAAATTCGTAATAATATTTTTTACAGTATGGATGTTCAGAACGAAGATTTTACTTATCCACACTTACTTGACAAAATGTCAATAATGCATTTCTACATTTGTATTTTTAGATCTTTTCATTCGAGAGTTCGTCAGTTACTTGAAAAAACATTCTCATCATAGATATTTTGTAGACTTCCGACCTATCATCCACTCGACTACCTCTAGTTCGCATTTCCTCACCATAACGTGATAGGGTGGCTCTCAGTCGACTTTACCGAGCTTATAACATCTTATAATGTGCAAAATAAAGGATGCTATTCGGAGTATTAAAGGAAGCACTTTGTAATATAAATGTTTATTACGCATTTTACTTCTCGAGAAATAAGTTATAAATAATAATAAGAATAATTATTTACTCGCCTTTTGTTGTTTTTATATGGCGAAACATGTCGCACCTTCGTGAATACTAGATGGAATAACTATCAAATTTGTATTTTTTTCTTTTGCAATTTTTTTTAGTAAACCACGATATAGAATGCATGATGCACCATTAATACCGTATTTATTTGTTAATATAAAAAAGTTATTATTTGATTTTGTTTTTTCAAAATCTAACTCGGAAAAGTCAAGTTCATTAAGAGAACCAGGGGATATTTTTTCACTTAGAGAAATTACAGTATCAAATAAATTAGATATTTTATGTGAAAACAAATTTGGAGTGTTGTATAATGCAATTTTATATAGATCATCTGTATTGATTTCCCAATAGTTTAAATGTGAATTATGAATTAAAATGGATGCAAAATCTGAATTATCTGATTCAACAAAGAAGCCAAATACTACAGCTAAATCAAGAAATTTCATATGTGGAAGATCCTGTAGTAATTCTTTATTTCTTTCATAATTGACTAATTTGAAAAAGATATGATTCTTAGCTTCGTCGAAGTCAAGAAATTGATTAGTATCAAAGCCTTTATAAACTTTATTTGAGTTATTAATCTGAATTATTTCTCTTACAATTTCTTTTATTGGTAATCCTTCTAAGTATCTGTGATATAAAGGGTTTAGATAAATTGTTGGACTAATATTAGAATCATTCGTTGAAATTATAATGCCATCAAGTTTTTTGCCATTATTTTTTATGAAAGATTTAATTGTAATTGAGGCTTCGCCTTCAAAATGTTTTTTTAGTTCTATAAGAACGTCACTTTTAAAATTATCGTACGTCATAAGTATTTCATTGTTATCCTTTCTAAATATTGTGCTATATTTAATATTTTTGTTACAATATTTTTATATGTATAATTTAATAAAATGAGTTTGTGCTTTTATTGTGAAAATAAATTATACTATATTTTTTCAAAATTAAATATGGAATTAATAGATTAAAAATGTAATTACACCAAAATATGATTTATAAAATTTTATATAATCAAATAGATCTACAAAAGATCTGCAACAGAACTGTCTCAAAAAGATTATCATAACTCATTTAAGAATGCAATAGAAAAAAACAAAATAATTTGTTTTTGGAAATAAATTACAAGATAGTTTGCTTGAAAATAATATTTTATAGTTAATAATAAATAAACAAATATAAAAAAGCAATCGCATAATATTAATTATTTCGATAAAAAATATCTTTTAATGCGGATTGCTTTTTATATATTTTTTTAGTGCAACATATTTTTGTTGTAAGTAATGAAACCTTATTAGTAGAAAATATTAGAAAATCTTATTATATGGTGTAAATTTTGATTTTAATATGCTTTGAGTTTCATCCATAAATCAGAATAATAATCAGTTGTTTTTTGATTAAGCATAGTAAATATTTCGCAATTTTCCAAAGTCTTTTTTGAAGGAAAGACAGCCTCATTTTCCAATACATCTTTAGGTTGTTTTTTAACAACTGATTTAATAGGTGAAGCATAATAAACGTAATCAAAATTTGCAGTTGCTATGTCATCTCTACAAAGAAAATCTAAAAATTTAATTGCATTTTGTTTACTTTTACATGTTTTTGGAATAAACCAGGAATCAACCCACACATTTGATCCTTCTTTAGGAACAGTATATGCAAGAGAAGATTTAGATTCCATAGCAGTAGCGGCCTCACCAGAATAACAAAGAGCTATTTTGGCATTGCCTGCAACCATTTCATCAGCTGTTTCATCAACCATATATGCGTAAACATGTTCTTTTTGCTTTTCGAGAATTGATAAAGCTTTATTTAAATGTTTTGGATTTGTGTCATTAATGGAATAATTAAGTTTTTTTAAAGCAGCTGCAAATGTATCACGAACCGAGTTTTCCATTATTATTTCATTGTTATATTTTTTGTTCCATAAACAATTCCATGATTGAACATCAGCTTTAGATACTTTTTTTGTATCATAAAGAATACCTAGTGTTCCATAAAAATATGGTAAAGCATATTGATTTTTCGAATCATATGATTGATTTAATTCTAAAACGTTCGAATCGATATTATTGTAATTACTAAGTTTTTTAAAATCAATCTTTTTTAGTTCATTTTCTGACATTAATTTTTGAATCATGTATTCTGAAGTGCAAATTACATCATATTTTATAGAACCAGATTTGTACTTAGTATACATTTCTTCAGGATTTTCATATTCTTCATATTTTATATGAATTCCAGTTTCTTTTTCAAATTTTTTGATAACATCTTCATCCATATATTTACCGTAGTTTAAAACAGTAATTGAATTTACATTATTTTTAATCGGTGTTGCGTGTGAATCTCTATTTTTTGTTTTACCACAAGCTGAAAAAACTTGTGATAAAGATAAAACTAAAACTAAACATAAGCTAATTTTTTTTGTTTTATGTGAAAAATCTTTTTTAAAAAAATGTTTCATACCCATTATCTCCTATGTTGCTTTTGATTGTTTTTTATATTTATAGCTAATAATAAAATAAATACAGTAAAGAATAGAATCGTTGATAGGGCATAAAGCTCTGGTTTAATGCCCTTACGTAATTCTGTATATAACATTGTTGAAAGAGTGTTAATTCCTGGTCCTTTAGTAAAATATGTTATACTAAAATCATCGAGTGACATTGTTACCGCCATTAAAAATCCACTAAAAACTCCAGCTCGTATTTCAGGCCAAGTCACCTTGTAAAATGCATAAATAGGTGAAGCACCTAAATCTAGAGCGGCTTCATATGTATATTTATTTGCTTGCTGTATTTTTGGTAAGACATTTAAAATGACATATGGTATGTTGAATGTAATGTGAGCTATTAAAACAGTTACAAAGCTTAAATTTGTAAATTTTACAAATAATAGCATCATTGATATACCGGTAACAATATCTGCATTTAGCAAAGGAATATTTGTTGCACCAAGATATATAGTTTTACTTTTTTTCTTCATTGAGCTAATACCAATTGCAGCAAGTGTTCCTAATATAGTAGATAATAACGCAGCAAGTAATGTAATCTGTATTGTTGTAAAAAATGCATTCATTATAGTTTCGCTTTTGAAACATCTAGAATACCATTTTAAAGTAAAACCACCCCATATTACTTTTGACTTTGAATCGTTGAATGATAAAGTCATAAGAACAAACAGAGGTAAGTATAAAAATAAAAATATTAATACAAGGTAAATATTGGATAACGTTTTTTTTATCATATTACACCAGTTCCTCCTTTTTCATCTTCTCCAAATTTAGAAGATAATATCATGCTAATAAATACGAATACCATTAATACAAATGATAGACCACTTCCAATTCCCCAACGCATACCTTGCATAAAGTTATGCTCAATAACATTACCAATCAGAAGGACCTTTCCACCACCTAGGAGTTCTGATATCGCAAAAGATGTAAGAGTAGGAACAAAAACCATTACGATTCCACTAACTATACCAGACATTGTTAAAGGTATAATTATTTGAAATAAAATTCTTGTCCTTGAAGCGCCCAAATCCAAGGCTGCTTCAATATAATCTTTTTTTACGTGAGCCATAGAATTATAAATTGGCAAAAGCATAAAAGGTAAATAATCATATACCATACCAAAAATAATAGCACTTGGAGTATTTAAAATTTGAATTTTTGGCAAGTTTAGATTAAATAATAATGTATTAAGAATACCATTTTTAGATAACAATATTTTCCAAGCTAGAATTCTTAACATAAAATTCATCCACATTGGTAACATAAACAAGAAAACTATAAAGTTTTGGTTTTTAAACTTTATGTTTTTTAAAATAAGGGCCAATGGATAGGAGAGTAGTAAACAAATCAAAGTACTTAATATTCCTACTTTTAATGATAATAAAATTGCTTTAAAATTTACCTCTGAAGTTATTGCTAAAACGTTAGATAAGGTAAATTTATGATTACTAAAAAACGCATAATAAACAATTAATAACATTGGTAAAATAATAAATCCCAACATCCACATAAGATAAGGACCAGCTAAAAGCTGTTTTTTAAAGTTCTTCATCTATTTCCACCGCCTTTTCATCAGAGTATTCAGCTTTTTTCATGATTTGAATATCAAATGGATCAATAGATAAACCAACAATATCTCCGACATTTGCAAATTTAGTTGTGTGGATTAACCACTTATAATCTTTTGCAAGTACTTCGATTTCGTAATGAACGCCTTTAAATATTGTTGATATAATCTTTCCTGTAATAAATCCATGTTCAGGCGAAGTAATGACTAAATCCTCAGGACGTATTACTACGTCAACTGGTGTATTAGTGCCAAATCCTTCGTCAACGCAAGGAATTTCAATACCAAATATAGAAACAAGTTTGTCTTTTATCATAATGCCATCCATTATGTTACTACTACCAATAAAATCTGCAACGAATGCATTTTCTGGTTCATTATAGATATCTTCAGGAGTGCCAATCTGCTGAATGTATCCCTGATTCATTACAACGATTTGATCAGACATTGTAAGTGCTTCTTCTTGATCATGAGTTACATAAATGAAGGTTATTCCTAGTTCGTTCTTTAATCGAATCAACTCATATTGCATGCTTTGTCGTAATTTTAAATCAAGAGCACCTAAAGGTTCATCTAAAAGTAGAATTTTAGGCTCATTAACTATAGCTCGTGCAATTGCAATACGTTGTTGTTGTCCGCCACTTAATGAGTCAACACTACGATTTTCATATCCATCCAAGTTTACGAGTTTTAATGCATATTTGATTTTGTCATTTATATATTGTGTACTTTTTTTACTAATTTTTAAACCAAAAGCTATATTTTCTTCTATTGTCATATGAGGGAAAAGAGAATACTTTTGAAAAACAGTATTTAGTTTTCGTTGATTTGCAGGTAAATTAGTTATATCTTTTCCATCAAATAAAATTTTTCCTGAGTCAGGAGTTTCGAAACCACCTAACAAACGTAATGTAGTTGTTTTTCCACAACCAGAAGGACCAAGTAAAGTGACAAATTCATTTTCTTTAACTGAAAGATTAAATTCATCTAAAACTAAATGATTCCCATATGATTTTGAAATATCTATAAATTTAATTAATTCCTTTTTCATGATTTTTATTACCTCGTAGTATTGATGTAGTATTTTTTTAAGACCCTCTCCAAGGTCATTATCTTTTAAAAACTTGGTGGAGTAGTAATCCATAAGATAACAGCATTCTTTGAACTTATGTTTTCCACATGGTGTTTTTTTGACGAATTAAAATAAAATGATTCTCCAGATTTAACTGTAATAGAACGTCTTCCATAAATTAGTTTAATTGTACCCTTTAAAACATATCCAAATTCTTCGCCAGAATGTGGAAGATAGATTTCTGAACGCCCTCCAGGTTTAAGAGTCAATCTTACTGGTTCCATGATATCTTTTTGGGCATTAGGTACGAGCCATTCAATTATTTTATTGTTTTCATCGTCCGTTTTTTTAAAGTAATCTTGCGATTTGAAAACTATTTGTTCAGGCTCATCATTAGCGAAAAACTCTGCCGGGGTAGTGCCTAAACACTGAATAATGTCAAGAAGAGTACTAATAGAGGGGGTGTTTTGATTTCTTTCTAATTGAGAAATAAACCCTTTAGTAAGTTCTGCTCTATCAGCTAATTCTTGTTGAGTTAGTCCGTATAAAACTCGGAGTTCTTTCATCCTCTTTCCGATATCCATTATATTCTCCTCTTTATTATTGAAATAAATTATTTGTTTACAATTACTATTATAATATTAATCGTAGATTTATAGTTTACTATTAATAAACTTAAGCAAAATATATTTTAATAGATTTTTTTATAAAGTCAATAGTTTTATTAAAATAAAATAAAAAAATTATAAAAAACCAGTATACTTTATAACAACTAAGTGTTTATAAAAAGTATACTGGTTTAGTATAGTCAATTAATCGATAGTATTTTACATTTATTTAATTTTATTAACATATAATTATTTAATTAGCTAATATTATACTAAATGTATAATTGTTTAATCATATTATTACCTCATACCTTTATCATAAGGTATACCTTCAGCTTTTGGAGCTTTAGAGTTTTTAGAAGTAAACATCAATACAACTAATGAAGCAATAAATGGCATCATATTATATATTTCTTTTGTAAGATGAAAACTAGCAAGGAATGTTGAATCATAAATGTTTGCTAATGATTTAAATACAGCAAAGAATAGAGATCCTAGGAAAATATATCCTGGATTCCATTTTCCAAAAATCATAACAGCAAGGGCTAAGAATCCCATTCCGCCTACACCAACTTCGAAATTCCATTCTTGTACAGATGGTACAATATACGCCATTCCACCAATTCCTGCAAGAGCACCGGAAATTAAAACACCAGCCCATCTCATTTTATATACGTTGATACCAACTGAATCTGCAGCTTGAGGATGCTCACCACATGCACGTAAATGTAATCCAAAACGTGTTTTATATAAAACAAAATATGAAAGAACAAGTAATACAATTCCTAAAATTATGAAAACATTTAATGTAAATGGACCAACATTAAAAATAAACAAACTGTTATCATAATTCAATTTAGGCGATTGTGCATTGTTAGTTGTAATTGTACTATTGTAATGTTTTACAACAACTAAAGCAATAGCAGTAGCTAAAATGTTAAGTGCTGTTCCACCTATTGTCTGATCTGCTTTTAAATTTATTGAAGCAAATGCTAACAAAGATGAATAAATCATTCCAGATATCATTGCTACTAGAATTGAAATTGTCACTATTAAAAAGCTAGGTAAGTTTTTTGGAATACAACAAACTGTTAGAATTCCGAATAAACCACCAATTACCATTACTCCTTCAAGTGCAATGTTAATTACACCTGAATGTTCAGAAAAACATCCACCGAGAGCAACATACATTAAAACAATACCACTAAGTAAAGTAAATTTTATTAAAATAAGAAGTCCTGCTGACATTTATTTTTCCTCCTTATTAACGTCGTGTTTTATTTTTTTATGTGCTTCGAATAATTTTGTCAATTTTTCTTGCATTATTGGTGAAAAGGCACATAAATAAACAATTAATCCTGTGATAAGCTGAGATATTTCACTTGGGAAAATGGATTGTTGCATCATTGTTCCACCAACGCTAATATGTGAAATAAATAATCCGGAAAAAATGCAGCCAATAGGATTAACTAAACCAAGTAAAGCCACTGTGATACCATCAAAACCTGCTGCTGGAAGAGCAGTAGAATCTAAAGGATTCCATTGAACTGTACCTGATAAATAGAATAGTCCAGCACCAAATCCAGCTAATGCACCAGAAATAACCATTGCTAAAATGATATTACGTTTATCATTAATTCCTGCATATTTTGCAGCATCTTTATTATATCCACAAGCTTTTAATTCGTATCCAAATGTAGTTTTGTTAAGAACTATTAAAATGATTATTGCAATGACTACTGCGAATATAATACCAGTATTTGTTGCAGCATAGTTAAATGTTTCGGAGATATTCCATCCAAATATACTATCAGGTATTAAAGCTGATTTATTAACTACACCTACCTGATAAGCTTTAGCCTGGCTAGAGTTAAACATTTTGTCGTTTGAGCACATTATAGTATTAACTCCGTATAGACCAATCCAGTTTAGCATAATACAACTGATAACTTCATTTATATTTAAATATGCTTTTAATAAACCAGGTAACATTCCCCAGATAGCGCCTAAAAGTGTGGCAGCTAAAAGACAAACGTACCATGGACATTTTAAAACAAGTGCGCAATATAAAGCTCCAAATGCGCCTAATGTGTATTGACCAGCAGCACCAATGTTAAAAAGTCCCATTTTAAAAGCAAATGCAACAGATAAACCTGTCATTATAATAGGCATAGCATTTGCAATTTCTTGACCAAGCTTCATTAGATTAGTTCCAGCTGCAATCCAATTTGGATCAAAAGCAGTTGAAAGACCTGATAAAATCAATGGAGAAAATCCTAAGCTTATTGAATCAGCCGGATCAATAATACATAATAAAATTAAACCAAATAATAATCCTACTAGGATACATACAATAGAGGATATTATTGCAATTCCTTTTTTCATTATTTTGTTGCCTCCTTAGTAATGTTATCTCTTTTTGCACCTGTCATGTATAATCCAAGTGTTTCAGTATCAACTTCAGAGCTCTTAAATTCACCAACTAATTCGCCCTCGTACATAACAAGAATTCTATCAGATAAATTCATTACTTCATCAAGTTCTAAAGAAACAAGAAGAATAGCTTTACCAGAATCTCTTTGTTCAAGAATAGCTTTATGAATATATTCAATAGCACCAACGTCAAGTCCACGAGTAGGTTGAACCGTAATTAAAAGTTCAGGATTTTTATCAATTTCACGAGCTATAATAGCCTTTTGTTGATTACCACCTGACATTGAACGAACAATAGTTTCTGCTCCTTGACCACAAC
This sequence comes from Lachnobacterium bovis DSM 14045, assembly GCF_900107245.1. Lineage (GTDB taxonomy): Bacteria > Bacillota > Clostridia > Lachnospirales > Lachnospiraceae > Roseburia > Roseburia bovis. The sequence goes on from NZ_FNPG01000004.1 coordinate 107,432, forward strand.
GAACATCGAATTTTTGAATAAGTTTTTCGGCGTATTTCTTTACAGCATCAAACTTAATAAAACCAAATTTTGAAAACTCTGGTTCTCGATATCTTTGTAAAACAATATTTTGGGCAAGATTATAGTCAAGTACCAATCCATGTTTATGTCTATCTTCTGGAATGTGACTCATTCCATGTTCTGAACGATAGCGAATTGATTCATGAGAAATATCTTTATCGCATAAAGTAAGTTTTCCTTTTTTTTGTTTAGATAATCCTGTAATAGCTTGAATCAACTCGGCTTGGCCGTTTCCTTCAATTCCAGCAATACAAACGATTTCACCACGTTTTACATTAAAAGATACATTTTTTACAGCATCTTTTTTCGAAGAATTAGACGCAACAGTAAGATTATTTACATCTAATATTACCTCACCAGGAGTGGCTTCCTTTTTTTCAAGTTTCAAATTAACCTTACGGCCAACCATCATTGTTGATAATCCTTCAGCAGTTGTATCTTTAATGTCAACAGTTCCAATGTACTTACCTTTTCTTAAAACAGAACAACGATCTGCAACTGTCATGATTTCTGCCAATTTATGAGAGATAAATAAGATTGATTTACCTTCAGTAGCTAATTTTTTCATGATAGACATTAATTCTGTGATTTCTTGAGGTGTAAGCACAGCTGTTGGTTCGTCAAAAATTAATACATCATTATCACGATATAACATTTTTAGAATTTCAACACGTTGCTGCATACCTACAGTAATATTTTCTACGATTGCATCAGGATCAATTTGCAATCCGTATTTTTCAGATAATTCCATAATTTTGCTACGAGCTTCTTGTTTTTGAAGTATGCCTGCAACATTTGGTTCAACACCTAAAATAATATTGTCAAGAACAGAATAGCATTCAACAAGTTTGAAATGTTGATGAACCATACCAATTCTTAAATCATTAGCATCATTAGGGTTGTTGATTTTAACGACTTTACCGTCTTTCTTAATTACACCTTCATCGGGTTGATATAATCCAAATAAAATACTCATAAGAGTAGATTTACCGGCTCCATTTTCACCAAGTAAAGCATGAATTTCTCCACGTTTTAATTGAAGTGTAATATTGTCATTAGCCTTAATGCCTGGAAAATATTTGCTTATTCCTAGCATTTCAATTACATAGTCAGCCAAAATAGTCACTCCTTCTTTAAAATTTTACACAAACACTCTTATTTTATCGTGTATGATATAAATAAGCAAGAAAAATTTTATTTATTTTTAATAAAATATAAGTATATAAGGAAGAGTAATATATCTTCTTAAAATATAGTATCGGAAAATATTATAAAAATAAACAAAGCTCAAGAAAATGTCTATAGAATAAACATAAACTTAAGCTTTGTTAATTTTTCTTTACCTTATATAAATTGTTTGAATTTACAAAAGATTATTTGATTAATGAAATTTTAACATTGTTGTCACTTAATTTTTCGACATCAATATTTGTGCTATCATCAATCTTGATAGAACCGTCTTTTACTTTAGCTTCGATTGCGTTGTATTCATCTTTTGTGAATTTTTGGAAGTTCCATGATTTATCATCAGTTGGAAGACCAACATAATCACCATCTTTTAAAGAGTAGTGCATGATATTTCCACCATATTTTTTCCATTTTCCATCTTTGATATCATTTAAAACTGAAACAGTTGTATTCTGTAAACCTTTCATAGCTGATGTAACAAATGGATTGTAACCGTGTTGTTTTTCACATTTTTTACCTTTAGAATACTGATCAACATCAACACCGATAAGTTTACCTTTGTATTGGCCACATGCTTCAAGTGGAGAGCCATAAATTCCACCACCGCAAGCGAATACTACTTCTGTACCAGCAGAATACCATCCTTGCATTTTTGCAGTAATTTTATCATCAGCAGCAAATTGTCCACCGTATGTGTATTTTACATCAACTTTTGTATTTGTTTCGTTTGCAGCATTCTTGATACCTTGTAAATAACCGTATCCATATCTTTCAACTGAAGGTACTTTCATACCACCTAAGAATCCTAATTTAGAATAACCATCTTTAACAGCAGCATAACCAGCTAGGTAACCAGCTTGTTCTTCAGCAAATGTGAAACATACAACATTTTTGCTAATATTTTTCTTTAAGTCACCCTTTGAAACATCAATTGCGATGAATTTAACATCTGGGAATGAATCCTGAACCTGTGCTAAAGCATCACCAAACAAATAACCTGGTAATACGATTGTTTTATAACCCTGGCTACAAGCTTCTGTTATAGAAGAAACACGAGCATCAGTAGAATCTGCTGTTGGTTTCTTATAATCACATTTAAATCCGTTTTCTTTACAATATTGTTTTACACCTTGCCAAGTGGCTTGGTTGAATGACTCATCATCAATTGTTCCTACATCTGTGATTAAAGCTACATCATTTTTTGAGATTTTTTTTGAGGCTTTAGAACCTGATTTAGAACCACATGCAGCTAAACCTACAGCCATAGTTGCAATCAATAGTATAGAAATAATTTTTTTCATATTTCTTTCCTCCTATTTGCTAATATGAACTTAAAACGCAAATAAATACTAGCAAAATTAGTAGTAATAGTCAATGAATTATGATAATTTGACTTATTATGTTTTTTAATAAAAGTTATTAAAAAAACTAATTCTTTAGTCATTAAGAAAATAATTATTGATTTTTTTTAATATATTTGATAGAATAACATAAGAAAACAGCAGTAAATATAATTTAATAGGAAGATAAAGAGTATTACTGATGTGTTTTGTTAAAGATTTAATAATTGTTGTATGTGCCGATATGGCTCAGTAGGTAGAGCGACGCACTCGTAATGCGTAGGCCACCGGTTCGATCCCGGTTATCGGCTTTTCCCGTCAGTATGTGCTGGCGGGAATTTTCATGTTTACACATATAAACATACATACCAATATGAATATAAAGGAGAAATAATTATGATTTCTACAAAATATTTTGATCATACTATTTTAAATGCAGATGCAAGTGAAGCAGATGTAAAGAAGGTTTGTGATGAAGCAAGGAAATATGACTTCGCATCAGTTTGTGTTAATTCATATTATACTGCTTTTGTTGCAAAAGAGTTAAAGGGCACTGATGTAAAAGTTTGTACAGTTGTAGGATTTCCGTTAGGACAATCTACTACAGAAGTAAAGGCTTTTGAAACACAAAAAGCGATTGAAGCTGGTGCTACAGAGATAGATATGGTTATTAATGTAGGAGCTTTAAAAGATAAAAAATATGAATTTGTAAAAAAAGATATAAAAACATTAAAAGATGTTTGCGGAAAAGATATTATTTTAAAGGTTATAATTGAAACATGTTTATTAACAGATGAAGAGAAAGTTATTGCTTGTAAATTATCTAAAGAAGCTGGTGCAGATTTCGTTAAAACATCGACAGGTTTTTCTAAGGCAGGAGCTAAGGCAAGCGATGTTAAAATTATGAGAGAAACGGTTGGTACAGAAATGGGCGTTAAAGCCTCAGGCGGAATTCATAGTGAAGAAGAAGCTTTAAGTATGATTGAGGCAGGCGCTTCAAGATTAGGAACAAGTGCAACTTTGGCAATTATTGGCAAATAAAGATAGAGTAGGATGAATATGGATACAATTGTAATAGGAATAGCCGGTGGAACCGGAAGTGGAAAAACGACTTTGGCTGACAAATTGGTCGAAAGTTTTGGCCTAGATGAGGTTTGCATTCTTCGACATGATAATTATTATAAAAGACATGATGATATGCCTTTTGAAGAACGTAAAAAACTTAATTATGATCATCCAGATGCATTTGATAATGAATTATTAAGAAAGCATATTGAAGATTTAAAAGCAGGAATAAGTGTTGAAATGCCAATTTATGATTACAAAGAACATAATCGTTCTAATCAGATTGTTAAAATTAAACCTGCACCAGTAATAGTTTTAGAGGGTATTTTGATTTTTGATGAGCCTTCAATATGTGGCTTGATGGATATAAAGGTGTTTGTTGATACAGATGCTGATGTTAGAATTCTTAGACGAATTGTTCGTGATGTGAAAGAAAGAGGAAGAACTCTCGAAAGTGTTATAGAACAGTATTTGACTACTGTCAAACCAATGCATGAGCAATTTGTAGAACCTAGTAAAAGAAGAGCAGACATTATAATACCAAACGGAGGCGAAAATATTGTTGCTCTAGAAATGCTTATTGAAAGAGTAAAAAAACAACTTAAAAAACATAATATATAAAATGTTATTGTACTTTTTGGTTTATATGTTATAATTCTAATGATAAAATTTTTACTAAAGGTGGTTTAGATGAGTAGAGAAAATGCATTAAATAAAAGTAAAAACAATACACTATTATTGTTTGTTCCAATTTTGATTATAGCTTTTTCTGCGGTTGTTATGAGCTTGGTTTCAACAATTGCATTGAGTTATTTAGTTGCGCCGGTTGCTCTTGTGATGCTTCTGGAAGTTATTTTGGGATTTTTGTTACATGATGCAGAGATATGGTTGCATGGAATTATCGTAACTATTCAGTTTGTGGCTGCAATTCTATGTTATAAAGAATTGTTGATTATTTGCTGTTTAGTAACATATGTGACAACTATTCTAGCATTACATATTTCTAGACAAGGAGCAACAAAATGATAGATGATGGTGGCGTTAGTCAACGCTGGTTAGATGCATTGTGCCAAAAGATGATGGAATATTATAGTGGTGATCCAAAGAGAGTATTGCATTTCCTTGAGGTTCACAGTTTAGCTAAAATGCTGGGAATGAAAGAAAATCTAGATGAAGATTCATTATTCATTTTAGAGGCTGCAGCATATGTTCATGATATTGGCATTAAACCAGCAGAAGAAAAATATGGAAAATGCGATGGCAAACTTCAAGAACAAGAAGGACCAATTGTGGCTCAGCATATGCTTTCAGAGCTTGGTTTAGAAAATTATATAATTGATAGAATTTGTTTTTTGGTGGGGCATCATCATACATATAATAATATTGAAGGTTTAGACTATCAAATTTTGTTGGAAGCAGATTTCCTTGTTAATATGTACGAGGACGATTTTAGTAATTCTGCTAAAAAGAATGCGTATACTAAAGTCTTTAAAACTGACAGTGGAAAAGAAATGTTTAAGATTATGTATAGTGTTGAGTTTTAATAAACTTAGTTTTTATATGATGGGGTTCTAGAGAAATTGTTCTCTAGGACCTTTTAAAATATAGGTTAAAATCATTTATAATTGGAGATATTATGAACAAAATTAATTATCAAAATATTATGGAACAAATAATAAAAGAGAATATAGAGAATAATAAGGTGCCCAAACTATTATTGCATAGTTGTTGTGCCCCATGTAGTTCCTATTGTATAGAATTATTATCAAAGTATTTTGAAGTAACAGTTTTTTATTATAATCCGAATATATATCCTGAAGAAGAATATCATTATAGGGCTAAAGAACAAAAAAGGTTTATAGATGAGTTTCAAACAAAACATAAAGTAAGCTTTATAGAAGGAAATTTTGATACTCAGAGATTTTATGATATGGCAAAGGGATTAGAAAATGCAAAGGAAGGGCATGAACGTTGCTTTAAATGTTATGCATTAAGACTTGATGAAACTGCAAAAATGGCGGATAAACTAGGTTTTGATTATTTTACAACAACATTGTCAATTAGCCCTTTAAAGAATTCTCAAAAACTAAACCAAATTGGAGCAGATATAGAAAAAAATTATAATGTAAAATATTTGTTTTCTGATTTTAAAAAGAAAAATGGATATAAGAGGTCTACTGAAATCTCAAAAGAGTATGATATGTATAGGCAGTATTACTGTGGATGTGTATACTCAAAAAGAGACAGAGATAAAGAAATTGAATTAAAAGGTTGTTAAGTGATATAATTTTTATAATCACTATCAATATAGAAATTATTTAAAATGAAAGGATGTTTAGTTATGGCACAATTATGGGGTGGACGATTCACCAAAGAAACAGATCAATTAGTTTATGATTTTAATGCCTCTATAAAATTTGATAAAAAGTTATATAGAGAAGATATTACTGGCAGTAAAGCACATGTAAAAATGTTAGCTAAGGTTGGTATTTTGACAGATGAAGAGGCAATTGATATAGAACATGAACTAGATAATATTTTAACAAATATAGAAAATGGAAATCTTGTAATTGATGAAACATGTGAAGATATTCATAGTTTTGTAGAAACATGTTTAATAAAAAAATTAGGAGATGTTGGAAAAAAACTACATACAGGAAGAAGTAGAAATGATCAAGTTGCTTTAGATATGAGATTATATACTCGTAAACAACTTGAATTAGTTGATGCTGATTTAAAAGATTTTCTTGAGGTTATTTTAAGAATAATGAAAGAAAATATCACAACTATAATGCCAGGATTTACTCATTTACAAAAGGCGCAACCAATAACAGTTGCACATCATTTTGGCGCATATTTTGAGATGTTTAAACGTGATAGACAAAGAATTTTTGATATTAGAGAAAGAATGAATTATTGCCCTCTTGGTTCTGGTGCATTAGCTGGTACAACATATAATCTTGATAGAGAGTACACTGCAGAAATATTAGGATTTAAAGGTCCTACTTTAAATAGCATGGATGGTGTATCTGATAGAGACTATTTAATTGAGTTTTTATCTGCATTGTCAATAATTATGATGCATTTAAGTAGATTTTCAGAAGAAGTAATTATTTGGAATTCTAATGAATACCAGTTCGTGGAAATAGATGATGCATATAGCACAGGAAGTAGTATAATGCCTCAGAAAAAGAATCCAGATATTGCTGAATTAGTCAGAGGAAAAACAGGACGAGTATATGGTGCATTAATGAGTCTTTTAACTACTATGAAAGGAATTCCTCTTGCGTACAATAAAGATATGCAAGAAGATAAAGAGTTGGCATTTGATGCAATTGAAACAGCTAAAAATTGTATTGTTTTATTTAGAGGTATGATTGATACGATTAAATTTAATAAAGAAATTATGAGAAACAGTGCAAAAAATGGATTTACAAATGCAACAGATGCTGCAGATTATCTTGTTAAGCATGGTGTTCCATTTAGAGATGCACATGGTATTGTTGGTAGAATAGTATTGTATTGTATTGAAAAGAATATTGGTATAGAAGATATGTCTTTGGACGAGTTAAAAGAGATTAGTGAAGTGTTTGAAGAAGATGTATATGATGCAATTTCTTTGGAGACTTGTGTCAATACAAGACTAACAATTGGTGCACCATCTGTCAAATCAATGGAATATTCAATTAAAAAAGAGACAGATTATTTAAAAAATAGTTAATTTGCCTATAATATATTAAAAAAAAGTTTTAAAATATTGCTTTTTAACTATTGTAATTTTTGAGAAAGTCCATTATTATATTTGTTGTAAAGACATTTGTACGTCTCACAAAGACAACAAAGCCTTTACATAGGGATTATAGTTATGATTAAAGTCAGAGTGGCTGGCTGCTCGTGATATGTATCTAGATTATTATTGCTTTTTTAATCTAGGTACACACGAGTTTTAGATATGCGTGATATCTAAATATAAAAGATTAAAAGAATAATTATGGAAGAGGAGATTTTATAGAATGAGTGAGAAATTAAAAGTTGGTATTCTTGGTGGAACAGGTATGGTTGGTCAAAGATTTATTTCTTTGTTAGATAATCATCCATGGTTTGAAGTTACAACAATAGCTGCAAGTCCAAGAAGTGCTGGTAGAACATATGAAGAAGCTGTTAGAGGACGTTGGAAATTAGACAAACCAATGCCAGAAGCTGTAAAAAATATCGTTGTTATGGACGTTAATCAGGTTGAAGAAGTTGCTTCTAAAGTAGATTTTGTTTTTTCAGCTGTAGATATGACAAAAGAAGAAATTAAAAAAATTGAAGAAGAATATGCAAAAACAGAAACACCTGTAGTTTCAAATAACAGTGCTCATAGATGGACACCAGATGTGCCAATGGTTGTTCCAGAAATCAATCCAGAACATATGGAAGTTATTAAATATCAGAAGGAAAGACTAGGAACAAAGAGAGGTTTTGTAGCCGTTAAACCTAACTGTTCAATTCAAAGTTATGCTCCAGTTTTAACAGCATGGAAAGAGTTTGAACCATACGAAGTTGTAGCAACAACATATCAGGCTATTTCTGGAGCAGGTAAAACATTTAAAGAATGGCCAGAGATGATTGAAAATATCATTCCTTACATCGGTGGAGAGGAAGAAAAATCAGAAAAAGAACCACTTCGTATTTGGGGACATATTGATGATCAGAAGAAACAAATTGTTCCTGCTGAATCACCAAAAATTACATGTCAGTGTATCCGTGTTCCAGTATTAAATGGTCATACTGCTGCTGTTTTTGTTAAATTTAAGAAAAATCCTACAAAAGAGCAATTAGTTGAAGCATTACGTAATTACAAAGGAGTTCCACAGGAATTAGAGTTACCAAGTGCTCCAAAACAGTTTATCCAATATCTTGAAGAAGATAATCGTCCACAAGTTCACATGGATGTTAACTTTGAAAATGGTATGGGTATTTCAGTTGGTAGAATTAGAGAAGATTCAGTTTATGATTGGAAATTTGTTGGATTATCTCATAATACAGTTAGAGGAGCTGCTGGTGGAGCAGTTCTATGTGCAGAACTTCTTAAAGCGCAAGGATATATTACAAAAAAATAATAGTGTAACGTATTTATAAGAAATCTTTTTAAATATTAAAAAGTTGTACCGATCTCTAAAAGTTTGATTTAAAAATCTAACGATTGGAGGTCGGTATTTTTATAAATAAAAAAATTTTTTTACAATAATATGACCAATATAGGAGTTGTCTCACAAATTAAAAAATGATATAATTTTTTCGATGGTAAATATAATTAATTTAGTAAATATAAACAGTAAGGTAGAGGAGGAGTAGAATGGCTGTTAGAACAAACATAATTAAAGAATTGGAAGAACAATACAGTCAAGAAAAAAACAAACTTGTTGTTTTTTATGGAAGTGAGGGATCTTGTAAATTTGATTTAATAAAAGAATTTGTAGGTGATAAAAAGTTCTTTTATTACAGAGCAAGACAGGCATCAGAACTAGAGCAAAGAACTTTAATGGGAAATGAAATTGCGAAGAAATATAGAGTTAAACTTACAAAGGGAACTTATGACGAGTATTTTACTCGAATCAAGAGCGGTGATGCTAGTAAATTAGTCGTTGTCATTGATGAATTTCAATATATCGCCAAAAAGAAAGATTCAAAAATCCTTGATAGTATAATTAAATTAAAAAATAGAAAACTATATCCAGGACCAGTTATGATTATTTTATGCTGTTCGTCTATTTTGTGGGCTGAACAGGACATGGAAAAGTGTTTTGGAGAGACAAATTACAAAAAAATTGATAAGATTATTAAAGTCGACAATTTGGAATTCCTTGACATTGTCAGAATGTTTCCTAAGTATTCTGTAAAAGAATGTATACAGTATTATGGAATATTAGGAGGAGTTTACAAGTATACAAAATTATGGAATCAAGAGTTATCTGTAAAACAAAATATTTGTAATTTAGTTTTAGATAAAAAAGGCGAATTATTTACAGAAGTAGAAAAACTTATCTCATATGAATTGCGAGAATTATCTGTATATAACACAATAGTTTATCATATAGCAAATGGAAAAAATAAATTAAATGATATTTATATTGCAACATCATATTCTAGACCTAAAATTAGTGTATATATGAAAAATTTAAGTCAATTTGACATCCTTGAAAAAGTTGTTTCCTTTGAAACAGGAGGTTGGCAGAATGCCAAAAAAGGAGTTTATCGAATAAAAGATACCTTTATTAATTTCTGGTATAAATTTGTTTTTCCCCATATGTCAGATTTATATATTATGGAGCCGGATGTATTCTATGATACATATATTGAACCGGAATTAGATGAATACTTGGAAAGATATTTTAGAAATGTTTGTATGGAATATCTAAAATTACTTGATCAAATAGGTAAGCTACCTTTCAAAATTCACAAAATCGGAACATGGGTTGGAAAAACAGGTACAATTGATATAATTGCACAAAGTTCTAATAGAGTTAATATTGTAGGAATGTGTAATTGGAATAAAGAATTTATAACAACTGAAATGGTTCAAAATTTGTTCGTTTTAATGGAAAAAGCTAAGATTTATTCAGAACATGTATATTGTTTTTCGGCAAAAGGGTTTTCAAAACAATTGATAGAATTATCTGAACAGGATGGAAGAATTATATTAATAGACATGAATGAATTGTAATTCTATTAATTTTTATAGTAGTCTGTAGTATGTAAATAACACATAATAGTATAATTATATATATTAACATGTATATAAGAAAAAATAATACAGTGTGTTATTAAGAATTATTATGTGATATAATGCTAGATGAAATTATTTTAATACAAGAATAAAAGTTAAAGATAGGAGCAAAATGGGTAAATCATTAATTATAACTGAGAAACCATCGGTTGCTCAGGATTTTGCAAAAGTACTTCATTTTAATTTTCAATCTAGCAGAAAAGATGGGTATTTAGAAAATGATAAATATGTTATAACATGGTGTGTAGGACATTTGGTGCAAATGTCCTACCCTGAGGCTTATGACGAAAGATATAAAACGTGGAGGTTAGAAGACCTCCCTTTTTTGCCAGAAGAGTATAAATATGAAGTAATAACGGATGTAAAAAAACAGTATAGTATTGTTCACAACATGCTGTTTAGAGAAGATATAGATCGAGTTTATTGGGCTGGTGATTCAGGAAAAGAAGGACAGACAATTGAAGAGAACATCCGAAACTATGGTGGTGTGCGTAAAGGCATGCAAGAGCTTAGAGTTTGGATAGATTCTCAAACAGAAGAAGAAATTAAAAGAGGACTTGATGAGGCTAAGCCTATGTCGAATTATAAAAATCTTGGTAAATCAGGAATAATGAGAACAATTGAAGACTATTCAATTGGAATAAATTTTTCAAGAGTAATGTCTGTAAAATATGGAAAATTAATAAATGATGCGGCTGGCAATAAAAAGTATAAGGCAATAGCTGTAGGGCGAGTGATGACTTGTGTATTAGGAATGGTTGTTATTCGAGAAAGAGAAATCAGAAATTTTAAAGAAACTCCATTTTACAGAGTATGTGGAAATTTTAAAAAAGATGATGATTCTGTAAATTTTTATGGTGAATGGAAAGCCATAGAAGGATCAAAATATTTTGAATCACCCGTTCTTTATAAAGAGAATGGATTTAAGAAAAGAGAGACAGCATTAGAACTTATTGATTATTGTCAAAAGGAAGTACCAACAGTTGATAGTATAGATATAAGCACTAGTAAAAAAAGAGCACCTTTGTTGTATAACCTTGCAGAACTTCAAGCGGATTGTACAAAACGTTTTAAAATCAGTCCAGACCAAACATTACAGATTGTACAGACACTATATGAAAAAAAATTAACAACATATCCAAGAACAGATGCAAGAGTTTTGACAACAGCTATTGCAAAAGAGATTTCTAAAAATATATCAAAACTTAAGAATTACGAACCAACTATTAAATTTGTTGAAAGAATTTTAAATGAAAAAAAATATGTAAATATAGCTAAAACACAATACACAGATGATACTAAGGTTACAGATCACTATGCTATAATTCCAACAGGACAAGTTACAGAATTTAACTCTTTGACATCAATTCAAAAACAGGTTTATGATATGATTGTCAGACGATTTTTAAGTATTTTTTATGAACCGGCTGAATTTGAAAACGTAAAATTGAAATTATGTGTAGGTTCTGAAAGCTTTTTTACATCAACAAAGGTTCAAACAAAAAAAGGCTTTTATGAAATAACAGGCCAGATTTATAATAAGAAAAACGATTCTAATGATGATAATAGTGAAATAGATTCAAAAGAGTTAGCAACATTTTTTAAAAAATTAAAAAAAGGCGATGAATTCGAAACTCTTTCATATGAGACAAAAGAGGGAAAAACTTCTCCACCAAAGCGTTATACTACAGGTTCTATGATTCTTGCAATGGAAAATGCAGGACAACTAATAGAAGATGATGAATTACGTGAGCAAATTAAAGGGACAGGTATTGGAACCTCAGCTACACGAGCAAATATTATCGAAAAACTAATTAAAATTAGTTATTTAAATTGTAGTAAGAATCAAGTACTTACACCTTCAAATTTTGGAGAAATGATATTTGAACTTGTAAATCTTACAGTACCTGCATTATTATCGCCTAAGATGAGTGCATCATGGGAAAAGGGACTAGAAGGGATAATAAACGGAAGCGTTTCGTTTGATATTTATCGAAAAAAATTAGAAGATTTTATTCGTAAAGAAACGCAAAAAATGATAGATCAAGATATTAGAACTAATGTTGTAGAAAGAATATCTGATTTTGCTGGAAAAAATGGAAAAGGTGCTGGAGCAAGACGTAAATTAGGTATCAAGTGTCCAATTTGTGGCGGCGAAATTGTAACAACACCGTTTGGTATAGGATGTTCAAATTATAAATCAGATAAAACTGGATGTAATTTTTGCATAGGAGAAATTGCGGGGATTGTTTTAAAAGAAGATGAATTTAAAGAATTATTAACGGAAGGTAAAACAAAAACAATTCGTGGTTTTAAATCAAAATCAGGAAAAAGATTTGATGCATGTTTAAAATTTTATGTAGATGAAAGTGGCAAGGAACATGTTGAATTTGATTTTGATGATGTTGAGCCAGAAATTATAGAAGGTATCAAATGTCCAAATTGTGGAGGTGATATCGTAAAAACACCATTTGGATATGGTTGTTCAAATTATAAGAAGGATAAACCGGATTCTTGTAAATTCAATATTGGTGAAATAGCAGGAAAAACCTTATCAATTGCTCAAATTAAGACTCTTTTAACGGATAAGAAGACAGATATTATTCGAGGCTTCAAATCAAAATCAGGCAAAAAGTTTGATGCTGTCTTAAAATTAATTAATAAATCTGCCGATACAAATGATGGTGTTGTGAATTATTCTGTAGTATTTGATTTTGAAGATATAAAGCCAGAAGAGGTAAAAGGAGCATTGTGTCCAAATTGCGGAGGACAGATTATAAAAACTTCATTTGGATATGGTTGCTCAAATTATAGGAAAGATGATCCAAATTCGTGTCGTTTTAATATTGGTGAAATAGCAGGAAAAATGTTATCAGCTACGAATGTTAGACATTTACTGTCAGATGGCAGAACAGACACTATACGAGGATTTAAGTCAAAATCAGGCAAAAAATTTGATGCAAGAATAGTTTTAAATAAAGATGAAACAACAGGAAAGGTAATAGGATTAAAATTTAGTTTTGATGATATTGAACCACCAAAATTAAAGGGAGTATGCTGTCCTCTTTGTGGAAGTGATATTTATGTCACTCCATTTGGATATCGATGCTCGAAGTACGAAAAAGATAATCCGGAATGTTGTAATTTTTTTATTGGAAAAATTGCCAGTGTAATGTTAAGTCCTACTCAAGTCAAAAAACTTATAACTGACAAAAAGACAGAAATTATTGAAGGATTTGTTGCACGTACAGGTATGAAGTTTGATGCACCTTTGAGACTTAATAAAGAGGGCAAAGTTGAATTTGATTTTCCTGAAAAACCTAAACCTGTAGAAACAGGTATTGAGTGTCCAAATTGTCATAAAAAGCTTTTAAAAACTCAATGGAGATTAGAATGTGAATGCGGATTTAAATTATGGCACACGATAGCAGGAGTGGAATTAAATGAGGAACAATTTACTCAATTGTTTACCGAAGGTAAAACAAAAGAAGTTATTAGTACATTTAAATCTAAATCAGGCAATGAATTTTGTGCTTATTTAGTTTATGATAAAGAAAAGAGAGAAATAGCGTTCGATTTTAATATACCTAAAGATAATAACAATGAGCAGGACACTAGTTTATTTTATGAAGAATTAGAAGAAAATCCGATTGATATTTCAAATTCAAAGTAATATAATATAGTGGTTGTGTTTAATGAAAATTTATTGTATTTTTTATTAAAATAATTACTCTGTTATAGAAAGAAGGAAAAATAGATGAATAATGCAAAAATTGCAAATTTATATAGTTTAGATCAAACTATTGCAAAAGATTTATTCGAAGGAAAACAATATCCTTGGGAAGTGTTACCATTGATTAGCGAATTTATAATTAAGTTAGGTAATACTTTAGATTTAGATAAATTTGAAAAAAGAGGAGAAAATATTTGGGTTGCAAAATCTGCAACTGTTGCTCCATCAGCCTATCTTAATGGTCCATTAATCATTGATGAAGGTGCTGAAATCCGTCATTGTGCATTCATCAGAGGTAATGCAATTGTTGGAAAAAATTCAGTAATTGGTAATTCAACAGAATTAAAAAATGTTGTTATATTCAACAATGTTCAAGTACCACATTACAACTATGTTGGAGACTCAATATTAGGTTATAAATCTCACATGGGTGCAGGTTCAATTACATCTAATGTGAAATCAGATAAAACATTAGTTGTAGTAAAAGATTCTTATGACACAAAAGAAGAAATTGAAACAGGTTTAAAGAAATTTGGAGCAATGCTTGGTGATCACGTAGAGGTCGGATGCAATTCTGTTTTAAATCCAGGAACTGTTCTTGGTAAGAATTGTAGTGTTTATCCTACTTCTAGCGTAAGAGGAGTAATTCCAAATAATTCAATTTTCAAAGATAAAGAGCACGTTATAAAAAAAAGATAAAATTTTTTTGAAAAATTCATGAAAAACACTAGACTAATTGATGATTTTGTGAGAAAATAAATGGCGTGTGTTAAATTGGTAACAATGTTTTTTACATTTAACATTATACAAATTTTTTAAGCGAAAGGAGTCTTAAAATGATTTACACTAAAGAAGTACAAAACATGTGTCCTATAGCTAAGGGCGCAAAACACGAACCAGCTCCTATCCCAGAAGAGGGCAAATGGGTTCACTCAAAAAAAATTGAAGATATTTCAGGATTTACACATGGTGTGGGCTGGTGTGCTCCACAGCAGGGTGCTTGTAAATTAACATTAAATGTTAAAGAAGGTATCATCGAAGAAGCATTAGTTGAAACAATCGGATGTTCAGGTATGACTCACTCAGCAGCTATGGCAGCTGAAATTTTACAAGGAAAAACAATTCTTGAAGCATTAAACACAGACCTTGTTTGTGATGCTATCAATACAGCAATGAGAGAATTATTCTTACAGATCGTTTACGGTCGTACACAGAGTGCATTCTCTGATGATGGTCTTGCAGTTGGTGCAGGTCTTGAGGATTTAGGTAAAGGATTACGTTCTCAAGTTGGTACAATGTACGGAACTAAAGAAAAAGGTGTTCGTTACCTTGAAATGACAGAAGGTTATGTAACAGATTTAGCTATTGACGAAAATAACGAAGTAATTGGTTACAAATACGTTTCTCTTGGAAAAATGACAGATTTCATCAAAAAAGGTGATGATCCTAACACTGCTTGGGAAAAAGCTAAAGGTCAGTATGGTCGTATTGACGATGCAGTTAAATTTATCGACCCACGAGTAGAGTAATAGAAAGGAGAGAAGTATAATGGCATTATTCGAAAATTACGAGGCAAGAATTAACCAAATTACTGCCGCTTTAAATAAATATGGTATTAAAGATATCCAAGAAGCAGAAAAGATTACAAAGGATGCAGGTCTTGATGTATATCACATGGTAGAAGGCATTCAGGGTATCTGCTTTGAAAACGCTAAATGGGCTTATACAGTTGGTGCTGCTATAGCTATTAAAAAAGGTTGTAAACGTGCTGCAGACGCTGCTGCTGCAATCGGAGAAGGATTACAGTCATTCTGTATTCCAGGATCAGTTGCTGATCACCGTAAAGTAGGTCTTGGACATGGTAACCTTGGAAAAATGCTTCTTGAAGAAGAAACAGAATGTTTCGCATTCTTAGCAGGTCACGAATCTTTCGCAGCTGCTGAAGGTGCTATCGGTATCGCTGAAAAAGCTAACAAAGTACGTAAAAAACCATTAAGAGTTATCTTAAACGGTTTAGGAAAAGATGCTGCTCAAATTATTTCACGTATTAACGGATTTACATTCGTTGAAACAAAATTTGATTACAAAGCAAATGAATTAAACATCATCTCTGAAACTCCATATTCTACTGGACTTCGTGCTTCAGTTAAATGTTATGGTGCTGATGATGTTCAGGAAGGTGTTGCTATCATGCATCATGAAAAAGTTGGTGTATCTATCACAGGTAACTCAACAAACCCAACACGTTTCCAACATCCAGTAGCTGGTACATACAAAAAAGAATGTATCGAGCAGGGTAAAAAATACTTCTCAGTTGCTTCAGGTGGTGGTACAGGTCGTACACTTCACCCAGATAACATGGCAGCTGGTCCAGCTTCATACGGTATGACAGATACATTAGGACGTATGCACTCTGATGCACAGTTCGCAGGATCTTCATCAGTTCCAGCTCACGTTGAAATGATGGGTCTTATCGGTGCTGGTAACAACCCAATGGTTGGTATGACAGTAGCTGTAGCTGTATCAGTAGAAGAAGCTGCTAAAGAAGGAAGATTCTAATTAGTTAGAAATATTCTTTAAAATATATTGCACTGAAAGTTAAGTAGGCTTTTAGTGCACGAGACACCATGTATGGTATATGCCGTGCATGGTGTCTTTTTTTGTAATCATTAGATTATAAAAAGTAAGTAGCAGGCAAGTAACAAGCAGGTAACTTACAATTACATTAAATTAAGAAAAAATATCAAGTGATAAAAAATATACTTAGTTGTTTCTGCTTAGAATTTGATTTTTTCTATTTCATTTATCAAATCAGAAATGTTACGGTGTGTATAAGTATTTTCAGTAACATCCGTTATTGCATGGCCAACGATTCTTTTTAGAACATATTCATCTATCTTATAATGTTTTGCAAGAGTAATGAAAGTATGCCTTGTGTCGTGTGGTCGGTGTTTCATTTCTAAAGAGTTCATAATTTTATCAAACCTATGTTTATATTTGTCATAATTCATTGTTTGACCTGTTTGGCTTGATGTGTCAAAGAATAGTGTATATGAATTGATTTCTTTAGATTTATTAAGAGATTCTCTTACGAGAGGGAGTATGCTGTGGTGAATTGGTACAATTCTATTTTTCCCAGCAGTTGTTTTATTACCGCCTATAATATATCGCTCATTTATATGTATGTTGTCTGCCTTCAAGGTTGCTAATTCTTGGGGCCTAAACCCAGTATATATTCCAATTAATATCATATCTACAAAAGGCAAAGATAGATATGTACATTTGGCTAAACATTTTGCTGAGACTGGCTTAAGTGAAAAGTATGTAGATGAAATAATAGATGGAATAGAGAATCCTAAGGAAATTTATTCTACAAAGGATATAAATGGTGCTATATCAAGATGCTATTTTACAGATTACATTGACCAAACAAATCCTCAAAAGAAATTGTGCATTTTTGCAAGAAATGATATAATAACTGCATATCATATGGATAATTCAAAGATAAAGAGACTACAGAAGGGTGGAAGATTTATATGGAAAAAATAACAAGAAAAGAAGTATTTTTTGGATATGATGACAGAGAATCATGCGAAGATTCTATTACAATTGAATTCCCAAATGTGTATCTTAGAAAAAGCAGTTGGTGTGAATATGAAGAGAATAAACATATGGATGAATATGAAGTAAATATGCAAACGGAAGATGAACATTTTAAAGGGTTGCCTTCATGGATGGAAATTGTAGATTATCCAGGATTAGAGCCATACATAGATGAGCCGGACTGTTTGCCTAACTTTACTTTCAGTTATGAAGGAGACGTGGTAACATTACGAGAATTCATGAAGAAGTATGTGTTTGGTGGATTGATTAGTGAAGCAGATCAAGAAGACCCAAGTTATTGGGAAGATTAAAGATTCCCACTTGCAGTGAATAACCCCAAGATGATAAAAGATATTGTGTAAAAGAATAATGACTCCTTGAAAATAATACTTCTGCCACTGGTGCCTGCTAGTGGTTTTTGATTGTTTTTTAACTCATTTTCCCTCACTTTCTAGTTTTTCTAAGTGACTAGAGTGGTGATACTTTTCCTATTTCTTCCTTATAAGGCTGATATCAGTAGATATTGGCCTTATTTTTTTAAAATTCTCTTTTAAACAAATGTAAGGCTAGTGATATATTGGATATCAATCTGTTAAAGATTATGGTTCGAATCCATGCTAGTCTTTTTTTCGTGTGGTAAACACGTTAAAAATTACCCAAGTAGAATCAACCAAGTGTGGTTGTAAAAAACAAACGAAAGGAAATGAAATAAATGTCTTTAGAAGAAATCTTAAAATCACAAGGCCTTACAGATGAACAGATTCAAAAAGTAGTTGGAGAGATGAAAAAGAACAAAATCTTTACAGCTGGCGAAGAAAATCTAGATATCAGATATTCAAAGCTTAAAGAGAAATACAATGCACTAGCTAACAAGCCTACTAGAGATGATGACACAAGCAATACAACTGTTGTTAATAAAGATTTAGCAGAACTTCAGAAAAATAGGTGGAAGTGCTAAAAATGTGTGTAATTGTCGTTGTGCTTTGCTCCAAAGGGCAAGATGGGCACTAGAATGGGATGAACTTCAAACATTAAAAGAACGCGCAGAGTATTTGGAATTAGACAAAACAAAGAGTTTTGAAGAGTTTAGAAAAAAATATAATGTTGCAGCACTGAAACTAGATTTGCAGATGTTTGCTAGGAAGAATGACACGTATATATCCAAAAGTAAAGTTAAAAAACTCTTAAAAAGAACATACAAAAATATGGTTACTCATATGAAGAGGTTGAACAGTGGAAAGATTATTTCGATAAAGAATTTGCAAAGGGTGTTAAAGACCCGCTATGGAAAATAATCTACAATAGGCAAAGATAGATATGTACATTTGGCTAAACATTTTGCGGAGACTGGTTTAAGTGAAAAGTATATAGATGAGGTAATAGATGGAATAGAGAACCCTAAGGAGATTTATTCAACTAAAGATAGACATGGGGCAGTATCTAGATGTTATTTTACAGATTATCTAAATCCGAAAGACTCAAAAGAAAAATTGTGTATTTTCGCAAGAAATGATATAATAACTGCATATCATATGGATAAATCAAAGATAAAGAGACTACAGAAGGGTGGAAGATTTATATGGAAGAAATAACAAGAAAAGAAGTATGGTTTGGATATGATGACTTGGAGACAACCGAAGATTCTATTACAATTGAATTTCCAAACGTTTCAGGAATGGGGTGGAAAAGTTATGACCATAAGCATCAACAAGAATATGATGTGAATTATGAAATGACAACTAATCATCCTTTCCCCCCATCATGGTTAGAAATTGTTGATTATTCAAATTTAGAACCATACATAGATGAGCCGGACTGCTTACCTAACTTTACTTTCAGCTATGAAGGAGACGTGGTAACACTACGAGAATTCATGAAGAAGTATGTGTTTGGTGGATTGATTAGTGAAGCAGATCAAGAAGACCCAAGTTATTGGGAAGATTAAAGATTCCCCCTTGCAGTGAATAACCCCAAGATGATAAAAGATATTGTGTAAAAGAATAATGACTACTTGAAAATAATACTTCTGCCACTAGTGCCTGCTAGTGGTTTTTCCCAAATTTTAAGCCATGATGTTGTCACATTAAATGTTGAATAGTCTCCTCTGTAATTATTAATAGATAAATATTTTTGCTAGGAACATTGTTTTTTAACTCATTTTCCCTCACTTTCTAGTTTTTCTAAGTGACTAGATTGGTGAGACTTTTCCTATTTCTTCCTTATAAGGCTGATATCAATAGATATTGGCCTTATTTTTTTGAAATTCTCTTTTAAACAAATGAAGAGGTTGAACAATGGAAAGATTATTTCGATAAAGAATTTGCAAAGGGTGTTAAAGACCCATTAGGAAAAACAATCTACAATAGGCAAGATAGATATGTACATTTGCCTAAACATTTTGCGAAGACTGGTTTAAGTGAAAAGTATGTAGATGAAATAATAGATGGAATAGAGAATCCTAAGGAAATTTATTCAACTAAAGATAGACATGGGGCAGTATCTAGATGTTATTTTACAGATTATCTAAATCAGAAAGACTCAAAAGAAATTGTGCATTTTTGCAAGAAATGATATAATAACTGCATATCATATGAAAAAGGATAAAATTAAAAAGTTAAAAGAAGGCGGAAGATTTATATGGAAGAAATAACAAGAAAAGAAGTATATTTTGGATATGATGACTTGGAGACAACCGAAGATTCTATTACAATTGAATTTCCAAACGTAACATATGGTTCTACATGTTGGACAGATTATTTTGAAAATCCACATTCAAATGAATATGATGTGCACTTAGAAACAAAGGATGAACATTTTTATGATGTTCCAGAATGGATGGAAATTGTTGATTATTCAAATTTAGAGCCATACATAGATGAGCTGGACTGTTTGCCTAACTTTACTTTCAGTTATGAAGGAGACGTGGTAACATTACGAGAATTCATGAAGAAGTATGTGTTTGGTGGATTGATTAGTGAAGCAGATCAAGAAGACCCAAGCTATTGGGAAGATTAAAGATTCCCACTTGCAGTGAATAACCCCAAGATGATAAAATATATTGTGTAAAAGAATAATGACTCCTAGGAAATAATACTTCTGCCACTAGTGTCTGCTAGTGGTTTTTGATTGTTTTTTCCAAGTTTTAATCCATGATGTTGTCATATTAAATGTTGAATAGTCTCCTCTGTAATTATTAATAGATAAATATTTTTGCTAGGAACATTGTTTTTTTACTCATTTTCCCTCACTTTCTAGTTTTTGTAAGTGACTAGAGTGGTGAGACTTTTCCTATTTCTTCCATGATAAGGCTGATATCAGTAGATATTGGCCTTATTTTTTTGAAATTCTCTTTTAAACAAATGTAAGGCTAGTGATATATTGGATATCAATCTGTTAAAGATTATGGTTCGAATCCATGCTAGTCTTTTTTTCGTGTGGTAAACACGTTAAAAATTACCCAAGTAGAATCAACCAAGTGTGGTTGTAAAAAACAAACGAAAGGAAATGATAAAAATGTCTTTAGAAGAAATTTTGAAATCGCAAGGCCTTACAGATGAACAGATCCAAAAAGTAGTTGGAGAGATGAAACAGAACAAAATCTTTACAGCTGGCGAAGAAAATCTAGATATCAGATATTCAAAGCTTAAAGAAAAATACAATGCACTAGCTAACAAGCCTACTGGAGATGATGACACAAGCAATACAACTGTTACTGATAAAGAGTTAGCAGAACTTCAGAAAAAAGTGAAAGAATATGAAGCAACAGTAAATGTTCAAACTCAAGCATTAGCAGAAGCTAAAAAAGAAAGTGCGATTAAGATGGCATTAGTTTCATCAAAAGCAAAAACTACAGATATTGACTACTTATGAATTAGTAATTCTTTTTTAATATAATAAAATGGGATAAAGAGTGATTCTTTATTCCATGCACAAGAGGCGTTATGTGTGATGATATATTACACGTAGCGTCTTTTTTTGTATTAAAGTATTTTTCTTATCTACAAGTAATGATATAATAAACTTATATCATTTATTAACTTTACAGGACAATATTTTTTAAAGGTTCTAAATTAATTTTGAACAGGAAAAAGGAGGACATTGGCCTATGAAGAGAGTGGGTATTATAAGACAGGGATTAGCGTTTCTCATATTAGTTTCTATTTTAGTGTTATTAGTGAAATTTGATTGTATTTTTGCAACAAAGGGTACCTCACAAGCAGTTGATACAGGTGCTTCAGAATTAGTAAGCAAGTTAAAAGTAGGTTGGAATCTTGGAAATAGTTTAGATGCTGTTTCAAAGAATCAAGGCTATAAATTAGATACAGAAACACTGTGGGGAAATCCAAAAGTCACAAAAAAGCTTATTCATTCTGTTAAAAAAAATGGTTTTTCATCAATTCGAATTCCTGTAACTTACTACAATCATCTTGATTCAAATGGTAAAATTGATACGAGATGGTTAGCAAGGGTTAAAGAAGTTGTAAATTATGCCTTAGCTGAAAAATTATATGTAATAATCAATGTGCATCATGATGCAGGGCTAAGTGATAAATATAGATGGATTTATTCAGATGAGGTTACATATGACATTGATAAAAATAATTTAATGAATTTATGGTCTCAGATTGCTAAATATTTCAAAAACGAGGGTAGCAGACTACTTTTTGAATCAACGAACGAAATAATGGACAGGGAAAAAAACTGGGCCTGGAGTTATAAACAAAATTTTGGTGTTACAGCAAAACTTCATAATGAATTTATAAAAACTGTACGTGCAACTGGTGGAAAAAATGCTACACGTTATTTTGTTTTACCAACATATGCCGCAAGCTCTGATGAAGAGGAAATAAGGCAGATACTAAATTATGAATACGAAGATACTCAGAAAAATCATCTTATAATGTCGGTTCATTGTTATAAAACAGATATTGATACAATAGCAAAAATAATGAACAGATTAGGAAAATACAGCAAGAAGTATAATGTTCCAGTAATTATGGATGAATTTGGTGTAAAAAATGATATAACAAGTTCAAAAGGTTTGTCACTTGTGAAAAAGTATCGAGAAAAAGCACTAGAAAATGGAGTAGTTTTGTTTTGGTGGGATAATGGAAGTGAATATGGATTATTTGATAGAACAACAGGAGAAGTTAAAAACAAGAAAGTAATTGATATATTAACAAAATAGGATTAAAACGTGAATTCTCATGAAAACATGCAACAAATTGACTACTATATTGCGATGAAATGACAAATTGGTAATTTTTCGAAAAAGATTCTTTTTTAAGTAAAGAATAAATTTTCGCTAGAAACTACGGAAATTAAAAAAACATTTTCTATTAGTCAATGAATTGCACAAGAAGAATTAAATGATAATTTCCAGTATAGACAAATACTGACGGTAATTATAACAAAAAATCACTCTTATATGAGTGATTTTTTTGTTAAAAACATGGATTTTAGTAAAAACATATAGCAATATAAAAAATATATGATATAATTTTGCATGTTGTAAGATTTGTTACCAATTTTACAATTATAAAATGGGATATAGAGTTATGTATAGCATGGGGATATTTTACAATTATATAAAGTACGCTCATAGGCGTAGTTATATTTTCATCGACTATAATTAGTTTGAAACTTTTTAAGTCGATTTTTTTATACATACTAAATACAAGTAAGGGGAAATTATGAAGTTAAAAAAGAATATTTGTTTAGTGCTTATATGCACGGTTCTTATTGGAATGTTCTTTTCGGAAAGAATTGAAGATTTGATTACTCCTTCAGAGCAAAGTGATCAGCTGCAGGTAACTCGTAAGCAGCAACATATTGAAGCAATGAAAAACGGAGCTAATCCAAATCTTGGACCAACAACTATTCCAAAAGATTACAAAATAGATAAGAATTTTGAAAGTCATCTACCTCTTATAGTTATTGATATTGGTAAAAAAGAAATACCAGTAACTAAAAGTTTTAAAAAGGTAGTTGATAAGGATGGGAATGAAGATGTAGTCATTACCAAAACCAAACAAGACCCATATGTAGAGGGTAATATTTCCATAATTGATAATAAAGATTACCATAATTCGTTGGCAGATGAACCTACGGAAGTTTCTAAAATGAAAATAAAGTATAGAGGTAATTCTTCAATCAAGTACAAGAAAAAGCAGTTTGGAATAAAATTACTTGATGAGAACGGCAAAAAAAGAAACGTTAACTGCCTCGGAATGGGAGCAGATAACGAATGGATTTTAAACATTTCAATGATAGACATGTCTTTGATTAGAAATTATATGTCATATAATCTTGGAAGTTCAATGTTTCCGTTTACACCAGATTGTAAGTATTGTGAGGTAGTTTTTAAAGATGATAATGGCTATAAATATCAAGGATTGTATTTAATGATGGAGAAGATAAAACAATCTAAAGATAGAGTAGACATTTCTAAATATAAACCTAAAAAGGATAAAGTTGTTAGTTATTTATTAGGTCGAGACAGAATAAATAAAGATGATTTGCAGTTAGATACATATGGAAATCAAAAGCGACTTACATATGGTCGACTTACAGTAATGTATCCTAAAAGGAAAAAACTCAAAAAGAAAGCATTTGAGTATATACAAAATGATATTGATAAAATAGATAGAGTTGTCTATTCGGACGATGTAAATGAGTTTTCAACCTGGAATAATTATTTAGATGAACAAGCATTTACAGATTATTTCTTATTTAATGAGTTGTTTGGTAATTATGACGCGGGTAATAATTCAACATATATGTATAAAGAGAAAAATGGCAAATTAAAAATGGGACCATTATGGGATTATGATGGAGCAATGGATAACTATCCACATGCATTAAATAACCCAGAAAATGTTTCTTTCCAAAATCATCCATGGTTTGATCGTTTAGTTAAATCCGAAAAATATGTTTCATTACTAGAAGATCGATATGCAATGATGAAATCTGGTATTTTTTCTGTGAAAAGTTTAGATAATTATATAGATAGTGTCTATAAATTTATTGGAAACGCAGGGAAACGTGATTGGAGCAGATGGCAAAGTGTTTATGGAAAAAATAGTAGAATGAAAGCCCAAAAGGACTCAGAAGGTTACATTGTTGATAGACATAGAAACACATGGAAAGAAGAAGTACAAAGACTTAAGGATTATTTTCATATAAAAGAAAAATATATGGGAAAAGGTCTTGAAGGTTTAGAAACTGGTACAATTGATACAAGTGTATCTGAGGGATCATATAAGGTTGTAGCAGTTGTAATCATTTTCTTTACTGGAATTGTTATGATTCGCAGAAAAGAATTATATGTGTAAAAAAATTTAAGGTGGTACAAAATGAATTTTTCAAGTTTAACCTTTTTATTATATTTTTTACCTATTTCGTTACTAATTTATATAATGCTTGGTTTTTCAATTAAATTACAGAATTTGTGGCTTTTATTAGTGAGTTTTGCATTTTATGCATGGGGCGAGCCAAAATATTTTGTTCTGTTTTTAGTTTCAATTGTAATCAACTTCGTATTTGGATTAGTGATTGATAGGTATAACATAAACGATGCAGACAAGAAAAAAGCAAAAGCTTTTTTGATACTTGGAATAATGTTTAACCTATTAATTCTTGGAACTTTTAAATATTTAGATTTAATTATTTCACAGGTTAATACATTATCTCATCATAATTTTGGAACAGTATTTAATTTTGTTATTCCAATAGGAATTTCTTTCTGCACTCTTCGAAATATTTCATATTTGGTAGATGTTTATAGAAATGATGGAACAGTTCAGCATAATCCAATAAATTTTGGATTATATACTGCTTTTTTTCCACAAATTTTTGCGGGACCAATTATAAAATATAAAGATGTAGAAGAATTTCTGAAAAATAGAAATTTCAAAAAATCTAATTTAGCCGAAGGAACATGGAGATTTTCTATTGGTTTAATAAAAAAAGTACTGATTGCTGATCATATTAGCATAATTGTTGATAATATATACAGATTAACCCAAACAGGTAGAGGGTTATATAGTGTTTCAAGCACAATGGCTTGGATTGGAGCAATTAGTTTTATTCTTCAAGTATATTATGACTTTTCAGGATACTCAGATATGGCTATAGGCTTAGGAAAAATGTTTGGGTTTGACATTAAAGAAAACTTTAACTATCCATTAGTCGCTAAATCATTTAATGATTTTTGGAAAAGATGGTACATATCTCTTGGTGAATGGTTTAAAGATTATGTTTTTATACCATTATGCGGAGATAAACCCAAAAATGCAGATGTTATAGTAAAAAGTATTTTTACAACATGGTTTTTAATTGGTTTATGGCATGGAGAGTCATTTACATTTATTGCATGGGCATTATTTAATGCAATACTAATCGTTATTGAGAAAGTTGTAAATTTTGAAGAATGGAAAATTTCGAAGTTTATTAAAATAATATACGTTGATGTTTTATGTATATTATTGGGAGTTATTTATAGATCGGGTAGTTTGGCTACAGCAAGAGAATATTTTTTAAATATGTTTTTGGCTAATAAAAATCCATTTATAAGTAATACTCCTATAATGATTATAAAAGAATATTATATGTTTTTTATTCCTGCATTTATTTTTGCAACACCTGTCGCTTCTATTATCAAAGACAAAGTTGAAAAAACAGATAGTGTTATAGCTATTATTTTATATAAAGTTTTTAGTATGATTTTATTAATGTTAGGCATGGTGCTTGTTATTTCAACTTTAACAAGAGGTAAGGTCAATCCGTTTATTTTTGCGAGACTTGGATAACAAATTTTTAATGGGAGGATAAAAGCAAAATGAAAATTGCAGATAGAATACAAAATATTGAAAAATATATCTATTGCATAGTATTTTTTGTTGGAATTTGTATTTTAGCATTTTTTACAACAAAACCTGCTATAAAGAGAATAGAACATTTAAAAGTATTTAACAAAGTGCAAAACACTCATGCAGAAAATGATATAGGAAAAAATGTTGACAATAGTATAGAAAAATCATTTTATAAAAGACAGAAGTGGTTTGAAACATATGCAAGCGTTAATCATTTAATTGGTAAGAAAGAAATAGATGGATTCTCGTATGCTTTAGATAAAAATGGGGCATTACACCCTTTAAACTTTTGGGTAAATGTTGAAAGTCATAATTATAGAAGATACGCGCAACAGGTCCTTACATTAAAAAATAATGTAAAAAAAAGTGGGGGAAAACTTGTGCTTATGGGTATTCCTAATAAATACAATGAATCATGGACTAATGGCTATCAAGGAATGCCATATAATGATTATAATAAGCAATTAGATGAATTATTCCTTTGGAGTAGACGTTACGGTATTGATTATATTGATTTTAGAGACACCTTGAAGAATTCAGGTATGAATATGAATAAGATGTTTTATAAAACAGATGAATACTGGACAGGAACAGCAGCATTTACTTCCTTTAAAGAATTAGTGGCACATTTAAATTTAAAATATAATGCAAAACTAGATTCTAATAAATATTACAGAAATTTTGATAATTACGAAGTTAAGAGTCATAAAAACGTTTTATTGGGTTCATATGGACGAAAAACAGGTAAATCAATGGTGCCTAGTGGATTGGATTCTTTTGAAACCATCATGCCTAAATTTGCTGGAAATATTACTTTTAATGGAAAAACTGGGAACTACAAGGACACTGTTTTAGATGAAGGTAAATTGACTTATGACTCTCCATATGAATCAAATCTATTTGGCTATTATATGAGCGGTATAAAAGCAACAGAAACTATTGTTAATAACAATAATCCTAAAGGACCTAAGGTTTTATGGATTAGAGATCCTGCTGCATCTCCATTAATTGTAGATACAATACCATTATTTAGCAAAATAGATTGTGTTTGGGGTAAATATGCAACTGATAGTTATATCAAAAACGTTCTAAAAGAAAAAAAATATGATTATGTATTTATTTCATATGAAACAGTAAATCTTGTTCCCAAATTTTTCCAGTTCTACAAGAATGATCATCCAAAAAAGGATACTGTTAATAAAGCACATTCTAAAAAGAAATAAGGGAGAATATGAATGTTAGATGTTTTAAGAGAAGAAAAGAAATATTATATGACTAGTAGTGAATTACTTTTAGTAAAGAGTAAATTAACAAAAGTACTTTCAGGCGATTCATTTAACGGCTTTAATAAATACTTAGTCAGATCATTGTATTTTGATTCTTATACGGATAGAGATTTAAATGAAAAAGCGGCTGGTCTTAGCGAACGTAAAAAAATTCGTTTGAGAATTTATCATACAGATGCTAAAAAGGCAAAGTTAGAGCTTAAGGCAAAAAGTGGTACTATGCAACGTAAAAGATCACTTACCATTTCAAAAGAAGATGCTATTGAGTTGATTAAGGGTAATTATTCTGTACTTTTAAAATATACCGAAAGTATAGCATTAGAGTTTTATGTAATAATGAGTAGTGAATTATACAGACCTAAATGTGTAATTGAATATGACAGAATTGCATTAATGGCACCAGAAAACAATATTAGAATTACGTTTGATACAGGAATTAGATCAAACGAAGGAAATTTTGATTTCTTTTCGGATACGTTAGATTTTTATAAAGTAATGCCAGATGATAAAGGTGTTTTAGAAGTGAAGTACAATAGATTTTTACCATCATATATTAAACTAGCACTAAATGTATCTGACAAATTAGAAACCTCTGTAAGTAAATATGTTTTAGCTCGAAGATATTCAGGAGGCAGTGAATAATGAACGATTATAAAGAAATAGTATTAGCAATGATTGTTTCTGGTTTCTTTGGAATTGTTCTTGGAAAAGTGTACAAATATACTCATTCAAGAGCTGTTGATTCAGAGTCTATGGAACGCTCATTTGTTATTTACAGTATATTAATTACCATGTTGCTTTTCCTTAATTTTGATATTGGTGGGCTAGCGGTTATTGGTTCAGTAACTATTAATCGTTTCAGAGGACCGCTTAAAGACCATAGAGATATTGTGTATATTATATGGTTAGTTTCTTCTGGTTTTGCAATAGTGTCACATCAATATATGATATTAGGAATTGGAAGCGCAGTAATTATTTTATTAATGTATGCAACTGGTTCAATGAAAAATTATAATAGAGTCCTTTTAGTAATTAGAGGAGAATTTGATTTAGAGGAAACGGTAGTTGCTAGAATTTCCCAAAAATACGGAAATGTATTAAAAATGAAATATAATAATTCCGCTGAAGGTGCTGGAATGGAAATTATTTATGAAATTAACTCCAAAATTGAAAATCCATTCAAAAAAGCTTCTATAATAAAGGGTGAGCTTTATGAAAGTGGAAATGTAAAAGAAGTAAATTGTATTTATCAAGAAGATGATATGGCAATTTAAAAATACGATTTATAGTCAGAAAAGTATTTTTAACTTATAGACTATAATTAGGGAGTAAAAATAAAGGAGAAACGATGCGAAGTGATAAATTTAAGAAATTCATAGTATCTGTTGCTACAATAAGTTTGGTCATTTATATTATTTGGCGAATT
This sequence comes from Lachnobacterium bovis DSM 14045, assembly GCF_900107245.1. Lineage (GTDB taxonomy): Bacteria > Bacillota > Clostridia > Lachnospirales > Lachnospiraceae > Roseburia > Roseburia bovis. Next base: position 136,778 of record NZ_FNPG01000004.1, read on the forward strand.
TTTTGGACAATGCCATTTAAATATGGTGTTATTCCTATTATTTGTGGTTTTATAATGCTGTTTGCTGAAATATCATCTGCATTTGAAACAATAATGCATTATGTAAGTTCATTAAATATTAGCGAACCAGAATTACCAGATATTCCAGACGAGTGGTTTCCTGAGGTTGATGTTTTTATAGCTACCCATAATGAACCATTAGATGTTTTATATAAAACGGCGAATGGATGTAGACATTTAAAATATCCTGACAAAAATAAAGTACACGTATGGTTTTGTGATGATGGAAATAGACCAAGTGTTGCTAAATTGGCAGAAGAAATGGGAGTTGGATATCAAGGATTAGCAAATAATAAATTGGCAAAAGCAGGCAATTTGAATAATGCTTTAAGTAAAACATCTGGAAAATTAGTTGCAACATTTGATGCTGATATGATACCGACTAGAGATTTTTTGCTTAAAACTGTACCATATTTCTTTTTGCCTAAAGTAAAGAAAACTGCAGCAGGTAAATGGGTTGAAAGAAAAGAAAACGAGATTGATCCAAATTACAAAATAGGGTTTATTCAAACACCTCAAAGTTTTTATAATCCAGATTTATTTCAATACAATTTGTATTCCGAAAACTTAGTTCCAAATGAACAAGATTATTTCTTTAGAGAAATAAATGTAAGTAGGAATAGTTCGAATTCGCCAATTTATGCAGGTTCTAATACTGTTATTTCAAGAGAAGCATTGGAATTAGTTGGCGGAATTGCAACAGGAACAATTACAGAAGATTTTGAGACAGGAATACACATTCAGGATGAAGGATATACTTGTTATGCCACTTCAAAAGCATACGCACATGGTCTTGCACCAGATGATTTAGAATCATTGATAAAGCAACGTGAAAGATGGGGACGTGGATGTGTCTTTTCTTTGAAAAGAATTAATGTATGGAAAGATAAGCGTATGTCATTAGCTGCCAAATTGAGCTATTTTTCATGTAAATTATATTGGTGGTCGTACTTGAGACGATTAATTTTTATGTTTATACCATTAATATTTGTGTTATTTAATGTTCCGGCAATTGTATGTGAACCATGGCAGATGTTTGTATTTTGGGTTCCAGCATATGTCTTAGGAGAGTTAGCAACTAGAGCTATTTCTAGTGATATTAGGAACTCTAGATGGAGCAATATTGTTGATACAGTACTTTGTCCATACCTTATTATTCCAATTTTTATGGAAACAATTGGTTTTAGAAAAAGAGGATTTCATGTTACAGATAAAACAAGAACTGTTAATGCAAAATCAGATATACAATATGCATTTCCGCATATGGCATTATTAATTATGTCAATATTTGCAATTTTAAAAGCAACATGGCAGATGGTAGCATATAAAACGGCTGGACCTGCAATTATATTATTCTGGCTATGTTATAATTTAAATTCATTAATAATGTCTATCTTTTTTATGTTAGGCAGAGTTAATAAAAGAATGTCAGAAAGGTATAAAGCGACAATTCCTGTCGAACTCAAAACAGATAAAAACACTGTTTATGAAGGAGAAACAATTGACATTTCAGAAAATGGTTTTGCAATTCTCTTAAAAAAAGAATTAGATCAGGAAGAGATAAATGAATCTGAAAATAATATTTTTTCAGCAACAATTACAACACATCATTATGAAGCCAACATGAAAGCAAAGCTTGTTTATAAGAATAAGCTTAAAGAAGGATACAAATATAGCTTCAATGTTGTAGAACTAGATGAGGCTAATAAGGGCGAGTATTACCAGATAGTATATGATAGAAAAATTTCTCTTCCTACAATAATAGAGGAAGAAGATAGTGTCTTTGGAAATATCAAAGAAAATATTATTAGGCGTACTCAAATAGATGGGGTTTAAATATATAATTTAAAATAACTTAATAAAAAATAAAAGTAGATCTAGGAGGAAGATCATGAGACATAAAATGTTAAATTTGCTTAATGTTAGCTCAACACATTTAAGCACAAACCAAATAATTTTAAATTTTGCGATTGCAACAATATTAGGACTTGTTATTTATTTATCATACAGAACAAGTCATACAAGAGTTGTATATAGTGGACGTTTTAACGTATCTTTACTTATGATGACAATGATTACAACGTTAGTAATGAGCGTTATTGGTAACAACATAGCTTTATCACTTGGTATGGTCGGTGCGCTTTCTATTGTTCGTTTCCGTACAGCAATCAAAGATCCTAGAGATACAGCTTATATTTTTTGGTGTATTGGTATAGGTATTTGTTGTGGTGTGTCTGAATTTTTAGTAGCAACAATCGGCACAGGATTTATTTTTGTAACATTAGTAGTATTTGGGCTTGTTCAAGATAATTTTAGATATTTACTTGTAGTAAGATGTGATAGAAATAAGGAAAAAGCTGTATTAGCTGAAGTAAAGCAATTCTATAAGGGAAAAGCTGAATTAAAGGTAAATAATTCTACAGTAGATAAATCAGAATTCATTTTTGAACTTACTCATAAAATTATTAAAAAAGCAAGTTCTCAAGAGTCAAATATTAGCGATAGATTATATGATTTAGGTGGAATTGACTCAGTTAATACAGTTTGTCAATCAGATGAAATGAGATAATTGATAAAGATAATAAATAAAGATATCTAATAATAATATCAAATAAGATTATTTAATAGTGTAATTTAAAAATTTATACATTATATCATTATAGACGTAGTAACATACTTGTGTTTTACAATTGTTACTGCGTTTTTTTTACATAATTGAGTATTCTAAGCTTTTTCGGAACAACAAATATAAAAATATAAACAACTATAAATACTCTATTTTAATCCTAGTATTATTCAAATATCACAAGAAAAAACCGAAATAGTAATAGATTCAATGTCAATTCTGAACATATTTGATTATGAACTCAAAAAAACATATAATATATAATATAAGTGTGACTAAGTTAAAATGTGCTAGAATTTGACAGTTTAGGAGGGTAATTTGAATGAAAGTTAAAATTAAAAAAACATCTATAACTATGTTGGTTTTATTAGCAATATTCTTTATTGTTTTTTTTATAGCATTAAATTGTGTATATTCTAAAAGTAAAGATACCTCTGCTAAAAAAACAACCAATAATCAAAGTAACAACATCTCAAAATCAACAGATAAAATCGTAAAAATTAAAGATGCACCTAGGAGTGTTTGTAGTGTTCCAAGTAGTTATAAAAAAGAAGCAAAAAAACAGGGTGAATTACTTACTTTTTCTTATAAAGCTAAAATGACAGATAAAAGTAAAAGGATAGTAGATAAAAAAGCAACTATTTATTTACCTCACGGTTATAATGATAAAAATAAATATGATATCATTTATTTGTGTCATGGTTATGGCGCTAATGAAAATACTTTTTTAGGTTCTCCTGATAATCCTAGAGAATTTAAAAACATTCTTGATAATATGATTGAAAACGGAGAAATAAAGCCTGTTATAGTTGTAACACCCACGTATATTGATAACTATAGCAATTATTATGATAAGCTTGACGGAATGACAGATGAAATTGTAAATGATTTGATACCAGCAGTTGAAGGAAAATACAGTACGTATGCTAAAAATACATCACATGATGAGATAATTAAATCACGTAATCATAGAGCTATCGGTGGATTTTCAATGGGAGGTTGTACAACCTGGAGAGCCTTTAGAAGACATTTAGATTGTTTTAAATATTATATGCCTATGAGTATGCCTATGTATTATTATGAACCAGGTTATAATAAATTACAAAATGATAAAACGGCACCTACATTAGCCGAGGCTGCTGCAAATTCTGGATACAAACCAGAAGATTATGCAATTTATGCTGCATCAGGTGATAAAGATTTTATGAATGAAGCAACAAAACAAGTTGTTGAAAAACTTAAAGAATATCCTGATCAGTTTAAATACACTACAACTAATTTTTCTGATGGAAATTTGATGTTTACTACATTTTCAGGATACCATCGTTATTATTTTTCAAATCCATATATGTACAATGGTTTGAGGAGATTCTTTAGGGAGTAGTGAATTTATAGAAAGTTTAAAATAACTTTAACGCATTATAGAAGTATAAATATTCTAAATATGTGATATAATGTATTTGTTTTGCTATTTTATAATATGCAAAAAGAGAGTTTTCACAAGGAGGATATTTCTACGTTTATGGATACAAATAAGGATTTGATGACAGAAGGATCTATCAAAAATAAAATAATCGTGTTTGCTATCCCTATTTTTTTAGGTAATCTATTTCAACAATTATATAATGCAGTAGATTCTGTTATTGTTGGAAATTATATTGGAAGCAATGCTTTAGCTGCTGTAAGCTCAGCTGGTAATCTTATTTTTATGATAATTGGTTTCTTTAACGGAATTGCTATTGGTGCAGGAGTGATAATCGCTAGATATATAGGTGCAAAAGATCAAAAGCGTACTTCATTAGCTGTACATTCGACAGTAGCTTTAGGTATAGTTTTTTCAATTGTATTAACTGCAGTAGGTGTCTTAATGACTCCGTTCATCTTAAACTTAATGAGTACACCTAAAGATGTTTTAAGCGATTCGATAGTATATTTTCAAGTATATTTTGCAGGTTCTATTGGATTTGTAATGTACAATACTTTTGTTGGCATATTGCAAGCAACAGGGGATTCAAAACATCCATTGTATTACTTGATGCTTTCATCCATTGTAAATATAGTATTAGATTTAGTATTAATTGGAAAGATGGGGTTTGGCGTTGGAGCAGCTGCATTTGCGACAGCAATTTCACAATTGTTTAGTGCGATTTTGTGTATAATTCATCTTACAAAAACTGAAGAAGCATATAAATTCAGATGGAAATTGATTAAGTTTGATAAGGAAATAACTTCACAAATTATTAAATATGGTTTACCTTCAGGCCTTCAAAATTCCATAATGTCTTTTTCGAATGTTGTAATTCAATCATATATTAACTCATATGGACATTTTGCAATGGCTGGAATAGGAGCATATGTAAAAATAGAAGGCTTTATTTTTATTCCAGTGACAAGTTTTACAATGGCAATAACAACATTTGTCAGTCAAAATATTGGAGCTAAACAAATAGAAAGGGTACGTAAAGGCATTAGGTTTGGATTGTTATGCACGTTATTATCAGCTGAATTACTAGGTCTTGTGCTTTTTAGTTTTGCACCTATATTTATTTCCTTTTTTGATACAAACAAGGCTGTTATAGAATATGGGTCTCAAAGAGCACATATTGTATGTTTGTTCTTTTTTTTATGTGCATATACACATTTTATGTCTGCTGTTTTAAGAGGTATTGGTAGACCTATGGTTCCAATGTTTGTTTTTTTGTTTTGTTGGTGTGTTGTAAGAATTATTTTTTTGGCGATTATTAATGTTTTTGTACATACAATTTATTCAACATATTGGATTTATCCAATTACATGGATTCTTAGTGCTGTAACACTTACAATTTACTATAAAAACTTAAAATTAGAGGAAGCAATTTATAAAATATAATGATTAAGCTTGTAAATATATTAATTTGTAAATATATTAATAAATAATCAAGAAATAAATAAGGAGAAATTAGGATGGAAAAACGTGAAAAAGAAATAATTAAAACGAGTACTATTGGCATAATAACTAATTGTTTTTTAGCTTTGTTTAAAGCTATAATAGGTGTTTTAACTAATTCCATAGCAATAATTCTAGATGCAGTTAATAATTTAAGCGATGCAGTATCATCTATTATTACAATTGTAGGCACAAAACTAGCAAATAAGGAACCAGATAAAAAGCATCCTCTAGGCTATGGAAGAGTGGAATATTTAAGTGCAACAATAATTGCATCTATAGTTTTGTATGCAGGAATAGCATCTTTTGTAGAATCAATTAAAAAAATTATTTCTCCAGCAAAAACAACTTATTCATATTTAAGTATAATTATTATTTTTGTCGCCGTAATTGTAAAAATAATTCTTGGAAAATATGTCAAGAAAAAGGGTGAATTATTGAATTCTGATTCATTAATCGCTTCAGGTGTTGATGCAATATTTGATGCAATTATTTCTGCTTCAACCATTATAGCTGCGCTGGTATTCATTTTTTTAAAAATAAGTATAGAAGCCTATGTTGGTGTAATTATTTCAGTGATTATCGTAAAATCCGGAATTGAAATCTTAAAAGAAACAATCAGCAAAATATTAGGTGAAAGAATAGAGGCATCTTTTACAAAAGATATTAAAAAAACAGCAAATAGCATTGATGGTGTTGAAGGAGCATATGATTTAATTTTACACAATTATGGACCAGATAAATTCATAGGTTCGATTCACGTAGAAGTAAAAGATACTCTAACAGCAAAAGACATAGATCGAATTACTAGAAAGGTACACGATAAAGTACTAGAAAAACATAATGTTTTTCTTGAAGGTGTTGGAATATATGTTATAAACACTAAAGATGAAGATGTAATAAACCTACAACGTCAAATCGTAAAACTAGTTCGTTCCATCGAGGGAACACTGCAGATTCATGGTTTTTATGTTGATTTTGACAAAAAAATAGTATATTTTGATACAGTAATATCATATGATGCCAAAAGTAAAAAAACTATTTTACAAGAGATTAAGGAAATTCTAGAAAAAGAAATTCCAGATTACACATATGTAATAAACATTGATAGAAATATTTCTGATTAGGAAGAAGGGAATTATTAAAATGAGTTTAACACAAGAAAAGGTAGAAAAATTAGACCAATTATTTAAATTTTTTACTATTATAGATAAAGAAAAAGAAATTTTTCGCCAAACTTATTTGGCTGATGGCACAAGAAAGGAAAATGACGCCGAACATGCTTGGCATATGGCAATAATGGTAATCCTCCTTAAAGATTATGCGAATGAACCAATAGATGAATTAAGAACAATTGAAATGCTGTTAGTGCATGATCTTGTTGAAATCTATGCCGGTGATACTTACGCATATGATGAAGAAGGTAAAAAAACTCAACGAAAACGCGAATTAGAAAGTGCTGATAAATTATTTGGTATATTGCAAGAAGAAGAACAGAAATTAATTCGCGGTTTATGGGATGAATTCGAAGATTATGAGACTCCTGAAGCTAAATTTGCACATACTTTAGATAACCTTCAACCAGTACTGTTGAATGCAGCTTCGGGTGGAAAGGGATGGTTAGAGAAAAAGCCAAAAATCAGCCAAATAATGGAAAGAAATAAAAAAACTGCAGATGGTTCTATAGATTTATGGGAGTATGTTGGGAAAAAATATATTCGTCCTAACATAACTCCTGATAAAATCCAAGAAGATATCGAATTTGATTTTTAAAGTATTCAACAGATCTTTTTATATTCTTTTGGTGTCAGAGAAGTGTATTTTTTAAATATTCGATTGAAATGGTTGATATTTTTAAAACCACACTTTTCTGATATTTCATAAATCAGCATATTATTATTTTTCAATAAATATTTTGCATAATCAATGCGGGCCTTTGTTAAATCTTCCTTAGGTGAAACTTTAAAAAACTTTTTATAATAAATATAAAACTGACTTTTTCCCATGTTGGTACATTCACACAATTTATCAATAGTCCATTTTTTATCAAGCTGATTAAGCATTCTAAGTCGAAGACTAGCAAACGAATCATAAACCGAAGAGTATTTATTATCTTCACTATTATGATTTTGTGGTGCAATTTTTTCATTGTCAGTTATATTTGCTATCAGTTTTATATTATTTTTTGGAGTTATAGATCTCTTTAGTTCCACAAAAAGTAAATTCATAAGAGCAGTACACATTTCATTTTTTAAAACTCGTTCATTAATAAATTCATCTTGTATCTTTTTAATAATTTGCAAAAGATTTAATGTATTATCCGGGTAAAAAATAGTGTTAAGTGGAATATCATATTTTTCAAATATTCCTTTTTTACATGAAAAATGAATAAAAGAATTACTAAATTCTTTTTTTGCTTTATAATAGTGCATTTGATTGGGTGTATATATAATACAACAATTTGGTTTAGATAAAACTTCCGTAAGTGTTGGATTACAATTTTCTGTATAATTAGCCATAAATGATGAACTCGAACAATCCATATTGACATGTTTTCTTTTATTAGTAATACTTTTTTCTGTTTTAAAATAAAAATACATCGGATAATCCATAAGTAATAACAAATAATCACCCGTTCCTTTTGGTCTATAAATAGTATCATAGTCCGGATTGTGCACATTGTACCCACAATAATTTATTGTATACATCAAAAATCTCCTATCTGTTATTTTATATATATTTGTATTATTTATTTTTACATTTTTGCTTTTTTTGTAAAATGAGTCAGTATTTAATGTTTAGCTATAATAAATAATCATCATTTCTTAATAAGATACATTAATAACTATATAGTATTATCAATCGGACAAAAAGTCAATTCTATCGGAAAGAAGTGTATTGTTTGTTTTTAAAAAAATTAGTACGATATAGCTGAAATATTATTGAAAACCATTTTTTTGGCAAGAAATGAATATAGCAGTACTTTTAATTATTTAATTCGAAATTATTGTCTAAAAATTAATTTCTATCCTTCCTATAAATAATTATTAGTGTATTCATTTTTAGATAATATTTTTTTCATTCAAAATCTTATGTTTTTTATAAAATACTAGATATTTTTAAAGTCCACATTTTTTAGTATTGAAAAGTGTGGATTTTTTTTATACAATTAAGGGGTATGAATATTTATTATGATATTTATAACCTAGTAAATTGATTAGAGAAAGGACACGATAGTATGAATAATCAAATTATTAAAGAAAAAGTTTGGTCATATAAAGACGAAATGTTAAATAGACTTGATAAATTAGTTTCAATACCAAGTGAAATGTCAGCACCAACAGAAGATGCTCCTTTTGGTGAACAACCATTACTTGCACTTACAGCAGCATTAGATATGCTTAAAGCAGATGGTTTCGAAACAAAGAACGTAGATAATTATGCAGGATATGCTCAAATGGGTAACGGTGATGAATTAATAGGAATTATCGGACATTTAGATGTTGTTCCAGCAAAAAAAAGCGATGGATGGGATTCTGATCCTTATACATTAGTTGAAAAAAACGGGGTTCTTTATGGAAGAGGCGTTTCTGATGATAAAGGTGCTGTAGTAGCTTCTATGATAGCAATGAAGGTTATCAAAGATTTAGGGATAGATGTTAATAAAAGAGTTAGACTTATCATGGGAACTAATGAAGAAAACGGATCTCGCTGTCTAGAACATTACGTTGAAAAAGAAGGTCACGTTGATTATGGATTTACTCCTGATGGAGATTTTCCAGCTATTCATGGAGAAAAAGGTATCATGCAAGGAAAATATGTCGCAAAGACAAGTAAAATCCTTGATGTTGCAGGTGGTACAGTTGCTAATGCTGTCCCTGGTAAAGCTACCATTAAAGTTGTTAAGGGATCATATTCATCAGAAAAATTGGATGCTTTCTTCAAAACAAATAATATTAAATATTCTGTTACAAGTAATGCGGACTGCGATGTGATTGATGTAATGGGTGTAGCAGCTCATGCTTCAACTCCAGAACTAGGTGTTAATGCAATCAGTTACATGCTTGTCGGTTTAAAAGAGGCTGGAATGGAAGATAGTTTTGTTGATTTCTATTGCTCTCACTTTGGATTAGAATTAAATGGAGCTATGTTAGGGGCCAATTTATCAGATGAATACGGTAATTTAACACTTAACTGTGGTGTTATATCTATGGTTGAAGGAAAAGTTCAAGGAACAGTTGATATTAGATTCCCTGTAACACTAACAACTGATAAAGTTTTAGCTTCTATGGAAGGCCACTTAGAAGATGAAAACGGAACAATCACATTTGACACATTAGTTAATCCATTATTCTTTGCTCCAGATTCTCCATTGGTATCATCATTATATGATGCATATGTTGAGGTAACAGGGGATACTGAGAACAAACCAATGGTAATTGGTGGTGGTACTTATGCCAAAGAGATTAATAACACAATAGCATTTGGATGTGCTTTCCCAGGTAATGATTATAGAATTCACAATACTAACGAATGGGTTAAAATTGATGAATTATTATTGCAGGCTGAAATTTATGTACATGGTATATTAAAATTATTATCAATCTAATTTAAATATAGAAAAATTGCATACTTTAAAATTGTATGAAGTTCATGCAAACTTTAAAAAGATCGTTTTTGAATGTATTATTCTTAACTTATAAGAAAGAATAACATTTATAACGGTCTTTTTATTATTATATACATTTTTTCTTCCGATAAATGCGATAGGAATATAAGTGTAAGTAGGAGGAATTAAATGAATAAACGAATAAGAAAAAATCAAAAAAAGTTATGTTTAATTTTATCATTTGTAATATTATTTGCTCTAGTTGGATGTAAAAGTGATAGTTCAATAAAAAAAAGTAGTAAAAGTGATAAAACAATAACTTTATTCAGTAACAAATCTGAGGTAGAAAGTCAATTAAAAGAATTAGCAACTCTTTATAAAAGTAAAACAGGTATAACTGTAAAAATAGAATCTGTTCCTGCAGGAGTAAATGCACAGTCTGTTTTAAAAGGGTATTATTTATCTGATAAAATGCCTGATATTATAGTATGCGAATCATCGGGATTTAAAATTTGGAATGGATTGTTACAAGATATGAGCAATTGTTCTTGGACAAAGAAAACAGATTCAGCTTATTTAGATGAAAACGGAAAAATTTTAGGTTTTCCATATACGAAAGAAGCTGTTGGTATCACATATAATGCAAATATTCTAGATAGGGCTGGGATTGATCCTAAAAGTTTAACTTCTCCAAAAGCTTATGAGGCAGCTTTTTCAAAATTAGATTCCATGAAATCACAATTAGGAATAACTGCAGTTGTAGGATATTGTGTTGAGCCAAAAGAATTATATTGGTCAACAGGTAACCATATTTTTGGACAATATTTAGATGCAGGCTTAAATCGCGATGACACCAAATATATAGATCTTCTTTCCAATGGCGGAAAAATAGATAAAGAAAGATTTACAAAATTTACAAGTTTTATAGAATTATTAGGAAAATATTCCGATAAGAATTTACTTTTACAAGGTACATATGATCAACAGGTATCTAATTTTGCGGAAGGTAAATATGCATTCGTAACACAAGGTTCATGGATTGGCTCATCAATCAATAGCACATACAAAAATAAATATGATACAGCAGGTAGTTTTAAAATTGGTATTGCACCATTTGCATTTGAAGACGGAATAGACACTATTTTAACAAATGCACCAGCATATTGGGCAGTTCTAAAAGAGGGAAATTCAAAAGAAGCAATTAAATTTTTAGAATGGTGTTCAAAAGATTCCGCACAACAAATTTTGGTTGAAAAAGCTGGATTTACTAGTCCATTCAATGATTGTAAATATGTTGCAGACGATCCTTTTGCCAAAACAATCTCAGAGTATGACTCAAACAAAAAAGAATCAGGCTGGCATTCCATGGAAATGAAAGAAAATGCTGGAAGATATGCGATTGCACCATATTTTTATAAACTAGCAGCGGGAGAGTTAAATTCAACTACATTTATAGAACAGATAACTCAGTCAATAGAAAATTACTACATCAATTAACATTTATAAATCAAAGGGGGATATGAATGAATAAAAGGGGTAAAGTTTCATTAAAAGATACTATTCTTTTTCAAGTAGGTAGTTTGAATATTTTAATGCTTATAGCATTTATAATAGTTATGGTTCTCGTTGTGGGTGCAATGAACAAAACAACATCTACAAGCAAAGAAATGTTTCATTATGTTGTGAAACTAAATAATTGTGAGGCAAAATTAAAAAATGATTTGATGTCATTATATGATCAAACAACAGGATATGTTTTTGCTGATGCTCAAGAAACAAAAAGTGCTTTAGGGCCACAAATAGACACTGCCCAAAAAGACATACAAACGGATATAGATTCATTAAACAAAATATTTAAAAATACAAGTAATAAAAAGGTTATTACTCAATTAAAAGAAATAAAAATACAAAATACAAATTTAAATGAATTGATTAAACTATCAATGAAACAATCAGATGAAAATAAAAAAGATAGTGCATTTAAAACACTTCTGGATGAAGCCGAGATTCAAAAAGTGGCGATTTTACATTCTACTAAAGTTATAGATAATGCTATAAGTGATTCGGTTGAAGAGACAACGACAACCATGCAAAATCTATATAATACTGGTATTAAAATGGCTTTATCAGGTATCGTAATTTTTATTATAATAATTATATTTAACTTTGTTAATTCATACATATCAATTATTAATAAGATTACCAAAATATCTGGTGAAGTCGAAAATATAATTAAAAAGATTGATAATGAAGACGGCGATTTAACTTTACGAATTAATACAAATACAAAATCAGAATTAGTTTATATAAAAGATGGAATTAATTTGTTTATTGAAACATTGCAGAAAATAATGAAATCTGTAAAAGATGGGAGCATTGTATTGACTAAATCAGCAGAGGAAGTAAATACTCAAATAACTAATACCAATGATAATATAACAAGTACGTCTGCAGCATTAGAACAACTTTCGGCAAGTATGGAAACTGTGTCAGTAACAGTAGATGTGATCAATGAAAAAGTATCAGATGTTAAACAAGCAGCAGATGACATTAGTTCTGAGGCAAGTAACGGAAATGATAAAGCTATGAATATAAAAGAAGAAGCAAATATTATTAAAACAAGCATTCAAAGCAAGAAAAATGAAACAACAAAAAATATGAATACTTTGAGTACTATTTTAAATGACTCCTTAAAGGATAGCGAAAAAGTAGGACAAATAAATGAATTAACAGATGTTATTTTAGATATAGCAGACCAAACAAATTTACTTTCTCTTAATGCTTCTATTGAAGCAGCACGAGCAGGTGAAGCTGGAAAAGGTTTTGCAGTAGTAGCATCTGAAATCAGTTCCCTTGCCGCTAACAGCAGAGATACGGCTAGTCGTATACAAAATATTAGTACAGACGTAACAAATGCTGTATCTGCACTCGCTGTAAATGCTCAAAAAGTGCTAGAATTTATAAATACTACGGTATTAGCAGATTATGATCAATTTGTTGAAACGGGCGAGAAATACGAGAATACAGCAATAATCATGACAGAAATGTTAAAAAAATTCAATGATAAAGCAGAAAACTTGGATATAATTATGACAGATATGTTGGATTCTATAGGAATGATTATAAGTACGATTCAAGAAAGTACAGAGGCAATAAATATGTCTGCTCAAAATTCAACAGAGATAGTAACTGGTATGCAGGAAATTTCTGAAGTAATTGAAGAAAATACCAGAGTTACACATGAACTTAGTGAGCAGACAAAAAAATTTACCATTTTATAATTTATAAGTGTTTACAGCTGCTTCTTTCAATTAATTGATGAGGCACAATTATCTTTGAATTCTTTTGAAGCGGGTTCTCTATGTGGCTAATTAGCTGAGAAGCCGCTTCAATTCCTAGTTGTTTAGAATTAATGTCAATTGATGTAAGTGGAGGCGAAGAAAAAACAGCTAATGGTGAATTGTTAAATGATACAATTGATAAATCATTTGGTACGCTCAACCCACATGCTAATGCCGCCTTTTTCATTAACATTGCATATGTATCATTACAAGCAATCAAAGCAGTTGGCGGATTGCTCCCATTTAATAACTTTTGAATTTTGTCATTAATAAATTGATCACTTAAATCATAATTTATAATATAATTTGGATTAATATCAATACCATGTTCCGCTAATGATAAAAAATAACCTGATTTACGATCATTTGAATACATAAGATTATTACCAGCACCTATATATGCAATCTTTGTATGTCCTAAGTTAATCAAATAATTTGTTCCTTGTCTAGCTGCCATAATATTATCATTATCAATGTAAAAAATAGAATCATCATCATTTTCCGGTTTACCAATCATAGTAAATGGCATATCATGATTTTTTAAATATTTAATGATTTTATTCTGAGAAATCGAATATGGAAAAATAATTCCATCCAAAGCATCATAAGATCTTAGTCTTCTAATTTCAGTAATTATGTCATCTGCTTCTGGATAAGAAATAATTATAGTACTGTATCCCTTTTTGCTACAATAATTATTAATGCCCAAAATTGCATTAATAATAAAAGTATTAGTATCATTTAATTCAATTTCTGAATTAATGATTATCCCTATAGTTTTAAGAAAACTTCTTTTTTTGTTTTTAAAATTTTTTCCACCATAACCAAGTTGTTCTATTGCATTTCTAACTTTATTTTTTGTTTTGATGCTTATAGCTGGATTATCAGCGATTACACGAGAAACTGTAGAAGGAGATACCCCAGCTAATTTCGCAACATCTGTAATAGTAACGTTCATATTTTTTTACCTTTACCTTTTTCCTTTATATTAATTTTATATTGCAAGTATAGTTTAATTATTTTTTTGAGTCAATAGAAAGAAAAAAAGATATGAAAAATTTGCACTATTATGCAAAAACTATGCAAAACAATATGCATTATTTACAAAAACTTTTTTGCATAATTGTGTAAAAAAGAGAAAAGCGAAAACATTCGAAAAATGCCTTGAAAATGCTTTTTCTATGCGTTATATTAATGTCGTCGAAGGAAATATAACAATAAAAAAGGAGGAAGGCAAAATGGCAAAACTTGATATTGTTTCTCCAATTAAAGGAAATGCAATACCCCTTAATGAGGTGCCAGATGACGTGTTTTCACAAAAAATCTTAGGTGATGGAATTGCAATTGAACCAGTGGATGGAAATATTTATAGTCCAGTTGATGGCGTTATTGTGACAATTCCAGAAAGTTTACACGCTTACGGAATCAAAACAAAAGAAGAGGTTGAAGTAATCGTTCACTTTGGTCTTGATACAGTTTCATTAAAAGGGGAAGGTTTTTCACCAAAGGTCAAAGTAGGAGACGAAGTAAAAAAAGGAGACCTATTATGTGAGGCTGATGTAGATTTAATAAAATCTAAAAACTTAAAATTAGTTTCACCTGTTATCATTTGTGGAGGAGCAAAATTAGAAACATTAACAACTTCAAATGGTGAAGTTAATGTTGGCGATAAAATCCTTTCAATTGAGCCTGAAAATTCAGTTGAAAAGAATGCAAATACTGATGCAAATAATTCTACAAAAAAGAAAAAAACAAAGAAAGCATCAAAATTTAATTTTGAGTTTTTACAAAAACTTGGAAAAGCATTAATGACTGTTATTGCAGTTATGCCTGCAGCAGGTTTAATGATTAGTTTAGGTAACGTTATTACAATGTTTGCACCAGCTAGTGGAGCAGTACATTCAATTATGACTGTGACGGGCTCTACAATGGCTGATATTGGTTGGGCAGTTATTAATAACTTACATTTATTGTTTGCAGCAGCTATCGGTGGTTCATGGGCAAAAGAAAGAGCCGGTGGTGCATTTGCAGCAATCTTATCATTCTGTTTGATTAATGCCATCACAGGTGTTGTTTTCGGAGTACAAACAGACATGTTAACAAATGACAGTGCAACAGTTACAACAATATTTGGAAAGAGTATTTTAGTAAAAGATTACTTTATTAACGTATTAGGAAAACCTGCATTAAATATGGGTGTATTTGTTGGTATTATAGCAGGTTTTGTTGGTGCAACAGCATACAACCGTTTCTATAACTTTAGAAAACTTCCTGATGCATTATCATTCTTTAATGGTAAACGTTTTGTTCCATTAATGGTAATTGTTTATTCTTCAGCAACAGCTTTATTTATGAGTATTGTTTGGCCATTAGTTCAATCTGGAATTAATTCATTTGGTTACTGGATTGCAAACTCTCAGAAGAGCTCACCAATACTTGCTCCATTTATTTATGGTACATTAGAGCGTTTGCTTTTACCATTTGGTTTACATCATATGCTTACTATTCCAATGAATTATACTCAATTCGGTGGTATCTATCATCAATTAACAGGTAGTGGTGCTGGAAAAGTTGTATATGGACAAGATCCTCTATGGTTAGCTTGGGTTACAGATTTAATTAATTTGAAAAATGCAGGCAGAACAGCTGAATATCAACATTTACTTACAACAGTAACTCCAGCAAGATTTAAAGTAGGTCAGATGATTGGAGCTACAGGTTTATTAATTGGTATCGCAGTTGCAATGTACAAACATGTTGATTCTGATAAAAAGAAAAGATATCGTTCTATGTTTGTTTCAGTAATTGCTGCTGTATTATTAACAGGCGTAACAGAACCAATTGAATTCATGTTTATGTTCTGTGCTCTACCATTATATCTTGTATATGCTGTATTACAAGGTTGTGCATTTGCTTTAGCTGGTATAATCCACTTAAGATTACATTCATTTGGAAATATTGAGTTCTTAACTAGAGTTCCAATGGCAGTAAATGCAGGTTTAGCATTTGATATTTTGAATTTTGTAATTTGTGTTGTGGCATTCTTCGCAATCGGATTTGTTGTAGCAAATTATATGATTCCAAAATTTGGTTTTGCTACACCAGGTAGATTAGGAAATTATGAAAAAGATTTACTTGAGCCATCACAGGAAAAAGGTACATCTAATTTAGAGGGAGTTCCAGTTGCAAACGGACAGGCTGCAAAAATAATCGAATTATTAGGCGGACGCGACAATATTGATTTTGTTGATGCATGTATGACTCGTTTAAGAGTAACCGTTTATGACGCATCTAAAGTTGCTTCTGCTGAGAAATGGAAAGAAGAGGGCGCTTTAGGATTAGTTGTAAAAGATAACGGAATACAAGCAATATATGGTCCAAAAGCAGATGTTATCAAATCAGACATAAATGATATTTTAACAGCCTAATACTAACACGCGAAATTATTTAACATTTTTAAAAAGTAATAAAAACACATAAAACATATAAAACCTTAATTGTATGAAAATCAACGATTAAAGATAAACAGTAGCTAATAAAACAGACACAAATAGAACATAACAACTTGTAACAACAATTAAAACATATAAGCCTATATTTTCCTAAATCACGTAATGTTATATATGTTACGTGGTTTAGGTGAAAATATTTATATTTTGTATAAAGAAGTGTGAGGAATAGCGTTATGAGATTATTGACATTAAATATTAATAGTCATAGCAGTAAACATGAAAAAGAAGAATATAAAAGAATTATACATGAATTTGCAGATTACGTTGCAGATGAAGATATAGAATTATTTGCCATTCAAGAATGCAGTCAAACTCATAATGAAGATGTTGTAGATGAAAAAAAACTAAAAAATTTTGTTGCGTCAGATAACCAGGTTCCCATAAAAAAAGACAATTGTGCGTACTGTATAGATAAAATACTAAAGGAAAAAGGATTAGAGTATGAGTGGACTTGGACTGGTGCTAAGTTTGGTTATGATATTTATGATGAAGGCTTAGCAATTTTTTTTAAAGGCAAGATAAAACAGGCAAATGCCTTTTATTTTTCAAAATCCCATAATTATAACAATTGGAAATCACGTAAAGCGCTATGTGTAAAATGTGTAGCAGATAACAAAAATTTTATATTCTATAATTTACATATGGGATGGTGGAATGATCAGGATGAGCCATTTGATAAACAATTTGATTTTTTGCAGGAATACTTTAAAAATCATAATAAAGATGTTGATAATGTATTCTTATTAGGTGATTTTAACTCTCCAGCCAATGAAAAAAATGGTGGCTATGATTATGTAAAAAACTTTGGATGGAAAGACACTTATGAACTAGCTCAAAAAAAAGATAATGGTTTGAGTGTTTTAGAAGAAATTGACGGATGGAGAGATAATGAAGTAGATGGTATGCGTATTGATTATATCTGGTCTTTAAAGGAAATTACTGTTACCAAAAGTGAAATTGTTTTCAATAATATTAATAAGCCAAAGATTTCAGATCATTGTGGCGTAAAAATAGAAATACAGTAAATATAACTAATTATAATATAAAAATAAATTAAGGAAATATTATTTAGAATAAAGGAGATGGAAAAATGAGAGCAAATGGAATACTACTATCAATAAGCAGTTTACCTTCGAAATATGGAATAGGATGTTTTTCTAAGGAAGCTTATGATTTTATAGATAAATTAAAAGAAGCAGGCCAGCATTACTGGCAAATTTTACCACTTGGACCTGTAAGCTATGGAGATTCTCCATATCAGTCTTTTTCTACTTTTGCAGGCAATCCATACTATATTGATTTAGAAACATTAATTGATTATGGTTGGTTAAAAAAAGAAGATGTAGATGCAGTAGATTTTGGAGTTAATAATCGTTTTGTTGACTATGAAAAACAATACTTTCAACGATATAAATTATTACGCAAAGCATATAACCGAAGTGCAATTGAATTAAATTATAAATTTATTGAATTCATAGAAAAAGAAAAAGAATGGCTCGATGATTATGCATTGTTCATGACATTAAAAGAAGTGAATAATGGAAAACAATGGAGCTTATGGGAAGAAGGATTAAGAAACCGTAACGATGAAAGTATAAAGAAAGCAAAAGAACAATACAAAGACGAAATTTTGTTTCAGAAATTTTTACAATTTGAATTTTACAGACAATGGAAAAAGCTAAAATCATATGCCAATAAAAACAACGTAGAAATAATTGGTGACATTCCAATATATGTATCTTACGATAGCTCAGATGCATGGGCAAATAAAGAACTATTTTGTTTTGACAAAAATGGAATTCCAACAGCTGTAGCAGGATGCCCACCAGATGGATTTTCAGCAACAGGACAGTTATGGGGAAATCCTTTGTATGATTGGGATTATCATAAAAAACAAAATTATGAATGGTGGCTCAAAAGAATAGAAGCATGTTTAAAGCTTTATGATGTAATAAGAATAGATCATTTTAGAGGATTTGATGAGTACTATACCATTCCATATGGAAATAAAGACGCAGTAGATGGAAAATGGGTAAAAGGACCTAATATGAGTTTATTTAACGCAATAAATGCTAAGTATCCTAATATCAGAATAATAGCAGAAGATTTAGGTTACGTTACTGATTCTGTGAGAAAACTTGTAAATGATAGCGGCTTTCCGGGAATGAAAGTATTGGAATTTGCTTTTGATAAGCGTGATTCTGGTTCAACGTCAGATTATTTACCTTTTAATTACACAAATAACTCTGTAGTTTATACAGGAACACATGATAATGAAACAATAGTGGGATGGTTTAATGAAAGCCTTGATGATGAAGAAAAGGATATTGTACGTAATTTTTTAGGTGATTACACAACTGATGATAAAGAAATTAATAAACCTCTAATTAGACTTGCTATGTCAAGTGTAAGCGATACATGTATTATTCCAATGCAGGATATTTTAGGTTACGGAAATGTTGCAAGAATGAATACTCCATCAACAACAGGCGAAAATTGGAAGTGGAGATTACTAGAAAACGAATTCGATAAAGACCTAATTAAATGGATGTTTAATTTAACCAAAACATATGGTAGAATTGTATTATAAAAATATTTTACATATGGGGTGAAGATATGAATTTAGGTATTATTGGAACAGGTAAAATAGTTGAAGAAGCATTGTTTGCCATTCACGACATGGATGGTATTAATTTAAATGCAATCTTCGCAAGGCCACATAGTTTGCAAAAAGGAGAAAACTTAGCAAAAAAATACGCAATTAAAACGGTTTATACCGATTATGACCAGTTACTTGATGAATCCCAAGTTGACACGGTATATATTGGTTTGATTAATAATGTTCATTATGAATATGCTAAAAAGGCTTTACAAAAAAACAAACATGTAATTTTGGAGAAACCTTTTACTGTATCATATGAGCAGGCGTATGATTTAGTTGAATTGGCCAGAGAAAAAAATTTATTTATTTTAGAGGCGATTACAATTCTTCACAGCAACATTTTTGATGAAATGAGAAAAAATTTATCAAAATTAGGACCAATTAAAGCAGTATTATGTAATTATTCACAGTATTCTAGCAGATACGATAATTACTTGAACAAAATAGTCGATCCTGTATTTGATCCTGATTTAAACGGTGGAGCTTTATTAGATATTAACATCTACAATATTCATTATTGCGTAGGATTATTTGGAAAGCCAAAATCTTCTACCTATTATGCAAATCGTGGTTTTAACGGTATTGATACATCTGGAACGCTAATTCTTGAATATGATGGTTTTACAGCCGTGTGTACAGGTGCTAAAGATTCAGATAGCCCATGTTTTGTCAGTATCCAGGGTGAAAAGGGATATATGTATATATCGGGAAAACCAAATATTCCTCAAAAATTAACTATAGTTTCTGTAGATAATGATGGTAGCCTTCAAAAAGATGCAGCAGGTGCCCTTCAAAGAGCAACAAATACTATTGAAATTGATTCATCAACATCTCAACATAGAATGGTCGATGAATTTAAGGATTTTGTAGATATTATTGATAATAATAAAGTTGATGATGCTATGAAATATATGAATGAAACGTTAGAGGTAATGAAAACAATTGCCTAAAACTTTATAAATAAAACAAAATAAAAATATATAAATCAGATGTAAATATATAAAACAACTAAATATGTGAAAAATCATAAATGTACAAAAAGAAAGCACCTAGAGTCTATAATGCAAACGCATATTACAGATCTAGTTGCTTTTTTCTTTTCATTTTCTTATTTTTTCTCTTTTTCACATTTAGGTGTATACATAAAACTTTTACAAACATATTCATTTGTTTATAGCAATAAACTAATCTTCACGACGTAAATGCACAAATTTTGCGGCCATTTTTCGTCTATCCTCATCAATTGCAGCGTAATGACGTCGAGTTGTATTAACATCTTGATGACCTAAAACATCTGCAACTAAGTATATATCACCAGTTTCTCTATATAGATTAGTACCATACGTACTACGCAATTTATGAGGTGTAATATTTTTTACACTTGTCACAAGACGTGAATATTTTTTTACAAGATTTTCTACAGCACGGACGCTAATTCTCCTGTTTTGTAAAGAAAGAAACAGTGCATCTTTGCTACCTTCCTGTGGTTCAATCATTCTTCGCTCTTCAAGATAATTATCAATTGCCTCTCGTACTTCATCACCGAAATAAACCATTACTTCAGTTCCACCTTTACGATGAATTTTTATTCCGTTATTTTTAAAATCAATATCTGTAATATCAAGTCCTACACATTCAGAAACACGAATTCCCGTACCTAATAGTAATATTAAAATTGCAAAATCACGCACCTTAGTACGCTCATGATATTTTTGTTGACGATCCGTTAATTTGGCTCCACTTTCTGTTTCATCTAGCAATTGAACAACTTCATCAACATCTAATCTTACAATATTTTTGTCATGAATCTTTGGCATAGAAACTTTTACAGTTGGATTTTTATCAATCATATCTTTTTTAAAAAAATACTTATAAAAAGAACGAAGAGCAGCTAATTTACGCTTTATACCACGAGAATCATTAGTATGTGTCACTCCATCCTTCGTATAATATTTAAGATAGTTTAAATATGCTTCGACTTCTAATGGCGTAATATCATCTAAAAGCGAAATTGGATAATCTTGTATTTTCATTTCCATAAAACGTGGAACATTCTCATGCAGATAATCAAAAAAACATCCTAAATCATATGCATATGCAATACGCGTTCTTGATGATGTCGTTGGTTCGATTCCAATAAAGAATTGTTTACTGTATCTAGGCAAATTGCTAATAAGTTCACGTAATTTTATTTCATTTTTTATGTTAATATCTTCATAGTAAGCTCTGTCTGACATATAATATGGGTTAATCCCTACCTCCTAGCTGATTGTATATCATTATCCTGAAAATTTGTTCTATTAAATTTTAACATACAGCAGAAGGTGTATCAAGAGCCATTGTCTTTCTGCCATCCCTCAACAGTAGAAGAGCAAAGTGCACTAAACATTTTCTTTTTGGCACCTGGATTGTCTTTATTTATTTGATTTAAAAGCTCTTTTACATATTCACGTTTAGAATGTCCATCCTTGGGACACCTATTCTTTTCAACCGGTAAATCATATTTGTTTTTAAATCCTTTAATTTCAGCTTCTGTAACGTATATTAATGGTCTAATTACAGAAATATCACAATTTGATAGATAAGTTACGGGTGGAAAACAGTAGTAATGTCCCTCAAAAATTTGTGACATTAATGTCGTTTCTACTACATCATCTTGATGGTGTGCATAAGCAACCTTGGTACAATTTAATTCTTTGGCTTTTGAATTCAAAGCACCTTTTCTTAGTTTTGCACATAAAGAACATGATATATTTTCATCGCTAATGCCATTATTGTTTATTGCTAAAATTTTAGAAATTTCAGTTTCAACAATGTATAATGGGACATTTAACTGATTACATAAATCTTTAATCTTTTTTGTTTCAAAACCGTCATATCCAAGATTTATCATAATTGCTATCAAATTGAATTTATGAGTGTAAAATCTTCGTAATCCACTTAAAGCATACAATAATGCAAGAGAATCTTTTCCACCAGAAATTCCTACTGCAATAGTGTCATTTTCATCAATCATATTGTAATCATCAATTGCTTTTCGTACTCGACTATATAATAGCTGTAATTTCATATTATTTTTTCCTCGCAAACCTAAAATTTAATATTATAAAAATAGTTTATTTGATATCATATACGATACAATAAAAAAAACAATATCGCAAATAGTAAGATTATTTTAAAATAATCACTCAAAAAGTCATACATAAAAGCAAAAAATTTAAGTAGTTTATTAAATAAATAAATATTTATAAACTATGACTGAGCTGGAAATTATTAACTATCACCTATCTTACATTATAGAATGAAAGAAGTAACTTTATTACTAATATCAGTATGTAATGTGTAAAAAGGAAACAATTGCCAAAATTGTCAAAAGTTTTCTCAGGAATTGTTTGTTAATAATGTTTTTTTCGTGTTATAATAGTATCGATTATGATTAAAGATAGGGGAACAACGCATGGAAGCAATTCAAAATGATACATTGTTAGTTGGCAATGTGAGTTATTTAAACGCCGATGACATTAGAAACATGTTATTAGATAGACATGTTATTGTTTGTTCTGAAAGCGCTCCAACTAAAAAAAAGAAAGGAAACATCAAATGGTATTCTGTTGGAATTTTCAACAAAAAGTTTGAAAAAATTTTTAAATCACACGATTTTGCAAATGTTATTTATTTTTCAGATTATTTATCATATTATTCTAAACCTGAAAATGAATTCGAACAGATTCACGAAGTTTTAGAATGCTGTCGTAAAAATAAAGTTGAAAATTTTGTTTACATCACATCTCAAGAAGTATGTAAAGAACGTGAGACTTCAATCGCTAGAATGCAGAAATCAATTGAAGACTTATGCAACTATTACTCGGAAAACGAATTAATTAATATTAAGTTGATTCGCTCTCCATATCTGGTACAACCTGAGAATAAAGCTGATTATTTGAACCAACTTTTTTCTAAAGCTGCAAAAAACAAAAAAGTTGAAATAGAGAATAAAGCAGAAGATGTACCAAATTTTATTGATGTTAGAGATTTAGCAACATTTGTATATCGATTATTTGATAACTTGCAAGACTCTCAAGAAATTTCAATATTTAATCTAAGACCATATCAAAACCAATCTTACAAAGATTTAAAGGTTAGAATGTTAGATTATTTTCCAGATACAGCAATTGATTTTGTTGAAAAAACAGGTGGTGACAAATTACAACTTGGTGATGATAACGCTAAGAAGGAATATAGTTGGCAAGCAAAATATGGTTTAATACGCAATTTTGATTTGTACTATAATGAATGGAACAATTCAAAGCAGAAAAAACAGAATATTTTCAGTAAACTTGCCGATAAACTTCAATCTGAAAGTCCACTTGTTTCACTCTCTGAAGTAGTGGTAGGTGCTTTATTTGTTGAATTATTAAACAAATTATATGAAGTATCTGTTCAATTTAAATATATTGATTTTAGATTGTTATTTGTAATTATAATAGCTACAATTTATGGTACAAAGCTTGGTTTTATTGCTGCTTTGATCGAAATTGTTTCGTTAGGATATGCATTTACATGCACAGGTGCTAAATGGGAATTATTATTATATGAGCCAAAAAACTGGTTACCATTTTTATTTTTCATAATTGCTGCCGGTGTATGCGGTTATGTTAAACAAAAAAATGATGATGACTCTCAATTTTCAGGCGAAAGAATTAAAAGTTTAAAAGAACGTAATGATTTCCTTGAAGAGTTATACAACGAAGCAATGCAATATAAAAACGAGTATAAACAAGAGTTAATAGAAAGCCGTGATGGTTTCGGTAGAATCTTTGATGTTGTAAAAAGATTAAGTAACACTGTACCAGCTCGTATTTATGCTGAATCAATTCCTGTAATTGAAGATATCCTTGATACAAAAAGTATTGCAATCTTTTCAATTCAAGATCCAAAGGCTAGATTTGGTCGTTTAGAAGTTGCATCTCAGGGAATCAGAAACAAAGTTTCAAAATCAATTGAATTATCAAACTATAAGTCAATTATAGAAGAAATTGATAAGTCTGAAATTTGGGTTAATAAAAAGTTAGAAGAAGGATATCCTTTATATATGACAGGTATCAAAGAAAATGGACAATATGTAATGCTTATTGCTGTTTACCAGACATCATATGTTCATATGAGTTCATACTATGCTAACTTAATTAGAATTTTACGTGGCTTATTAGAAAACTTCCTAGTTAAAGCTTGGGAATATCAAAAAGCTTATGAAAATGAAATCTATATTGATGGAACATCAATTGTAACAACTAAATATTTTATTGAACAGTTACAAATTCAAAGAGATATGGCAGATAGACATCTAACACACTTTAGATTGATTAAAGTACTAAGAAATGGAATGGATATTGAACAGATAAATGCCATTTTACAGACAAGTACAAGAAGTAATGATATTATCGGTCTAGGAGCTGACAAAAACATTTATATTTTAGCAGCACAGGTTGATCATAATACAATCTCATATGTGCTAGATAGACTTGCAAAAGTAGGGTTAGAGTGTAAAGTAGTTAGTGAGATAGGAGAAGAATAGTAATGGGAGCAGTAGTTCTTTTATCGGTGCATTTATTGTTTGTACTATTATTCTTTGTTTTAAGTTATAAGGATATAGTTGTGAATAGCAGATTAATGTTGGCTTTAGTTATATTTATACCTGTTGTGGGAGCTATTACATTTATAGCAATTGATTATCTTTTAGTTCAAGTACATTTAAAAGGTAATATAAAATTTTCTCTATCAGGTAAAAATATAAAAGAAAATGAAGCGATGAGCAAAGATAACAGTGTTTCAGAATATAGTTCTTTGAGAAACGCTGGTTTGTCAAATGATGATGCTGTTCCATTAGAAGATGCATTGATTATGGAGGATAGAAAACTACGTCGAAGCGTTATGCTTGACGTACTAATGGATGATTCTAAAAATCATTCACATTCAGCAATAATTAATAAGGCAAGATTAAATGATGATGTTGAAGTTGTACATTATGCTACAGCTGCAACAATTGAAATAACAACAGATTACGAAAATAAACTTGCTGAATTAGACAAAAAATATAAAGAAGCCACAGATGATAAGAGAAAGATCGTTTTAGATGAATATATCAATGTTATTGAAACATATATAAATACTGGTATTTTACAAGGTAGAATGCTACGAATTCATCAGGCAACATATTTTCAATTACTTGCAGAAAGAATTAATTATTTAAATGATATTGATGATTATGAAAAACTTGCAAATAATTATATAAAAATGAAACAGTATGACTTAGCTGAAGGTGTCATTTCAGACATGGCAGAATTATGGCCTAATTCAGAACACACTTGGTTAACTCAAATTCGTTTATTTAGTACATTAAAACGTGGAAAAGATTTACACGAATTAATTACAAGAATTAAAAAAGGTAGTTTTTATAAATCAAGAAAATTACAAGAAGTAATAGACTTTTGGGATTATTAATTACAGAACATTTAAAGTTTTATATGATTTGTAATTCTAGAAAGTTTAAAAATTAATATATAGGTTAAAAATTTGAAGGGGATCTTCATGAAAAAGACAAGATTTTATGATGTAATAAAAGTTTTTATTGGTTTTATACTAATATTTTCATTGTTACTTGTTGAAAGAAATGGTATTTTATACAAGTCTCATGAAAATACAGAACCATTACTAAAAGTTACTAATGTAAGAAATAAAATCGCAACTGGTGAAAAAAGTTGTGTATTAATTACAGATACATCTGATAAGAATGCTTCTAACTCACTCATACAGTTTAAGCAAATTCTTACCGATATGCGTGTTCCATATGAGCTTTATGATGTGGCATCAAAGACAAATTTAGATATGTCACATTATAAGACAGCTTTTATAGGTATTCAAAACTATGATTCGATAGAAGATAAGTTACCTATGATGTGGGATTGGATTAAAAAAGGAGGACGTCTGTTACAAGCTCTTCCAGTGTATAATACCAATGTATTTAGAGATAATGCTCAAAATTTAGGTGTAAAAGATGCTAAAAAAGGTTTCTTTTGCTTAGAAGACTTTAGATCAAAAGATGGATTTATGTTAGGATCACAAAAAACATACCCAATCGTAGATCCATATGAGTCATCAATGAATGTATCAGTTCAAGATGATATAAAAGTTTATGCAACAAATGGCGATGAAAGTTTACCTGTGATATGGACGAAGAAATTAGGTGAAGGTAAAGTTGTTGTATGTAACTTTGGTTATGTAACAAAAGCATATAGAGGTATCTTTGCTTCTGCATATTCGTTACTTGAAGATGTATGTGCTTATCCAGTTATTAATGGTTCATCATATTATCTCGACGATTTTCCATCACCAACACCTCTTGGAGATGGTAAATATTTAAAAAGAGATTATAAAATGGATATTGCAACATTCTATTCAAGTAGATGGTGGCCTGATTTGTTAAAATTTGGTGATAAATATGGTAATAAATATACCGGTTTAATTATTGAATCTTATAATGATCAAACCAAAGGAAAATTACCAAATAATAAAGATACATCATCATATGAATATTTTGGTAATATGTTATTAAAACAGGGTGGAGAAATCGGTATTCACGGATATAACCATCAACCTTTATGTTTGCAATCATATACATATAAAGTTGAAAAATACCATAAGTGGAATAGTTACAAAGAAATGAAATACTCCATTAATAAAGTTAAGAAATTTACTAAAAAGCTCTTCCCAGAGTCAGCATGTAGCGTATATGTTCCACCATCAAATGTTTTGTCTCAAGATGGTAGAAGACTGCTAGGCGAAGATAAAAATATACAAGTAATTGCGAGTACATATTTCCCAGGTGGAGATGTTTATGAACAGGAGTTTGAAGTTGCTAAAGATGGTGTTATTGAAACACCTAGAATTATCTCAAGTTGTATCTTAGATGATCATATGAGATTTTCTGCATTTTCAGAAATTAATTTCCATTATGTAAACTCTCACTTTATGCATCCAGATGATCTTCTTGATGTTGATAGAGGTGCAGCAATGGGTTGGAAAACATTAAAAGGTAGATTTGACAATTATATGTCATGGCTAAAAACTTCCGCTCCAACACTTAGAAACTTAACTGGAACAGAGATGGGTGGCGCAGTACAAAGATTTTGTAACATTTCTGTTGAAAAAAATATTACAAAAGAACAAGTTGAATTTGATTTTACAGGATTCAAAGATGAAGCATATTGTTTTGTAAGAATTAATGATGGTGATGTTTCAAGTATTAAAGGTGCTAAATTAGAAAAATTAACAGGCAACCTTTATCTTATGAAAGTTAAGAACAAAAAAGTTACTATGAAACGAACGGGGGTAATTTAAATGAGAGTATGTTTAATACTAGAAGGTAGTTATCCATACACTAATGGTGGTGTATCATCATGGATGAACCAATATATTAAAGCCATGCCTGACATCGAGTTTGTTTTATGGGTTATTGCAGATAAAGCAGAAAAAAAAGGAAAATATAAATATGAATTAGCTCCAAATGTTGTTGAAGTTAATGAAGTATTTTTAGATGATGCTTTAAAAATGAAAGCAGGGAAGGAAGTAAAATATAATTTTACTCCTTCTCAAAGAGAAGCTTTAGCTAATCTAATGGAATGTAATTCAACCTCATGGGAAGATTTATGTTATCTTTTCCAAGATTTAAGAATTAATCCAAGTGAGTTTTTAATGAGTGAAGATTTCTTAAGTATTTTAACAGAGTTATGCGAAAAGAATTATCCAAACGCTGCTTTTGCAGATACATTCCATACAATCAGATCAATGATGATACCGATTTTCTATTTGTTAGGAAGAGAAGTTCCTAAAGCTGATATATATCATACAATTTGTACTGGTTACGGCGGATTGCTTGGTGTTTTAGGACATTACAAATATAAGAAACCTTTGATTTTATCTGAGCATGGAATCTATTCTCGAGAAAGAGAAGAAGAGATAATTCGTGCTAAATGGGTTCAACCAGCTTTCAAGAAACAGTGGATTAAGTTTTTCTACATGCTTTCAGATGCTGTATATAAACGTGCAAAATATGTAACAAGTTTATTTACAAATGCTCGTATAGCTCAAATAGAATTAGGTGCTGATCCTGATAAATGTATTGTTATTTCAAATGGTATTCATTATGATAGATTTAAAGATATTCCATTAAAAAAAGAGAATGGAATTATTGATATTGGTGCTGTTATTAGAATGGCACAAATTAAAGATGTTAAAACAATGATTTATTCATTTGCAGAATTAACTCATATGATGCAAAATGTCAGATTACATATTCTAGGTGGAGTAGATGAAGAAGACTACAATATTGAATGTCATGAATTAGTTAAACATCTAGGTTTAAAAGAGGGAGAAAATATTCTTTTCCCTGGCCAGGTTAATGTCGTTGAATATATGGAGCAACTTGATTTTACTATTTTAACAAGTATTTCAGAAGGTCAACCATTATCTGTTTTAGAATCAATGGCTGCTAGACGTCCATGTGTTACTACAGAAGTAGGATGTTGTCGTGAACTATTAGAGGGCGCACCAGGAGATGATTTAGGTATTGTTGGATTTTGTGTTCCACCAATGCATAGAGAAGCTCTAGCAAATGAAATGTATAAAATGTGTCAAAATAGAAAAATGAGACTCGAGATGGGAGAAATAGGTCAACGACGTGTTGATTTATACTACCGACATCCAGAAATGATAGAGAAGTATAAAAAACTATATTATAATTAAAAAGGAGTAACACAAGTGGCTGGAATAGGCTTTGAATTAAAAAAATTATTTGAAAAAAAAGGTGTGCTTTCTAAAATGAAAGCATATGGATATACAGGTATCATCACCACAGGTCCAATGCTTTTAGGTTTTGCCTTCTTGCTAGGAATAAACTGGGTTGGCGAATGGTATAAACTTGATACACATTCAAGAGATTTGTTTGTAAGTATGGTAACATATTCATTATTTGCCTCATTAGTTTTTACTAGTCTTTTTTCAATGGTAATAACTAGATATGTTGCTGATGTCGAATATGTTGACAAAAATTCTTCAGAAAAGGCTCAATTAAAACAACATCGTATGATTTTACCATCATTTGATGGAATACTATTTGTTATGCTTCCAATTGGTGGAATTTTATATGCAATCTTTTTATATTTTGCAGGTATTTCTTTAGTAGATGCTGTTCTAAATTTCATTATTTTTGAAGAACTACTTGTCGTATGGACACAAATGACATATTTAACAGCTGTAAATCACTATAAAGAGATTATGCTTACTTATGTAGTAGCAATTCTATTGGCATTTATAATTGCTGTTTTATTAAGTGCGTTTGCAGGTGTTTCATTAACATCATTATTAATAAGCGTTTGTTCTGGATATGGAATAATGGTTTTGGGAAATTTATGGGCTTTATATGACTTTTTCCCTGCAAATATTGAAAAAAACTGTATAGAACATTATGATTATTACAACTTACAAAAAAATAAATCAACAAGAAAGAAAAAAGACAAGAAGGAAATTTTACTATCTTATAGACACGAAGACCAAGGAGCTTTTGAGTACTTAAAATGGTTTGATGAATATAAAAGCTTAGTAACCATTGGTTTTTTCTCAACCGTAGGTTTATTTGCACATTTAATAATAGCTTGGTTTGGTCCAATAGGAATTCATGTACAAGGACTATATTATGCAGCACCTCAGCATGACGTTCCAGCATTATTTGCATTTTTGACAATTATAATAACAACAATTAACTTTGTAACATCTGTTGAAGTTAATTTTTATCCAAAATATGCTAAATATTATCAACTTTTTAATGGACAAGGATCAATTAAAGAAATCGAACAAGCTGAAAAAGAAATGCTAACTGTTCTTGAGAGAGAAATAGGATATACTTCAAAAAGGCAATTGTATTTTACAGCGGTTATGATTTCCGTTGGATTAATTATATTAACTCAACCATGGACACAACTTGGTTTTACAGCTCTTATGGGCGGTTATTTTAGAACCTTATGTGTTGCGTATGGTATTTATGCAATTGGAAATATCCTAATGCTTATGCTTTTATACTTTACTGATTATAAAAGTGCAGCATTTGCTACTGTAGTATTTGCTGTTATTTCAGTTGTAGGTAGTGTATTATCAAATATTTTCTTAGATACTAAGTTTTATGGAATAGGTTTTGCTGTAGCATCGATTTTCTATTTTGCAATTTGTCTATATAAATTAATCAAATTTACAAATAGATTATCATACCATATATTAAGTAAACAACCATTACTAAGAGAAGAAAAAATTGGATTTTTCACAAAAGCTTCTGCTTTTTTAAATCATACAACAAAGGAAATAGATTACAAATTACACTTTGCTTTTAACAGAAGAAAAATCAAGAAGTATGCAGAGAGCAAATCACAATATGATAAAATAAACAAATAAATACATATAATTAAACAACAAATGATTATAAAGGTCCCAAATATAATTTTGGGACTTTTGTATTATATTCATTAGTATTAATGAATCATAATAAAATAATAGTCTTAAACTAATAAGCTATAGAAAAATATAAAAATGGAGAAAAATACAAATGAAATTTTTGATACAAAGAGTAACTCATGCAAAATGTACAGTAAATGGAGAAGTAACTGGGGAGATAAATAACGGTTTATTAGTTTTTATTGGCATTGGTAGAGGAGACACAACTAAAATAGCCGATAAAATGATATCTAAACTAATCAATATGCGAATTTTTGAAGATGAAAACGAAAAAATCAATCTTCCGTTAGAAAATGTAAATGGAGAATTATTACTAATTTCACAATTTACGTTGTATGCTGATTGCAAAAAAGGTAATAGACCATCATTTATTGAAAGCGAAGCTCCACAAAAAGCCGAAATGATGTATGAATATATAATTAACCAATGCAATCAAAACAATAAAGTCAAAAAAGTAGCAACTGGTATTTTTGGAGCAGATATGAAGATTTCTTTAGAAAATGATGGTCCGTTTACAATAATACTAGATTCTAACAATTTATCAATATAAATAATTATATCAATATAAATAATCATATCAATATAAATAATTATATGTATTTTTTATATTATAATATAAAATATGTTATAATATAATCAGATAGAGAATTGTACTATTTATTGTGTTTAAAATACGTTTTATGGAGGTATTATAAATGGAAGAGTATAAAGATATATATACAATTGGGCGAGAATTTGGAAGTTTGGGTAGTGCAATAGGATATAAATTAGCTGAAAAACTCGGAATTAAATGCTATGATAAAGAATTACTTCAACAGGCTGCAAAAGAATCGGGCTTTTGTCAAGAAATCTTTGAAACACATGATGAAAAACCAACTGCTAGTTTCTTATATTCATTAGTAATGGATACATATTCTTCAATGAATTATTCAAATGCTCCATTTATGGATATGCCATTAAATCATAAAGTGTTTTTGGCGCAGTTTGATGCAATAAAAAAAATTGCATCTGGCGAATCATGTGTAATTATTGGTCGTTGCGCAGATTATGCTTTAGAAGATAATCCAAAAACATTGAGTATTTTCGTTCATTCAGAATTAGAAGATCGAATAAAAAGAATTAGCAAACGATTAGATTTATCTGAAAGAAAAGCTAAAGATACAATAATTAAAAAAGATCGTCAGAGAGCAAATTATTACAATTATTATACTTCAAAAAAATGGGGTGAAGCTAGAAGCTATGATTTATGTTTAAACACAAGTAAATTAGATATAGATGATTGCGTTGAAGTAATTCTAAAATATAGAGAAATGTTAAATAATTAAAAAAATTAACACTAAAAGATATAATTTAAATGTACTGTATGATAAAACAAACAAAAAATAATGGTAAAATAATAATAATAGATCGTTTTTCTTTTAAAAATATAGCCCTGCATATGTAGTATTATATATATGCAGGGTTTTATGTATGATATCACTTTTAATAAAAATTCTTAAATAACTCCAAAACACATAATAACAAATATTTTTTGAAACTAATAATAAATAATAAATTAAAAATAAAATAGAATATGTGTTAAATAAGATTTATAAAATTATTTATAAAATAAAAAGTATTCTTATTTGAAATTTGTTTGAATTTGATAATTAAAAAGAGAGAAGAAGTAATATAAATCCAGAACAAATAGATTGAATTATCAGACATATTTTACAATATAGAAAAAGTACTAAAATACAGGAAAATAATTTTTTTACATGTAACTATGCGTTAAACTTGTGTTTTGCGAATAACTTCGTGGAACTTTTTAACCTGCTTTCGCAGGCTTTTTTATTGTCACACTATTATTTAATTTTAAAACAATAAATATATTATGCTCTTATTCTCTTGAAAATATCTTTTCATCACCGTACACTTTATTTATTGTTAAGTTAAATGTATTAGACATAATTAAAAATAAATAAAATACAATATTAATAATATATTTATCATTTTTGTATTCTGTGTTTATAATTTTATTTCTTATGTATTATATATATCTATATTATATATATTTGTTATATTCTTTTAATTTCTTTAAATATCTTTATGTTCATTAATTCTCAATGTGTTTAATAATTTGTCCAAATACTCTGGAATTGGAGCCTGAAATTCAACATACTGATTTAAGGTAGGATGAATAAATCCAATTGTTCGAGCATGTAAACATTGTCCCTCTAAATGTTTAAATTTACACTTTTTGTTATTTGAATAAATATCATCTCCCACTAATGGGTGACCAATACTTGCCATATGAACTCTAATTTGATGCGTTCTACCTGTTTCTAATTTGAATTTTACAAATGTATACTCGTTAAAACGTTCTAATACTTTATAATGTGTTATAGCTGGCTTACCATTTTTATAATTAATGGCCATTTTTTTCCTATCACTTGGATTTCGACCAATCGGTCCTTCTACAGTTCCTTCATCATTTGCTAAACGTCCATATACTAAGCCAACATATATTCTATTAACACTATGCTCTTTAATTTGTTCTGCAATTTTAGTATGACTAACATCATTTTTACATATTATTAAAGAACCAGTAGTATTCATATCAATACGATGAACTATTCCTGGTCTAATAATGCCATTAATTCCACTTAAAGAGTCCTTACAATGAAACATTATAGCATTAACTAATGTATGAGAAAAATGCCCAGCTGAAGGATGCACAACCATATTTTTTGGCTTATTTACAATTAAGACATCATCATCTTCATATAATATATCTAATGGAATATCCTCCGGCTCGATTTCTAATTCAATAGGATCTTCAATGTTTATTTCTATTTTATCATCTAATTTTAGTTTATAATTTGATTTGAAATCCTTACCATTCAGTTTTATTTGGCCATTTTTAATAGCTTTTTGAATAAATGAACGAGTAAAATCTGGAAAACGAGTAGCCAAAAACTTATCTACTCTTTCGTTCTCATCTTCTTTTGATACAATTAAAAAATCTTGAAACATAAAAACTCCTTATTTATTTTTTATGTTCGACATTAATGTGCCTAAATCATCTTCATTAAATAAAAAAACAATTATACAACACATCATAATTGCGCCGATTGTAATATATATATCTGCTACGTTAAAAATAGGAAAATTGATTAGTTTAAAATAAAAAAAATCAATTACATATTTTCTACAAACACGGTCAATAAAATTTCCAACAGCTCCTGAAACAATTAATAATAAGCTAAATTTTAACCAAACATACTTATAATCAATAATTGGAATTCTATAAACTATGTATAACATTACAGAAACAACCACTATAGTAAAAACAACAAAAAAAACAAACTTAGCTGTAGTAAAAGCATTAGGATGATTTGTAAAATATTTGAATTTAAAAATTCTATTCAAAATTGTTATTGGATCTATTCCAAATGCTGCACTTCTATTTTCAAGATAATTCAATTCAAAAACATCTTTAAATACAACAACCGCTTTTTTTCCTTTAAGTTGTAACAAAACAGTATATTTAGAAATTTGATCAATTACTATTAGTAATAGAATACAACATATGCTTTGTATAATATCATTAATATTTTTTTTATTGCTCCTAAAAATTAATCCTTCTTTTCTCATCTTTCTCCCCTACTACACAGTTTTTATTGATAAAATTTAAAAACAGCCTTTATTTTTCCTTTTTTCGACAAACCCTCACTTTTTGAAAAAACAAACCTACCACATCCTCTTACAGATATAATATCGTTATCATTACACTCTTCACTTATTTTATTAACTATTCTGCCGTTAATAAAAACCTTTTGAGCTAATATATATTTCTTCGAGTTCTCACGAGAAAAGTGATATGCCTTTGCAATAACTACATCAATCCTATTAGATACAATCAATTCATTCACAGATTTAAAAACTGGTTTCAAATCTTCAATATCAACATTCGTTTCTTTATCATCCATCGAAATCTTTTGAACAATGACCCTAGTCCTTTTAATTTCTGTTAAATTATTAATTATAAATTCACTCATTTTCCTATCACAAAATATATAAATATTTGTTTGATCTTCTTTTTCTCTAACAATTATATCCCCAATAACATCTCTGTTAAGTCCCAAAGACATTATTGTGCCTAAAACATCTCTATGTGTAATACTTTGTGAGAATCTTCTTTTAGATAAACTAATTTTTAAAAGATCTATTGGAAAATTTGATAAATCATGAAATGTCTCATCTGGAATAAATGCTACCATCTGTCTTTCAGCAAAAGTATATCCACCAAAAAGCAAATAACTTGTAGTTAATTGTTTTTTGATGGAACACAATATACTTTGTCCATTCAAATTTAAAAATTTTGTAAATACTATAACGTTTTTATTATAAGATATTCTAGATTGCTCAATGAATTTCTTTTTTAATAATTCATTATCTAATGTTGTCATTCTTTTTCCATATTATTCTTCTACTGAATATCCTGGCAAATGAAAAGCATCCATTATATTCTGCTGAAAATCACCTGAAATATCAACATTCGCTGGTGTGATAATAAAAATATAACTAGATATTTTCTGTAAATTACCACTTATTGCAAAACATGAACCTGATGAGAAATCAATAATTCTTTGAGCGACATCCACATCTAATCCTTCAACATTAAGTACTACTGTACGATCACTTAACAGTGTCTCTGTAATCTCTCTAGCATCATCCATTGATGTTGGTTTAATAACACAAACTTCCATTCCTGTTCCCTGCTTTCTTGCTCTACTTATTGGTGTAATCTTTGGTGCTGTTTTAGAAGATTTATCTCTATATGAATTGCGTTCATCCTCCTTAGCATCACTTTTCTTGTCACGCACAAAATTATGACGTGAGTTCTCTTCAACATGTTCATCGTCTATTTCATCGTCTTCGATAAAATCCTCGTTTAGCTCCTCGTCATAATATTCATCATCATTTAATCTCATAGCATTTAATACCTTATCTACAAAACTCATAATTCAGTTCTCCTATTTTTTATAGTTTCTTTCTCCAAAAATACCGGTGCCAACTCTGACAATC
This sequence comes from Lachnobacterium bovis DSM 14045, assembly GCF_900107245.1. Classification (GTDB taxonomy): domain Bacteria; phylum Bacillota; class Clostridia; order Lachnospirales; family Lachnospiraceae; genus Roseburia; species Roseburia bovis. The sequence goes on from NZ_FNPG01000004.1 coordinate 173,143, forward strand.
GTAGCCCCTTCTTCAATCGCCACCTCATAATCACCAGTCATCCCCATGGATAATATATTCATACTTACATTATCTATGTTTTGTTCACTTATGTCAACTGCTAATTGTTTGATTCTTCTAAAAAAGTTGCGATTATCTTCTGGATTTATAACATATGGAGCAATTGTCATTAATCCATCTATTTTTAAATTTGGCAATTTTGAAATTTCTTTAATTACTGACAAAACTTCATCTGTTTTTAAGCCAAATTTGCTTTCTTCTTCAGCTACATTCACTTCAATCAAAATATGAGACACTACATCTTTCTTTACTGATTGTTTACTTATTTCTTTAGCCAAATGAATGCTATCAACTGAATGAATCAATTCAACTGATCCCACTATATACTTTACCTTGTTTGTCTGCAAATGACCTATCATATGCCATTTGATATCATTTGGTAATGCTTCAATTTTTCTTGTAAGCTCCTGAACCTTGTTTTCTCCAAAATCCCTTACTCCACAATCATAGATTGTTTGTAACATTTCTTCGGGCTTAGTCTTACTAACAGCAATTAAAGTCACCTCTTTAGGCTCTCTGCCTGCTCGCTTACACGCAGATTCTATTTTAGACTGGACATCCTGTAAATTTTGTTCTAACATTTTCTAATCCCTCACTTTTTGTCTATATTGTAAGTTGATTTTCTTTTATTTTACGACCGTCTAATGCAATGCGATCATATAAATCAATACTAAAAGAATCAAGCTTTTCAACGATTATATAAGATTGATTACGTTCTAAAATGCTAACTGGCCTAAAAGACGCATAACCTTTATTTATACAATAAACTCCATCTAATTTACAAACGGAATTTTTAAAAAATATTGTTTCATTGCTTGATAAATCCATTATGGAATCACTCAATAAAATCTTACCTTTTTTAATATAATAATTATCATTATCAGAAAAAATGATTGATGGCACATAAAAATCCATTTTTTTATTAGAATGAATTATAGTTAATCCTAGTTTTTTCCCATCATTTTTTAACGTGAAAAACTTTTTAGGAATCTTATATGCTTTTTTTGAGACCAAAGAAGTAGTTGGTATCTTTAATCCATCTTTCATTCCATGCATAATCTGAATGTCTATAAAACGATCTGATGCATATCTAATCATAGAATCAGACAAGTGCAAATCAACATAATATATGTTTTTTTCCTTTTTTATAATAGAACATTCTGCATTTGCGACCTTATTATCCTTGCAGAATTTTACCCTAACTTCGGATTTGTCCTTTATTGATGATGCCACTTTTGAATCAACTGGAATTATTACATGCCAATCATCACTAGTGATTAGTTTAAACACAGTATCACCCTTGGACACTTTAGTTTTTGCAGATAAAATTCTCTTCTTATATAAATTATTCTGAAACCATTTTGGTGAAAATTCATTAACTGTCTTATTTTCATATCCATCTGTTGAATACATTACAACACCTGATTCATCAGATTTCATCAAGAAAAAATCATTTTCTGAAGCCGCTTTTTCTACATCTGATACTAATTTACCTAAAGCATTAGTACTCAAAACCTGTGTTAGTTCAGATGACAACTCATTTTTAAAGGAAGCTACTTCTTGAAAATTGTTATTATTATATGATGTCGTCAAACCGGAGATATCATTTGAAATACTGTCTATATCACTACTTGTCAATGCAGATGCATCGTCTGTTGCATTATATATCTTATTTGATAATTCTCCATCTGTATCTATCGAATATACGTTATCTAAAACAGATACTTTTGTGTTATTTTTTGCATAATAGTTAACATATCCTGTTTTATCTGCTTTAACTACATGTTCATCTCTAAGAATTAATCCTCTATAAACGTTATTCGACGCTATTGTTCCTTGCTGAACCTCATATGCAGCTACAGGCCTTGAGAAAAAATAATTTCCAACTCTCATGCAGATATATAGTAAAACAACTGCAAATACAATTATGCCAATATTAATGTTTAACGGTTTTTTGTATCGTACTATTTTTCTTTTTGCCAATGTCATACACCTCAAAAAAGGGCTTCCATATAATAGAAGCCCATTATTTTCTCTTTATTATATTATACTAAATTATGTCAAGCTTTTATAACGCTACAAGCACTTTTATTTTATCAGTCTTTGGTAAGTTCGCTTCGTCCGTAGATACACTGAGGATAAATTTTGTCTTGTATTTAGTTGAGATCTTGTCTAATTTATCAATTGCATATAAAAACTCATCATTATTAGAAATAAACGCTATTGTAAGAAAACTATCTAAATAAACTTCTTCTAAATCATTATCTTGTGAAACGATACCACAAACGAATCCTAAGAACTCTTTGCAATCTTCTACAGGATATTCAGACACATCAATAAGTCTAATCTTCTTGTTTAAATCCAACATATGTTGATTACACTTATCAATGTAAACAACATTTCCTGATAGGCTATCTAAGGAATCATTTACAAGATTTAATAATTCTTTTGTTTTTCCTTTACCTTTCTGTCCACAAATAATTTCAACCATAATTAATCCTCCTAGAATTTGATTTTTAATAACAATATACTCTACGTCATTACCATAAAACTTCTAGTCAAAAATTACTTATTTTGTATTACTTCGAACAAAAATAATATAATCATTATCTAAAATAACTATATATTAATTATATCTTAAAAATTATTAAAAAACAAGAATAAATATATTATATTGCATAATATTCATCCAATAAAAAGATCTAAATTATATATCATTACTGAAATATAATTTAGATCTTTATTTTTCAATATAATATTTTATTTTCCAAATTCATTTAAAATTTGAGTCATAAATTTATATAAATCTGGTTTTGTTTTTCCACCGTATACAATACTAATTATATCCTCATTCCTTGCGTTTTTAGAATATAACACCAAGCAATGACCAGCAGCGTTGGTTGTACCAGTTTTCCCGCCAATAATAGTAAAACCATCTGGAGCTGAATATGTCCCTTTGAAATACCCATTAGTATTCTTCCACACCTGAGTAACTTCTTTAGAATTTGCATTGATATATGATGCCGTATACTCTTTAGTTGATACAATTTCTTTAAAATTAGATAACTTAACAGCCGAATTAAATATTAAATACATATCATATAAAGTTGTATAATGGTTATCTGCAGGTAATCCATTTGGATTAACAAAATGAGAATGAGTTGCACCCAACTTAGATGCATATCTATTCATTACTTTTGCAAAATCTGTTGTAGATCCTGAATAATACTCTGCAAGAGCAATTGCTGCATCGTTTCCACTTTCAAGCATCATACCATATAATAATGTCTTAACACTTACTTTATCTCCTGCTTTTAAATGACATACTGAGGAATCTCCTGCTTGCTTAACAGCATTTTCACTTACAGTTGTAACATCATTTAAATTTGCATTTTTTAAAATAATATATGCGGTTAAAATTTTTGTTGTACTCGCAGGATATAATTTTTTATAAATGTTTTGACTATATGTAACTTCTTTTTTAGTTACATTAAACACTCCTGCCTCTTCGGCAGATTCTGACGAAACTTTTTCCAATCCAAAATTTACTTCATCAGTTACACATAAGCCTTCTCCAAGAAAACTATTTATCTTATTATTACTATCTCCTGCTGAAGAAAGTGCAATATTATAAGAATCATCTTTTTTTCCCATAAAGCTACACCCTGTAAAAATGCCCATACAAGCAATATTTACTGCAACTAATGTAGCTAAAACAGCAAAACGTTTTTTATTTATACATCTCACGCCACTCTAAATCTCCTCTATCTAAAGATTTAATCAATAGCTCAGCAGTAGCTAAATTAGTAGCTAGTGGGATATTGTGTTCATCGCATAAACGAACGATAATATGAACATCTGGTTCATGTGATTTAGGTTGTAACGGATCTCTTAAAAAGATAACCAAATCAATCTCATTATGTTCGATCTGTGCTCCTAACTGCTGAGAACCGCCTAAATGACCAGCTAAGTATTTGTGAACTTGTAAATTTGCAACTTCTTCAATCAATCTTCCTGTAGTACCTGTTGCGTATAAATCATTCTTAGCCAAGATTCCTCTATATGCAATACAAAAATTTTGCATTAATTTTTTCTTAGAATCATGGGCAATAAGTCCAATATTCATAAGTGTGACTACCTCCTAATAATATTTTTTGCATTGTAAACCGACATTCAAAACTAACCCTATACCAATAAACAATGAGAGTAATGACGTTAATCCATAACTTACAAATGGTAATGTTAAACCTGTATTAGGCATCAAGCCTGTAGTAACACAAATGTTTACAAAGCTTTGAAAAGCAATCCATGATGCCATTCCATAACAAATAAGCTGTCCTGATAAATCTCTTGCTTTCATTCCTATTTTAATACACTGGTAAACAATACATGCCAACAATATTATTACAACAACTGATCCTACGAAACCTAATTCCTCTCCAATAACTGAAAAAATAAAATCAGTATGAGATTCTGAAATATAATGTGTATTATTCAACGATGCTGCATCCGTATTATTTAAGCCTTTTCCAAACATTTGACCCGATCCAATAGCCATTATTGAATTAACCTGTTGTCGTGCTTTATCAACATTTTGTGGTGCATCTGGATATAACCAAGCTGAGATACGCTCCATTTGATAACCGTGTAAAAGGTCAATTACATTTGTTATCACTAAAATAACCGCAACTATAAAAGCTGGAACGATAACTGCCAAAACCCTTACTATTATTTTATAACTTAATCCTGCAATAAACAAGAGTGAAACGAAAATAAATGCAGTAACAATTGTTGTTGACAAATCAGGTTGAGATACAATCAAAAACAATGGAACAGCAACAATTGCTAATGTTTTAAGCAACCTATCTCTCTCATTTATTTTTTCAGAGTATTTATTTAAATATGCAGCAAAAAATACTATTATTACAATCTTTGCAAGTTCTGAAGGCTGAATCTTAACAGGTCCTAATGCAAACCATCTTTGTGCACCTTTACTTGAATATCCCAAGAATTTAACCAGCAAAAGTAAAGCGCATCCAACAAAATAATAAATAAATGAAAAATTTAGTAATTCCTGGTAGTCGAGTAAAGAAACGACTACCATAATTACTAATCCTACCACAAATCCAAATATCTGTTTGCTCTGAACAGAAGGATTAGCGCTTCCAATTACCATAATACCCAAGATAGTAAGTAATGACACAAAAAACACTAATTTAAAGTTGTAATTTTTAATTTTATATTGATTTAACATATTGTATTCTCCTTAATCATTACTTCTAGATGTTAAACCAGATGGATTAATACTATCTGCATTATTAGCTAACATTGCATTTAAATCTCCACCTGCTAAATAATATGCCATAATTTTTTGTGATACTGCCGCCGCATTATGCGATGAAAAACCATGGGCTATTCTTGTTGCAATAGTAATTCGTGGTGCCTCAAATGGAGCAAACCCAACAAATAAACCATGGTTAGGATGTCCTGCCTGCTGTGCTGTACCTGTTTTACCAGCAACATTAATTGGAAATCCATTAAAGCAATCAAGAGTTGTAATAACCTGATTCATACCATTACGTATCGCAGTCCACTGAGTATTATTTAGTGTTGAAGATATGTCAGTAGAATTACTCTTATACTGTTTTAACAATTTACCATTTGAAGAAACAATCTTGTTCATCAATTTATAATCATATAACTTTCCGGAAGTAATAGCTGTAACATATCTTGATAAAGAAACAGTCGTAAAGTTATTATTTGACTGACCGATTGCTGCCATTACAGGATATTCTGTTGCTATTGCAGAAGTATTCTCAGGAATTTCAATCCCAGTTTTCTTATCTAAACCATATATTTTTGCAAATTTCTGTATTTTTTCAATACCCTTTGCGTCATTATAAACACCTGTTGTTGATGCTAATCTGTAACCTACTGTATAAAAGAAAACGTTACATGAATCTTTAATAGCTGTTGAAACATTTTCAGGTCCATGTGCACTTGGATAAATCCAACATTTAGGTTTATTACTTACCTCATTGAATATACCACCACAATTGATTATAGAATCAGGCGTAATAACGTTTTCTGCCATACCAGCTGTAGCTGAAATCATTTTAAATGTTGAACCAGGAGCCGTTCTTTCTTGTGTAGCATAATTATATAAAGGCTTAGATAAATCAGCATTTAATTCTGCATAGTATTTTGAATCTACACCATTTGCCAATCTATTATTATCATATCCTGGGTAACTAACCATAGCTAGAATTTCTCCATTGTTTGGATCAGTGATAACAGTTGAACCTGTACATGGTTCTAATGCCAACTGTGCCGGAGTGATTTCTATTTTATTTATCTTATCAAGGATAAAATTAAATGGTGAAATTGATCCATTTCTTAATCCGTTTAATGTTGCATCATCTTGGTCTAAGATACCCTGTTCATACAATAAAACACAAACTTGTGTACCAGTAATTCTACCTTCTTTTACCAAATATTGATTAACAATTTTTGTAAAACCAGTATTATTTGATAATCTTTTTTGAATATATTTGCATAAAGCATCATACACTTCATCTGAATTTGCATACTTTTCATTTACATCTAACTTACTAATATCAATCCACTGTTTCTTTATGCAATATGTCAAATATTCTTTTGGACTTAAATTTCCATCTCTCCATTTTTGATATGTTGCATCATTTGAATTGATTTTGCTAGTATCTATTACTTTATCACTTTTTAATTGTGTAAATAAATATGTAAAATAATCTAATGTTTTTGTAGGTAAATTATTGTTAACTGCTGGCTTAGAGCTTCTTAATTCGCCATCAATAATTGTCAAACCTTCTTGTAAACCTTGTATGCAAGTATTTTTAACAGCTTTTTCAGTATCAGTTGCATTTGGTGAATCAAAATGGCTCGTATCAATTATACTATTCTTCAAAAATGCAGCATAAACATCCTCTTTAGGGATTATACCATTTTTCACTTCTGCATAAACAATACCAGCAATTTCTTGTTCAAGTAATTTATAAGTTGCAATTTGTAAATCTTTGTCAACACTTAAATAGACATTATTACCTGCTTTTGCATCTTTTTTACTTAGTTTTTTAGAAATACGTCCAACATTATCTACTAAAACTGTTTGTTTACCATTTACCCCACGAAGATACTTTTCGTAATATTGTTCTATGCCAGCTTTACCAACTTCATCATTGTTTGTGTAAGACTTATCCTTGGCACTATAATCTTCATATTCTTCATTTGAGATTTTACCAGTATATCCTAACATTGAGGCAAAATATTCTGGATCATTATACTTTCTTATAGTAGCTTCTTCAATTGCAATACCTTTTAATTCTTGTGAATGTTCATTAATATATGCAACTGTTTCGTCCGAAACATCTTTTGCAATCGTAGTCGAACGATATTTTGAATATTTATTGGCAGACAATGCTACTCTTGCTACAATAATATCATATTGCATTTGTTTAGAATATGATTTTGGAATACTATAATTTTTTGCATAATAATTCATTATCTGATCTGCCGAAGCCTTAGCAGTATTAAATTTCAAATTCTTATCATAACCTAATTTAGAATAACTCTTTTCATGAAAAGTATCTGCTAAAAATCTCTTTAACTTTGTTCCTTCAATTGTATAAGAATAGTTACCATCTTCATCTAAAACAATAGGAAAATCATTTGCCAATGTATCATTGTTTTTATGAATTTGTGTTATAACTTGTTTCAACTTTGAATTCAAGGATTGATTTTTTACTTTTTGACTTGATGATTCATCATTATCTGAAATAGTAACAGAATAAGCAAGCTCATTATAAGCAAGCAACTTTCCATTTCTATCATAAATATTTCCTCTAGCAGCCTCAACTGTTAATTCTTTTTTGATTTTCAAAGAAAAATCTTTTTGATATTTTTCACCCAAAATAATTTGTAAAACAAAAAATCTAAAAAATAAAACAACAAATAAAAATGAAAAGAAAGCAGCTAAAACAGCAATACGTGATTCAAATAAATTTTTCAAATAATCTTTTATCTTACTCAATGTTCTTTGCTCTCCTCTTCTCTTCTTTTTCTATCCATTCATTTAATTTAACCAATAAGAAAAATATAAATATAGTAACAATAGTGGTGTAAACCATCTCTGGTATAATTATAGTTTTCAAATAGTATAAATAATCAAATCTGCGTCTTCCTATAAATACCAACAAATACAAAGTGGTATTTAGTAGCCAATCTGAACCCGCTGTTAAAAGAAGTGGTAGATTAATGTCATCTGGATAAAAATACTTTTTAAATAAACCATTAATATAACCTATATACATATACAATAAAGTATTTAACCCTAAGTAAGGACCAAAGAAAATATCCATTAGCAATCCGGTAAAGATTCCAATGAACATTCCCTCTCTCTTACCTCTCATAAATCCAAAAGTTGCAACAACAACTAATAGGACATTAGGAGCAATACCAGCAAATGCTATAGCTTTAAAAATGGTTGTTTGTAACACGAAACAAATTGATATCAGAATAAATAATGTTACTTTTCTTCGCATATGCTTTTATCTCCTATTTATTTTGATTGTTCTGTAGAATTATTAGTTTTATCTTTATTACCAACATCACCTGTTTGTTTTAAGTTTTTTATAACTAAAACATTTTCAATATGTTCAAAATCTACTGCTGGTGTTATTGTACCTGATTTAGTAAGGTTGTTTGAATCCTTCTCTACTTTATCAATGTATCCAATCAAAATACCTTGTTGATATTGATCAGATACATACGAAGTTACAACTGAATCTCCATTTTTCACCTTATTATCAGAATCTCTTAATTCAGAAAAAGTAATAACACCATTTTTGTCCATATCTTTGATACTACCACTGACATTAATATTATCATATGTGTTAGTAATCATACCACTGACATTTGACAAATCATTAATTACCGTTCTAACAGTTGAATAATTATGTCCTACATCACTGATTATACCAACAAGACCTCCATCCGCAATGACATTCATGCCTTTTTTTATTCCATCTTTTGAGCCTCTGTTGATAGTAAAAGTTGAAAACCAGTTACTTGAATCTTTAGCTACAACGCTAGCAGCTATCTTGTCATAAGCTGGATACTTAGCATCTAAATCTAAAAGCTTTCTGTAGTTCTCCAACTCATATTTTTCAAGCTTTATTGTATTTAACTGTGTTCTTAGAGAATAAACCTTCTTTTTAAGCTTTTTATTTTCTTTTTGAACATCTCTTAAAGTCTGCAAATCGTTAGTTTTTGATGTAACCCATGAACCAACACTATTTATTCCCCTTTGCATAGGAGTAAAAACGTATCCCGCAACAGAGTTTAAAGGTCCACCCGAAATATTAGCCACTAAGCTTAGGAATATAGTACAAATGCAAACAAATGTGATACCCATTAAAATATACTTTGATGGAATATACTGCTGTTTTTTATAACGATTACGTTTACGAGAATTTTTCATGACTACCTCTTTTTTATAATTTTTCTTTTGGAATATATGTTAAGCTCTTATATTTTGGATCAGATACAATTTCAACCAATCCTCTAACAACCGAATCTTCTGGATTATCTGCTGAATTGATTTTAATATTTGTAATTTGTTCAAATAATATGTCTAATCCTTGAATCATTGAACTTCCGCCAGTTACATAAATTCCTGAATGAATAATGTCTTTTGCTAATTCTGGTGGAGTTTTTTCCAAAATAACCTTAATTGCATTACAAATTGTTGTTAAATTAGACTGCATAGCTTCATAAACAACATCAGCAGAAATTTCTTTTTCAATTGGTAAACCTGAAACAACATCTCTACCAACAATTACTTTTGAATTTTCTTCTGTTGGTGGAAGCGCTGAACCGATAGATTCTTTAAGAGCTTTACCAGTCTTCTTTCCAATTACAAGATTAAATTCTTTTCTGATATATGAAACAATATCTTCATCAATTTTATTGCCTCCTACATCAACTAATTCTTTAGAAACAATACCACCTAAAGAAATAACAGAGATTTCTGTTGTTTCAGCACCTATATCAACAAGCATGATACCTGTAGGTTCATTAACATCTAATCCCAAACCTACTGCTGCTGCGATTGGTTTTTTACAAAGTAAAACATTTTTGGGTTTGTATTTACTATTTTTGAAAACCTGATAAAATGCTCTTTCTTCAACTTTAGTAACAGCTGTTGGAATAGCTACAACAAATTCTGCATTTCTAAGTTTCATTTTCATTTTTTCTTCAAGATAATCAAAAATCATCTTCTGAAGATAATCAAATTCTGCAATTACACCAGATACAACTGGGAAAATAACTCTAATGTCTTCTGGTGCTTTTTCGTACATTTCGTATGCACTATCACCATACGCATATAAAGTATTTTTATCTTTAACTGCAATTGTATTTTTTTCCTTTAAAACTTCGCCTGTTGACTTGCAGAAAATTTTAAAATTGCAAGTACCAAGATCAATACCGTAGATATTATTGTTCATTACGTTTCTCCCTTTTACTCTATGATTTTTTCTTCTTTGAAACTGAAATACCGATTATCCCCTATGATAATATGATCAATCACTTTTATTCCAAGTAACTCACCACATTCCTGAACTCGTTTAGTTATTCTTCTGTCTTCTATACTAGCAATAGGATTTCCACTTGGATGATTATGAATCATAACAATGGCAACCGCATTTTTAGATAGAGCATTTTTAAAAATTTCTCTAGGCGAAACAAAAGTACTATTAACACAGCCTTTTGACAAACGTTCGTCACCCAAAAAATTACAACTCATATCAAAATACGCAACTACAAAGTGTTCTTCATTCTTATGACGAAGTTGCTCCATATAGTAATTAGCTATTGTAATTGGACTATTCATCTTTATATTATATCCATTGTTTGTCTTAGAAATTCTTCTAGATAACTCAGCAATCGCTTTTATTTGAATTGCTTTTACTTTTCCTATTCCACGGAAACGACAAAGCTCTTCAACAGAAAATTCGTATATATTTAATATATTATTATGTTTACCGATTAATAACTGGCGAACAATTTCAAGTGCCGATAATTCACGGCTTCCTGTTCTAATGATAATCGATAATAATTCACTATCCGTCAAAGCCTGCTCTCCAAGTTCTAAAAATTTTTCATAAGGTCTATCGGATTTCGGTAAGTTTTTCAATTTTACATGATTCATTATATAAAATTCTCTCTCGAACTATTAAATACAATAAAATCATCTCAAAATTACATTTAATTCTAACACACTTTATCTATATTAACAAGTTTTCGCTCGTAAAGTTTTTGAAGTGACATCATTATTCCTAATTTTGCATGGTACCAAGTCAATCCACCTTGGAAATAAACTGCATAAGGAGGTTTAATAGGTCCGTCTGCTGAAAGTTCAATAGATGAACCCTGAACAAAAGCTCCTGCTGCCATAATTACGTCACTATCATAACCTGGCATAGCCCATGGTTCAGGTGTTACAAAACTATCAACTGGAGCTGCTGCCTGAATTCCTTCACAAAAAGCTATCATTTTATCCTTATCTCTAAATTCAACAGCCTGAATAATATCATGACGACTTTCTGTACCATTAGGAACAACTTTAAATCCTAATTTTTCATAAATATTAGCTGCAAAAATAGCGCCTTTTAATGCACCACTAACAACTACAGGAGCAAGGAATAATCCCTGATAAAATGATTGAATTACACCTAAGGATGCACCAACTTCTTTTCCAAGTCCAGGAGATGTAAGTCTAAAAGCAGCATTTTCAACACATTCCTTCTTACCTGCAATATATCCTCCAATTGGAGCAAGTCCTCCTCCTGGATTTTTTATTAAAGAGCCAACTATCATATCTGCACCAACCTCTGTTGGTTCTTTTTCTTCAACAAACTCTCCATAACAATTATCTACCATACAAATTACATCTGGTTTAATTCCTTTGATAAAAGAAATCAATTCTCCAATTTGATCTACTGATAATGTAGGACGTGTCTGATACCCTTTCGAACGTTGAATTGTAACCATTTTTGTTTTTTCATTTATTGATTTTTTTATATTTTCAAAATCAAATGATCCATCTTCTAACAAATCTACTTGTTTATATGTTATACCATATTCTGCAAGTGATCCTTTTGATTTTCTAATTCCTATTACTTCTTCCAATGTATCATAAGGCTTGCCTACTGGCGATAATAACTCATCCCCTGGGCGAAGATTTGACATTAGCGCTAAAGCTAAGGCATGTGTTCCACATGTAATTTGTGGGCGAACTAATGCATCCTCAGCTTTAAAACAGTCCGCATATACTTTTTCTAATGTATCTCTACCAATATCATCATACCCATATCCTGAAGACATATTAAAGCACTCTGCACTTACTTTATTTTTTTGCATAGCTTTAATTACTTTTAATTGATTTAATTCAGCTATAGAATCAATTTTTTCAAATCTTTCTTTTAAATTTTTTTCAATACAATTAGTAAAATTAAAAACATCTTTAGAAATACCAAGTTCTTCATAGTATTTTTCTAATAAATCTCGCATTACATCTTCCTTTCTTGGATAAAATCACTCTATAATATTTTTATTCTTTAATTTTTCAATTATAAAATCAAGGATTCTATCATCATTATAATCATATTTATTTTTATCAAGCCATTCTACTGTTTTTTCACGTCTAAACCATGTTAATTGACGTTTTGCAAAATGTCTTGATTCTTTTTTAATTAATTCCTTAGCATATTCAATACTATACTCTCCGTCTAAATAACGAAGGATTTCTTTATAACCAATTCCTTGCATTGAGACCATATCAGAAGTATATCCCTTTTCCTTTAAAGAAATAACTTCCTCTAAAAGTCCCTTATCAAACATTATATCTACACGCTTGTTTATTCTATCATATAGATTATCTCTATCCTCATTTAAAACAAAATATATAAAATTATAAGGTGAATCTTTCTTTTTTTCTTTTTCATTATGCTCTGATATTGGATACCCATTTAAATGATAAAATTCTATTGCCCTAATAACTCTCTTAACGTTATTGGGATGTATTTTATCATATGATTCAGGATCAATACTCTTTAGCTTTTCATGTAGTTTTTCATTGCCATTTTCTTTAGCATATTTCTCTAAAGATTCTCTATATGAAGTATCAGATTCTTTTTCATCCGAAAATTCAATATCATATAACAATGCTTGAATATAAAAGCCTGTTCCACCTGCCACAATCGGAATTTGGTTATTAGCATATATTTCATCTAAAGCTTTTAATGCCATTTCCTTGAATTTAACAATATTAAATTCCTCATCCGGAAATAAATCGTCAATAAGATAATGTTTTACTCCGTTCATTTCCTCTTTAGTTACCTTAGCTGAACCAATATCCATGTATTTATAAATCTGCATTGAATCAGCCGAAATAATTGCTCCATTTATAGTTTTAGCTAACTTAATAGATAAATCAGTTTTACCTACAGCTGTTGGTCCTGTTAATACAATTAAAGGTTTTTTCTTCATTTTAATCAATCCTTGTAGTGTTATATTTTTAGACTATTCTTTTAAATTTCTTCTCTATTTCAGTTTTAGTCATTGCTATAATTGTTGGTCTGCCATGCGGACAATTATATGGATTCTCTATTTCTAATAAATCGTCCAAAAGTTGTTTTACTTCTGGTAAACTTATCTTGTTATTACCCTTTATTGCAGCTTTACATGACATAGTTGCAACTTTATGCAAAATTAAATCTGATGTTGTTTTACCTTTAAACTCCATACATTCATCAATCATATCAATAAATAAATTCTTCATATCAATATTATATAAATTGTCTGGAATTGCAGTAATTTTATATTCTTTTCCACCAAAAAACTCTATGTCATATCCTAACATAGATAAATTATCTTTTATTTTTTCTAATGTTTCTTGTTCTCTATCATCTAAAGTTAAAATGATAGGAGGATTAAGAATCTGTGATGTAAATGTTTTATCTTTAAATTTTTTTAATGTTTGTTCATATAAAACTTTTTCATGTGCTGCATGCTGATCCATGATGTATAACTCATCCCCATATTCAATCAACCAATATGTTTTAAAAAGCTGACCAATAATTTGATACGATGTTTTTGCTTTTTGTGATAAAAATTTTTCATCTATATCACCTAATGTGATTTCTTTATACTGTATATCATTATCAGTAAATTTGTCATTGTTTTTGTTTTCGACTTCCGTTGTTAAAAAACTATTTTTACTATTACTTGATGATATATATTCAGTCACATCTTGTTTTAAAAACTCATTAGAATCATTTTTTAACACATTGCCTTTATCATCCAATACTTCTTCATTTTTATTTCCAAAAGCCATATTTAAAGCATTAGATATAGTTGAAACAGCATCACTAACTTGTTTACTATGTAATCCAGATAATTGTGTTGTAAATTTATTGTTATTTACTCTATCTTTTTTATCTAAATTATTATTCCTAGCATTCTTTATATTTTCCTCATAGTTTTTGGTATAATTAAATGTCTCAAACGGTTCAGGAAGTATTCTTTTTTCTAAAATATGTTTTTTCTCTAATTCTTTTTTTTGCTCTAAGTCTTCATCCATTGGAACTCTAGGAATCAATTCTCTATTTGATAATTTATCAAAAACTATATCATATAATTGTTGATAGATTTCTTCATTATGACTAAATCTAAGTTCCATTTTAGTTGGATGAACGTTAACATCAATCATAGATCCTTCAAAATCAAAATATAGCAAAGTAAAAGGATATTGATGTTGCATTAAATAATTCTTATACCCATCTTCAATACTTTTTGATAACAATGAGCTTTTGATATAACGTCCATTTATAAAATAGTTTTCATAGTTTCTATTACCTCTTGTAATAATCGGTTTTCCTAAAAAACCATTAATTTTAAACAAAGGTGTTTCTACTTCTACATCAATAAGTGAACTTGCGATTTCGCGACCATATATTTGATATACAAGATCTTTTATATTAGAATTACCCGATGTATGTAACTTAGTTTTATTATTACTTATAAATTTAAAAGATATATCTGGATGTGATAAAGCTAATTTTTCTACCACATCCGCTATGTAGTTACCCTCTGTCGTTGGTGACTTTAGAAACTTTCTTCTGGCAGGAGTGTTAAAAAAAATATCTTTCACAATAAATGTTGTACCCTCAGGTGCACCTATTTCTGTATTAGAAATTTCTTTAGATCCCTCAATAATATATCTTGTTCCTGTCAAATCATCATACGTTTTTGTAATTAATTCTACTCGTGCGATAGCGGAGATACTAGATAACGCCTCACCTCTAAATCCAAGGGAAGATACACTCAATAAATCCTCCGCTGTTTTGATTTTACTAGTAGAATGTCTTAAAAATGCAATTGGAATATCACTCTTTTTAATTCCACTACCGTTATCTGTTATACGTATTAAGGAAATACCACCCTCCTTGATTTCAACTGTAATTGCAGTTGCTCCTGAATCAATCGAGTTTTCTACTAATTCCTTAACAACAGATTTTGGACGTTCTACTACTTCTCCAGCAGCAATTTTATCAATAGTCTCTCTTGCTAATAACTCTATCTTCCCCATTGTTTCCTCCTGTTTCTTAATTATTAACTATAAATCATATGATTCTTTATTTATTATTTGCTTTTGACTGCAATTCATATAATTTATTTAATGCCTCTATTGGTGTCATATTTGATATATCAAGTGCTTTTATTTCATCTATAACTTCATTTGAACCAAGATTCATATTGTTAAATGCATCAAATAATGAAATCTGATTGCTATCAACATCATCTAATTTTTTAGGAGACTTTGTTTTTTTACTTTTTTTAACTGGTACATCAACTGTGATACTTTTTACTGTTTCAGTTATATCATTTTGAGTTAGTTCTTCAACAATTTCTTTTGCACGTTCTATTACAGAATTTGGTACGCCTGCAAGTTTTGCAACTTGTATACCATAACTCTTATCTGCGCCACCTTTAACAATTTTTCTAAGGAAAACAATATCATCCCCCTTTTCCTTTACTGCGATGCAATAATTGTTAACGCTTGCAATTTTACCTTCTAACTCAGTTAATTCATGATAATGCGTTGCAAACAAAGTCTTTGCTCCTAAAATGTTAGGATTACTTATATGTTCAACTACAGCCCATGCTATACTTAATCCATCGAATGTAGATGTTCCTCGTCCTATTTCATCTAAAATCAATAATGATTTGCTAGTAGCACATCTTAAAATATTAGCAACTTCATTCATTTCTACCATAAAAGTACTCTGACCACTTGCAAGATCATCTGAAGCTCCTACTCTGGTGAATATTCTATCAACTATACCAATATCAGCTGATGCAGCAGGAACAAAGCATCCTATCTGAGCCATTAAAACTATAATAGCACTTTGTCTCATATAAGTAGATTTACCAGCCATATTAGGGCCTGTAATAATTGCTACTCTATTGTTATTATTATCTAAATATGTATCATTTGAAATAAACATATCATTTTTTATCATCTTTTCTACTACTGGATGTCTACCTGCCTTTATATTGATAACACCATCATTGTTAATATTAGGACGACAATAATTATTCTTTTCTGCTACAGTAGCAAGGGACACAAACACATCTAGTTTAGCTATTGCCTTAGCAGTTGCCTGAATTCTTGCAATATTATTTGATATTTCATCTCTTATTTCTTTGAACAAGTCATATTCCATTGATACAAGCTTATCCTCTGAACCAAGTATCATATCTTCTAATTCTTTCAACTTTGGTGTTATATATCTTTCAGCATTAGTAAGTGTTTGTTTTCTAACATAATAATCCGGTACTAATTCTTTATATGAATTTGTAACTTCTAGATAATATCCAAAAACTTTATTATATTTGATTTTTAGATTCTTAATTCCAGTTTTTTCCTTTTCTTCTGCTTCAAGTTCAGCTAACCACTGTTTTCCTTCTGTTTTTGCACGTCTTAATTTATCTACTATTTCATTATAGCCATCTTTGATTATGTCACCATCTTTTGTACTAATAGGTGGTTCCTCATTAATTGACTTATCTAATAAATCATGCAAATCTGTAAGACAATCAAAATTTGATTTAATTTCTCGTAATAAATCACAAGACAAATCATTCAACTGTGCATAAATAGGTGGTAACATTTTTAATGAATTTCTAAATGCAATCAAATCTCTTGGATTAGCTGTCTGGTAAGAAATTCTTGTAATTAGTCTTTCTAAATCATAAATTGGATTCAAATATTCTCTCAATTCTTCTCTAGTAATAGCATGATTATTTAAATCTTCAATAAAATCTTGTCTTTTTATGATTTCGTCCTTATCAATCAAAGGTTGTTCTACATAATTTCTTAATAATCTAGCTCCCATAGCAGTCTTAGTCTTATCTAATACCCATAAAAGAGAACCTCTTTTTTGCTTTTCTCTAAGAGTTTCTACTAATTCTAGATTCCTGCGTGAAGAACTGTCGATTATCATGTATTTACCAATCGAATATGGTTGTATTGTTAAAATATTAGCAAGTGAATTTTTCTGTGTTTCGTACAAATATTTTAGAATTGCACCAGCTGAAACACTTCCTGCATCATAATCTGCAAGACCTAAACCTTCAAGTGATTTAACTTTAAAATGATCAAACAATGTCTCCTGAACTGTTTCATTTCCAAAATACCATGCATCTATAGCTGAAATAACAATGTTTAATCTTTCCCTTAAATCATCAATATCTACTCCACTAATAAAAAATGAATCATTGCATATTATTTCTGAAGGAACGAACTTATTAATTTCATCAATTAGTTTACGTTTTGTATCAACCTGTGTAACGAAAAAATCACCTGTAGTAACGTCCACTGTTGCAATTCCGTATACATCTTCTACACAAACTATACACATTAAATAATTATTCTTTGTTTCATCTAATGCTGTCATATTAATGTTAGTACCTGGAGTTACAACCCTTACAACCTCTCTTTTTACCATACCTTTTGCTGTTTTAGGATCTTCAACTTGCTCACAAATTGCAACTTTATGTCCATTAGATACTAATTTATTAATATACACGTCTGCTGAATGATATGGTATTCCACACATTGGAGCTCTTTCTGATAATCCGCAAGCTTTTCCAGTTAAAGTTAATTCAAGTTCTTTAGAAACAACTTTTGCATCATCAAAAAACATTTCATAAAAATCGCCTAAACGATAAAAAACTATACAATCTTTATTTTCTTCTTTTGTTTGAAGATAATGTTTCATCATTGGAGTTAATTCTTCAGCCACTTTTTGTTCCTCTTTCTTATAATTTTATTGATTCATTACTAATACATTGGTTTAAATTGTTGTATGATTTTTTCCGCAACCTTCAAACCATCCATTGCAGCAGATGTAATTCCTCCGGCAAAACCTGCGCCCTCTCCGCACGGATACAAACCTGCAATATTACTTTCAAAATTAATATTTCTATTTATTCTTATAGGTGACGATGTTCTTGTTTCCATTCCCGATAAAATAGCATCGTAACGATCAAAACCTGTAATAATATTTGAAAAATGTTTCATACCTTCTATGAAAGAAATTTCCATATCACTAGACATTAATCCTCTAAGATTTGATAATACAGCAGTGCCTTTTGTCGTACTGCAAAAATCACCATAATCCTTTGACGCTATATTTTTTTCAAAATCACCAAACAATTGCTGTGGAATCTTACCTTCACCTAATTTATAATTTTTTTCTTCTAGCATTCTTTGATAATACATTCCTGCTAAAGGACCATCGAATCCAAAATCATTAGGATTTACTGATACTATAATAGCACTGTTTGCATTACTTCCTGCACGATGAGAATAACTCATACCATTAACAACTAATCTTCCTTCCTCTGAAGATGAATTTACAACATAACCGCCTGGGCACATGCAAAATGAATATACACCTCTTCCATTAGGAAAATTCGAAGTCACTTTATATGGAGAAGCTGGTAATTTTTCACAATATTTGCTACCATACATTTCTTCATTTATCATTCTTTGTGGATGTTCTACTCTAAAACCAACCGCAAAACTCTTAGCCTGCATTTCCACATTATGTTTATGCAATGTCTCAAATGTTTGTCTTGCACTGTGGCCTAATGCCAAAATAATAGTTTCAGACCTAATAAGTGAACCATCCTGTACTATTACACCACAAATTTTTGAATTTTCTATAACAAAATCTATAACTCTTGTATTGAATTTAAATTCACAACCTTTTTCTATTAAATAATTACGCATATTGGCAATTACTTTACATAATACATCAGTTCCAATATGTGGTTTGTTATCGTACAAAATATTCTCATTTGCTCCAAATCTAACAAAAGTCTCTAAAACATATCTATTACGACCTGTTTTATCTTTAACAGCTGTATTTAGCTTTCCATCTGAAAATGTTCCTGCTCCGCCCTCGCCAAATTGAACATTACTATAAGGACTTAAAATACCAGTCTTCCAAAACTTTTCAACATCTTCCTGACGTTCTTCCACTTTTTTTCCTTGTTCTAAAACAATTGGCATAAAACCTGCTTCTGTTAGTAAAAAAGCTGCAAAAAGGCCTGCAGGGCCTGCACCTACTACAATCGGTCTAACTGACAAATCTTTGTCACCTAACTGTGGAATTTTATATGTAATCTCTTTAATTGGCATAACTGATTTCATACGTATATGAGATAATATTTTTTCTTCATTTTTTATTTCAACATTAACTGAATATACCCAATAAATTTCAGGTTTTTTTCTTGCATCTATTGATTTTTTTATAATTTTATATAAAAACTCTTTTTTTGTTTTTAAAATAGATGCTATTTTATTTTTTAAATCCTCTTCATTATGCTCTAAAGGCAATTTGATTTGATTAATTCTTATCATATTTTTTCCTTTTTCTGTTTTTTTATTCAATTTTTAAATTTATTTTATGAGTTATATTATTTAGCCGCATTTAAACCTGCTATGTAACCACTCGTCCAAGCCCATTGCAAATTGTATCCACCACAGATTCCATCTACATCAAGCAATTCACCTGCAAAGAACAAATTATTATACAATGTTGATTCTAGAGTATTTGCATCAATTTCATTTGAATTAATACCACCTGAACACGCCTGAGCAAACTCATAACCACGACTTTTTTCAATAATAACCTGATAGTGCTTAATTGAATCAACTAGTTTATTTATCATATCATTTATTGTTTTTTCTAATGACATGTTTCGTTTAATGATTCCTTTTTTGGTAAAAGAAGAATCCATTTTTGCATAATTGAATAATTCATTCCACATCTTATCTGGCAAAATACCATTTAAAATATATTTAAATTCTTTTTTATCTGGCAGAATTAAAGCATTATTCTTTAAACACTGCTTTAAATTTTCCGCTGAAATATCCGTTAAAAAATCAATTTCTCCCATAACCGTTTTTTTTGACAATAATAATTCTGAAATACTATGACTCACCTGAAAAACAGGAATTCCTGAAATCCCGTAATCAGTGATTTGTATTTCTCCAGTATTTTTATTTAGCACTTTTCCATTATCAAGAATTGATATTTGTCCTTTCACCCTTACACCAGCCATCTTTTTAAATGCATTACCTTTACAATAAAAACCACATAAAACAGGTAAAATAGAAGTGAATGTATGTCCAAGCTTTTGGATTAATTCAAAGGAACTTCCATCACTACCCAACTTAGGAGAAGCTAATAAACCTGTTGCAAAAATAAGACTTTTACACTCATATAAAAACATTCTTTTTTGTGTAACTGCATTATTATTGCTTTTATTACTGTTCCTTTTACTATTGCTATTTTTGTTATGTTTATTATCTTTACTGATTTTTTTATTTTTTTCTAAACCAGCAGACGATACATCCGCCACATTTTCTATGGTATATCCTTTTATTATATATTCCGAAATAGAATCACATGGTCTAACATCTTTAATAGCCTTTATCTCTAAAACACTGCTATTTAAACAAATAGTTACGCCACATCTCATAAGTTCTAATTCAAGTGCTGTTACAATAGATGATGCCTGATTTGAATTTGGATAATAATATCCATTTTTTTCATATGACAAAACACCAATTTTATTAAAAAAATCTATTACATTTTTTTCCGAAAAAACGCCAAAAATATTATTGCTTAATTCTTCGTTTCCAAAAAAACATTCTTTTTTCATATATGCATTAGTAAAATTGCATTTTCCATTTCCTGTAGCATATATTTTTTTCCCGAGTTTGTTCTCTTTATCTATTAAAAGAACTGATTTATTCTGACGGGCTGCTGTTATTGCTGCCATAATGCCAGACGCTCCGGCTCCGATAATTATCACATCATATTTCATAAAATATCTCTTTTCTTTAATTATTGATAAATTACAATAGGGCACATCATTAATCCTTATTATAACATAATAATAGAATTAATTAGTGCCCATTTTTACTACATTAAATGTACCATTTTTGCCATTTTAACCAATTGTCTTCCACCTGGGAAATGTCTAAGTTCATCTTCTGTAAGTCCCTTAAGAAGTAATAATAATACTCCATAAGAAATAAATGCCACAACAAATGCAAAAATAACTGCCACAGAATTTCTTCTGATAATTTTATATACTCCGTGATATGTGAAGAATGTAAGCACTCCCATAATTACTGAGCATAAAGCTGGGATAATATACGTTTTTTTATACTCCCTTTCAAACCCACTATATTTCACTATTGCTTTACTATTTAAAATACACATAATAAATGCAAAAAATGTATTTGCAATTACTACCGCATAAATTCCTAATCTAAAAGCTAACATTAAAAAGATTAACAATAATACATGAGTTACTAAAGCAATACAAGCATTGATTACTGGAATTTTTAGTTTATCAATACCTTGTAATAAACCATTTGATAGTGTTGATATTGAATAAAAAATAATAGCTACAGAGCCAATCAACATCATGTTAGTTGCAACATCAATATTTCCAACTGTTGTTGGGAAAAGCAAAATTAAAATTGGGCGAGCTAAAGCCATTAATCCAACTGTACAAGGGAAAGCAATTACCATTATAAATCTAGTTGATGCTTGAATCTGATGACGCACAGCTTCTAAATCACCTTGTGCATATGAAGATGTTAATTTAGGAACAGCTGATGCTACCATAGCTGAAGCTATCGAAATAGGTACATTAATCAACAAACGATATTTTCCGGTAAACACACCATACCAGGCATCAGTTTTATCTGGTAAATATCCTTGCAAAGCAGCAATGTTTTTAAAAATACCCTGATCAATACTTGCACTAATATTATAAACTGTTGTACTTAAAAGAACTGGAATAATAGTAGCAATAAGTATTTTCATTGTATATGAAAAAGAATCAACTTCCACATTATGTTCTTTTTTCATTTTTTTCTTAAAGACTTTTAAGTAAGTGACAAAAATAATACACACAAAAATCAATGCTGCTACTGATCCCATCAAGGTACCAAGTGTTCCACCTGCTGCACCATATGCTGCTGAATAATGTTCCTTGTCACCTAATACTTCTCCAATACGTTTTCCATAATTGTACAATACATACGCTGCCCAAACACTAACTACTGCATTAACAATCTGTTCAATTACTTGAGATACTGCGCTTGGTACCATTGTGCCTGTACCCTGAAAAAATCCTCTTATAACACCCAAAACAGCTACAACAACTAATCCAGGGCCTAAAACTCTTAACGCATAAGCACTCATAGGAGTATTCATAATACCTGCTAAATAATCCGCACCAAAAAATACAATTAATGAAACAGTTCCACCCGATACTGCTGCAAAAACAAGCGCACCTTTTAATATTTGATATGCACCTGTTTTATTGCCTTGACCCAACTTAGCAGATACAAGTTTAGAAACAGCTAGGGGCAAACTATATGATGAAATAATAAGCATAACATTATATATTTCAAAAGCTGTACCATAGTATCCAATTCCAACGTCTTTTAAAATAGCTGTCATCGGTAACCTATAGACCAAGCCTATTATTCGACTTATTATTGATGCCATTGCAAGAATTGAACCCTGCACTAAAAAATTTGACCTGTTTTTCTTTGACTGACTCATTTTATTTCCTCAATTATTTTTTTCTTTCATATTCTTTTTTTGTGGTGTAAAACTTATTTCCTTTAGTTTTGCTAAATTCAGAAATACACACCCAAGTTTTTCCCGGATTAAGGGTAATCTCCTTGCCCGATGAATCAAAGTAACAAGTTTTATTCTTTTTTGTGTCATATTTCCAGATTATATCTATCATACGACCATTAGTAATATATTTTCCTGTTCCTGTTCCTATTGTTTCAATCTTTAAAGATCCATCACTCTTATCCCTTATAGAACTCTTACACTCTTGTATAATAATATTTTTTACAGCAAGAGTAGCATTTGTTAAACCATCTGTCTGAGAAGCATTAAACTCGCCTCTATAATACATTTTGTTTGCCCTATTATACTCAAAATATGGTTTAGCATTTGGATAATATAGTTTTATATACTCAACTCTACTACCTGAACTCAAATTAACCTTGTTATCAGATTCTGCGAAATTAAAATATGCTTTAGCTGATTTATCAAGCGTAGTTGAATATTTCAAATCACTAAACGCCTTCTCTATTTTATGAGTGGATGTAAATATATGGTGAGGAGGATTCTTATGTGGTACTTCTTCAAAATATTTTTCCTGACTTCCTACAATACAATCAACGTTATCAATATCTTTTAAAGAATCAACCGCAAATCTACTCTCTCCACAATGAAAAAAGACAGCATTATATTCCTTAGCATATTGCACATAGTAGTCTCTAGTACTTCTGATATTTCCCAAAATGTTGCTATTTGAATAATCTTGCATAATAACCATAAATCGTGTAATCCCTGCCTCTACAGGGCACTCATAAACGACATCGGCCTTGCTTATACCATACTGTGGAAAACACGCATGCGTATTCTCAACCATAATTGCAACTGGTCTTTTTTGAGCTAATTTTTTATCAATCCACTCTCCCGTATACAAACTTTGAATTTTACCTTTATGGTTTTTTTCAACTGCATTCGAAGTTTTATTGGTTTTTATTTCAGCAGGTCCCTGCTTTTCTTCTTTTTTACAACCAACTAATAGACTACCACACATTGCACAAACTAACAAACTAATAACGTACTTTTTTCTCATATATTTATCCCCCTAATAATATATTGATTATCGAAGTATATTTAGTTTTTCCATTATAATGCGTTGTTGAGTTTCCATTTCTGTTCTTTCATCATCCTCCATATGATCATAACCGAACAAATGAAGCATGCTATGACAAATTAAAAAAGCAAATTCTCTTTCTATGCTATGACCATACTCTTGTGCTTGTTCTAGAACTTTGTCAACTGATATAACAATATCTCCAAGCATCACCGCATTTGTATCGTAATCAAATGCATCGCAATCATCTTCATCTAAAGAAGAAAAATCTCCTGGAGTAGCATTTTCTAGCATTGGAAATGACAAAACATCTGTTGGTCTATCAATCCCTCTATGCTCTAAATTTATTTTATGAATTTCCTCATTATTTGTTAATGTCAAATTAACTTCTGCTTCATAAGGGAATTCAATATACTCAAGGCAAAAACTTATTACCTTTTCTGCAAGTTCTGAATAATTAAATTCAAATGGAACCTTGCAAATTTCTTCTAAATCAAAAATCACTTTTTGATTCCCTCCTTCACTAAATAGTCTCTAACCAAAAGAAACTGATGTACACTCATTCCTGAGGCATCAAGCTTATTAGTTATTGAAAAATCATTTAATGTTTGATATATTAACATTTCAAAATCTAAAGAATTCTCTTTAACATTTTTAATATGTTCCATCTTATCAATTAACGTATCTGTCATATTTATTAGTGCAGATTCTTTTGAAGAAGGCAATTTTTTTTCTCCATTATATTCAGAAATAATATTTATTACTTTTTCAGGAAAGCATTCATATTTTGCCTTCTGTATTGCTTTATCAATTCCTTGATTATCATTCCATTTGCACATTCTATAGTAAAAACCGGCTGTTGCACATAAAGTCGTATCAAAACCAACTTTCTTTGCACACCTATATGATAAATCAGATACCTTAACTGCATGATTGTATTCTTCTGGAGAAAAAGCCTTTACGCTTAAAATTGCATGATAATTTTCATCCAAAATTTCTTCGTATTTATTTTTTTCCTCACTTATGGTATTATGATACACTTTTTTATAGAATACAAGTGTAAATAAACAATTTAATGTACTAATTGCAATTATGCTTATAAAATAGTTCTTTGAAACAGTATTATTTTTTTCAAAAAAGAATAACGTGTTTATCATACAATTAACAAAAAACATCGTCAAACAGCTCCACACATAATCATTGGCATTTGCAAAACTGTTTACTACAATTGCTGTAAAAATAATAATAAGAACTGCTGCAACTATCTCTTCTTTACTAGAATTATTTATTATTGAAAC
Organism: Lachnobacterium bovis DSM 14045; assembly: GCF_900107245.1. Taxonomy (GTDB): domain Bacteria; phylum Bacillota; class Clostridia; order Lachnospirales; family Lachnospiraceae; genus Roseburia; species Roseburia bovis. The sequence continues at coordinate 198,888 of NZ_FNPG01000004.1, forward strand.
AAGTACAATTGAATAAATCCCATAGATTATTGCTAAAACATCTGTTGAAAAAGCACACATTATAACCACAATCAACATGATAGGTTTTATAAAATCTGGCACAAAACAACAAATCACAGTAACTATTGTTGATATACACATTCCTATTGATACATTAATAAAACTGCATTGTGTATTATTATGTATTTGTCTATGTGTTCTTTTGTATTCTAATTCATATATAAATAATCCCCAAAAAACCACATCTAATATTAACAATAATAGATATTCATGAACAGTTAAACTTCGATAGAATCCTAATGTTAAACTAGATGAAAAAATAATTATAAACATTATTACCATTGGAATAACCCTATAAGGTGTTACCTTCTCCTCCATAATCTCCCACCCTTTTTATTAATTTAAAATTTGTTTGCTTTATTTTGATCTGTTTTTAGCATTAGCTTTAGCTCTTCTTTTCTTATTCTTTTCAACTCTTTCTTCATAACTTTCATATGCTTTAACAATTTTTTGAACTAAAGGATGTCTTACAACATCATTAGCTGTTAATTTGCATTTTCCAATTTCATCGACATTTGATAAAACTTTAAGTGCAACATCTAGACCAGATTGAGTATCCGGAGCCAAATCTTTTTGGCTTGCGTCACCAGTAATAACAACCTTTGATCCAAATCCAATTCTTGTTAAAAACATTTTCATTTGTGCTGAGGTTGTATTTTGTGCCTCATCTAGAATAATAAAAGCATTATCTAAAGTACGACCTCTCATATAAGCAAGCGGAGCTACTTCTATTAATCCTTTCTCTTGATTTTTCAAAAAGCTTTCCGCTCCCATTATCTGATACAATGCATCGTATAACGGTCTTAAATATGGATCTATTTTACTTTGCAAATCTCCTGGTAAAAATCCAAGTTTTTCTCCAGCTTCTATAGCAGGACGAGTCAAAATAATTCTACTTACTTCCTCATTCTTAAAAGCGGTAATAGCCATTGCCATTGCTAAATAAGTTTTTCCTGTACCTGCTGGGCCTATGCCAAATGTAACCATATTTTTTCTAATAGAATCAACGTACTTCTTTTGCCCAATAGTCTTAGGCTTAACTGGTTTACCCTGTATCGTGTGACAAATGATATCTCCATCTAATGTTACAATAGCTGATGGATCTTGTTTTTCTAGTATCAATGATAGTTCATAGTTTACAGTCTGATCTGTTATCTCATTTCCTCGTTTTGATAATTCATACAATTGTTTGAAAATCAGCTGTGCATTTGAACATGCATTATCGTTTCCAATGAATTTTACTAAATTATCTCTTACGATAACAGTTACTCCAAGAGTCTTTTCAATTTTCTTTACATGTGAATCGAACTGACCAAATATATTAGATAAATGTTCAGTTTCCATTGTCATAATTCTTTCTGTCATATTCATTAATCAATTACTCCTTTAATTACATTAGGCGCTAACACTTTTTGTTCAGTCAATTCATATGCATCAAATATAACTTTCTTAGCCATGCCTGCTTTATCCATATCATTTGCATATATAGTAGCTAAAATGCCATCTTTTTCAACATATTCACCCACTTTTTTATTCAAATAAATACCAACTGTTAAGTCTATGACGCTATCCTTTGTCTCTCGACCTCCTCCAAGCATCATACAGGCATTTCCAATACTTTCCGCAAATATATTCCTTACATATCCGTTTTGTGTGGCCTTTACTTCAACTGTATACTTTGCATTTTGGAATTTATCTGGCTCATAGACATAAGATTCATCGCCACCCTGCGCTTTAACAAAATCAGCGAATTTATTTAATGCTGATTTATTTTCTATTGCTTCATCCATTAATCTAAAAGCTTTCTCTTTTGTAGTTGCCTTATTAGCTGCAATCAACATTTGAGAACCCAATTCATACACAACTTCTTTAAAATCAGAAGGACCATTTCCATTTAAAGTGTCTATCGCTTCTTTAACTTCAACAATATTACCTACATTTCTTCCTAAAGGTTGATTCATATCAGTAATAACTGCAACTGTATGTTTGTTTGCTAATTTACCAATTGCTACCATTTCCTTAGCAAGATTATTTGAATCTTCTAAATTCTTCATAAAAGCTCCATCTCCGGTTTTTACATCAAGCACGATAGCATCACTTCCTGAAGCTAATTTTTTGCTCATTATGGAACTTGCAATTAATGATACCTGATTTACTGTTGCAGTCACATCTCTAAGTGCATACAGTTTTTTGTCAGCAGGAGCTAAGTTCGCTGTCTGACCTGCAATTGCTATGCCTATTTTTTGAATATTCTCTTTAAATGTTTCTTCGGATATTCCTGTCGTAAAACCTGGAAATGATTCTAATTTATCTATCGTTCCGCCAGTATGACCTAATCCACGACCAGACATTTTTGCAACTGGTACTCCTAAACTTGCAACAAGCGGAGTAAGAACAAGTGAAGTTTTATCTCCTACTCCACCTGTACTGTGTTTATCAACTTTTATACCATCTATATAGCTTAAATCCAATACATCTCCACTATCTCGCATAGCTAACGTCAAATCTAATGTTTCTTTCTTAGACATTCCATTAAAACAAATAGCCATAAGTAAAGCTGAAGCTTGGTAATCAGGAATCGTCCCATTTGTATAATTTTCTACAAAAAATTTAATTTCTTCTGTTGCCAATTCTTCATTTTCTTTTTTTTTCATGATAATGTCATACATTCTCATGTTGTTTTTCCTCCTAGTCAAAAATTCAACTCAAAAACAAATTTTATCTATTATTCGTTGCTTTATGATACGGTTTGTTCGTAACATATTATGTTTATGATATGTTTTATTTATGATACGGCTCATTATTCATAATTCTATAACTTCTATACACCTGTTCTAACAAGATTACTCTCATCAATTGGTGAGGAAACGTCATATTTGAAAAACTTAATAAATAATCTGCTTTTTTAAGTACATTATCTGATAAGCCAAGTGATCCTCCTATCACAAAATATATATGACTGGTACCTTGTATTCCAAGATGTTCAATTTTTTTTGACAATTCAACAGAATCTAACTTTTTTCCATTTATTGCGAGACAAACAAGATAGGCATTACTATCCTTAATGGCATTTATAATTCTTTCTCCTTCTATATCTTTAACAATGTTTATCTCGTTTTCTGTGCATTGTTCTTTTGTTTTTTCATCTGCAACTTCTATTACTTCTAACTTAATATATCTACTAAGCCTTTTTGAGTACTCCGCAATTGCATCTCTATAAAACTTTTCTTTTACTTTTCCTACGCATATTACTGATATTTTCATACGTATATTATAATATTATTTAGCTTTTTCGTAAAGTATTTACGATTTTGTTTTCCATAGTTGTAAAAAAAATGTTATAATATTGTTAGGAGAGTTTATTTTAACTGTGGAGGTGTTTTTTATGGAGGAATTACAAAAATTAATACTAGCCCAAGGAGAGGTTATAAATGATGAAATTATTAAAGTCGACAGTTTTATTAATCACCAGATTGACCCCGTCTTAATGGACAAAATAGGAAAAAACTTTGCTGCTCAATTTAAAGAGCAAAAAGTCACAAAAGTAGCAACTATTGAAAGTTCTGGAATTGCTCCTGCTTTAATGACAGCTAAAGAACTAAACGTTCCTCTTATTATTTTGAAAAAAGAACCATCTAAATATCTTAATAGTGATTTATATCAGACTGAAGTTTACTCATTTACTCATCAAAAAAATTATGAGTTAACAGTATCTCAGAAATATATTTCAGAAGATGATCATATTTTACTAATTGATGATTTCCTTGCTGATGGAGAAGCTGCGGTCGGTGCCCTACGCCTATTTCATAAAGCACACGCAACTACTGCCGGAGTGGGCGTTATAATCAATAAGGTATTTCAACCGGGAGAAACTAAATTAAAGGAACTAGGTATCGATGTTGTGTCTTTAGTAAAAATCAAATCACTAACCAATAAAACTATTACGTTTGATTAATAATTTTATTTTTTAAACTTTTTTTGGCAAAAAGAAAAAAGAGGTTTAAACAGTAATGCAAAAAGAAAAATTAAAGCCCATGTTGTTCTCTGACTTAAAAAATTATTCAGGACAACAATTTGCAAAAGATTTGGTATCAGGAATAATTGTAGCAATTATTGCTCTTCCGTTATCTATTGCATTAGCATTAGCATCTGGCGTCGGTCCAGAAGAAGGAATTTATACAGCTATAATTGCTGGATTCTTAATTTCATTCTTTGGTGGTAGCAAAGTTCAAATTGCTGGTCCAACTGCAGCTTTTGCTACTATTGTTGCGGGAATTGTAGCTAATAGAGGAATGAATGGTCTTGTGTTGGCTACACTTATTGCCGGTGTGATCCTTATTTTTATGGGAGTGTTAAGGTTAGGATCATTAATTAAGTTTATACCCTATACTATTACCACAGGATTTACAGCAGGTATAGCTGTAACAATTTTAATTGGCCAATTAAAAGATTTCTTAGGTGCAACTTATCCAAAAGGAACAACAGCTATCAGCTCAATTGAAAAACTTGTTGCACTTTCAAAATCAACTTCAACTTTTAACATCAATGCCGTTATAATTGGCGTTATTAGCTTGGTTATCTTAATTGTATGGCCAAAAATAAGTGAAAAAATACCTGGTTCAATCATCGCAGTTATTGTATGTATCATCTTAGTAAAAGTTCTAAAACTAAATGTTTATACTATTGGTGATTTATATTCTATCCGTGGTGGTTTACCTAAATTTACATTACCATCTATTACTATAAATGGAATTCAAGCTGCAGCTTCAGATGGATTTACAATAGCAATTCTTGCTGCAATTGAATCACTTTTATCCTGTGTAGTAGCAGATGGAATGATTAATTCTAGACACCGTTCAAATACTGAATTGGTTGCTCAGGGTATTGGTAATATAGGTTCAGTTTTATTTGGTGGTATTCCAGCTACTGGTGCAATTGCACGAACAGCTGCTAATATCAAAAACGGTGGCAAAACACCTGTTGCAGGTATTGTACATTCAATCACATTACTACTTGTTTTGATTGTACTTATGCCATATGCAAAACTTATTCCAATGCCAACTATTGCAGCTATATTGTTTTTAGTAGCTTATAATATGTGTCAATGGCGTACTTTTACACATTTATGTAAAACATCTTCAAAAAGCGATATAATTGTTTTGTGTACAACTTTTGTTTTGACAATTTTATTCGATTTAGTCGTTGCTATTGAAGTAGGTATGATTTTTGCATGTTTATTATTCATGAAGCGTATGAGTGATGAATCAAGCGTTATGGGATGGACATATATTGATCCTGAGAATGACCCAGATGCTACTGATAAAAAATATGTACCTGAATATGTTCGTGTATATGAAATTATAGGTCCTATGTTTTTTGGAGACAGTGAACTTATTGAGCTAATCGAATTAAAAGAATATACTAAAATTCTTATTATTCGTATGCGTGGAGTCCCTGCAATTGATGCTACTGCCATGCAAGGACTTGAAAAATTATACAAACAATGTGAATTAGCTAACGTTCAATTAGTATTCTCACATGTTAATGAACAACCTATGAAAACAATGAAGAAAAACAAATTCATAGAGAAAATTGGTATAGAAAACTTTAGGCCTAATATCGATGCTGCTTTAAAACGTGCCGCAGAAATTGGTAAACAGAAAAATTATTAGTCTTAATGCAAAAACAAACAATGACCTTTACTTTTAAAAAAGGCATTGTTTGTTTTTTTCTATTAATTATTATGTTTTTGTTATAATTTATTATAATATTTTTTAATTATATTTATATGCTTATTTCAATCGATTCAATCTATTTACGTCAGCCAAAATATAAAGTTCTGTTCCTTCTTCAATCACTTCTTCCGGACTTAAATATGACATTATACGGTTATTTTTTTTCATTGTAATAACATTTATTTTATGTTTTTCACGTAGTCTTAACTCTTTTAAGCTTTTACCAATCCATTCTTTTTTAGGACGTAAACTAACAACGCAAACATTTTTACTTATTTCAAAGAATTCTAAAAAATTAGAAGACATTATTTTACGAGCATTACTTTTTGCACTTTCCTTTTCTGCAAAAATAATTTCATCAGCTCCGACTTTTTTTAATATATTGGCCATTCTCTCAGACGAAGCTTTTGCAAGAACTTTTTCTACGCCTTCTTCCTTCGCTACCATAACACACATAATACTAGACTCAAGATTATCACCCATTGATACAACTACAACATCCATATTTGATAATCCAATATTACTAATAACTTCTGGATCGCTTAATTCAGCAGTTAATGCAATACTTACCATATTGGCATACTGATTAATTATCTCTTCATTTTTATCAGCTATAAGCACATCTGCTCCGCTTTCACATAATTCTTCTGTTATATATCTACCAAATTGTCCCATTCCAAGGACAGCCACTGATTTACTCATTAATACACTACTCCTTTTAAATACTCATTTTTTGATATCATCAAATTTGGTTTTATTCAACTAATTTAACCTGCTAAAAATCTACCATTTGAATATTTTATATCATTTTTATTATAACTAGATGTTATAAAGAACAATCCTAATGAAATTGGACCGACTCTTCCTAGATACATTGATAAAATAATAATCATTTTACCAACTGAATCAAGCGTAGCAGTTACATTTCTCGATAATCCAACTGTAGCAGTTGCACTAAAAGTCTCATACATCCCGTCCAAAATATCAAGATTGTTTGTTTTGCACAGTATTATTGCAAGAGTAACAGTAACAAAAAAATTAAATACAATAATTGCTACAGATTTTCTAACAAGTTCTTCGCTTACAGTTCTATTAAAAATAGTAATATCTTTCTTATTTCTAACAAAATCAAATGTAGATAATATTACTACAAAAATTGTGACTGTTTTAATACCACCGGCAGTACCCATTGGAGAACCCCCAATAAACATTAGAATACATCCCATGAAGCCTGACAATCCACGTAAGTTCTTCTGTGATATGGTAGAAAAACCTGCTGTTCTAAAAGTAACCGATTGAAAAAAACAGTTAAGAATTTTATTATGTAACGACATATGTCCGATAGTATATGGATTATTATATTCCATGATAAAAATATAACCTGCTCCAAATAAAATTAATCCAAATGTTAAAACTAATACCAATTTAGTATGCTCTGATAAATATTTAAAGAAGTATTTTAAATTTCTTTTTTTATTAATACATATTTTTGCTATATCAATAACATCAAACCAAACTATATATCCTAAACCTCCAATTACTATAAGTAACATAGTATTAATTAAAAATAAAGGATTTCTATTATAATTTTCTAAACTATTTGGTCCCATAATATCCATACCAGCATTACAAAAAGCAGATACTGAATTAAAAAGAGAATATGACAATCCTCTTATAAATCCGAACTTAGGAACTAAAATAAATGAATAAACTACTGTGCCTATAGCTTCTACTATTCCTATTCCTTTTACAACTTTTAACAAAAACTTAACTAATCCATCAATTGTATCTAAATTAAATGAATCTCTTATTAAAACTCTTTCTTTTATTGTTATTTTCTTATTTAAAACAATTAACATCATTGTCAAAATAGATACTACTCCTAATCCACCAATTTGAATTAAAAACAGAATAACTACTTTACCAAAAACTGTCCATTGCATATATGTATCAACAGTAACTAAGCCAGTTACACAAATTGATGTTGTTGCTGTAAACAATGCATCAATCCATGATGTTGAAAAAGATGGTTTAGTCGATATTGGTAACATTAATAAAAGTGTTCCTATCATTATAAATACAAAAAAACCTATTGGTATAATTTGTGCACTTTTTAATGTTTTTCTCATATTTCCTCCTAGTCGATTCAATTCGACTTATTATTGTGAATAATATTCATAATAAGCACTATATACGTCACTTACTTTACCTGTTTTTATATCAACTGAAATAACATTTAATACATTATTTCCCTCTGGTACTAAAAATGGACTTGTATATTTTTCTGAATTTCTTGTAGGTGTTTGTCCATCCCATGTATAATATGCCTCGCATCCATCTGGTACAGAAATCGTGATATATGTAGGTGCTCCATAACTGCCAGAACTAGGTGATACTACTGGCTGATCTGGTTTCAATAGAGCAAGCTTGCATTTCTTTTCAACAACCTGAGAATAGATACCTTTTCTATTTTTAGATACTGCCTTAATATAGTATGTTCCTGGTGTTCTGATGATAATTCCATCCTTCACATTATAAACTTTACCATCTTTTATAGGATCTTTACCATCAATTGTATAATAAACAACATCTGTTTCATTTGCTATTATTAATTGTATATCTATTTTATTATAAAATATCTCAGTGTCAGAATTAAAATCAGGTTCTATAGGAATATATTCACTAAATAAAGCCTTCACTTTTGAATTATTTACTTTTTGAGCTAATTCAACAATTTTATTAAGATCACCATTTTTTTCATAAAAATTTATAATGCATTTATATGCATTTATGTCTTTTTTATCCTTCTGAATTGCTTTCTTAAACATATCTTCCGCTGTAACTTTATCCTTTTTAGCTTCATATATCAAACCTAACTCTACAAAAGGATATGATCTCGTCTTATCAATTTCAGTTGCTCTATTAAAATGTTTAATTGCAAGATCATAATTTTTTTCTTTAAACGCATCCTTCCCTGAATTGATTTGATAAGTGTATGAATTCGAATGATAATTAGCAATTGATGTATAAACAACTACTGCTATAGCCAAAACTATAGCAGTAATCATTCCAATCATAATAATAATTCTTTCTTTTTTATTATTAGAATTAATCGAAATTTGTTCTTCTGTATCAATGCGGTTATCCTCTACCAAAGTACTATTCATTTGTTCTTGCAATATGATGTTTTTTAAATACTCTTCATCAAATTCGTTGTAGTCAGGAACAATCTGAACTTCCTTTCCACAATGTGGGCAATATATTACCCCATCTTGAAGATCAGCTCCACATTTTTTGCATTTCATAAATTTCTTTCATCTCCTAATAATTTTTTGCGCCTTCTACACAATTATGCATAAGCATTGCAATTGTCATCGGTCCTACGCCTCCAGGAACAGGGGTAATTGCACTTGTTTTATCACATACACTATCAAAATCTACATCACCACATAATTTTTTATTTTCTTGGCGATGAATTCCAACATCAATAACAACAGCTCCATCTTTGACATATTCTTCGTTAATAAATTTAGGTTTACCGATTGCTACTATTAAAATATCAGCTGTTTTAGTAATTCCTTTAAGATTTTTAGTATGTGAATGGCAAACAGTTACTGTAGCATTTTCTCTAAGCATAAGTAAAGCCATAGGTTTACCCACTATATTACTTCTACCAACAATAACACAGTGTTTCCCATCAATATCAATATTACTTCTTTTTAATAACTCTATTATACCAGCTGGTGTACATGATACAAATCCTTTTTGACCAATAACTAATGCACCAACATTTTCTGGATGAAAACCATCAACATCTTTTTGAGGAGAAATTCGTTTTATTACAACATCTTCGTCTATATGTTTTGGTAAAGGTAACTGACATAAAATACCATTTACTTTTTCATCATCATTTAGCTTATCTATTATCTCAAGTAATTCTTCTTGAGTTGTTTTTTCAGGTAATTCATAAGAAATAGATTCTATACCGATATATTCGCAAGCTCTCTTTTTATTTCTTACATAAACCTTTGATGCAGGATCCTCTCCTACTTGTATAACTGCCAAAACACAGTTAATTCCTTTTTCTTTTAATTTAGCGACTTCAACTTTCAAAGATTCTTTAATATCTGTTGAAATCTGTTTTCCATCAATTAAGTGTGTCAAAATACCATCCTCTCTCTTTAGAATAATCCAGTAATCACACCATTATCATCTACATCAATATTGTTAGCTGCTGGCTTCTTTGGTAAACCTGGCATAGTCATAACAGCGCCATTTAATACTACCACGAATCCTGCACCAGCAGAAACATATACTTCTCTGACATTCATTGTAAAACCTGTAGGACGACCTAGTTTTTTAGGATCATCAGATAATGAATATTGTGTTTTTGCCATACAAACTGGCATATTTCCAAATCCTAATTCTGTTATTTTTTTAAGTTCTCTTTCTGCAGCAACAGAATATGTTACATCTTTTGCACCATATATTTTTTGTGCAATAGTTTGAATTTTATCCTTTAATGATAAACTATCATCATATAACAATTCAAATTTGCTTTCTTTTTTTTCTAATGTATTAAGTACTTTGTTAGCAAGAGCGATTCCACCTTCTCCTCCTTTTTCCCATACTTCAGAAAGTGCAAAATCACATCCTCTTTCCTCGCAGAAATTCTTTACAAATTCTGTTTCAGCTTCAGTATCTGTAACAAATGAATTTAATGTAACAACAACAGGAACTTTATATTGTTGTAAATTTTCTATATGTTTTTCAAGGTTAACTATTCCTCTCTTAAGAGCTTCTAAATCTTCGTTAACCAAATCTTCTTTTGCAACGCCACCATTATACTTTAATGCACGAATAGTTGCAACTAATACAACAGCATCTGGTTTTAATCCAGACATACGACACTTAATATCAAAGAATTTTTCTGCGCCTAAATCTGCGCCAAAACCTGCTTCTGTTATAACATAATCAGCTAATTTTAAAGCACATTTTGTTGCTCTTACTGAGTTACATCCATGAGCAATATTAGCAAAAGGTCCACCATGAACGATTGCTGGAGTATGCTCTAAAGTCTGAATTAGATTTGGCTTGATAGCGTCTTTTAATAATGCAGCCATTGATCCTGTAGCATGTAAATCGTCTGCAGTTACAGGTTTTCCATCATATGTATAAGCAACAATAATTTTGCCCAGTCTTCGTTTTAAATCATGAATATCATCAGCCAAACAAAAGATTGCCATAATTTCAGAAGCAACACTAATTACAAAATGATCTTCTCTAACAACTCCATCTGCTTTTCTTCCTAATCCAACAACAACGTTTCTTAAAACACGGTCATTCATATCCAAGCATCTTTTCCATACGATTTGACGTGGATCAATACCTAATTCATTACCTTGTTGAATATGGTTATCTAGTAAAGCGGCTAAAAGATTATTTGCTGAAGTAATAGCATGAAAATCTCCAGTAAAATGTAAATTCAAATCTTCCATTGGAACTACTTGAGCATATCCGCCACCTGCAGCACCACCTTTAATTCCGAAACAAGGTCCTAAAGAAGGCTCTCTTAAAGCTATTACTGCTTTTTTTCCTAATTTACCAAATGCCTGACCTAATCCAACACTTGTTGTTGTTTTTCCTTCTCCTGCTGGAGTAGGATTAATAGCTGTAACAAGAATTAGTTTACCATTCTTATTGTTTTCAACTTTAGTCATTAATTCATCTGAAAGCTTAGCTTTATATTTTCCATATAATTCTAAATCATCCTCAGAGATATTTAATTGTTTTGCAACCTCCTTAATAGGTAACATTTCTGATTGTTGTGCAATTTCAATGTCGCTTCTCATTTTGCCAATTCCTCCATATATCTATAAACTATATATTTTTCATAACTATCCTGATGGAATAGTTACATGCTAATGATTTTTTAAAGAAAGATATTCTTCTTTTGAAATAATAATCTTTCTTGGTTTAGTTCCTTCTTCAGGTCCAACAATGCCTGCTTCCTCTAATTGGTCCATTATACGTGCTGCTCTGTTAAATCCTATTTTAAGATAACGTTGCAACATACCAATTGACGCCCTTTCCTTATCCATAACAATATCAGCAGCATCCATAAAATATGAATCTCTATCATCTGAACTATTATTAGCATTTGATAGATTTGATCCTTCATGTGCTTTAACTTTATCCTGGATATCTTGACTATATTCAGCAATACCGTTTTCTCCGGTAAGGAACTCTACTACATTTTGCACTTCTTCATCAGAAACAAATGCTCCCTGAATACGAAGTGGTTTAGGAATGCCCTGCGGATAAAATAGCATATCCCCTTTTCCTAACAGTTTTTCTGCACCATTCATATCTAGAATAGTCCTAGAATCTACACCAGAAGTAACTGAGAATGCAATCCTACTTGGCATATTTGCTTTTATCAAGCCTGTAATAACATTTACGGATGGTCTTTGAGTTGCAATAACTAAATGTATTCCAGCTGCACGCGCAAGCTGAGCCAATCTACAAATTGCTTCTTCAACATCATTAGATGCTACCATCATCAAATCAGCAAGCTCATCAACAATTATAACTATTTGTGGCATCTTTTCATATATACAATCATCAGTCTTTTTCTTTTGTTTTTCAACAAATCTATTATATCCTCTGATTTCTCTAACGCCTGTTTCAGCAAATTTATTATATCTTTCTGTCATTTCGGCAACAGCCCAATTCAAAGCTCCAGCTGCTTTTTTAGGATCAGTTACAACTGGAATCAACAAATGAGGTAAACCATTATAAACACTAAGTTCAACTACTTTAGGATCAATCATGATTAATTTAACATCATCCGGTTTTGCTTTATATAAAATACTCATGATAATAGTATTAATACAAACTGACTTACCAGATCCAGTAGCTCCTGCAATTAACACATGTGGCATCTTAGAAATATCTGCAACCTTAGTTTTTCCAGCTATATCCTTGCCAACTGCAAAACTAAGCATAGATTTCGATTCAAAAAATTCTTTCGATTCTATCAGTTCTCTAAATGAGACCATCTGATTCTCTTTATTTGGAACTTCAATGCCAACAGCTGCTTTTCCTGGAATTGGAGCTTCAATTCTAATATCTGATGCTGCTAAATTTAACTTGATATCATCGGCAAGATTAACTATCTTGCTAACTTTAACACCCATTTCAGGTTGAACTTCATATCTTGTGACACTTGGTCCACAACTAATATTAGTAACTGTAACATCTACACCAAAATTCTTTAAAGTTAACTGCAATAATGCAGCAGTTTCTCTTAAAGACTTTTCGTTATTAGAATTCTTTTTAGACTTACTCTTTTTTAATAAATCAACTGGTGGAAATATATAATCCTTAGTTGATTTTGCATCTAATCCATTTAAAACATTATCTTTTTCGAAAACGTTTTCCTTTTTTTGATACAAACCTCCATGAGATTCTTTATTATCACGAATTTCTTTATCGCCATTAAATTCCTCAACCATACCAACTTTTTGGCCGCTGTTTTTATCAAAATCACCCTGAATAACTAAATTGTCGTCCAAAAACATATCTGCTTTCGCTGGATCTGCTGGAAATACAGCCTCTAGAACGGTCTCCGTTTTGTTCATTACTTCAGGAATATTACTTGAAGTTATTTCTCCGATTTCATCACTTGAAGTGTCAATTTTATCTACGTTGCCATCTAACGCTTCTTCTTTATTGCCATCTTTAGAAAAAGGTTTAAGCAACGTATTCATACTTACACCCTTTACCTTGTTGTCCATTCTAAGTTTCGAAAGTTCCTTCTGTTCCTGTCTAAACTCTTGATACTTTGCGCTAGTATTTTTAGCTGATTCATAGACAATTTTTCCGCTTTTTTTAAACTTCTTCATAATAGATTGTCCAGTAACAAAAATTAGCGAAATAATGATCATTATGAAATCGATTATATATGTTCCAACTAACCCAAATGCCGGACATAGTATACATACTAACAATCCTCCTATAAATCCACCACCTAGTCTAGAAACAACACCATACCTATATGCTTCAAATGGAGATTTCAATGTATCTCCATAAAAAAGTAATGTCATAAATAAACAAACCATTACCATAAAAATAATCGATCCGATCATTCTAACCTTTGCAGTTGTATTTCCTTTATTAGATACAACAAAAAAACTTCCAACTAGCAATAGTATTGGGAAAATATATGCAATAAGGCCAAACATGCCAAAGAAAAAATTACTAATAAATTCTCCAACTATGCCACCTATATGAAAATTACTAATGAATAATAACGCTGAAATTGCGATTATCCCCCAAAGAGATACTTCTCTATAAAAAAGATCATTCTTTTCTATTTTTTCTTGAAGTTCAGCCTTTGAAGGTCGACCACGTTTTCTTTTATTATTAGAAGATATTGCCTTCTTTTTTGCCATGACTAACCTCCCACTAGGAATCAACTTCCAATTTACACTCACTAAATATAACATATTTAAAGGAATTTGTCATTAAAAAAGATGAAAGCACAAAACTTTCATCTTTCTTATAAGCTATAGTTATAAATGTCGTTTTTTATTTTTTTGTGTATCTAGATAAATGCAACTTTGCATTCTCCAAGAATCTTGATGCTTTGTATATCCTCAGGAATCATAACTTTCGCACCTGGGAATAATATTCCACTTTCTAAAATTGCATCTCCATCTAAGACAATAAAACATGTTCCATCCGAAAACAATTCCATATTTTTGTCAATAAATTCTTGATTTAATTTTGCTCTTCTTGCTTTTTTATCAGGTACTTCTTGTTCTATTATCTTCTCTAAGAAATCTGTGGCATTATCTAATACATCACTATAAGTTTCCTTATATTTTTCCAATACATCTTCTATTACAATCTCCTGAGACTTATTATTAATGCTCAAACATTTTCCGTTTGTTTCTATGACTTTTTTATACCAAAAGCCTGAATCTTTTACAATTCTTTTTTGATTTCTATAGTCGATATAAACTAGACCAAATCTCTCATCAAATCCATTAGCCCATTCGAAATTATCGATTATAGACCATAAAAAGTAACCAACAATGTTAGCTCCATCATCTGATGCCTGTTGCATTGCACTAATATATGAATCTAAAAATGTAATTCTGTTCGGATCATGTACTTTTCCATCGTAAGAAATATTATCATGACAAGCCATTCCATTTTCTGTTATATATAGAGGCAATTTGTATTTTTCTGATAAAAATTTTATTCCATAATAAAATGCTCTTGGAGTAATTGGCCACTGTATACTTGTTTTAGGGAATCCAACATATCGATCAACATATTCAAAATATTTACCATCTTTACCGTCATCTACTGCACGAACTTCGTATCCGTTATATATGTTTTGTCCTATAAAATCAATAGGTTGATTAATTAACTCTAAATCTTTTTTCATCTGTTCTTCACTAATTTTAGGAAGATAATCTTTAAATTTTTCTATTCCCTCTTCCGGATATTTACCAAAAACAACAGGATCTAGAAACCATGATACATTCCATCCCCAATTTTCAAGTGGATTTTCAAAGCCAAAATACACGCGTCTTGCCACTTCAACATCTTTTGAATCATCGGTTGCAGGGTATGCCACTCCACATGTAGGTGCGTACCCTATTTTTATATCTGTTTTTGAATACCTTCTTAACATTTTTACAGCCATACCATGACATTTTAATAAATTATGTGCCATTTGTAATGTTTCTCTTATCGGCATTTTTACACCTGGTGCATGTATACCCATTGTATGTCCTAAATAAATAACGCACTGTGGTTCATTAATTGTGAAAAAATCTGTACATAAATCACTAAAATTCTCAGCTACTACTTTAGCATATTCTCCAAACCATTCTACACAATCTGGATTTAACCAACCACCTTTATCAAATAAAACCTGTGGATATTCCCAATGAAACAAAGTTATATAAGGTTTTATATTGTGTTTATTTAATAATTTCAAAACATCTCTATAATATTTTATTCCTTCTTCATTTACTTCGCCTACACCATTTGGCAAAATTCTCGCCCAATTTAATGAAAATCTATAAGCTTTTATTCCGAGGTTTGCCATCATTGGTATATCTTTTTTATATTGATGTAACTCATCACACGCAACATCTGCATTGTGACCGCCAAAAATACTACCCTCTTTTTTTATAAAAGTATCCCACACACATTCCCCCTGTGGAATCTTATCATCTTTTCCTTCAATCTGATATGAGCTAGTTGCAACTCCCCAGACAAAATCATCTCTTAACAAAATCTTTCCTCCTTAATACCTCTAAAATACCTTTTAGTTATAAATATTAAAGCTATATTCAATTTTCAAAATGATCATTGAATATAGCTTTATCTTTATCTACTATTATATATTCTTTTTCCTTAAATAAAAAGTCTTACTTGAAAAATAGTACTTGTTTCGTTGATTTTTCGTTTATTTTTAAACATTTTCGTTAATTATTAACTGTTTCATTTTTTATAGTTACATCATTTGAAAAAACTTTTTTAGTTTCACTAACAACTACATTACTTAATGCAAAAATTGCTATCATATTTGGAATTGCCATCAAGCCATTAAAAATATCCGCTACTGTCCATACAGCACTAACTGTCATATATGGTCCAATAAACACTGCTAAAATGTACAACCATCTAAATACTATAATAGCTTTATGAGTATTAACTTTTTTATCCTTCACAAGATATTCTAAACATCTTTCACTATAATAATTCCAACCCAATATTGTTGTAAAAGCAAAGAACACTAAACATATCATTAAAACAAAGCTTGAAAATGCATTTCCAAAAGGAAGTCCATGTTGAAAAGCATATGTTGTAACTTGTACACCTTCTAATTTAGGAACTTTATATGCACCTGTTAAAACAATAGATAAACCTGTCATTGTACAAATTACAATTGTATCAATAAATGTACCAGTCATACTTACTAAACCTTGTCGTACAGGATTTTTTGTTTGAGCAGCTGCAGCAGCAATTGGTGCGCTACCTAAACCAGCTTCATTTGAAAAGATACCCCTTGCAATACCTTTTTGAATACAAACAAATACTGTTCCCACTGCTCCACCTGTTACAGCTTTAGGATTAAATGCTCCTTTACAAATAACTGCAATAGCTTCTGGTACCTGTGTAATATGAATAATCACTAGCAAAAATACAAATGCCACATAAATAATAGCCATAAATGGTACGATAACCTGACTCACTTGCGAAATTCTTTTAATCCCACCGATTAAAACCAATGCAACTGCTATTGATAAAATCAGAGAAGAAATAACAACTGCTATTGAATAATCTCCTATTGCTGGAATACTAATAACATTTTTATTGTTAGGATCAAAGAAGTTCTTTACTGCTGAAGAAATACCATTTACCTGACTAAATGTACCTATTCCAAACAATCCAACTCCCATTCCAAAAAATGCAAACATCTTTGCTAACCATCTAAACTTAATTCCCATTCCATTTTCAATATAATAAAATGGTCCACCTAATACATGACCTTTTTCATCAACTGTTCTATATTTAATTGCTAACAAACCTTCTGCATATTTAGTAGCCATGCCGAAAAATGCTGCTAATAACATCCAAAATAAAGCACCAGGTCCACCTGTACCAACAGCTGTAGCTACTCCGACAATGTTTCCTGTGCCAATTGTTGCAGAAAGTGCCGTACATAAAGCTGCAAAAGACGTAATCTCTCCATTTCCGCCTTCTTCATTTTTTACCATCCATTTTAAAGCTAATGGAAGCTTTCTGATTTGCAAAACATAAAGTTTAATAGTTAATAAAATTCCACCTAATAAAATTAAAACCATAAGCGGTGGACCCCATACAAAATTATCTACTTGTTCTAAAAATTGATTTATTGCATTAAGCATTGTTTACTCCTTTTTATTATTATAATTAGTTTTCGAATATTCGTTGTGTCCGTCTGTCGCAAACAACATTGTTTGTACAACGTACATACTAAGAATAGACTTATTTCTTTAATAAGTCAATAGAAAACAAATATGTTAATTATTAATTATTCTTATAAATAATATAAAAAAAGACAATAAACTCTAACATCACTTCTTAGTTAAAGTTTATTGTCCTTATTTTTACAATTTTACATCATTATTATCTTCCATTAATATCTTTCGCCAATTAAATAACTATATAAACCTTCATATCTAAATTTAGAAGCATTCCATGAAAAATCTTTAGCCATTCCTCTATCAATCATCTGATTCCATTGACGTTTTCTATCATAGAAAATATGTTTTGAGTAGTTAACAATTCCAAGCATCTCATGTGCATTATAGTTAGCAAATGAGAATCCATCTCCTGTATTTTCATATTCATTAAATGGTTGAACTGTATCCTTTAAGCCACCTGTTTCTCGCACAATAGGAACTGTACCGTATCTAAATGAAATAAGTTGTGTAAGTCCACATGGTTCAAATTGTGATGGCATTAAGAATGCATCAGCAGCTGCATAAAGTTTATGAGCCAAATCATCTGAATAGCAAATATTAGCTGAAACTCTATCTGGATATTTCCAAGCAAATTGTCTAAACATATTCTCATACTCGCCCTGACCTGTACCAATAACAACAAATTGAGTATACTCATCAACCAAATTATCCATAACACAATTAATTAAATCTAGCCCCTTTTGATCTGTCAAACGAGATATAAGACCAATCATATACATTTTTTTATCAACTTTAAGTCCTAGCATTTCTTGTAATTTGGTTTTATTAATTGATTTTTTCTTTCTGAATGACTCTGCATCATAATTTGTAAATATTTTTGGATCAGTGGCAGGATTATATGTATTATAGTCAATACCATTAACAATTCCCTGCATGTCAAAATGTCTGGCAGCAAGTAATCCATTAAGACCCTCTCCATAATATTCTGTTTGTATTTCATTAGCATAAGAATCGCTAACTGTTGTAATGTAATCAGCATAAACCAATCCGCCTTTTAACATATTAGCATCCTTATTAAACTCCAACTTATCAGGCGTAAACAATGATTTATCAAACCCTGTTAAATTAGCCATTGTTTTTGTATCCCAAACGCCCTGGAATTTCAGATTATGGATTGTAATGATAGATTTAATATTCCAGAAAAATGGATTTCCCATAAACTCATTTCTTAAATATACAGGAATTAATCCTGTCTCCCAATCATGACAATGAATTAAATCTGGCTGAAAATCAATTAGAGGTAACATTGATAAAACTGCTTTGTCAAAAAATACAAACTTTTCAATATCAAATCTGATATCTCCATATGGTGATTGACATGTAAAGAACTCCTCATTATCAATAAAATAGTATGTAACCCCATCTAACTCATACTTTAAAACGCCCACATATTTATCGCATATATAACTACCTGCGCTCATATAAAAATGTGTAACATACTGAAACTGACTTCTGTATTCCCAAGGAATACAGCTATAATTTGGAATTACAACTCTTATATCCCAGTTTTCTTTGTCAAATTCTTTCGGTAACGCACCGCAAACATCTGCTAATCCTCCTGTTTTAATAAATGGTACACACTCAGATGCTGCAAAAAGTATTTTCTTCATACCCACTTCTCTCCTCTTTCTATTTAAAACTTAAAGTGTCATACATCTCACTCAAATATAGCATTATATTAAAGCAAAACAACCCTCACTATAATAATACTCTTTTTTTAATGCAATTTCCATTAAAAATGTCGAATTTTCTTTGTTTTTCCGAATTTTTCGTAAGAATTTTTGCTTTTTCTACACTTTTCTGCGACCTTGAAACAAATAATAATAAAAACTAGTAGTTTCATGTGTCAAATGTAAATATTCAACAATAGATGTCGACTGGTATTCTTTATAATATTCATTAAAATTTGCCTTAAATAAATAACCCAAAACATTTATACAAGATTTTGACATTTTATCTGAATCTTTAGTATTTGTAAACTTATCTTTATTGTTTTGTATTGCTTCTTTTGAAGGTAAAAAAGTAATAATTTTTCCACTATGAGTTCCTATTGCAGAAACAACATCCCCTTTTATTTCGTAGCTTATTAATTCATGGTTCTTAGCAAACTTCTTTAAATTGTTTAGTTCTTCATTTTTTGACCAAAACATTATTTTATTATATTTTAATCCAATACCATTAAAATATGCCGTTTTTTTAACTTCAATATTGTTTTTTACAAGTTCAGCTGTACCAATTTGTGCTAAATATCCGCCTAGTGAATGTCCTGTTATATAAATGTTTGTATTAGGAAACATTTTCGCAACTCGAAGAGCATATTTTTTAGCTTCAGTTTCCTCTGAATGATAATTCAACATTCCAACTCCTACTATATTATTTATCCATTCACCATAAGCATCATCAGTTCCTCTAAATGCAATTACAATATTGTTTCCATTTTTAAATGTTGTAGCACTAAATTTAGAATCAATCATTGTTTCTTTATTTTCGTAATCAACTATTTGCCATTTAGTCGAAATTCCATTATCCATTCCATTAGTATCTATACTACCTGCATTTAAAAAATAAATCTTTTCTCCGCCTTCACCTGGACGTTGTCCAATATCAGATGCTTTATACATAGATCCAATAAATCTACTTCCATCTTCGTAACTTAAGCCTGCAAAAATTGCCAAATCTCTATCACATACATCCCACTCAAACGGATGTGAATCCTGACAATTTATTAATCCATCTCCGTCTTCATCCTCATTTGCTTTAAGACTATCTGCTTTTTGAAGTCGAGATGCATTATTTTTACTATTATTAACACCCACTTTACTTTCATTTATGGAATTAATTGAATTATTAGATGCATTATCTATATCACTATTATCAAGATCTGTTCCATTTTTTATCTCGTCTGAATTCTTGATACCATCATTATCACTGTCAAGTTCCCCATCTGGTGTCTTTCCATCAGTCTTTGCTTTATTTGGATCTAGATTTGATGTTATTAATTCAGTGTAATCATCAATGCCATCATGATCTGTATCTGGATTATTTTTATCTAAATGATAATAATCTTCTAAATAATTTATCACACCGTCTCCATCTGAATCATTCTTGTCAATTAATAGTTTATCAATATTTGCACCCTGAGTTGATGCAAAAATAAATCTGACATCTTCTTTGCCATTTTTCTTAAATATCAAAATATTTTTTCCCATTGTCATTGAAGGTTTGTTAATGACAAAAGTCTTTTTGTTTGTTATAACTTCACCTTTGTCTAATAGAATTCCTACGTCATCTCTTATTTCGTAACTTAACTTTTCATTCTTCTTTAATGATTTATTTAACTGACCTTTTATAGAATCACAATTATCCGTTTCAAGTAAAAACAAATCATACTCTTTTAAATATTTCATTTGGCCTAATCTGACCTCATATCCCTGCTTGGCAATTTTACCTTGAGAAATTTGTTTATCTTTCGTAGTATTTTTTGCCTCAACAACTTTTGTTTGGAATGGATTATATTTCAAATTTGGACTAATCAATCCTCCACTTTCTCCCAAAAATAATGAAAACATTAAAATTGAACATATAACTTTTTTCTTCATAGCTTCTCCCTTCTAGCTATCATATATTAATTAAATATATGACACATTTAATGTCCATCAACTGTCATAATAATCAACGTTTTAAACAATTGTACGAATTGATGCTATAATCTGATTATATTTTACAATTGTATTTATATATTTTCAATAAAAACTTTCAAAATTTTATCTATTGGCGATAAACTTTTTCCTCCACCATCAGTTCCCTCAAAATATTTTTTACTAGCTGTTTCAAAAACAACGTAAATATTATTTTCACCATCTACATCAATTGATTCTGAGCCAGGTGGCATTTCAATGTCCAAAACTAATTTTTTAGGATTCGCAGCCATTTCAGCAATATTATTGTAAATTTTCAAATGAGATCCAATTGTTCTTCCATAAGAAGTACTTAAGACAACCTTTCCTTTATCTGTAAATGCAATTCCTTGTACCTGAGGTGGAATCAAATAACTATTTAGTGTTTTCAATGCATTTCCATTATAATAATATGCATACAATTTTGAATTTAAAAAAACATTATGAGTAACTATCCACAATCGTCCAGCATGATATGTTATGCTTGATGGAGTATTTACAACTTTATATTTATCAACTATTTTAGATGCATTTATTGTTTTTCCCTTTTTAGTAGTTGCCATTAATTTAATAAAATCATATGAAATTCTTTCTATCGCCATATCATGAGAATTACAAATCCACACATTATCTCCATCAAATGCAATTCCACCTAAATGACTGTTAGGATCCATTCCTAGTGTTACTAAATATTCCATGCTGTTCTTATCAAACACAAATAATGAACCCATTTTATTTTTTTCTCCGGAATATGCTGTCACTAAAATATAGTCATTAGTTATACAAATTCCTTGTGGAATTTGAAATTTACTATCAATATAATTGTTTTTATAGTCATATTTTCTAGTATCTGGCATGCCTGGTATTTTGATTGGTAACAAAGAATAATCACAATATTTCAACCATTCTTTACTAGAATCATCAAAAATAGATGACTTATATGGAAAATTTTGAATATTTTTTTCGTTGTCTATTTCAAAAGTCCATTTTGCATACAATGTCATATTATCAGGCATCTCTTTATTTATTATGTCAACTTTATGTGTAAAATCTAAATCTGAATACCAGCCTTCAAATTTATAATTATTACATGTAGCAGGTTTCAACTCATATGGGCATTGTGAACGTTTAATTTTCTTGTAATTTAACAACGAATTATCACCTCTACCCAATTTGTAATTTATTTTAATATATTTAGTTTTTTTATTTGATTTTGGAACATTATCTAGCTCCTGTTTTTTAGGCATAATGGTAACACATTTACCTTTTTTTGAATTGCTTCTATACTGTCTTGCAACATTATTTATAGAATCAAAACTTATATAATCTTTTTTTGTAACAAAAGCAGAGACTGTAGAACCAGTCTCTGCTTTTAATATAAGAACTCCTAAAACACATATTATAAAACATATAATAAGCATTATTCTATTTCGATTTATTTTTTTTATATAAATCTTAATATTCGTATTTTTTATGTCTAATAAATTACAAACTACTCTCTTCAAGTTTACTCTTTCTTTCTTCTATCTGTTTATTTGCCACTTCATCTGCTGCCTGCTGATATCTCGCAAATTCATATGAAAATTCTCCGGCACCGCCTGTCATTGAACGAAGGACTGCACCATAGCCATACAACTCTAATGCAGGAACATCTACTTCAATGTCAGTATATCCTGCTATTTCTGAAGGATTCATGCCCATTACTCTTGAACGTCTCTTATTTAAATCGCCCATAACATCTCCTGTGTAAGCATCTGGAACCGTTACTATCATTTTATTTATTGGTTCAAGGAGTACAGGTTTAGCAGCTAAAATTCCTTTTTTCAATGCTTGTTTAGCAGCTATCTTAAATGCCATCTCAGAAGAATCTACTGGATGATATGAACCGTCATATAAAGTTGCTTTAATTCCTAATACTGGATAAGCAGCCAATGGGCCTTTCTTTACCCCCTCAGCAATACCTTTTTCAACCGCTGGGAAGAAGTTCTTTGGAACTGCTCCTCCTACAACACACTGTTCAAAAATGTACGCTTTACTTTCGTCACCAGATGGTTCAAATTTCATTTTAACATGACCATATTGTCCATGACCACCTGATTGCTTTTTATATTTAAATTCAACATCAGAGCTCTTTCTAATAGTTTCTCTAAAAGCAATTTTAGGTTTTGTCAACTCAATTTCGACTTTATACCTTTCTTCTAAAAGTGATTTAACCACCTCTAAATGTAAATCTCCAATTCCGTACAACAATGTCTGAGAATTTTCACTATCATTTACATTTTTTAATGTACAATCTTCCGTTAAAATCTTTTGCAATGCTTGCGAAATCTTATCTTCATCACCTTTGTTTATAGCCTTATAGCGTCTAGCTGTATAAGGTTTAGATAATGACGTCCTTAAAAATGCAACTGGAGCAGTTTTTGTAGATAAGGAATCTGTAGTAAGTGTTTTCTGCAATTTAGCAAACGCACCAATATCACCTGCATGCAATTCTTTTACTTCCTCAACCTTATTTCCTCTTAAAACATAAAGCTTTCCTACTTTTTCTTCAAAATCTCTATGGTAATTATACAAAACATCATCTGTCTTTATTACGCCTGAATTAACTTTAACAAGCGAATATTTACCAATAAATGGATCAACTATTGTTTTAAAAACATATGCTGTTTTTGGCTTTGAAAAATCATAATCAGCATCATACACTTCATTTGTCTTTGTGTAGATACCTGCACATTTTCTTTTGTCTGGCGATGGGAAATATTTAACGATATCAGTTAACAACGTATACATACCTCTTGCCAAAACATTTGATCCCATCATTACTGGCACAATAGAACCGTCTATAACATTAACTCGAAGAGCCTGTCTAATTTCATCTTCTGAAAAATCTTCACCATTAAAGTATCTTTCCATAAACTCTTCGCTTGTCTCAGCAACAGATTCCATCAATGCATCTCTACATATTGATAAATTGTTCTTTGAATATTCTGGAACTTCAACTCTATCTACTTCGCCCTTGTCATTCCATTTTTTTCCTACTTGCTGAATAACATTTACATAGCCAACAAATTGCTCATTTTCTCTAATTGGAAGATGGAATGGAGCAATCTTTTTGCCATATAAATCCTGTAAATCCTGCACGACCTGTCTATAACTTGCATTATCTATATCCATATCTGTAACAAAAAACATACGTGGTAAATTATATTTTTCACATAAATTCCATGCTTTTTTTGTTCCTGTCTCAACTCCAGCTTTACCTGAAACAACAATGACTGCTGCATCTGCAACTGAAACTGCTTCCTCAACTTCTCCTACGAAATCAAAATATCCTGGTGTATCTAATATATTGATTTTACAATCTTGCCATGGAATTGGTATCAAAGAAGTTTTAATTGAAAATCCCCTTTTCATTTCTTCCTTATCATAATCACTAATTGTATTTTTATCTTCTACTTTTCCCATACGATTAGTGAGCTTTGCCAGGTAAGCCATTGCCTCAACCAATGAACTTTTTCCAGAAGCACCGTGACCTAGCAGTACAACATTTCTGATTTTGTCTGTAGTATAAACATTCATCTAACATTCCTCCTGCTTGATTCCGTATTATTAATTTTCATAAACTCTTTATATAGTTATATTGTACTAATATCAATTAAAATTTACAATACTTTTATGCACTTTTTTCAAAATATTTTGCGATTTTTATTGTCCGCTAATAGCGAACAGTTGTGTATGAAGTACAGATTTTTTATATTTATTTTATCATTTTATAAAGTTTTTAGGATTAAACTATCATTTCATTGTACTCACGACACAAAAACTTTGTTTTTTTTTGGATTCATTAGATATTTTATAGATAAATTTTAATGTTAAAATAAAACTATAAAGAGGAAAGAAATTACTTACAACATTTTTTAAAAGTATTAACAAAACCAAAGCTATTTTTAGGAGGCGATTTTATGACAGTACTATACTCTTCTTTTAATTATGAGCCAACAAAAAAAATTACACCTGATTGGGAACGTAGCGAAAGATTACAATTCTGTGATCAGGGCATTAGAAAAAGTATAATGAAAAAAGCTATAAAATTGGCTCGTAAAACAAAATAAATAATATATTTTATCCCCACTTGTATATGTGATGTTATTATTGAAACATTTTCATATATACAGTGGGGATTTTTATTTGAAATATTAATACTTATTGATGTCTTTCAATTTCAAATTTAGTTAATTCAAAATCTACTTTAAAAGCTGCATCTTCTGGTAATCCAACTTGTTTTTTCAAAATAGACAATTGAATATCAACACTATCTATTTGTATTTGATTTGGCAAAATAATACCCTTTTTTCCTTCTTTAGAAGTAATAATAACGCCATATTTTTTTACATCTAGTTCTTCTAAAGAATCAACACTTTTTTCTTTTTTGATTACGTCGATTACAAACGAAAGATTCTTTATTTCCTTTGCAGTAACTGGCATAAATCTAACATCTCTTGTTGCTGCATTAATCGCATTTGCGACCACTTCATGTGCAATGTCTTTTTGAATTGGTGTAAAAGAGCCAATACAACCTCTTATATTATCATTGTTATAAATAGAGACAAACACTGCTGCCTTTTCTTTATATAACTCTGATTCTCCATTTATTAACTCTTCTGCTAATACAATATCTTTAGTTTGTAAAAATGTTTCAACAGCATTACGCGCCAATTTAATGCACTCATCTTCTTTTTCGTATTTCGATTCATCTTTTACAATTATATCAGAACTACCATCTTGATTAGCTTGTATACTTGCAACTAAATAACCAACCTCAAATGGATTTTCAAAATTAATCACATCCGTCTTTAATGTGTTATTTTTTTCACCATTTAAATCTCCAAACGTTCCATTAAGCATTGCAAGTGCCTTTGCAATATCAAACTGTAAAAATGTATCCTGTAATTCTTCTTTAAAAATATCATTTGGATTATTTTCTAAAATATCTATAAATTCTTTTGTAAAATCAGCATCTCTACCCGTATCACATGCTGCTATACAAACCACTTTTCTATCTAATTCATCAGCTGCCCTTTTTATAATTTTACCCATTGTATAATGATCATTTAATGATAAATTAGATAATCCAATATTCACAATGTTGAATTCTACATATTTTTGAGCCAAAAAATAAAGCATAATAATTGTTGCATAATCAATTTTTGCATAATCAGCCTTATCTAGTCCACCAGGAAAAGCAAAATTTTTAGCTATCTTGTCAATATTTTTTTGCAATTTTATATCATATTCTGCAGTAAAATCTATTTCTTTTGCACCAAATTCTGACAAATCACCTGATTTTTTCCCTTTTGAAAACATATGAATATAATCTGAATAATATGGAGCCTTATCTGAAATAATAACAACAGTTTCAGGCTTTATTTGTGCAATTTCATCCATTACATTTGAAATAGCTCTTATAGTTGACTCTAGCTTAACCTCTTCACCTTTTCCTATCTGTGGAATCATCATAGGTGGATGAGGTAATATATAATTTTTTATAACTGACATTAAAAATCTCCTTAATTATTTATAACATATTATTATTGCAGATTTTTGGTTTATAGTTTTTATAGTTCTTGCATATCTGAATATACAATTTTTCCATTACAAATAGTATATTTAACACGGCCATATAACTTTTCTCCGATAAAAGGTGAGTTGATTGCTTTAGAAACAAACTCTTTTTTGTCTACTACCCAGCTTTGTGACTCGTCAAAAATTACAATATCCGCTTTGTGCCCTTCTGTTAATTGTCCCACTTCTAGATTATAAAAACTAGCTGGATTAATTGTCATTTTTTCTAATAATTGCATTAATGATAAATGACCTGGTTTAACCAGATTAGTTATACAAACAGCAAGTGCTGTCTCAAGACCTATCATACCACTTGGAGCATCCATAATAGATTTCATTTTTTCATCCTTACTATGAGGAGCATGATCTGTTGCAATCATATCAATTGTTCCTTTTTTTAAGGCTTTAATTAATGCATCTTTGTCCTCTTTAGTTCTAAGAGGGGGATTAACTTTTGCAAATGTGCCTTTATATAACACAGCCTCTTCCGTCAAAGCAATATGCTGTGGAGTAACTTCTGCAAATACATTTGCACCCATTTTTTTTGCTAAAGCTACAATTTCAACTGAACGCTTACTACTAATATGCTGAATATCAATTCTATTGCCGACTTCAAGTGCTAACATACAGTCTCTTGCAACAAGCACATCTTCAGCTATAGCTGGTGCTCCAGGCACACCAATTTTTTTCGAAACTTCTCCTTGATTTACTCCATTACTACCAATTAATGCCGGATCTTCTTCGTGTAAACTAATTGGCAAATCTAACTCTTTTGCTTTTCTAAAAGCCTCTAAAAGTAACTTTTCATCTTTAATAGGAATCCCATCGTCTGTAAGTCCAATAGCCTTTGCTTCTTTTAAAGCTTTAAAATCTGTCAATTCTTTACCTTGCATTCCTTTAGTTACATTTGCAGTATTTAACACATTTATCAAAAGAGACTGTTCTCTTTTTACTAAATCATTTAAAATTTCTGCATTATCGATTGATGGTTTTGTATTAGCCATACATACAACAGTAGTAAATCCACCCTTTGCAGCACTATTAGCTCCTGTATGTATATCTTCTTTGTATGTTAAACCTGGGTCTCTGAAATGAACATGCACATCTACTAATCCAGGCGCCACAACAAAACCATCAGCATTAATTACTCTTAAATCTTCCTTATCATATTTGGCTTCTAAATTATTTCCTACTTCTTTGATAATATCATTATCAATCATAATATCAAGTTTCTTGTCAATCTTGTTTAAAGGATCAACCACTCTTCCATTTTTTATTAAAATCATTCTTTTCTCCTTAAGCCTATCTTCCTAAAAAAGCTTCCATAATGCTTATCTTACTAGCTCTTTTCAATAATTGTTCCTTATTTACTTTACAGTAAACAATTAAATTGTCAAGCTCTTCTTTTGAAAAACCATTATTTTTTATAACTTCATAACTAGGAATACAAATTTCTAATTCTTTGTCATGTTCTTTGAACATAACATATAACATCTTTTGCTTATTTTTACTGACAATTGGAGAAATTGTCATATGAATGTCTCTATTTTGAAATTTATCTTCTTTTGGCTCATTTGTATGCATAAAAACCTCCTTGATAATTCAATCATTTACAACAAGTTATCACTATAATTTTCACACATATCCTATATCTATTATTTGAAAAACATATCAAGCAATTAATAAAAATGTCTAGCAATTAATAATGGCCTTCATAACAAAAATATCATCTTTTTGTTTAAATGATGCAAAACCACCATATTTTTCAGCAAGCTCTTTAATATTTTTCGTTCCAATTCCACTTTTAACCACTTTACTACTTTGAGGTAAGCCATCATCGTTAAACTTTGTATTATAAAAGCAAGAATTTTTAACTTCTATTTTTAATTTACCTGCATCATAAATTATTGAAACCCTTATATATCTTTTTTCTTCTTCTACTCGACGAATAGCCTCTGCTGCATTTTCTATTGCATTTGCAATAATCGACGTCAAATCAATTGCATCAATTGCTATAAGTTCTGGAACAATTGCTTTAACCTTTATGTCACATTTACTCTTTTTTGCATGTGAAACATAAACCGTTAGTAAACCATTAATCAGCTTATTGTCACAATAATTTGTATTTTTTACATCTTCTAGCTTTCCGGCAATCTGATCTAAAT
This sequence comes from Lachnobacterium bovis DSM 14045, assembly GCF_900107245.1. Lineage (GTDB taxonomy): Bacteria > Bacillota > Clostridia > Lachnospirales > Lachnospiraceae > Roseburia > Roseburia bovis. Next base: position 228,203 of record NZ_FNPG01000004.1, read on the forward strand.
ATTCTAAAGCTTTACCTACTTCTCCATCTTTTAAGTAAGCTCGTAAAACTCGATTAAAGTGCCTTATATCATGTTTTAGTTTTCTGATATTTGTCTCATTTTCTTCATAAATTGTAATTTGTTCTTCCATACGTTGGAATCTCTCTTTTTGTCTAAAAGCTAATTCCGACTCAGCTTCTTTTCTAAATAATTGATATGAAGTCATTTTATATTGGATACATGAAGCAACAATCATTACGCACAAATAATCTATCGGATAAAATGTGGTCATATTTGTACCATAATCTTGAACCAAATCTCTTACAGGACTCCACATAAATATAACAGCAAGTATCCAACCTCCCAAGGCTGCAATATTCCCATAAAATATTCCTCCAGAAAAATTTGCAATAAAAGGAACGATTATAATCCAAAGCCAATATGCGTCCATTCCGAATTCCATATTCCTTTCTATCCAAAACTGATATGCCAAAATCAAATACGCTCCTGTAAGAGTTGTAAATAAAACTAGAATGTGATTTTTTATTTTATTTAAAAACAAATCATTAATCAAAAACCATGTTCCTAATCCTAAATATACTACTGCTAATTTCCAGGCTCCTGATGTAATAGGCGAAATAACTAATGAAAAACACAGCAATGCCATAATTTGTAATAACGCATTAAAGGCAGAAATCTTCTGCCTTTGAATAAATGGGTCTCTTTCTGCTAAGATTAATTGTCTATATGTATATTTCTTCTTCATAATGTTTTATCACTTAATTTAAGCTTCCATCCTTTCCTTAAAAACTATACATAATGTACTAAGTTTTTTTCTTTCAAATCTATTTTATCAGATTCTGGACTTAATTTAATCTGTATTTTTTGAATTTTATTAATAAGTTTAGTAACAGAATCTGCATCTTGAGGTACAAAAATCTTGTTAACCTGTACCATTAAATCTATTACTATTTTCTCATAATTCCAACCTTTTTCAAACATTTTATTTATATTATCTTCAAGTTTGCTTATTTTATATTCACTATACTTGACTACTAGAATTGCAAATGATCCATTATCTAACTCATATACTGATTCCTCATCAGCAATTTCGACTAATTTAAAAGCAATCTCATTAAGCATTTTCTCTGTATTAGTATTACCATATCGCAATTTTATTCTATCAAAATCTAAAATTTTGATTCCAAATACAAAATACTCTCTATTTAAATTATAAAATATATCATTATCCTCCATAAAGGCAGTTTTATTATAAATACTAGTTATTGGGTTTTTAACATCTACTCCATCTTCCGTGAAAAATAAAATTCCACAAGAAGTAATTGCTTCCGCAAAAAGTTCAACTAGAATTGATGTAAAAAATGCTTGAAAGATTATTGAACCAATACTAAAAACAATTAACAAATAAATTGATAATTTCTTTTTTGAAGAAATAGCAGCTCCATATCTAATCAAATAATACACACCTTGAATAATATATAAAAAAGCACAAATGTAAATAAAATACAGCATTGGTTCTCTATGATACTCCAAATTATCATCTATTGAAAAGACAAAATGATATATTCCATTTACAGATAATAGTCCCACTATAATTATTATTGGAATTGATACACAAAAAATACGGATTTTTTCATTTTTTTCCTTAAGGATAACTCCTGTCAACAAGATAACATACAAAACGTACATAAACGGAATAAAACTATGGAATAAATTATAAAAAGACGTAAAAGAAGCTATTGCCAGCTTGCTAAAATTTTTATTCATTATTGCAGTTGCACTTAAAATATCAAAAACACATGACAATAATGCGCAAACCATCTGTACTAAAAAAACCTTATTATAATTTCTGCTCATATCTTTTCTATTTACCAATATATACATTAAAAATGTATTTATCACAATCGCACACAAATCAAAATTAATATTAAATGTCACAATATTCAGCCTCCAACTATTGTTTTTACATGTGATATTTTATAAGATTTAATTCTTTTTTTCAATACCATAATCACACGTTACCGTGACAAATTAGGCAATTATATTGATTTTAGAAATTTTCTAATGAAATAGATTTATCTTAATTTATTGATTGAAAATTTGCTCATAAAAAAATGAGAAACACCAAATTGGTTGCTCAATTCGGTGTTTCTCGAGGAGTTTAGTTATGAAAATGTTTATTTAATAAAAAGGGAATAATTGGGAGAAGGAATTGCTTCCTTCACACTAACTATTATATTCACTAAATATGGACAAATTATGACTTATTTCAAAAAGAACTATAAAGAATTATAAACTCTTTTTTATTCTTTTAAATATTATCTAACTCCCTTTTCAAGTTCATCTGGTGTAAATGCACCCGGAAATAATTCTCTTAAAGTAAAAGCCTTATAATCATCAATATTTTTTACAAGATAAATAATAAAATCATCTAAATTACAAAACTCTGCCATTACCTGTCTGCAAACACCACATGGATACAAATAATCATCCGCGTCACCTGATATAGCTATTGCTCTAAAATCGGTTGTACCTTCTGAAATCGCTTTAAAAAATGCAGTTCTTTCCGCACAGTTAGTCGCAGTAAAACCCGCGTTTTCTATATTACATCCCGTAAATATTTTGCCTTCACCGGAAAGTAAAGCCGCTCCAACTCTAAAGTGTGAATACGGAGAATATGAATTTTCTTTTGCCTTTATTGCTAATTCACATAATTGTTTTACATCTTTTTCGCTCATTTTCTGCTCCTTGACACTAAATATTTAAGGTGTTTTAAGTATCCCTTATTCGTATTATCTATTATATCACAAATCGCATCAAGAAAACAAAATATATCACACCTAGCAAACTAAAAAATTCACTTTTATAGACTTTTAAATGTCAATTATTGTACTTTTCGACTTTATTATGTTAAAATATATTTTGAAGATGGAGCGCGAATGAAAATTTTATTTATAGGAGGTTATTTATGGGAAACAATCAGTTTTATGAATTAAATCCCACTATTGAAGATTATGTTAAACAATGTAAAAAAACTTCCCACATTGATTTAGATCTTTATAGTCAATATGAAGTCAAGAGAGGACTTCGTGATTTAAATGGACGAGGTGTTCTCGTAGGTCTGACAGAAATATCAGATGTATGTTCCACAAAAGAAGTTGATGGTAAACTTATTCCTACAGAAGGTTCATTATTTTATAGAGGATATAATGTTTTCGATATTGTAAAAAATCAAAAGGATTCTAATCATTTCGGATATGAAGAATGTGTATATTTGTTACTTTTCGGTGAATTACCAACTCCACAACAGCTTAATGAGTTTGCTACACTTTTAGCAACATATCGAACATTACCAACTAATTTTGTCAGAGATATTATTATGAAAGCCCCAAGTAGAGATATGATGAATACTCTCGCACGAAGTGTACTAACTTTGTATTCATATGATGAAAATGCTGATGATACTTCATTACCTAATGTATTACGTCAATGCTTGCAACTTATAAGTTTATTTCCCCAACTTTCAGTATACGGTTATCAAGCATACAATCACTATCATGAAGGTCAAAGCTTATTTATTCATCTCCCTAGAGAAGATTACTCAACAGCAGAGAATATTCTCCATATGTTACGACCTGATTCTAAATTTACACCTTTAGAGGCTAAATTATTAGATATTGCTCTCATCCTACATATGGAACACGGCGGTGGTAACAATTCAACATTTACTACACATTTAGTAAGTTCTTCGGGAACAGATACATATTCCGCAATTGCTGCAGCCATAGGATCATTAAAAGGTCCTAGACACGGTGGTGCAAACATCAAAGTAATGGGTATGTTTGATGATTTAAAAGATAATGTAAAAGACTGGAACGACGATGAGGCAATTGCTGATTATTTAACACGCTTACTTCACAAGCAAGCTTTTGACCGCCAAGGATTAATTTATGGTATGGGACATGCCGTATACTCTCTTTCTGATCCACGTGCTGTTATTTTCCGTTCTTTTGTTGAACGTCTTTCTGAGGAAAAAGGACGAACTGATGAATTTAAGCTTTATTCAACTGTAGAACGATTAGCTCCACAAATAATTGCAAAAGAAAGAAAGATTTATAAAGGTGTAAGTCCTAATGTCGATTTCTTTAGTGGATTTGCATATAATATGCTTGATTTACCAGTAGAATTATACACTCCTATCTTTGCCATTGCACGAATTGCGGGTTGGAGTGCACATCGTATGGATGAACTTATATATAACAACAAAATTATGCGTCCAGCTTATAAATACGTTGGGCAACATAGAGATTATCCAACGAAGAAAAAACATGACTAATACAATAAATAATATAAATTCATAAATCATTTTATATTAAGGGTAAAAAATAGATTCACTCTATTCTTTTTACCCTTTTTCTATCTAAAAAAATATCAAATTCTTCTTTTTATGCTTTATTTTTAAAAAAATATTTCGATATATTCTTTAGTACTAAATATGATATTGCCAATTATTAACATAGGAGGAGCGTTTTTATGCATATTGAAGACTTAAAAATTTTAGTTAGCGACGACTCTATGCTTGCACGAAAACAATTAAAAGATATTATATTAACGATTGGCACTCCTATCTTCATTGAAGCAAAAGATGGACAAGATGCTATTGAAAAATATAAATCGGAAACACCTGATTTGGTGTTTCTAGATATTGTTATGCCTAGAAAAGACGGTATTGAAGCAATAAAAGAAATTAAAGCTTTTGATTCAAATGCATCTATCATTATCGCTTCTTCTGTTGGCACACAATCTCAGCTAAAGATTGCTATTGAAGAGGGTGCAAAGGATTTTATACAAAAACCTATAGATCGTAATCAGGTTATAGAAGTAGTAGAAAAGTTCCTTGAAGGGAGATAATATATGTACAGTCAATTTTTTGGAAATTTTCTCTTAGCAAATAAATATGTTACAACCAAGCAACTTTTTGAAGCAATGCAAAAACAGTCTAATGGTAGGATAAAATTAGGAACTCTTGCTATATCTGAAGGTTTAATGACTGCTGAAGAAGTTGATGAGGTCATAATTTCTCAAACACATGAAGATAAAAAGTTTGGAGAATTAGCTGTTGAACAAGGCTTCTTGACCAACGATGAAGTCATAAGATTGCTAAAAATTCAAGTACCTTCGTTTCTTCAGCTTGCACAAATTTTTGTTGATGAGAATATTTTATCTAACCAGGATTTAGAAAATATTATTACAGAATATCGCTCTGAAAGTGAAATTTATGATTTAGATTTTACAAGTGATAATCAAAAAGAAACTATCGAGAAATTATTTAATAACTTTTTTGTTATGTCTGAAACTCCACTTAGCTCTTATGGAGAAATGTATCTCGAGTTATTGTTTAATAATTTTATACGTTTTATTGGAGAAGATTTCACACCTTTAGATGGTAACGTAATCAATGAATTTGCACCTGAGAGATGTGTGCGCCAAAAAGTTCTTGGCAGCTATTCTATCTGTGCATACTTAGATATGGATGAAGACACTGCTGTTGAGTTTGCTTCTAGGTATGTTGGTGATACTTTCGAAGAATTCGATGAGTATGTTCAGGCTTCGCTTGAAGATTTTCTTAATTTACACAATGGTGTATTTATTGTAAATGTCTCAAATGAAAGTAACGAAGAATTAGAATTAGATGTTCCCGAAACAATTAAAGAACCTTTATTAGAATTTGACACAAAAACATATCTTTTCTCCGTTATGTATTCATTTGGAGTTGTAAACATAGTACTTGAGGTAAACGAAGAAGGATGTTTGTAATTTTTTACTTTTATTCCTATTCTATGATAATAAAAATATAGCATAGTTGCCTGTCTTACATAAAAGAATGGCAACTATGCTATTGTTATATTATTTCTTTATTATTTTAAATAATCTATTTTAAAAAGTCTTTAACAAATTCTGGCATTTGGTCAACATCACAAACTTTATCGTGTAAGATTTCAGCATTTCTAATCTCTTCGATTGCATTTGGAACCCTAACATTAGCTATTTTACTTAATTCATCAACTAATTCAAAATCTGTTAAACTTTCGTATTTATCTTTATCTATAGCTTCCATTACACTTCTTGTAAACTTAAATGGACTTGCTGTAGAAGCGATAACTGTCTTTGTTTCTGTATCATTTGTTTCTTTCTTATATTTTTCAAAAACACCTGCTGCAACAGCTGTATGAGTATCAATTACATATCCAGTATCTTCATATAATTTCTTTATTACTTCTGCTGTTTCTTCTTCGCTTGTGTAATTTCCATAGAAATCTTTTAATTCTTCTCTCATGCCATCTGTAATCTCATATGAACCTTTTGTTCTTAAATCTGACATAAATTTAGAATTAACTTCTGTATTATTACCTGCAATTCGATAAATCAATCTCTCTAAATTAGATGAAATCAAAATATCCATTGAAGGTGAATTTGTTAAAATGAATTCTCTATTTTTATCATATTTACCACTCTTAAAGAAGTCAAATAATACTTTATTTTCATTAGATGCACAAATTAATTTTGCAATTGGAATTCCCATATTTTTTGCATAATAAGCTGCTAAAATATTTCCAAAATTACCTGTAGGAACTACTACATTTATCTTTTCATCTTTTTTGATAACATTATTAGCGTATAATTTTGCATAAGAATATACATAATATACAATTTGTGGAACTAATCTACCAATATTAATTGAGTTTGCTGAAGAGAACTGATATCCTTTTTCTTCTAGTTCTTTCTTAAGTGCTTCATCTGCAAACATCTTTTTAACACCAGTTTGTGCCTGATCAAAATTACCATTAATACCTATTACGCAAGTATTATCTCCCTTTTGAGTAACCATTTGTTTTTCTTGAATAGGGCTAACACCATTCTTAGGATAAAATACAATAATTTTAGTACCTTCTACTCCACTAAAACCTGCTAAAGCAGCCTTACCTGTATCACCTGATGTTGCAGTTAAAATAACAATATCATTTTTAATATTATTCTTTTTGGCAGATGTAATTAACAAATGTGGCAAAATTGATAAAGCCATATCTTTAAATGCAATAGTTGAGCCATGGAATAACTCTAAATAATATGCACCATCTGCTTCAACTAAAGGAGCAATCTCTTCTGTATCGAATTTTGAATCATATGCCTTATTAATACAGTTCTTTAACTCTTCTTCTGTAAAATCTGTAAGAAGAAGCTTCATTACTTCATAAGCTGTTTCTTGATAAGACATGTCTTTTAGTTTATCTAAAGATACATCTAGCTTTGGAAGCTTATCTGGTACAAATAAACCACCATCATCCGCTAATCCCTTTAAAATTGCCTGTGATGCTGTTAATTTTTCAGCGCCATTTCGTGTGCTAGAATAATATACACTCATATTCTTTACCTCTCTTAACTCTTCTTTTTTCATAACTTAAATCCAATTTTAATCTAAGAAATTTATAAACACTCTTATTATACATATTCTTATAAAATGCTGTCAATATATAATCACGTATTAAAGTGATAAATCAAAAAAAACATCATTTTTTTCAATTTTTCACTAAAAAAGCTTTTAATTTATGTCTAAATTATTCATAATAGTATTAGGGAAAGGAGCGAATAATAGTATGTTGCCAGGGGTTTACTTGTCCTACAAAAAGAACCATACAGCTTATTATCGAAGCAGTTTGACCTACAAAAGTAAGCACATCAGTTTAGGGAGTTTTAACACTGAAAATGAAGCAAATATGGCTTACCAAGATGGATTCTATCTTTTACACGAAAACATTCCTCTTGAAAAAGCTATACACTATTCAAAGGTTTTAACATTTTCAAAAGTTATTAGTCTTGTAAATTATAGAGACAACAATTATTATATTTCAAACCCAATTTATCTACATAATGGGTATTTTAGTTATTATTTATCCGAAAATGAAGAATACAAATTTGATATTGATGATTTATTCTATTACACAAGCCATAGGATTTTAAAACGTAATGGTCATTTATTTATCAATGATTATGGAATGCAAATAACACTAGCTTCACGTTATGGTATTCACACACATGCCGTTTTAAATAGAGATTATGAATTTATTAATGGCGATATTTATGACTACCGTTATTCAAATATCCATGTTATAAATCCATATTATGGTGTTTTTGAAAAAAAAGAATATTTTGGTCAATTATACGAAGTTAAATTAAATCTAAATGGTACTCATCTTGTCGGCGTTTACCATGATTTAGATGTTGCTGCCATCGCATACAATAAAGCAATTGATATAGCAACTCAATACGGAATAAATAAAAACTATAAACAAAACTACATAGAAACACTATCATCAGAAGAATATGCAGAAATTTATACAAATATTACTCTTTCAAAATCTTTTTTGATTTTTTTAGAAAAAATGAAATATAAATTTCTTGATAATCTACAATAGCCTCCAAATAGGAGGCTATTTCTTGTTTTTGATTTAAATATTTTTTTATTCTAATGTTTTTTATTATTATTTATTGTTAATATAATTAACTAAACCTTCTGAATCTATGATTTTTTGCATAAAAGGTGGAAAAGCTTGTCCTTGGTACTGCTTATTTGTCGTTTCATCTGTAATAATTCCTGTATCAAAGTCTACTTTTACCTTATCTCCTGCCATAATCTCTTTGGCAGCTTCAGGACACTCAACAATAGGAAGACCAATATTTATTGAATTTCTATAAAAAATTCTTGCAAAAGTCTCTGCTATAACACAGCTTACTCCACTTGCTTTTATTGAAATAGGAGCATGTTCTCTTGATGAACCACAACCGAAGTTTTTATTTGCGACGATAATATCCCCTTCTTGAACTTCATTAACAAATTCTTTATCAATATCTTCCATACAATGTTTAGCTAATTCTGATGGTTCAGACGAATTTAAATATCTAGCTGGGATGATAACATCAGTATCTACGTTATCTCCATACTTAAAAACTTTACCATATGCCTCTTTCATTTTTCTCCTCCTAAATATCCTCTGGATTTGTAATCTTACCAGTAATTGCACTTGCTGCTGCAACTGCTGGAGATGCTAAATATATTTCTGAGTCAACGTGTCCCATTCTTCCAACAAAGTTACGGTTAGTTGTAGAAATACATCTTTCATTTTCAGCCAAAATTCCCATATAACCACCTAAACATGGACCACATGTAGGTGTACTTACAACAGCACCTGCTTCAATAAATGTTCTCAATAATCCTTCTTCCATAGCCTGTAAATATATCTTTTGTGTTGCAGGTAAAATAATAACTCTTATTCCTTTTGCAACATGTTTTCCCTCTAACACTTTAGCAGCTATTCTCAAATCATCTAATCTTCCATTTGTACATGAGCCAATAACAACTTGGTCAATTTTAATATCACCTACATTATCAATTGTACGTGTGTTGCTTGGTAAATGTGGAAAAGAAACTGTTGGTTTTAATGTGCTAAGATCAATAACATACTCTTCATCATATTGAGCATCCTCATCTGGTTCATAAACCTTATATGGACGTTTTGAATGTTCTTTCATGTATTCAATTGCAACATCATCAACAGGAAAAATTCCGTTTTTTCCACCTGCTTCAATAGCCATATTAGCAATCGTAAAACGATCATCCATTGAAAGGTATTTAATTCCATCTCCTACAAATTCCATAGATTTATATAAAGCACCATCAACACCAATCATTCCAATAATATGTAATATGATATCTTTACCACTTATCCATTTTGCAGGTTTATTTATTAATTTAAATTTAATTGCTGATGGAACTTTAAACCACGCTTTACCTGTTGCCATGCCAGCTGCCATATCAGTACTACCAACACCTGTTGAAAAAGCACCCAATGCACCATATGTACATGTATGAGAATCAGCTCCAATAATAACATCACCTGCAACTGTTAAACCTTTTTCAGGTAAAAGTGCATGTTCAATTCCCATTTCTCCCACATCAAAATAATTAGTAATATCATGTTTGCACGCAAACTCTCTAACACATTTACAATGTTGTGCAGACTTAATATCCTTGTTTGGAACAAAATGATCCATTACTAACGCTATTTTATCTTTGTTAAATACTCCCTCAACTTTCATTTTATCAATTTCATGTATTGCTACTGGTGATGTAATATCATTTCCTAATACTAAATCAAGTTCTGCTTCTATAAGATCACCAGCTTTTACGCTTGTAAGATTCGCATGATCTGCTAAAATCTTTTGAGTCATAGTCATACCCATACTCTAAATCCTCCTGTTGTTTTATTAAATAATCATAATTCCTATACTCAAAAAATCAATTTTTTACAAATATAATTATGTTCATATAAATCGTAACATAATATCAAGTATAATTAAAATACATAATAAACATATTTACCATAACTTCATTTTATGTTATACTCTAGAAAAGCACTCACACAATTTAAATCGAAAAAGTATTAAAGTTATTGCTTCTTCTAAAGCAATAATCGGCTTTTAATGTAAACAATAAAAGGGAAAGGTTATAGAAAATGAATCAAAATTTATCGTCTTATCGAATATTTTATACAGTTGCAAATGCTGGAAATATTTCTAAAGCAGCTAAACAACTATATATTAGTCAACCAGCAATTAGTAAATCCATACAAAAGCTAGAAGAAACTTTGGGATGCAAACTTTTTTCTAGAAGTTCAAGGGGAGTAATTTTAACAGAAGAGGGAGCGCTTATATACACTCATGTCAAAGAAGCTTTTGAAACTCTTGATATAGGAGAAGAAAAATTAAGACGTTCTCTTGAATTAGGCATGGGACATTTAAAAATCGGTGTTAGCTCAACTCTATGTAAGAGCATGCTTATGCCCTATTTAAAGGCATTTATAGAGAATAATCCTCATATTAGCATATCTATAAACTGTCAATCAACTAATGAGACCTTAGATCTCCTAGATGATAATAAAGTAGATATTGGCTTAGTCGGTAAGCCTAATAATCTGAGAAATATTGAGTTTTATCCAATAGCTAAAATCAAGGATATTTTTGTTGCAAAACCTGAGTATCTTAAAAATTTAAGTGAACGAGGAATTCCAAAAGAAAAATACTTGTCCAACTCAACACTAATGTTGCTCAATAAAAATAACTTTTCGCGTCAATATATCAATGAATACTTAAGAATTAATCATATAGACACTAGTGAATCAATTGAAATCACATCGCTAGATTTGCTTACAGATTTTGCTAAAATAGGTGTCGGTATTGCCTGCGTAATAAAGAATTTCGTCAAAACAGAACTAGAAAACAATGAACTTGTTGAAGTTCCATGTGACTTTAAAATACCACAACGTGAAGTTGGTCTAGTTTATCGTTCAAATATCAAACACTCAAAAGCACTAGATGAATTTATAAGCTTTTGCAAAACATCCCATTCTGAAAATTTTAAAATCTAATACTACCAATTTAGACCTGTTTCTCACAAATGTGAAAAACAGGTCTATTTTGATGAAACGTATATTATTTCACACTATACGCCTCATACATATTTACGCCAAAATAATTATAAGGATTATTATAAGCTCAAAAGAACCGCAAAATTATTTATTCTACGTCCATGCTCTTTTATATACGATGCACTGATATAAGTTTCACATACATTATATTCACAAAATAATGAAGTATTTTTTAAGCAGGAATTTGAAAAATAATATTTATTTTTCATTTTATAAATCATAGTTTTTAACATTTTATTGTCTTTTTTAGGCATATATTTTAATAACTTACAAATAGTATCTAAAGATTTGCACTCATAAACAGCGGTTGTTTGTAATTTATATCTATTTTCTAATACTTTTAATAGTTCTTCGTTTAAATCTATATTATCATCCGAATCGCTAACTATGTTTTCATTATCCATTATTGCTTCTTCTTCACGTTCTTTATTTTCGCTTTTTTCTAATTGTTCAACAATTCGTCCACACAAAAGCTTATGTTCAAACTCATTCCAGAAGAAATCTTCTAGCATATTAAAATATTTTATATCATTTAAGTTTGTCTCATCGTGACTATATCCCGTAACTAAGCCTGATTTATGTGAAAACTTACTCTTAACAGGTAATGTGTCAAATAGATCATTCAAAAACATCTTATCAACATCATAAATACTATTCTTTTTTTCCGAAAAATTTACATCTACTTCTATACTTACTAAAAGATTAATATTAGCGTTATCATTAACAATATTTAATATACCTCTTTTATTAGCATATATTATTGCTAAAATAGGTCTATCCGACAAATTTGAGACCCCATAAAGAGAAGTTAATTTTTCTAAAGAATTCTTAAAAGCATCAGGATTTTCTACTAAATGAGAAAATATATATGCTTCTTTATTAATATCTGATACTTGAAAAAACTCATATTGCCCAACAATATGTTTAGCAATCTTTGCCACTTCATTCGATAAAGCAATATTGCTCATTTTACTAAATCTATCCAAACTAGATTCTTCATTAAATCTATAAAATGATTTGATTTTTTTTCTTAATATTTCACTTTGAATTTTATAATCAATAGCACTATCAAATTCATTTTCATATACATAAAGAAAATTAATTTGATTTTTTTCATCGTTTTTATCTTTTATCTTAATCTTTACCATATTTTTAATTCGCTCTAAAAAATATAATGACAACATACTACTTAAAAAATGTAAATCAATTTATTAACATTCTCTAAAAAGATAATTCTTATTTTTATCATCACTTATAGTAAATGTGATTTTTCTTTCATTTTCTTCATCATGAACTAAAAGCTTTATCTTTTTCTTGATTTCAATTTTTTCTTTTACACTTTTGATGTTTTCAATCATAGTAAAAATAGCCATAACATCATCATAATTGTTAATAGAATGATTAAATACAAAATCCCATCTATCGTATTCACTCTTCTTTAGAACACCTTTATTATTTGATTGAGAATTGGCCTCTTGGTTTTTTATTGTTAATTCTTTTTCAGATTTAGCTTCCTTTGATTCTTTAGTTTCTATGTCTTCAATTACACCTGAATGACTAGAATTTACATCTGAACTCTGAAAATCAAAAGAAACATCATCAAATTTTGTCTTTTTAGTCGAAAATGCCGACTTCTTGTTATATGACTGTATGCTCATCTTTTACCTCTATATTTATTCTTTTATCAATAGTATCCTCAATAGATTAGCATTTTTTTTCTAGTAAATCTATACAAAAAAACAACATTTTTTTGTAAAAAAGCAATATAAACTTGTGTTTTTTTTACATAGTAAAAATATAAAATATTTTTTTCTATGTCATATATTCATAATATATTTTACGTTTTTTCTATTTTTTACTTTATTTTAAGCTATAAATAAAGCCAAAAGCCTACATTTATCCATTTTATTTTTTGGGTAATTTTTCCTAAGCAATCATTAGATAATACAATCACTAGACAATAAAAATTACCAAACAAAAAACAACTCCACAGTTCAGCTTACTTGTTCTCAAAGCATCCTGATGCAGAGTTGTATTTTTGATTTATATTTTTAATTGTATAAGCGTTCTATATTTGTAGTATTGTTTTATATTTTATTTCATTACAATATTTACAATCTTACCTGGAACATAAATTTCTTTAATAATATTTCCAGTTAATTTATCTTTGATTTCATCTTTAGCTTTTGCTAAAACTTCATCTTTTGGATCCTGCTTATTAATAGAAATTGTTCCTTTTGTTTTACCATTAATTTGAACAGCAATTTCAACTACAGATTCAACTGTCTTAGCCTCTTCAAATGTTGGCCATGGCTGCTGATATAATCTCTCTCCATTACCAATCTTTGACCAGATTTCCTCTGTAATGTGAGGTGCAACTGGATTTAAGAGTGTAATAAAAGTAGAAAGTTCTGCTTTTGTAATTGATTTTTTCTTAGTAAAATCATTAAGAATTGTCATAAGCGCAGCAATACCTGTATTGAATTTAAGGTTTTCAAAATCAGATGAAACTTTCTTAATTGTCTGATGCATTTTTATTTCTAAATCTTTAGAATATACATCTTCATCTGTCATGATGTCCTGTAATTTCCATACACGCTCTAAGAATCTTCTGCATCCTTTAACACCGTCATCTGACCATGAAGCAGCTAAATCAAATGCACCAATGAACATTTCATATGTACGTAATGTATCTGCACCAAATTCTTCTACAATATCATCTGGATTAATTACATTACCACGTGATTTAGACATCTTCTCACCATTTTCACCAAGAATCATACCATGTGATGTACGTTTCTGATATGGTTCAGGAGTTGGTACAACATTCTTATCATATAAGAATTTATGCCAGAATCTTGAATATAATAAGTGAAGTGTTGTATGTTCCATACCACCATTATACCAATCAACTGGTAACCAATATTTTAATGCTTCTGGATCAGCTAAACATTCAGTATTATGTGGATCTGTATAACGTAAGAAATACCATGATGAACCAGCCCATTGTGGCATTGTATCTGTTTCACGTTTAGCAGGTCCTCCACAACATGGACATGTTGTATTAACCCAATCTGTCATTGCCGCAAGTGGAGACTCTCCATTGTCAGTAGGCATATAACTCTCTACTTCTGGTAATAATAATGGAAGGTCTTTCTCATCTAGAGGTACATATCCACATTTTTCACAATGTACAACAGGAATTGGTTCACCCCAATAACGTTGACGTGAGAATACCCAGTCACGTAACTTATAATTTACCTTTGCTTCACCAATTTTATGTTCATTTAAAAATTCAATCATTTTTTCTTTGGCATCTTTAACTGAAAGACCATTTAAGAAGTCAGAATTAATCATTACACCTGTTGCAACATCAGTAAATGCTTCTTTTTCTATATCAACAGCTTCACCATCTTTTGAAACAACCTGTACAATTGGTAAATTGAATTTCTTAGCAAAATCCCAGTCTCTTTGATCATGCGCAGGAACAGCCATAATAGCACCTGTACCATAGCTCATTAATACATAATCAGATACCCAGATTGGAATCTCTTTTCCACTTACAGGATTAACTGCAACTAAACCATCTACTGCGACACCCGTTTTATCTTTTGCAAGTTCAGCACGCTCAAAATCAGATTTTTTAGAAGCTTGCTCTCTATAAGCTTCGATTTCATCCCAATTTTTGATATCTGCTTTGTATTTATCTAAATATGGATGTTCTGGTGAAACTACCATATATGTTGCACCAAATAATGTATCACAACGTGTTGTGTAAATTCTTAATTTATCTTCTTTACCTTTGATTGAAAAATCAACTTCTGCTCCTTTTGAACGTCCGATCCAGTTTCTCTGTGAAGTCTTTACTCTTTCGATGTAATCAACGTCCTCTAAGCCTTGAATAAGTTTATCAGCATACTCTGTGATTTTAAGCATCCATTCACTTTTAACTTTTCTTACTACAGGTGTGCCACATCTTTCGCAAGCTCCACCTACAACTTCTTCGTTAGCTAAACCAACTTTACATGATGGGCACCAGTTAATTGGCATTTCTTTTTTGTATGCAAGACCTTCTTTGAATAATTTTAGAAAAATCCATTGTGTCCATTTATAATAATTTGGATCTGTTGTATCAATTTCACGATCCCAATCAAAAGAATAACCTAATGAATGTAATTGGTGTTTAAAATGCTTAATATTTTGTTCTGTAACAATTTTAGGATGAATTTTATTTTTAATAGCGTAGTTTTCAGTTGGTAAACCGAAAGCATCCCATCCCATTGGATATAAAACATTATATCCTTGCATTCTTCTCTTTCTAGCAACTATATCAAGTGCTGTATATGGTCTTGGATGACCCACATGAAGTCCCTGTCCTGATGGATAAGGGAATTCAACTAAAGCATAGTATTTAGGTTTAGAATAATCATTTGTAGCTGCAAATGCTTTCTCATCATCCCAAATATCTTGCCATTTTTTTTCTACAACCTTATGATTATATACTTCTGACATTTCTTCCTCCTTGATTTGTGTAAAAACACATATTAAAAAACGCCCCTTACATAATAATGTAAGAGGCGAAGTAATCTAATCTCCGTGGTACCACTCTAATTCATATCAAAAAGATATGCACTCAAATTCTTATAACGTAGAATACCCGCTTTCCCCTACTATTATTTCAAGGAAAGAGCTCCTAGGCGAGTTCAAAGTTAACAACTATTGTCTTGCACCAAACGACAACTCTCTTAAAAAATGTACCCTTCTACTATTCCTATTCAATGCTGTACCTATAAAATTAATAATCATTAATAATATTAAACATTTATTTAATTTTTGTCAAGAATTTTTTAGAAAAAACAAATATAAAACTTACACTTAATAATATACCTATCACTATTGTTCCTATTTTCAATATTTTCTTACTGAATTTAGGATTTACATACTTTGGAATCGTAGTAATTTTTAATGTTTTTTCAATAAATGACTGATGCGATTTACTTGAATCTTTTGATTCCCTTTCATTCTCATCTTTCTTATCTTTATCGCTGCTGTCATTTTCTTTGCTATTTATGCCATAGTTTTGTTTATTGTTCTCTTTGCTGCTATCCTTACCAAATTCAACACTATCTTTCGCTTTTGAAGAATTTGATTCGATATTTTTATTGTTTTCAGTTTTAGTTGTATTTTTACTATTCTTATTAGCTTTAGTGTTTTTTGAACCAATCCCTGTTTTTTTATATAAAGACGCAAATTTCTTTATATTAACTACACCATATCCATATTCAAAATCATATCCCGGAATGCCACAATCCGTTGATGTTTTTATAAGGTCTTGTCTAAACTGTTCATCAGTTATATCATGATTTTGAGATTTTGCTACTACTGCCATGGATGATACAATTGGTGCTGAAAATGATGTTCCCGATGAAATCTTACATTTAGATTTTCTACTCAAATCAAGAACAACAACATTATCACCTGGTGCTACAACGAATACGCTATCATTTTTTTGAGATGATGCTCTAACTGTATTGGTACTATCTACTGCTCCAACACCAATTACTTGAGGATAAGCTGCCGGATATTTATACGCCTTTGTACCATCATTTCCTGCCGCAGCAATAATAATAATGTTTTTACTTGCTGCATATTCAATGGCTTCTTTTAAATCTTTTTTATCGACATCCAATCCAATACTAATATTTATTACATCAGCTTTAGTATCAGCTGCATACCTAATAGCTTTTGCTATATCATCACTTCTATTTTTAGAGCCCTCAACTTTTAATTCCAGAATATTAGCTTCACTTAAAATTCCAGAAACACCTTTTTTATTATCACTTTTAGCTTGAATAATTCCTGTAACAGCTGTACCATGACCAATCTGGTCAGTTTCTATTTCTTTATTTCCTGTAAAATCAACCCTTTTTGTTATTTTTGAATAATCAATATCTTCACAACTTCCGACAAGTCCACTATCAATAATAGCAATTGTAGTACCCTTTCCTGTAAGTCTATTATCCCTAAAAGAACTCCATCCTATATATTTATAACTTTCATTTTGTAAACGAATATAGGTGTCTTTATCCTTAAAAGATTTATTATTGCTTTTATTAGCTGTTTTTACAGTTCTTGAATTATCTTTTTGTATAACATCAGCTTGCAATTGACTATTACTTTCCTGATTGCTTTGTTCATTACTGGTCTCAGGTTGATTTTTAGGTGTTACATTTAGCTTATCCGCATTTGTAACGAATTTTCTACTATAATCCCCCAAATTATTATACATTTCTTTTACTCTATTTTTATCTGCTTCATAAGTAGCACTATTCTGATTTAATTTTTCAATCTCATTTACAACTTTTTTTGCTGCAGACTGTGATAAAGCTTTTTTTGTTGCATTTTTTATACCATTTGAAGACAGTGTTGCTCCGGTAACACCGTCTACATTAACAGAATTTGCATTTATAATTCTTTCGTAGACAACTTTAGCACGGTTATAATAGCTTTTAGTTTCCTGTTGTGATACTTCTTCAAGCCTGCTTATTTTACCACCTTCAATAGTTAGCTTAACCTTAATATCTCCACCATAACCATTAGCCAAATCAACAAACTCCCCATCTTCATAAACAACATTTTTATCTTCTTTTTCTGCTACAGTTTCAGCTGCTTTATATTTATTAGTTGCTAAAACTAAAGCATCTACTTTTCCATTGTTCTTCCAAATTGGAGCACGCCTATTGCTTGGACCGGTAGATTCTCCTACAATAGTTATTCCGCCATCGGAAGTCTTAATAACATCATTTACATAATCTGCATTTTCTCCACCATAGTTTTTTGACCAACTCACAGCATTATTGCTATTATATTTAATAAATAGCATATCTGTAGCACCATTATTATCCCAAGTGAAGCCGTTTTCATTTGCATCACTCTCTAGAATTTTTCCGTCCTCGGAACCATACACTAAATAACCGCCATCATCTGTTGGTAAAATACCGTTAAGATTGATACTTCTACCAATTCCACCAACAATATTAGTTTTCAACAATTTACCACTGCTTGAATATCTAATAACTATAGAATCAACTACGCCTCTTGTAGTCCAGTTTTCCTCTGTAGTTGCATCATTTTTTGCAGTACCTATTACAAGATAACTTCCATCTTTTAAAACTTCAACATCACTAAAAGAACTTGTATGGTAATCAACTTTATCATTCGGTTTTTCTTTTAATTTACTTCCTACAGATTTGCTCCATAATTCTTTGCCATTTTTTCCATCAATTTTATATATCTGAGAATTATACAAATTTGCGGCCACTTGAAAATCTCCGACTGCAATTAAATCACCATTATTATCTTCTGCCACGCCAAAAAAATCAGCTTTTTTCAATTCTTTTAATCCAAGATTTTTCCCATAATTGAAGCATTTTGCAAATTGAATATTATTGTTATTATCACATTTAACAATAACAGCATCTCTCGATATAATGCTATTTCTTTCTCGAAACATTGAACTGTTTCTTTCTGCACTCCAACCAACTACAGCATAACCTCCATCTTTTGTCGCAACAACTTTTTCAAATGATGCACCTCCGAGTCCATCTGTCGTTATTTTTTTATAATCATCCGGATTACTAGGATTTATTCTCACAATAAAGCCTTTTGATTTACTTTTTCCAACTGCTATGATATCTCCCGATGTTGTAACTGCAACATCAAAAAAAATATCATTAAACTCAGTCCCATAGTTTTTTGTCCACTCTACATTATGATTTTTATCAAATTTCACAACTATTGGATCATCTATAACAGATTTTGCATTTCCATTATGATTCCAACTAGGGTTTTCACTTGCGCCTAAAGAATATCCTACAGCTACAAAACCTCCATCTTTTGTATTTGCAATACCCTTAAAAGAATCATCCTTATTTCCACCATAATTCATCGAAGATTGAAAAACTAGTGGAACAGATGCATTCTCAGCGGAAGCATAGATTTCTTTTATATAATCAAACACTAACACATTCATTATCAAAAGTAATAAACTGCCAAATAAAATGAATATTGCATAACTTCTACTTTTTGTTATTGTCTTTTGCTTAGAACAATCTATACAATTTTTTAGTAATTTTTTCATAAAAACTCCTTTTAAATTATTTTAACGAACAACATAACCAAACCTAAAATCAAGACTTTTATTACAATCAACCAGAATTCATTTCCTCTTATAGTTTTTATCTGTGCATGGTTGTTTTCTTTTGGACATATTGAAAAACACTTCAAACATTGAATACAATTTTCATCATAATCACCAGAATCATCATCTGGTAAATCTATTTGCATAGGGCACCTCTTACTACACGCACTACATCCATTAATACAATTCCCTTTATTTCTAAAAATATTAAAAATCGGTAAAACCGGTATTAATGAAAACACTGCTCCCATAGGACACAAAAATCTACAGAAAAATCTCTCAATAAATGCTGTCGCAATAAAAATACATATTAATATAATAATTGCTATTTTATTAGCATTTATACCAAACTCGCCTGCCCTTAAGCGTGCAAACATCTCCCATGGGCTAAAAGAAGATAGACTATTCCACCTTCCCTCGTAACATAGAATTAATATCCCAAATAAAATAAAATATTTTATATATTCAACAATTTTGGCAACTACTTTTACCCCTTGATTCGAAAAAAGGTTAATTCTATGTTTTATTAACTTTTGTGTTTTTTGACTTATTAAATAAATCCAATCGCTAACGCTTCCAAATGCACAAGCAAACCCACAAAAGAATCTGCCAAAAATACAGGTGTAAATCAAAAGTGCCAAAAGTCCTGTAACAAATGTCGTTAACTGTATTTTTTCTCCTAATCCTACTTGAATAAATACGTATTTTATTCCATTAAAAGCGACATTAAATGCACTTGGTGCTATGATAAAAAATAATATTTGTATAATAAATCTAATTATTTCTGTTTTATTCTTTTTTAAATTTCTTTTCAATTTATTGTTTAAATTGTTATTCAATCTTTCTTTAATCATACTTATAATGCGATTTAAAAAGCTTATTAAAAGCAATTAATACGCCAAATCCTTTCATTAATGATTTGAATAATACTTCTTTTTTGCATCTTTAACAGCTTCAATAATTCCTCTAGAACTATATGTCGCTCCACTGACAGCCGAAATATTATCTTCTATATTTTCTAATCTTTTCCCAACTATTTGCC
This sequence comes from Lachnobacterium bovis DSM 14045, assembly GCF_900107245.1. Taxonomy (GTDB): domain Bacteria; phylum Bacillota; class Clostridia; order Lachnospirales; family Lachnospiraceae; genus Roseburia; species Roseburia bovis. Next base: position 248,988 of record NZ_FNPG01000004.1, read on the forward strand.
TAGATATTGAAGAATCAGCCATTGTAAAATAGGAATCATCTTCCTTTGAATGCTCTAAAACATTCATCTTTTCTATGCTTAAATCAGACGTATTAATTAAAAGCTTAACTTTAATTGTTCCGCCAAAGCCTTTTCCTTCGCCAATGCATTCTTTTATAGAATTATTCCCTACATCTTTCTGATTTTTATAATAAACCGTTTTCTCTTTATTATTTATTCTCTTAGCACTTACTACTTCTATTTTAGTAACGTAGTCAATATGCCTATTATCAAATTTGTAATTAGCAGCATATAAAACAACTCCATAGCTTACTACTAATAAAGTCGCTTTTATTCCTTTTAAAACAATCTTTTTTTTCATAATACCCTACTCTTTCTTATTAGCTCTCCTTTGCCTGTTCTAAACACTTTTCAATCGCTTCAATAATAGAATTAGACGAAAATGTTGCGCGTGACACTTTATCGATATTTTCACGATTAACTTTATCAAGTGTATCTATTTCAGAAATCTGATCGGTAATACCTTTTTGCCCATCTGCACCATATGCTGCTTTATTAATAAACTTCAAATTTGCAGCAATATAGTCTCTTCCTGTTCCATAGATTTCAGAAATATCTGTTATTTTTCCATCTTTAATTTCAACTTTCACATGTAAATCATATTTTTTAAAGTGTCTACTGTTTCCTGGATCACATGCAACTATAGCTTCGTATACACCATCTTTATACTTAGGAACAGGTTGCTGCTCTATTGGTGCCTGTTGTACAGTTTGATTAGCATTATTCTTCTTCTTAATTGTTGCCGTTTTCAAAGCATTTTTTACTGCATTTATTATACCTTTTGAGCTATATGTAGCCCCGCTGACAACATCTACCTCAACGTTTTGTGATGACAAAATACTATTCAATACTGTCTTTGCTTTTCCAAAATAAGATTCATTATCAGCTTCATTTTGAATAATTCTAATTTTTTCAATTGCCTCTTGCTTTATAACAACTGCGACTGTAATATTACCTCCAAAACCTTTTGCTTTTCCAATGTATTCACCATCCTCATACGGAAATTTTCCTACATAATCTTTAGGTATCTCGACAGATGCAGTAGCATTTTTTTGACCTAAAACTGTTTCTTTATTATTTGCACTCTCCTTTTTGTTTTCATTAGAGTTGTTCTCTGCTGCTTCCACAGAATTAGGATCAACAGCCGCTTTAATCAAAGCATTACGAACTGCGTTTATTATGCCTTTCGAACTATATGTAGCCCCAGTAACTACATCTACTTTTGTATTCTGTGCAGAAATAATTGCATCTATCACTTTACTTTTTGCTTGACCAAAGAAACTAGGTGTATCGCTGTTCCTTAATACTTTAATTGAAGTAATCTTCGAATTCTTTATTTCTACTTCAACAGTAACTGTTCCTGAATATCCCTTAGCACTTCCCTGAAAAACACCATCTTTATACTTTGTATTAGCTTCTTGTGCAACTTCTTTAACCAACTCAAGATTTTCTCCTTTTTTAGAGGATTCAATTTTTTCATATTTTTTTTGATATTGTGTTTTCTCCCCTTTTGTAGTAGGACCTAGCCACACAAATATACCTAATAATAAAACAGGGCATATCTGTAAAATAATACGAATCTTCTTTTTCACTTTTACTCTCTCCTATTCTATTATCTCATAATTATTTTCAGAATTAAAATGAGACTCTAGATTTTTTGAAATATATATTTTTTTATCTGCTGTCTGCAAAATAAAATCAAACTTTTCTTTATTATTTCTCCACAATTGGAGTGTTTTATCTTTTCCCAAAATAAAACATGATGTAGAAAGTCCATCAGCTAATGTTCCATCGTCAGCAATGATAGTCATTGAAACTATTCCACTTTCTGCCGGTTTAGCAGTTGCTGGATCTATAATATGATGATAAATTTTATTATTTTTTTCAAAATATCTCTCATACGATCCTGAAGTTATAACTGCTTTGTCCTTTCCCTGATAAACGCCAAGATAATTCGTAGCTTTTTTTTCAGGATTGGCTATCCCAATTTTAAAAAGACTATTATCCGGTTTTTTACCATATATTTGTACATTTCCCCCAAGGCTGACCAAACCACTCTTTATATGATGCTTTTTAAAAATCTTCATAATCATTTTAGATGTATATCCTTTGGCAACCGCACCTAAATCTATTTTCATTGATTTATTATCAAGCCTTACTTCTGAGGTCTTTTCATTTATAAAGATTTTTTTATAAGATACATTTTTTTTAAGCTCTTCTAGTCTATTATCAGTTGGAATACAAAACTTTTTATTAATAAATCCCCATTCTTCAACTATTGGATAAACTGACAAATCAAGTTTTCCATCAGTTAGGTCACTTATTTTTTTTGCTTCCTTTAAAATCTCTATAACATCCTTGGAAGCTATAATTTTCTTGTCACAATTCAACTGATATATTTCACTTTCTGAGTTAGTTGTATTAAAAAGCGAATCTAATTGCAAAATTTTTTTCTTAGATTCCATAAGAGCAGCTTTAGCATTCGATCCATACGCATACAAAGTCATATATGTATCCATTGCATAAACCTCTATTGATTGTTTATCATCATTGTTGACCTTTTCTGTTTTTAAGCTATCATTTATTTTTTTAGGAATTCTATTACTTTCTATCTTGTTATAATATAGACAAATAATTAGAATTCCCGCAAACAATAATACTAAAACTAATAGTGTTCTTTTAAAATATACTTTCACATTTATAACCTCCGAAGTATTTATTTAATTAGTTTTATCATCCTATCATCATTTAGAAGAGACTAACTTTATGTATGATATCATATCTTTTTAACAATTGTCAATTATTTTTTAGCAACTATTATCAATCATCTATTTTATAGCATAAAAAAACAGAGCAAGTTGCATAAACCTGCTCTGTCTCCTATCTATATTATTTCAACCATATAGATAAATTTATACTATAATCACTTTTACTAGATTAGTTGTTGATTAATTTTGATCCGTCATCATTCCAACTATATAATTTACGAATTTCTTCACCTACAGTTTCTGTTGGGTGCTCAGCAGCTAATTTTCTCATAGCTTTGAAGTGTACCTGGCGTCCTGCTGGTGACATATCTAATAAGAATTCTTTAGCGAATGAACCATCTTGGATATCTGATAAGATCTGTTTCATAGCCTTCTTTGTCTCATCTGTTACAATCTTAGGACCTGTGATGTAATCACCGTATTCAGCTGTATTTGAGATTGAATATCTCATTCCTGCAAATCCTGATTGGTAGATTAAATCTACGATTAATTTCATTTCGTGTACACATTCGAAGTATGCATTTCTTGGATCATATCCAGCTTCTACAAGTGTTTCGAAACCAGCCTGCATTAATGCACAAACACCACCACAAAGTACTGCCTGCTCACCAAATAAATCAGTTTCTGTTTCTGTTCTGAATGTTGTCTCTAATAAACCAGCTCTTGCGCCACCGATTCCAGCACCATAAGCTAATGCTAAATCTAAAGCTTTACCTGTAGCATCCTGATATACAGCTACTAAACAAGGTGTTCCTTTTCCTTCTAAGTACTCAGAACGAACTGTGTGACCTGGTGCTTTAGGTGCTATCATTGTTACATCAACATCTTTTGGTGGTTCGATACAACCAAAGTGAATATTGAAACCATGAGCAAACATTAACATATTACCTGGCTCAAGATTTGGCTCGATATCTTTTTTATACATATCAGCTTGTTTTTCATCGTTGATAAGAATCATGATGATATCAGCTAATTTAGCTGCTTCTGCTGTGTTATATACTGTTAATCCTTGTGCTTCTGCTTTAGCTTTTGATTTAGATCCTTCATATAAACCAACAATTACATCACAACCAGATTCTTTAAGGTTAAGTGCATGTGCATGACCCTGACTACCATAACCAATAACGGCTATTTTCTTACCCTCTAGTAGTGATACATTACAATCTTCTTCATAAAACATTCTTGCTTCTGACATTTTCATATTCCTCCTAATATTTAATTCCTAATCCAAAAAAACAACATCTCCAGAACCTCTAGTAAGACCTGTTATACCAGTTCTTGCAAGTTCTAATATTTCATATCCTTCTAGTAAATCTAAGAAAGCACTTAACTTTCTTTTCTTGCCTGTTAATTCAATAATCATTGAATCTAAGGTAACATCTACTATTTTTCCTTGAAAAACATTTGTAATACTGATCAAATTTTGTCTCTGCTCCGCTGTCACTCGAACTTTGATTAAAACAAGTTCCCTTGTAACAGATGAAGATGGTTTCAAAATCTTAATATCAAGTACATCTTCAAGCTTCGCAAGCTGTTTTTCAATTTGTTCTAATATTGGCTCCTCACCACTTGCAACAATCGTTATCCTAGTATATCTAGGATCGGCTGTTACTCCAGATGAAAAACTATCAATATTATATCCTCTTCTACTAAACAACCCTGAGATTCTACTTGTTACTCCTGGATTATTTTCAACTAAAAGTGATAATACTTGTTTTCTCATATAAAACAACCTTCCATTTTTATTATTCACTCACACAAACAAATCATAGACCTATAACTTTAATTTGTCAATAGGTTAAACTGTTATAATTTAAAGTAATAGTAAAATTTTTTTACAATTATAACGCTGAGTAATACTTACTATAAATATAATTTATATTTTTGAGATATTGTCTAACTATTATGATTATTATATATTATTTTCTAACTTTCAAAAATATTATTTTACTAAATTTTGTTCCATATTTTCTATATTTTTTTAAAAAAACAAGGTAAATTCATAAAAAATCTACCTTGAAAAATCATTATTCTTTATTTATTTTTTATTTATATTTTTACTATTTTACATGTTTAGTTAATTTTATCATTTTTATTTAGTTGCAAATTCATTATAAATTGCCACCTGATCATAAATACATCTCCACGAACTATTTGAACCAGCCGTTACACAAATATATTTATGTTTTTTATCTTTACTTTCAAAATAACTTGCAGCACATGAACCTGATTGATTTACAAATCCTGTTTTTGCGCAAATTACAGTTCCTGGCATTTTCTTATCTTCTATTCTTCTTAAAAACCAGTTTGATATAATACAGCCATCAGGATGCTGTGGAGTCTTTGAAGTTGTATATGTATGTGTTGATATGATTTTCTTGCAAAACTTATTATTTAAAGCATTATTAAGAATTATTGCCATATCATACATACTACACTTGTGATTATCATCATATAAGCCAATACAGTTTGTAAAATGAGCAGTTTTAGATAAACCCATTTCATCGAGTTTCTTGTTCATTAATTTCACAAAATTTTCATGTGATCCAGCAACATATTTTGCCAATGCTAATGCTGCATCAGCTCCGGACGGTAATATTGTTCCATATAAAGCATCTTTAACTGTTATCTGTTCTCCTTCAACAAATCCTACTGTACTACAACCATGAGCATAGACAAAGTCAATCATATCTCTAGTAATTGTTATTTTGTCATCTAGATTTTTTACTTTTTCACAAGCAACTAAAACAGTTAAAATTTTAGTCATTGATGCCGGACACATAACCTGCTTATCATTTTTTTTAGCAACAATTGTATTAGTGTTTAAATCAACTACAATTCCATTAGTACTTATAACCTCTGGATTTGTAATATCTTTTGTATTTTTAGTTTCTTTGTATTCAATTTTATTTACTTTTTTATTTGTTTTATTTTGTTTTTTAGTTAAATGACTAGCTGTTTCTGTTTTTCCATTTGCACTTGATTTTGATTTATTAAAGAAAAATACTGTTCCGCAAACAACTGCAAAACATAAAACAGACGCAACCAAAACTACAAAAATCTTTTTCACTTTATTACCCTCTTCTACAATAAGTGTGCTCTTAATTCGTCTCCTGACATATTGCATAAATATGATGGAGCAATATCTAATACGGTCTTACATCCAAATGAACCCTCATTTGCTAATCTATGTGCCGCTCTTGCATAAGCGACTAATACACTTGTTGTAAATTCAGGATTTGAATCAAGTTTAAGACTATACTCTATAATATGTTTATTTTCGTGGTTTAAACCAGTACTTCCTGAACGGAATACAACACCTCCATGAGCCATTCCACTATGATTTTTTAATAATTCTTCCTCTGAAATAAAATGAACTGTTGTATTATATTCATCAAAATAATTAGGCATTGTTTTAATTTCATTTTCAACAAATTTTGCATCTGCACCTTCTTCTAATACAACAAAACATTCTCTAGTATGTTTTTGACGTGTTGTAAGTTCTGGGTTTTTACCACTTCTTACAGCTTCTAAAGCATCCTCTACAGGAATTGTATATTGTTTAGCATTTTTAACACCTTTAATACGTCTAATAGCATCTGAATGTCCCTGACTTACTCCTTTGCCCCAGAAAGTATAATCTTTACCATTTGGTAAAATAGCATTAGCATAAACTCTATTAAGCGAAAACATTCCTGGATCCCAACCTACAGAAATAATTGCCACTTTATTGTTATCTTTTGCTGATTTATCTACATTTGCGAAATGTTCTGGTATTCTAGCGTGTGTATCAAAGCTATCAATAACATTAAACATTTGAGCAAATTTTGGAGTTTGAACTGGCAAATCAGTTGCGCTTCCACCACATAAAATCATAACATCAATTTTATCTTTCCATTCCTCCACATCATCAACTTTTAATACAGGAACATCTTTAGAAATGATACTTACATTCTGTGGATCCCTTCTAGTAAAAACTGCTACTAATTCCATGTCATCAGCTTCTTTGGTAGCAATTTCAACTCCTCTTCCTAAATTTCCGTATCCTACAATACCTATTCGAGTCATTTTATAATCTCCTTTTCTAAATATTTGTGTAGAAACACTCACTAGATATCATAGGAATAAATCAGCTAAATTGTCAAGTAGTTTTTGTCGATACAAATAAAGATTAAATGTAACTATTATGATTATTCTATTGCGAGGAAACAAGTATATGATGAAAACTTTTTCAGATAGTAACTCAGAATCATTAATCACAACTTATCAAAAAGATAATATGCTTTCAAAACTTTTTGAAGTTTTTTCTATAACAGCTGAGGGAAGCTATGTTTATTTATGCAATATTAAAGAAGATTTTTCAAGGTGGTCTAAAGATGCTGTAGATTTTTTTGGCTTACCTAATGAGTATATGTACAATGCTGGTTCTATTTGGGAAAAACATATTCATCCGAACGATCGAAAAAAATATCACCAGGAAATTGACTCCATTTTTAATGGTACTTCACGAAATCATAACATGAAATATCGTGCAAAAAACAAAGACGGATTATATGTTTTATGTAGCTGTCGTGGTATTGTTTTTAATGATGAAAATAATGAGCCAGCGTATTTTGCTGGAACTATAACAAATTATAGCTATAAAAGCAATATAGATTCTATTACAAGTTTAAACAATTTGTATTGTTTTTTTGATAATTTCAGAAATTCTTCGCTGTATGGATACACAGTAAGTTTATTTGGAATTAGCAATTTTGCTGATTTAAATAATATTTATGGCTATGATGTTGGTAATCAAATATTAAGAACTTTTTCAGAATATATTGAAAAAATATTTAATAATATTGACCACATATACAGAATGGAAGGAACTAAATTTATTGTTTTATCAAAAGATCATACCATACAGGACATAACTGATATTTATGAAAAAATGCAAGTTACTCTTCGCAACGGTATATATGTTGGTAAACTCAAACTTCCTTTGTTTATAGGTGGAAGTTGTTTATACGTAAGTTCGAAAACTGTTGGTGCACACACCGTTTATACTTGTTTGAAAGATTCATATCATGAATCAATTCACTTAAGACAAGGCGATTTTGTAATTTTTAAGGATGATTTAAATTCCAACATTAATGAGCGTCTTGAGCAGCTCAATACTATTCGCAACAGTATTGCAGATAATTTTAAAGGTTTTTTTCTTTGTTATCAGCCAATTGTAGATTCAAAAACAACAAAATTAACTGGTGTAGAAGCATTAATTCGTTGGAAAAACGATACATACGGACTCGTTCCACCTAATAACTTTATTCCTATACTTGAAAAGGATTCATCTTTTTCGCAATTAGGTGATTGGATTTTAAAAACAGCAATGTCAGATATGCAACCCCTTCTTTTAGATTATCCTGATTTAGAGGTAAATATAAACCTATCTTATACTCAACTTGAAAAAAATGATTTTGTTGAAAATATAGAAAAAATAATATCGCAAACTAACTTTCCTAAAAAAAATCTATGTCTCGAAATAACTGAAAGATGTCGTTTACTTGACACTGATTTATTAAGGAATTTTACCGAAGTTTTAAGCAAGCAAAATATTAAATTTGCCCTTGATGATTTTGGAACAGGTTTTTCGTCTTTTAATGTTTTAAAAAATATAAAAATAGATATTATAAAAATCGACCGTGATTTTGTAAAAAACATTTTAACTTCAAAATCTGATAAAATCATAGTCAATTCAATTTCTAAGCTTTGTAAGGAATTTGAGTTTGACTTATGTATCGAAGGTATTGAAACACCCGAAATAATGGATTTTTTGAGAAAAATATATGTCACAAATTTTCAAGGCTATCTTTTTTCAAAGCCTCTCACAAAAGAAGAGTTTTATAAGAAATATTCAGTCTAAAAACACCACCTAGATAATTCAATTATCTAGGCGATGTTTTTTATCTACATATTTTTATAACTCCTCTTTTTTATTAACTCTTATTATATCTTCATTTTTAATGACGCTTTACATCACAAAATATTTAAGTTACTACAAGATAGTATCATCTAACTGGCAACCACACTTCACCTGAATTAGCCTCAAGATTAACATTTAATCTGCCATTATCTGCATTGATTTCGCTTCCAGACAGAACACCTTTATATTTTACAAAACCATCTGATGGAACATTTAAACAAGCTGGGTTATCATCATTGTTTAAAGTTATAACTACGTTATCATAAATTCTTTCTTCTTCCGGTTTACCATCATAATACATGCTATCTGGATTAAATGTTCTTGCATATGCATATTGTCTATTAGTCAACAATAATTCTCTATATATGCCATAATTAAGGGCCTTAGACTCTTTTCTTGCCTCGCCTAGCATCTTAATGCTTTTCGTTAAAACATTATTATCCATATAATCCTTAAAATCTTCTAGGTTTAATACAGGTCTTAAGCTATCATCTGAACCACGCTCTTTTTTGCCTTCTATTCCAAACTCTGACCCATAATAAATTGATGGTACTCCAGGCAACGTATATAAAAGAATATGTACCAAAACCAAATGTGCTTTATTATTTAATTTATTATAAATTCTCTCAACATCATGATTATCCACAAAATTATATAATCTGAGTCTTAATGGATTATTCTGCGACATATCATTTAAACGTTTTTGAGTATGCGCAATTTCAAAATAGTTATGATCATTATGTCCTGAATATAATGCTTTGTGCATAACATAATTTGTTACAGCATGCAATGTATCATTATTAACCCATCTTGTATAATCGCCATGAATAACCTCACCCATTAACCAAAAGTCTTCTTTTATTTCATTAGCAAGATTTCTCAAACATTTCATAAATTCAAAATCTAAAACATCTGCTGCATCTAATCTAATTCCATCAATATCAAACTCCTTAACCCAAAATCTAATCACATCACAAATATAATCTCGAACTTCTGGATTCCATTGATTTAACTTAACTAATAAATTATAGCCTCCCCAATTGTCATAAGAAAAACCATCATTATATTCATTATTTCCCCAAAAATTCACATTACAATACCAATCTTTGTATCTTGAGTTTTCTCTATTTTCTTTTAAATCTTTAAAAGCAAAGAAATCTCTTCCGGTATGATTGAATACTCCATCAAAAACAACTTTTATATCATTGTCGTGACATTTCTTCACAAACGCCTTTAAATCATCATTATCACCTAGCCTTGAATCTAATTTTTTATAATCTGTTGTTTCATATCCATGTCCTACAGATTCAAACAAAGGACCAATATAGATTCCATTACATCCAAGGTTTTTAATATGATTAATCCATGGATCCAGTTTTTTTAGATTATGTTCTACTCCATCATATTTGTTTTCTTTTGGAGCTCCACACAAACCAAGTGGATAAATGTGATAAAAATTTGTTTCATCATACCAAGCCATTATTTATACCTCCTTAAAAAAAGAGCTCTAGAAACCTAACTACAACACAAATAATCATTCTATGATACTATGTCTGTTAAATTTCTAGAGCTAGTCAACATGAAGTAATTGTTAAATTACTAATTACTCTTCTCTAAAGTTGTGATATACTTCCTGTACATCATCTGATTCATCTAATAAATCAAAAATTCTTTGAATATTGTTTAAATCAGCTTCATCCGTTAATGTAACATATGTCTGTGGAATCATTGTTACTTCTGCTGAAGCCATCTTTACACCTGCTTCTTTTAATGCATTATTAACCGCATCAAAATCTGCTGGAGCAGTTGTAATTTCAAAGCTATCTTCTTCTTCGCTAAAATCTTCTGCACCTGCATCTAACGCCTGCATCATTAAATCATCCGCATCCATATCGCATTCTTCTTTATCAATTAAAATCTGACCTTTCTCGTCAAACATATAAGATACGCATCCCTGTGTTCCAACACTTCCTTGGCCTTTTGTGAAAGCATTACGAACATCAGCAGCTGTACGATTCTTATTATCTGTTAAACATTTTACAATAATAGCTGTACCACTTGGGCCGTAGCCTTCATATGTACAATATTCGTAATTAGCTGAATTGGCATCTCCTGAAGCCTTTTTAATACCTCTTTCAATTGTATCGTTAGGCATATTATTAGCCTTAGCTTTTTGGATAATCTGAGCTAATTTATAGTTGTTATTTGGGTCTGGACCACCCTCTTTAACTGCAACAGCAATTTCTCTACCAATAATTGTAAAAATCTTTCCTTTTGCAGCATCATTTTTTTCTTTTTTATGTTTGATATTAGCAAACTTAGAATGTCCTGACATTATATTTCCTCTTTTCTACCTATTTTTTCCTAGCTAAAATTAATACCTAAGAGTATCACTATGATGTCTGAGCATATTATATGCTAGGCAGTCTCTAATATGTAATTTTATCATTATTTTTAATATCTTGCAACAAACAATTACGCGACATTAGAGTTTTTCGTAACCGTAACCTTCCTGATTGTTTTATCTTTGATTAAATTTACGCAAAATCTATATCCATAGGCATCAACCGTAAATTTTTCACCATCATTAGGAATTTTATCAATTAACGACACTAGCATTCCGTTTAATGTATCAAATCCAATCTCCTCTAATGGAAGATTCAAAATACCACTCAACTCTTCTATCGGTGTCATACCATCAATCAAATAAGAATCCTTTGAAATCCTTTCAATATGACATTCTTCTAAATCATGTTCATCTTCAATATTTCCAACAATTTCTTCTAAAATATCTTCCATCGCTACGATACCAGATGTCTGCCCATATTCATCGACAACAACAACCATATGTATCTTTTCTAGCTGCATTTTTCTAAATAATACATTGATTTTTCTTGTTTCAGGAATAAATTTCACATCACTTACAAGATTAGGAATATCCTTAAGAGATGATCTAAATACTTCATTCCTATGATAAAAATCCAACGCTTCTTTTATATGCAAAACGCCAATAATATTATCTATATCATCAATATAAACCGGAAATCTTGATTTAGAAGTCTTGCTCATAATATCTACTGCATCACAAAATGACATCTCCGCATCTAATGCAATAATATTAGCTCTATGTGTCATTATGTCTTTTGCTTCTTTTTCATCAAATTCCAAAATATTATTAATCATTTCTGCTTCTTGTTCATGTAAAACACCCTGTTCATGACCTTCATTAACCATAGATAATATTTCTTGCTCTGTTACATCATTATCTAAAGAAAAATGACTTTCTTTTATTTTCTGAATTTTTTTCTTAATCTCTTCTTTCATCAAAAGAACTAACGCAATCAATACAAATACAAGTATTACAATTACTATCCCCATCGCTATAATAATGGGACTCCCGCCATCATCCATTTAATTTCCACCTTTTTCTATAAATCTAAATTATGATACTATCAATAAATTAATTAATCTATTGATAACTTATAAGCATCTCTTGTAAAAACAACATTGCCATCTTTAACATAATATCTTGCAACTCTACTTGTGATTAGACATGCAAATTCATAGTTAAATCTACCTGAAATATCTCCTAATTCTTCAAGAGTTATTTGCTCATCACCATCTTTTCCTAACAATGTTACTTCATCAAATGTTTTAACATCCTTGATATCTGTCACATCAACCATCATTTGATCCATACAAACTCTTCCACAAATTGGTGCTTTTTGACCATGAATCAAAACATAACCTTTATTTGAAAGGCCTCTAGCATATCCATCGCCATATCCTACTGGTATAGTTGCAATTTTTCTCTTAGAATCTGCAACATATGTTCCGCCATAACTAATTGCACATCCTTTTTCAACATCTTTGATAAAAGTAATTGTACTATGTAATGACATTACTGGTTTTAAATCAATAATATCCTTTTTTACATCTTCAGAAGGCCATAAACCATACAATGTAATTCCTGCTCTAACCATATCCATATTTGCTTCTGGAATTTCAACAATACCAGCTGAATTAGAACAATGTTTTAATTTGATAGAAACGCCTCTGTCTTCAACCATTTTAATCATTTTCTTAAATGAATCCATCTGAATAAAGGCTGGTTCTTTTGAGAGTTCATCAGCTCTGGCAAAATGAGTAAACATTCCTTCAATTTCAATATTTGGCAACTTGGAAATCTGACTAATTGTCTCAGCGTTATCTTCGTTTACTACAAATCCAATTCTACCCATTCCTGAGTCAATTTTTATATGTATTTTAGCTATTTTGCCTAATTTTTGAGCTTCTTTTGAAATTCTTTCTGCCATTTCAAAAGAACAAACTGCTGGACGAATATCATTTTCAATTATCTGATCAAATTCTTCTGGGAAAGTTACTCCTAAAATCAAAATTGGCTTCTTAACACCATTTCTTCTAAGGATTTCTCCTTCCTCAAGTGTTGCAACTGCAAATCCCCATATGTAAGGAAGATCCTCTACTGTTTTTGCAATCTCTTGTGCTCCATGTCCATAAGCATCTGTTTTTACTACTGCAACAATTTTTGTTCCCTCTTTTAAATTGTTCTTCATTGCTTCTAAATTATCTAGAACTGCATTTAAATCAATTGTTGCATATACTCTCTTATTTAATTTCATCTCTTAATACCTGATTTCTTTTAAAATTATTTTTATAGCATTCGCAATGTCTCTAGCCATTACGGACGCTGTAGTGTCTCTACTAGCACACTCGCCAGCTAAACCATGTAGATAAACTCCCAAAGCAGTTGCAAAATTAGGATCCATTTTCTGTCCTAATAAACTTGCAATAATTCCTGTTAATACATCTCCACTTCCTGCTGTAGCTAAGCCTTCACAACCAGATAAATTAAGATAATTAATACCACATGAATCACAAACTACTGTATGTGCATCTTTTGATACACAAATCACTCTGTATTCATCGGCAACTTTTTTAGAAAAATTAACAATATTTTCCTTAATTTCATTTATATCGACCTTTAAAAGGCGCGACAATTCCCCTAAATGAGGAGTAAAAATAAAAATCTTATTTTGAACGATTGTAACCTCTTTTATCATTTCCTTAATATCATCATTATATGAGATAATATTCAAGGCATCTGCATCTATAACAGTTGGGCAATCTGTATTAGCAATAACTAATTTTACAATTTCTTTCGAAGTCTCTCCAACTCCAAGTCCTGGCCCTAACACAACTGAATCTGCCCATGACAAATTTTTTTGCAAAAGAGTTTCAATCTCTTCTGTTTGTGTGTAGGTTACCAACACAGCTTCTGGTAATACGCTTTGTATTATATTCCTGTTAATTTCATTTGTGAATATTCTCACTAGTCCGCACCCCATTTTGTATGCTGCAAGTGCTGAAAAAATAGCGGCTCCAGCCATATTCCTGTTTCCTGCAATCACTAGAACCTTGCCATAGCTTCCCTTGTTAGTATTACGAGTTCTTTGAGGAAGAAGTTCTAAGTCTTTTTTTTCAAGGAATCTAAATTCAGGTGGACTATCTAAAAAACTTTTAGTGGTAATTCCAATGTCACAAATAATAACATTCCCACAATAATCGACTCCTGGCCATAAAAAATGCCCTAATTTACTAAATGAAAATGTATACGTATAATCTGCCTTAAACGCAATATTCAAAACTGCCCCCGTTGTCGATGAAATTCCAGATGGAATATCTATCGAGATTTTAAGAGCCTCTAAAACATTTAATCTTTTTATAACATCATAATACAATCCTTCAATATCTCTTGATAAACCAACACCAAACATTCCATCTATTATGACAGAATATTTACATGGTATACCATTTTGATAATCTGAATATAGACTCTCTACTAGACTCCCATCATTTACTTTATAGCCATATGATTTGTATATGCCTAATTCAAGTCTAAATGATTCTGAAGAATTTTCTATTTGTTTATCAGTTATAATGCAGACAACAGCTTCATATCCTTTTTCATTAAGTAATCGAGCAACTGCAACGCCATCAGCGCCGTTATTTCCAATTCCACATACTACAAGTATCGGTTTTTTATTTATTTCAATATTTAATTTAGTATTTGTCTTAGATAAAAGATTAGACAATTCATTAACCATCGCACCAGCGGCTTGCTCAACAAGTACAATTTCTGGCACATTGTAAACCTTAGTTGTATTCTTGTCATACCTCTTCATTTCTTCGCTACTAACAATATACTTCATTAATGCACACCAATCCTCTACAATATAGAATTATAATCAACTAGCCAAAAAATCACACTAGCTATAGTTATGGAATAAAAAACACCACTAATAACATTTTAATTAATTTTTATTAATTGTAAAGTCTAAAATCCAAAAAAAATAGTTTTATTCAGACTCATCTTTATTTTCATATTCATCTCGAATATCAAACAAATCAATAATATCATGTCCTAAAATATCATGCATATATGAATATATCTCACGATTATTTATATCTCTGTTTTGTTTTTTTATAATACTCTTTTTTAATTCAATGCGCATATCTTTTATCTTCTTCGCTAACATATTAGCTTCATTTGAATTAACATGCATTTTATCATAACAATATGACATGCTCTGTATCATTAGGATTTCATTTGCTCTAGCTATCTTTTTCGGAAGTTCTATTAATTCGTCTTCACACTGTTCTAGTTTCTCATTTATTTCTGTTATCAAACGCTTATTTTCAGATAAAATCTTATCTTTTTCATCATAATCACTTTCATTTGTAGACATAACCATATTATCCACTATATCTTTCATAAGCTGATTTTTTATTTTTTTTAAATTTTTATGATTATCTTTCAAATGAGCTTGTTTTTTTAGCAATTCATTAACATTATCTTCTAACTCTTGTATTTGTTGTGTTTTTCCATGAATTGCAAAAAGTCTGTGCCACTTTTGGTCAACGACTAAAAGTGGCACTTCTTTATTGCGTAATGCATTTTTAAATTCTTCTTCATTTTTCATACAGTGCCCTCATTCGTTCCAACTAAATATACCTTTATATATTTATCGGTAAAAACGTTAAACACATAATGAACAAACTTAGTTAAACTTTTTCTGCACAATATTATAAGACAATCTCATTAAACTGTCTGACAAATGAACATTTTCTACTATGACATCATCTTCCCTCAAATCAAGATCTACATGAGCAAAGTTCCAAATAGCTCCGACACCTAAATCAACTAAATGATGTGCTACTGTATCAGCTTTACTCTTAGGTAATGTTAATGCAGCAATATCCACATCATTTTCCTTGCAGAATTCGTCTAATTCATCAATATTATGAACTGGAATATTACGTACTTTAGTCCCAACTAATTCAGGATCAACGTCAAATAATGCTGTAATAACAAAACCAAACTTTTCAAACTTAACGTAATTTGCTAATGCTTGTCCTAAATTACCTGCACCAATTACAATTATGTTATGAGTTTGATCTAATCCTAGTATTCTTCCTATAACTTCGTATAAGAATTTAACATTATAACCGTATCCCTGCTGTCCAAATCCACCAAAATTATTTAAGTCTTGACGAATCTGTGAAGCAGTAACATTCATACGCTTGCTCAAGTCTCTTGATGAAATACGTTCAACATTATCATCAAGCAATTCTCCTAAGTAGCGATAATACCTTGGCATTCTTTTTATAACTGCCTGTGAAATCTCTTTAGTCACTTTTTGTTTTTCCTCCTATCGCTTACCTTTTATAAGAAGAAAATCCTTCTTTATTATTTTAGGTTCTAAAATAATTATAAGTGCTTTTTGTCAAACTGTCAATGTGTGAAATTTTTAACATTTTATAAATTCTGCTCTAAATTTGTTCTAATTTCATTAATAAACTCGGCACTGTCTAATACAGTTGGATTTTCAATGGATGTGATTAATGCTAAATCTTTAGTCATTTTGCCAGATTCTATTGTATCAATACAAGCCTTTTCTAATGCACTAGCGAATTTAACCAAATCATTGTTTCCATCTAATTCACCACGTTTTCTTAAAGCTCCAGTCCATGCGAAAATTGTTGCTACAGAGTTAGTTGATGTTTTTTCTCCTGCTAAATATCTGTAATAATGTCTTTGAACTGTTCCATGAGCAGCTTCATACTCATAATAACCATGTGGTGATACTAATACTGATGTCATCATAGCAAGTGAACCAAATGCTGATGAAATCATATCACTCATTACATCTCCATCATAATTTTTACATGCCCAAATAAATCCACCCTCTGATTTCATTACTCTAGCAACTGCGTCATCAATTAATGTATAAAAATATGTAATATTAGCTTTTTCAAACTTCTCTTTATAGTCTTTTTCAAAAATTTCAGCAAAAATATCTTTAAATGTATGATCATATTTTTTTGAAATTGTATCTTTAGTTGAGAACCATAAATCTTGTTTAGTATCTAATGCGAATTCGAAACAACTACGAGCAAAATTTTCAATTGAATCCTGGCAGTTATGTTGACCTTGAATTACACCTGCACCAGTAAAATCATGAATTAATTCTCTAGTTACTGTTCCATCTTCTGCTGTGAAAACAAGTTCAGCTTTTCCTGGACCAGCAACCTTCATCTCTGTTGCTTTATAAACATCACCATAAGCATGTCTAGCAATTGAAATTGGCTTTTTCCATGACTTAACATTTGGATCAATTCCCTTAACAACAATTGGTGCTCTAAAAACAGTTCCATCTAGCATTGCTCTTATAGTTCCATTAGGACTTTTCCACATTTTTTTGAGCTTGTATTCTTCAACCCTTTGGGCATTAGGTGTGATAGTGGCACATTTAACTGCAACTTTATATTTTTTTGTTGCATTGGCAGCGTCAATAGTAACCTGATCTTCTGTTTCATTTCTATTTACTAAGCCTAAATCATAATAATCAGTCTTCAAATCAACGAATGGATTGATTAACTCATCTTTAATCATTGTCCAAAGAACTCTTGTCATTTCATCTCCATCCATTTCAACTATTGGTGTTGTCATTTTAATCTTTTCCATTTTTAGTCTCCTTTTTGTTAAAATTAATGCTAATAATAATCATTTCTTAGCGACATTTTCATAATGTATAATAAGATTCTTATATATTATACCAAATTTCCCCAACCAATTTCATCCATATTTAACATTGTGTTCTTCATATGTAATTTAGCTAGTTTTTCAGCTTTCTTACAATCATGTTCTTTTAATGCTTCCACAATTGCTTTATGTTCTGTCATAAATTTAGGAACACGATCCGGGTTAGAAAGTGAAATTGAGCGAGCCTCCTGAACATATAAATGATATTCTGTCAAAACTCTTCTTAATTCACTACTTCCTGACGCATCATATAATACTTCATGAAATTTATTATCTAAATCAACCATCTGTTCTTGATTTCCTCTTTGAGCATAGAATTCCGTCAAATATACATTTTCTTCTAATTCTTGTAATTGCTCATCTGTAATATTTTTAGCTGCCCATTTTGAACAGAGCCCTTCTAATAAAGAACGAATTTCATAAATATCATGTACATCTTTTTCAGATAACCCTATAACATATGCCCCTTTGTTAGGAATGATTGAAATAAGTCCTTCAAGCTCTAATTGACGAAACGCTTCTCTTACTGGGGTTCTACTTACGCCTAATTCATCGCCAATCGCTTTTTCTTTAAGTTCTTCATTTCTTACATATTTACCTGTAAGAATATCTTTACGAATCTTATGAAAGACTTTCGCACTTAATGAATGATTATCTTTTGTCATACTTTACCTCATCTTATTTTTTATAAAACAACATTGAGTTTTTTACAACAATCTGTTATTTGCACAACTATTTCATTATCTGTTAATGCAGTAACTCTACCCTGTGCATATTGTAAATCAACCCAATCCTTTATCATTTTAACAAGCTCACTGTTTTTGTCAACCTTTCTTTCGTCAGAAAGATTATAATAATTATTAATCCAATATGCTATTCCTGCTAAACCTGATGTATTAGAAATTGCAACTAATGGTGGTCTGTTTAAGAATTTCTTTGTATCGAAAATATTGTAGATTTCTTCATTTTTTAATAATCCGTCAGCATGTATTCCTGCACGTGTTACATTAAAGTTTCTACCTACAAATGGTGTTTGAATTGGTTGCTTGTAACCAATTTCTTTTTCAAAATACTCAGCAAGCTCTGTGATAACTCTTGTATCCATACCATCTAGCGTACCACGAAGTTGTGCATATTCAAATACCATCGCTTCAAGAGGGGTGTTTCCTGTTCTTTCTCCAATACCAAATAATGAACAGTTTACACCACTTGCGCCATATAACCAAGCTGTTGTTGAATTATTAACTGCTTTATAAAAATCATTATGTCCATGCCATTCAATTAACTCTGATGGTACACCTGCATGTGTTGTTAATCCATAAATAATTCCTGGTACACTTCTTGGAATTACAGCTCCTGGGAAATTAACACCATATCCCATTGTATCACAAGCTCTAATCTTAATTGGAATCTTATATTCATCCATCAATTTCATTAATTCTACACAAAATGGAATAACAAAGCCGTAAATATCTGAACGTGTTATATCTTCAAGATGACACCTTGGACTTACGCCAGTCTCTAGACATTCTCTAATTACACTTAAATAAAGATTCATAACTTCTTTTCTCGTCATATGCATTTTGTAAAAAATATGATAATCCGAACAACTAACTAAAATTCCTGTCTCCCTTAATCCTAAATCTTTGACTAATTGGAAATCCTTTTTATTAGCTCTTATCCATGAGGTAACCTCAGGGAATTTATATCCTCTTTCAAGACATTTATAAACTGCCTCTTGATCTTTTTTACTATATAAGAAAAATTCACTTTGACGAATCTTACCGTTTGGTCCGCCAAGTTTATTTAAATAATCATATATTGTAACAATTTGTTCCGGTGTATATGGAGCTCTTGATTGTTGTCCATCTCTAAATGTTGTATCTGTGATCCATATATCTTCTGGCATATTATGTGGAACAATTCTATCATTAAAAGCTATTTTAGGTATTTCTTTATATGGAAACAAATTATGGAATGTATTAGGTTCTTCCACATCTACTAATTGATAAAAATGTTCTTCTAACTGTAACAAATTATTCTTATTATTAAAAATTACTTCTCTCATATTATAACTCCTTATACTGCATTCTGTTTCATGTGTATTTGTATATAATGGGATAATTGTATACAATAATATTATTTATTTAATAATTTACCATAATAAAGTAACCTTGTCAACAATATTTGTTATGAAAAATTTTTATGCTTATTATTTCTATTATTGCCTATGCCTAATACAAATTTCATATCAAAAATGTTCGAAATAAAAGAGCCAAAAAACGACCATAGCTACTTTGATATTTCCCTGTCTACTTGACAATGGTCATATTTCTTCTAAGCATGGTCGTTTATTTTTTCTTATTTTTTCTACAGTCAATAAAAAATGGATTCATAAACTCAATAAACTCTCCATTTTTCATCATAAAACCTTTTCTACTGACTTTTGCATCCTTGATATACTTATGTTTCCTTATAGTTATAGTATATGATCCATAATCATACACGTCAGCCAAATCAATTTCTTTATACTCATCATAGCCTTTTTTATAAGGCGCATGATAATAAATCAGCTTATCATCTTCGGTTATTTTTACGAAAGTAGTTACTTTTTTGGCTTTGCTTGCATGTAAAAATCTTGCAATAAATGTAATATCCACTATTATAATCCAGGCTATTCCCCATGACATTAATAATACATACGCCCAAATTACACAACCATTAATTAATATGATATTCCAAAAATTCTCATAGTCATACAAGATGATTTTTTTCTTTTTTGCGTATTTGTATTTCATTCCTTTTCCACGTCTCCTATATTAATTAATCCGTTTGACAAAATTGTAACTATTGTTCCAAAACCGTATTGCCAATCATAATCAAAAGCATCCATGATGCCCTTCGCCCAAACTTCTTCAACAATATTTTTCCCACTAGCAAAAACAGATCCAACAGTCTTAGAATATAATAACTGAGCAAGACCAACAGCACAAGAATCGCAAACTATCTCTGGTATTGTTCTTTCTCCACCAAGTGCTTCAGTTATTGATGTTCCTGATACTGCTACCGTTGTTGCTGCTACTCCCGCTGTTAATCCAACAAGAGGTGCTGCTACAACTGCTACAGCCATTCCTGCGCCTATAATTGCTACACCACCAATCATATTTACTGCATCTCTGTGTTTTGCATAAAACTCTCCTACTGCCTTACCTGCTTTATTAACAGTATTCCAACCGCCTTGGCAGCCTTTTTTGTCTTATCCTTAACCCACTTAATTGGATTTGGCCACATACCATTCAAGTCATTCATCAGCATTCC